>JANQHI010000054.1 GCA_028282705.1 Prolixibacteraceae bacterium | reverse complement strand
ACTGATATTGTAATTAGAGGATGTTAACCCTTGTGGCGTAATCACATACCCGGTTCCTACATTAACGGCTGTTGTAGATGTGCCACTGAAAACCAGCGTACCGCCTAAGTCATTTTCATCTTCACCTGAAATGAACCCAGAGTATGTGACAGTAAACGGGCTAAACACAGTACCGTCATAGGTTTTGGATTGGTCGTCCGCTGTAACCGTTAGTGCTTTTTGTATAATATCCAGGCTACCATTAATAAAACTGATGTTGTAGTTTGGCGAAGTTAAGCCACCAGGTGTGATTACATAGCCTGTACCCACATTTGTAGCTGTTGTAGCAGTACCGCTGAAAGCTAGCGTGCCTCCCAGGTCGTTTTCATCTTCACCTGAAATGAACCCAGAGTAAGTAACTGTAAACAGGCTGAACACAGTGCCGTCATACACTTTGGATTGGTCATTGGCTATAATGGTCAAAGCCTTTTGCGTAATACCAAGCGTGCCGTTGACAAACGTAATGTTGTAGTTCGCCGAAGTTAAACCACCCGGGATAATGACATAACCCGAGCCTACCTCCGTGGCGGTGGTAGCTGTGCCCGTAAAACTTAAAGTCCCCCCTAAATTAGTTGCATCTTCACCATTTTCAAAACCAGAGTAACTAACTGTAAATGGGCTAAATACTGAGCCGTCATAGGTTTTGGATTGGTCATCGGCTGTAATGGTCAAAGCCTTTTGCGTAATGTCCAGGCTACCATTAATAAAACTGATGTTGTAGTTTGGCGAAGTTAAGCCACCAGGTGTGATTACATAGCCTGTACCTACATTGGTTGCTGTAGTAGCCGCCCCACTAAAGCTTAAAGTACCGCCGAGGTCATTTTCATCTTCACCTGAAATGAACCCAGAGTATGTGACAGTGAACGGGCTAAACACAGAGCCGTCATATACTTTTGACTGGTCATCAGCAGTAACGGTTAGTGCTTTTTGTATAATGTCCAGGCTACCGTTAACAAAGCTGATGCTGTAGTTTGGCGAAGTCAGCCCTTGAGGCGTGATTACATAGCCTGTACCCACATTTGTAGCTGTTGTAGCTGTCCCACTAAAGGTTAATACCCCATTAAGGTTGTTTTCATCCTCCCCTGAAATGAACCCTGAGTAGCTCACGGTAAACGGGCTGAACACAGTGCCGTCATAGGTTTTGGATTGGCCATCGGCAGTAACGGTTAGGGCTTTTTGCGTAATGTCCAGGCTACCGTTAACAAAGCTAATATCATAATTTGGCGAAGTCAGCCCTTGAGGTGTGATTACATAGCCTGTACCCACATTTGTAGCTGTTGTAGCAGTACCGCTGAAAGCCAGCGTCCCCCCAAGGTTGTTTTCATCCTCCCCTGAAATGAACCCTGAGTAGCTCACGGTAAACGGGCTGAATACCGAGCCGTCATAGGTTTTGGATTGGTCGTCCGCTGTAACCGTTAGTGCTTTTTGTGTTATATCCAGTGAGCCATTAACAAAACTGATATTGTAATTAGAGGATGTTAACCCTTGTGGCGTAATCACATACCCGGTTCCTACATTAACGGCTGTTGTAGATGTACCACTGAAAACCAGCGTACCTCCTAAGTCGTTTTCATCTTCACCTGAAATGAACCCAGAGTATGTGACAGTAAACGGGCTGAACACAGAGCCGTCATAGGTTTTGGATTGGTCATCGGCTGTAATAGTCAATGCCTTCGGTGTGATATCTGCTGATAATCCTGTTGGTTGTGTTAATGTATAGTTGCCTGCATCAGCACCGCTGAGGCTGTAACCTGTTACGGTAACCGAAATGCCAGTGGCTACATCGGCACTGGCAAAGGTAGCAGTTGGCGTACCGCCCAGGGTTACATCATCCCCGCTTACAACTCCGCTAAGGCTTGCCGTGCCACTAAGGGCTGCGGCGGTTGTGCCGTCGTAGGTTTTGTTATTGGCGGTAAGCCCTGTTATAGTAAGCGTTTTGGCTGCGATATCGGCTGTTAAGCCTGTGGGCTGTGTTAGCGTGTAGTTGCCTGCCTCAGCACCGCTTATGCTATAACCAGAGACCGTAACTGCAATGCTGCTGGCTACACCGGCATTGGCAAAGGTAGCAGTTGGCATACCGCCCAGGGTTACATCATCCCCACTTATAACTCCGCTAAGGCTTGCTGTGCCACTAAGGGCTGCGGCGGTTGTGCCGTCGTAGGTTTTGTTATTGGCAGTAAGCCCTGTTATAGTAAGCGTTTTGGCTGCAATATCGGCTGTTAAGCCTGTTGGTTGTGTTAGCGAGTAGTTGCCTGCCTCAGCCCCGCTTATGCTATAACCAGAGACCGTAACTGCAATGCTGCTGGCCACATCGGCACTGGCAAAGGTAGCAGTTGGCGTACCGCCCAGGGTTACATCATCCCCACTTACAAGGCCGCTAAGTGCTGCCGTGCCGCTAATGGTGGCATCGGTTGTGCTATCGTAGGTTTTGTTATTGGCAGTGATCCCTGTTATAGTAAGCGTTTTGGCTGCGATATCGGCTGTTAAGCCTGTTGGTTGTGTTAGCGAGTAGTTGCCTGCCTCAGCACCGCTTATGCTATAACCAGAGACCGTAACTGCAATGCTGCTGGCTACATCGGCACTGGCAAAGGTAGCAATTGGCGTACCGCCCAGGGTTACATCATCTCCGCTTACAAGGCCGCTAAGGGCTACCGTGCCGCTAATAGTGGCGGCTGTTGTGCCATCATATACTTTGTTTGAAGCGCTCGCACCCGAAATGGTTAATTCTTTTGGATCAACAATAAGTGTACGTGAAACCTGAGGTGCTGCATTGTAGGTGGCATTTCCACCCTGGTCGGCATAAATTGTACATGTACCGGCTCCTACAATTTGGATTAATCCTCCGTTAATAATTGCAACATCCTGATTTGATGAGCTATAACTAACTGGCAATCCACTGCTTGCACTTGCTCCAGGATGGAAATCCGAATCGCCATACGTAACAGAAGGCAATGCATTAAAGGTTATGGTTTGAGTGGCTTTACCAGTTGTGAAATTTTGGATACCGCCATAGCTGGTTCCTGCTGCACTTATGGCATAAGCCTGTACATAATAAGTAGTTACAGGGCTTAAATTTGAAATACTTTCATTATACGTTCCTGCTCCGTTGGTGCCGTTTGCGTCTTTGGTAACATTAGTCTCGCCAATTTCGGGGGTATTGTCGATTGAAGAATATACTACCCCACGTTCGGTAACAGAAGAGGTCCCTTCGGCTGTAACATTGCCACCCATGGTAGCCGAAGTACCGTCGAAGGTAGTAATAGCTGTGGTACTTACAGTCGGTGAAGTATCATCGTCGGTTATTGAAATTGTTTGCTGTTGTGTCCCGTTTTCTGTACCGTTGGTTACATTGTTTATATCAATAATAATTGTTTCATTACTTTCATCAATTAAATCATGAACCGAAGAAATTGTAATTGAGCCAGTTGTACCCGACGAAATCGTAATTGCACTACCCGTTCGTGTGAAATCATTTGTTAATGTTGCTGTTCCCGAAAATGCAAGACTGGTTGTTACCGTGGCTCCATAGGCATTTGAAAGGGTGGCTGTAACATTAGTAGAACCTCCGGTTTCATTTATACTATTACCTCCCAATGACAATGTTACTGTAGGAACAGGTGTTATATTTAAAGTAGCCGTATAGGTTGAGGCACTGTATTCATTACCATCATTTACATCGAAGGTGAATGATGTGTTTGAAGTAGCAGTGGTATAAAACTGAAGATTTCCGGCATCAAGATCTGCTTTGGAAACCTGAGCCCCGTTACTCAATTGCTCTCCACTATTGTATGTATCATTATTGTTTGCATCAACATATAATGTACCACTACCGGGTATCGCGGTTACACGAACATGATCTATTGGATCGTTATCTCCGTCGGAATAACTAAAGGTTGTAGTTGTAAAAGTATATACCAAATCCTGGTATGGGCCTGGTGAAGCTGTAAAACTTGCAGCGGTTGGTGCAATATTAGTACCAGTTCCCTGGATAGAAAAATTATAAGGGTTTTCATCTCCATCATCGTTCGTAATTGAAACACTAGCCGCACGTACGCCCAGTTCTGAAGGGTCAAACACTATACGAAATGTAGTAGAACTGCCTGGAACAACAGTTGAAGCCGGAGAGGCACTAACACTAAAGTTGGAAGCATGGGTACCGCTAATGTTTACACTGCTAACAGTTAAATTCTCGTTACCAGTGTTTTGTATGGTATAGGTTCGTTCTATGGTTCCGCCATTGAGCCCCGTTGAACCAAAGTCGGTATGATCGGTTGTTGATGGTGAATTATCTTTATTGGCAATAACATTACCATTGCCTTCTACGCTAATAACTGGCCCCGATATCCTTAGAAAGGGATAACCATTGTTAACACCAGCATCTATGTCCCATATATCCTCAGATCCATTTGTAGTTTCACCGACAAAATCCCAACCTGCGTCGGTAAATGTGCTAAGGGTTTTCATTTCGGCGGTAGTTTTACCCACCCCTCCATTACTTGTTGCATCACCAGATGTTTGCGTATCCCAGAAACAGGAAGTTGGGGCAGAGACAGCATAATCCCACCAGCCTGCCATAAAGCCTCCTCTATTTGTAGAATTACTCACCGAACCGGTACTATAACAGTTTTTATAACGATCGGGATAATTAGAATATCCTGTAAAGCCACCAGCAAAGTCATAGCTCGCTGTAACAGAGCCGGTGCTATAACAGTTTTCAATAATACCATAATTTGTCCCTAGATTTCCAATGAAACCACCTACATACCGTCGTCCCTGCACACTACCGGTATTATAACATCTTGTTATTTTAGAATTTGCATGATCAATTTTAACACTCCCAATGAAGCCGCCAGCATAATCATTCCCAATAACATTACCTGTATTATAGCAAAAATCGATAATTACACTGCCAGGGCTATCAACCCCAGCGATAAATCCACCTGATTCATGACTATACGAAGCGGTAATTTTATTTACGGTACCATTATTATAACAGTTAGTAATACTAATATTATCACCAGCCGTTCCATCTCCGACAAATGTAATAAGACCTCCAACGAACTGATACCCATTAATAGTTGCTTCGTTATAACAATCAGTAACAGAAATATCTCCTTTTATCATATAAGCCAAGCCAGCTGCATCGGAAGCATTAAAAGAGCCGGTTCCGTAACAATTGCTAATGCTGCCACCAATCATAATATGGGCAAAAGCTCCACCCTGCTGGGAAATTGAAATGTTGTAATTTGTAAGGCCAAGATTGCTAATAGTAGCTCCTTCCGTTTTACGGAACAAGCCACCATATCCACCTGGATCATTAATATACAATCTGTCAATAACAAAGCCATTGCCATTATACGACCCGGTAAAGGGAGGGGTTAGGCCTATGGGGATAAAGCCCTTACCACTATTCCACCCTGTTGTTGCCGAAGCGTCAATATCCGCAGTTTGTATAAAATGCTTATCCCAATCGGTAGTTGTATTACTTAGTTCTAAAAGGTCATCCAGCGTGGCAATTTGGTAAGGGTCGCCAGATGTTCCGCTCCCCCCGCTGTATTGCGCCTGTAATATACCAAACACGCAGATTGTTAAATAGATTGAAAGTAAAAGTTTCTTCATAACATGCTATTTTGTTTTGTAAGTCAATGTTTACCTGTTTAAATAAGAGGAAAAGTAATCCCGGTTTCATGTTCGGCATATTCCCATAGTTGTTTGCCAATTTGTCCTTGTTGTGCATATGGGTCAATAGCTGCCGGGGCAGGGTATCCATTTATTTCATCTTTACCGTTAGGTCCCCAGTAAGACCCTCCTTCCACATTTTCTGTTGCGGCATACAGGGTTGGCCAGGCTCCCTGGCTGGCATCCATATGTGGGTAGTTTTCTATCATTTCAGGGTTATCGTGGCGCAAAAGGTTGGTTTTGCTTATGCCTGGGTGTGCCGCAACTGATATTACCTTTGAGCCTGCCCGGTTAAGCCTGCGTTGCAATTCAAGGGTAAAAATTAAATCGGTCATTTTGCTTTGTCCATATTCGCGAAACTTGTCATAGGGTTTTTCAAGCTTTAGATTGTTAAAATCAATTTTAGCATTACGGTGGGCAATGCTGCTAAGTGTTACCACACGCGAGTACCTTGCTTCTTGCAACAGGGGGAACAGTAATGCAGTTAATGCAAAGTGCCCTATAAAATTTACGCCAAACTGTGTTTCAAAACCATCGGCAGTTTTACCGGGTGGTGGGAACATTACCCCTGCATTATTAATTAATACATCGAGCTTGCTATGCTCTACCGAAAAAAGTTCGGCAAACCTGGTTATTGATTGCAATGAAGACAGGTCGATAATACCAATCTCAATAACTGGTTCAGGGGCGGCGGCTTTTATTTTGTGTGCCGCTGCCTGAAGTTTAGCTTCGTCCCTCCCAGCCAATATTACATGTGCTCCCTGTTTTGCCAGTTCGAGGCTGGTTTCGTAACCCAGCCCGGTATTTGCGCCGGTCACTAAAATGGTTTTTCCGTCCTGCCTTTTTAAAAGGTTAATTTTCCAATCTCTCATTTTATTATGGTTTTAGGATTAACTTTAGGGGGACTTTGCCAGGGATGATATCCCTGCAAGCTTGTTTTCTGTGATTTATTAAATTGATTATACCTCCTTCTTTTTAAAATAGGAGACAGGTGATCTTTTGCCAGGAATGAGTCATTGTTTTTTTGGCTTGTAAACCGATAACCAACAATAATCTTATATAACCCATTTTTAGTGTTCATTTTGGGGTATCTTTTTCTTGATTAATGCGTCCAACATTACGATTTTTTGGAAAATTATATGAAATTGGCATTAAGCTGTGTTAGCATTTGCTAATAACGGCAAACTGGCATTCTTATGTTAGCAATTGCTAATATGCTGGGCTTTAATATGAACCCAAATAGTTATTAACAATGTTGATAAAAGGGTATTATTTATTTGTGGGAATATTATTAAATTTAAATGTCAATTCATTTTTTACTTTACACTCTTTAAGAACATGGAAAACACACATGCTGCTGAATCAAATAAGTTCTTATTTCCGATAAATATTTTTAATGGTTTGGGCTTAGAAGACCATTCTGGTTACTTAACCTTTGAAAAAGATAAAATATTAGCTGAAGAAGCGATGAACCATAAAAATGTTGCCCTAATCCTAAAGGGGGTTGTTATTCTGTTTTTTGAGAATACAGATGGTACAAAAACTATTATTGACTTTAAAAGTGTAGGGGAGGTTTTACGCCCCGCTGTGGAACTTTCGGAAAAGAAAACAGGAAAATTGTTTGCAATTGCCCATTCTGACACCCACATAAAAATTATGAATCGGGAGTTTTTATGTTCATGTTCCCTAAAAAGCGAATCGGTTTCAACATTTTATTACGGTATTTTAATGAATGATATAAGTTCGACCTACCGTCAACTAAAGCTTTTAAAAGAGGCTGATTTGGGGAAACGGTACCTTATTTTTCTTGAAGAATATAAACACATCTATAATGAAATTTCAGACCGCATGATTGCTAATTACCTTGGTGTGCACTTTACAACGCTTTCGAGGGTAAAGGCAAAAATTTTAGCGAAGGAACGGCAAAATCAACATCTTTCTTTTGAAGAGGGGAGGTGGGTAGTATAATAATACCAAATTGACCACAAAATGCCTTATATAAGCTTATTCTTTTTCGTTTTTTCTGCGTTAAAAAATGAAACCATAGCTTAGGCTATGCTGTAATTTTCTGCCTTGATAAAACAAAAAATAATGGTGCATCCAACACGGCATTCTGTAATCAAATTGGTATAAGTAATAAAATATCACTGTGCTTAATTTTATATATGCTATTCTTTATTATCAGGTTTTAGGTTAAAACCCTGTAAGCTTGCCTGACGGTAACCAGGTTTCATTGCCCCCGACCGGGGTTAATTTCTATAAATTTTATAATTCAAAAGACAGAAGACTGAAGGTTTAATAAATTTGCTTCAATTTTTTTTCTATTCTTCTTACTTCAGACTTCAAGCCAATAGCTTAATTTTAAATGAATTTCTTGTCTGCCAAGCACAGGCATTCATTCATTTTTTAAACCTATGTATTTTCAATACATAATGTTTTATTTGGTTTGAGATATTACTCAAAATCCTGTAATGCTGCTTAAAGAAATTACAAAAGTGAAATTAGTATATTTGGGTATGTGGGTAACAAAATAGGTAGAAAATTTTTTACAGGAGAAAAATATAGTAGCTTTGGATAAAGAACCAGGGTTAATGTATTTACTTCTTATAATTACTGCTATATGCCTCTTTTTTTTCTTTTTGTGGTTTGCAATTGTTTCTGTATTTGAAAAAGAAAAGTCGGCAGCTGGACGTGCTTTTATATTGGCTTTATCTTTTCCAACACCCTATTTAATATTAGCTTTAGTTACATTTCCTGGCTCTGGTTGGCTGGGATGGTTTTTATTGGGTTGCACTTTATTGGTACTGATTGTTTTGTTGTTCCCTTTTCCTGGAAAGCGAATAATAGGAAATGAAACCCCGCGCACACGTTATGATGAGAGGCAAACTATGTTTTCCAGGGATGAGGTCAGGCAATATGATGGGCTTCAAAAACAATTTTATAAAGAAAACCCGGATAAATTTAATTTGGACAAACAATGGTTGGATAAGCCGGGATTAATGGATGCATCTTCAACCATGTATTCACCCATAACTTTTATAGCAGCTGATGCTTCCTTCCATACCATTGAGCAGCTGAGAGATTATGTAGATGGTGATGTGGCTTCAATTCAAAAGGTATTTGACCCAACACAATTGACCAGGTTTTTGAAGGCATGGACAAAAAAAATGGGAGCAGTTTCTGTTGGTGTTTGTAAAATGCAAGATACCCACTATTATTCTGTAAGGGGCAGGGGCAAGGCTTATGGGAAAGAGGTGGTTACATCCCATAAATTTGGTATTGCTTTAACTGTTGAGATGGATAAAGACTGGTTGGCAACTGGTCCAGCAGGCCCTACTTTAATGGAATCAGCAAGGCAGTACCTTAACTCAGGGGTGGTTGCTATCCAGATAGCTAAATTTATTCGTGAACTGGGATATGAAGCCAGAGCGCATATTGATGGCAATTATGAAGTGATTTGCCCCGTGGTAGCACGTGATGCAGGACTTGGAGAAATTGGCAGGATGGGGTTGCTTATGACCCCCCAACTGGGGCCAAGGGTAAGGATAGCTGTGGTTACAACAAATATCCCTTTGGAAGTGACAGAAAGGATTCCTGACCACACTGTCCATGATTTTTGTGCTATTTGTAAAAAATGTGCTGATGTTTGCCCATCACAAGCTGTCCCTAAAACCGAGGTGGGCTTTTTTGATGGGGTTCAACGTTGGCAGGTAGACCACGAAAAGTGTTTTGGGTATTGGTGCACTGTTGGCACTGATTGTGGGCGTTGCATGAGTGTGTGCCCCTATTCCCACCCCGATAATTTGCTTCATAACCTGGTTAGGTGGGGCATAAAAAACAATTGGCTATTCAGGAGGATTGCTTTAAAAATGGATGATTTCTTTTATGGGCGAAAACCCAAACCAGCCAAAATCCCAGCGTGGATGAAAAGGAAAAGGTTTAAAGAAAATTCAATTCCATTTGTTCATCCAACAACCTGAAAGTTTTCCTATGATATGGGGTTATCCCAAATTGTCTGATGGCTTCCCTGTGTTTTTTTGTGGGGTAACCTTTGTTTTTCCTCCATTCATAATTGGGGTGTTCAAGGTGTATCTTTCCCATAAATTCATCACGCCAGGTTTTTGCCATTACTGAAGCTGCTGCAATGGATAGGTATTTCCCATCTCCTTTTATCATGCAAGTATAAGGGATATCTGACTGGGTCCTGAAACGATTTCCATCAATGAGCAAATGTTGTGGTTTGGCTTTCAATTTGGCAACTGCCCTGTTCATAGCCAGGAATGAAGCATTAAGAATATTAACCTCGTCAATTTCTTCATTATTAACTATTTCTACAGCCCAGGCAAGTGCTTCTTGTTCAATAATTGGGCGCAATTGTTCCCTTTGCTTTTCTGTAAGCTTTTTGGAATCATCTAGGAGGGGATTGTCAAAACCAACAGGAAGGATAACTGCTGCTGCAACCACTGGACCAGCCAGGCAACCACGCCCTGCTTCATCACACCCTGCTTCTAATATATTTTCTTTATAAAAAGGAAGTAACCTACTCATTCACTCAATTGTAACTCACTGCAATGTTTTTTCAATGCTTTGCCATAGTTTATCAGCCGTTTTTTCCCAGCTGAATTTTTCTTTTTGTATGGCACCTTTTTTAATCAGATCCTCCCTGAGTTTTTTATCATTGGCAATCAGGTGCATGGCTTCAGTAATCTCATCAGTTTTGCAGGGGTCAGCATATAAAACAGCATCACCACCCACTTCAGGAAGAGAGGTTGTATTGGAACAAACCACAGGGATGCCTGCACTCATTGCCTCAACTACCGGGATTCCAAACCCTTCAAAAAATGGGACAAAAGTGAGGGCTAATGCTGCTCCCAGTACCTGATGTAACTCTGCTGTTGGTATCCTGCCTGTGAATATGATATCATCTTTGCAACGCGTATTTTGGTAGGTTTCATAAATGTCGCCTGTTTTAAACATCTTTCCTCCAACAATGACCATTTTCATGTCACTATTTTCAATGGTTTTAAATGCATCAAATGCTTTGAGCAGCCCACTGATGTTTTTCCTTGGGTGTAAGGCTCCAACAAATAAAAAATAGGGAGCTCCATTGGTGTATTTTTTCCTGATTGCCTCCTGTTCTTCAGGAGTAGTTGGAGAGAAAGTCTGGTTTATCCCATCATAAACCACATCAATTTTTTCGTAATCAACTCTAAACAGCCTGGTAATATCCTCTTTTGAAAACATGGACACAGTGGCTATGCGTGTAGCTTTTTTTGCGAATTTTGGGAAAAACCTATTATAATACTTTGCAGTTAACCAAGGCAAGTCTTCAGGGCGATGAACAAAGTTAATGTCATGCATAACAGCTAGTTGTGGAACCTTTGTCCTAAGTGATAAATAGCCATCAGGTGATAGAAACACGTCTGCCTTATATTTCCTGAGTACCCTGGGGATTTGGATTTGAAACCAGAAAAGCCACAATAATGGGTGGCGTGTGGGTGGCCCAATTACCACGGGCATTACATTGTCAGAGAAAATATAACTATTGTTATATGGACGGTCAAAAATGAAAATAAATTGGTGCTCAGGGTGGGCTTTGGTAATCCTCATTAATGTTTCATAAGTAAACCATCCAATTCCTTCCAGCTTGCCTTTTTGAAGTAAACGTGTGTTAACAGCAATAATCATAAGTTGCCCTTATTAATTGATTATTTCGTAAATGTACAAAGTCTGCACAAAAAATTGTTATTTTTAACATTGAATTTCAGCAACAGAATTGATAAAAAACCAAGTTTTGAAACGCAAATTTGTTACCAACCTTATATTGCTCCTTTTTTTAAATCTACTGATAAAACCTTTTTGGATTTTCGGTATTGACAGGACTGTCCAGAATGTGGTGGGTAATGAAAGCTATGGGCTTTATTTTGCCCTTTTTAATTTTTCTGTTATCCTGAACATTATCCTTGACCTGGGTATTACTAATTATAACAACAGGAACATTGCACAGCATAACTTCCTGCTCTCAAAACACTTGTCAAATATTGTTGGGTTAAAGTTTGTCCTTGCTTTTATGTATGCGCTGGTTTGCATTATAGTGGCATTTATTATTGGGTATGACAAGGTTCAAATCCACCTATTATTATTCCTGGTTTTAAACCAGTTCCTGGTTTCATTTACACTTTACTTGCGTTCAAATATCAGTGCATTGCACCTGTTTCGGACTGACAGTTTGATATCTGTTTTAGACAGGACATTGATGATCATTATTTGTGGGCTGTTGCTTTACACAAATATACTTGGGATTGATTTTTCCATTGAAATATTTGTGTATGCACAAACAGCAGCATATTTTCTTACAACATTGATCACCTTAGCCATTGTTTTAGCAAAATCAGGGAAGATTGTTGTGCGTTTTAACCCATCATTTTTTATTGTGATTTTGCGCCAATCATATCCTTATGCATTGCTTATTTTGTTAATGTTTTTTTACCATAGGGTAGATTCCATTATGTTGGAAAGGATGTTGCCAGACCCTATAGGGAAAGAGCAGGCTGGGTTATATGCACAAGCTTTCAGGTTGCTGGATGCTGTGGCTATGTTTGGAATGCTGTTTGCCGGGTTGCTACTTCCTATTTTTTCAAAAATGATCAAACAAAAAGAAGATGTGGCACAGATGGTTAAGTTGTCATTTATCCTGATTTTTGTACCAGCCATTATTGTAGCCATATCCAGCCTTTTTTATGATAAAGAGATTATGAACCTTTTGTACCACTCCAGTACTGATGATTCAGCTATTATACTAGGCTTGCTGATGACAGGCTTCCTGGGGCTCTCAACTACCTATATTTTTGGGACTTTGCTGACTGCCAATGGAAGCATGAAACAACTGAACAGGATGGCGTTTGTGGGTATGGTGATTAATATTACCCTGAACCTGGTTTTGATCCCAAAACTCCAGGCTGTTGGGTCAGCTTATGCATGCCTTGTTACACAGCTTTTTACCTCTTTGGCACAACTGTTTATTGCTGTTTATATTTTCAAGCTAAAAGTAAATTGGAGGTTTATTAGCCACATACTGGTATTTGTAATACTTGTGGTTATGGTTGCCCTTGCTTCCAAAAACCTGGATAACTGGGTGTATGGTTATTTAGGGTTAATTGCTGTTTCCACTTTATTGGCATTTGGCATAAGGCTGATCAACTTAAAGTCATTGTATCAAATTATCATATTTAAGACTTGACAAAGAATCCTTCCATACAAGAACTGTCAGATACAGATAAGTATGAATTGATTGCTACTTTAGAACATAAGGCTGTAAAGGAATTTGTTGTTGATCAGATTACTTCAGGAGGCAAAGTTGCCAAGCTGTTTATGATATACCAGCTACTCATGTTGGTAACAGGGGCATTATTCCTGGGCATTGCTGTTTACAGGGTATTTAAAAACAGTCCAGCTCAGTTGTACTATTCTTTAGGGGCATTGGCTTTTTCTTTTTCCGTGTTGGTGGTCATTCACGAATGGATGCACGGGAGGGCTTTAAAACTGACAGGTGCTCCAAGAGTTAATTATGGAGGTAACTTAAGAAAATTTATTTTTTATGCTGAAGCTGACAGGCATGTGTTGAACGGGAAGCAATTCCAGTTGGTGGCATTAACACCATTGGTACTTGTAAAAGCAATTTGCCTGGCGGGGATCATCATTTTTTATAATCAGCCCATAGCCTACTTTTTTATCATACTTATGTGTATACATTCCCTTTTTTGTGCAGGAGACATTGGTTTGCTGGGCTTTTTTGAATCACATAAAGATGCTGAAGTGTATACTTATGATAACCACCAGGAAAGGAAAAGCTACTTTTTTAAGAGAGTAAAATATCCTTGAATTTGTAATGGAATACAATATTTCTTTTCTTTTTTTGTATTACAATACAAAAATAATCACTATATTTGTAATCCAGTACAAAAAATAATCATAATATTTGTAGCTTGATACAATAGTCATGCAAGAAATTTTCAATTATAGCAATAGGTTAATAAATGGTGTAAGCTTAGGTTTCACCAGGTATCTATTCAGTGAGATAAACTGGAATGCCAGATTAATTGAGATAATTGGAGCAAGAGGGGTAGGAAAAACAACTTTAATGTTGCAAAAAGCAAGTTTGCTCAATAAAGAAAAACCAAACCAAGCTGTTTATATATCTCTTGATGACCAATTAATGTACAGCTATTCTATTGTTGATATAGCAGAAATACTAGAACAATATGGTGTAAAATATCTTTTTTTGGATGAAGTACATAAATATCCATCAAAGCATAAAGGATATGACTGGTCAGCAGAGATAAAAAATTCATATGACAGGTTTCCTGGTTTAAAAATTATATTTTCAGGCTCATCAGTTTTAAAAATTTACAAGGGGCATGGTGACCTTAGCCGCAGAAAAAGTACTTACAACCTTGTGGGATTTTCCTTTAGGGAGTATTTAGCTTTTAATGAACAGGGGAATTTTAAGAAAATAGGGTTTGAAGATTTACTATATAACCATCAGGATATTACAAGTGAAATTACCAAAAAGAAAAAGATATTGCCATTATTTAAAGCCTATTTAAAGACAGGTTACTACCCATTTTATTATGAAGACCCTGAGTTTTATTTTGATAAGTTAAATGCAATTTTAAATGTTATTATTGAAACTGATATTCCGGCCATATCAGATATTTCTTTTGAAACAGCATTTAAAATAAAAAAACTATTGTCAGCCATTGCGTCAACTGTCCCATATGTGCCTAATCTGGTTAAATTACGGGACGAATTACACATCTCGGATCAAAGAACCCTTTTAAAGTATTTAGATTACCTGGAAAAGGCAGAGGTTATTATGAGCCTTAGCCAAAAAGCAACAGGGAACAAAATAATGCAAAAACCTGATAAAATATTATTAGGCAATCCTAACCTTTATTATAGCTTTATTGGAGTAAATGTAAAATCAGGTTCAATCAGAGAAACTTTTTTCAGCTCACAAGTAAGTGTTCCACATGGCTTAAAGCTACCACCCACCAAAGGGGATTTTTTAGTTGACAATCAATTCCTATTTGAAGTGGGAGGCAAGAATAAGAGTATAAAACAAATTAGAAATGAAGCAAATGCTTACATTGTTTTAGATGATATTGAAAATGGTATTTTTAACCATATCCCACTTTGGCTTTTTGGGTTTTTATATTAATTAACAGAACAATATCTTTTAGCCCTGAATATATTCTCGCAAGAGTGTTTTTCCTTTTAAATTAAAAAAATAACAAACTTGTATTCTCCGAATTTTTATAAAATATTAGAACTGGAACTTAGATGAATCTAACCATTTTCTATCAGTAGCTTCACTAACTCCCCCCTGTCAATTTTAAGTGATTGGTTTCTGGGGAATTTATTTATTGAAACCACTTTTTTAGGAACAGAATGCTTTGGGATATATGGTTTTAGCTGTTCCATGATTTGGTTTTCATCAATTGCTCCCTGGGTAGATTCAACCACCATGATAACCTGTTGCCCAAGCATATAGTGTGGTCTTCCCAGAATAACCACATCCCTTTTCAGGATTCCTTCAATTTCTTTTTCCAGGGTTTCAGGGTGGATTTTTATACCACCTGAATTGATCACATTGTCATAACGTCCCAGCCACCTAAAACAATTTTCATTCTCAAACTTTACCATGTCATTGGTTACCACTTCTTCAGTTAAGAAGGGTGCTTTTATAACCAGGCAGCCCCTTTTATCTACCTTCAATTGGACATCCTCCATTACTTCAAAGCAAGGTTGGGCATCTTCACCATTTGTTTTCTTTAGGGCAATGTGTGAACAGGTTTCAGCCATCCCAAAGGTTTCATAAGTAGCTGTTGGGATGTTTTGTAATTTATCCTGAAGTGTATTGCTAATTTCAACCCCCCCAATGATAAGGGTTTTAATGGTTAAAAAATTTTTAGGATCTTCAATTAGGTTTGCCACCTGTAATGGCACCATGGCACAAAAATCAATTTGCCCAAATGATTGTGTTTTTGGTTTACCAGATGGCTCAACCAGGATGAGGTCCATTCCTGAAACAAATGCCCTTATTACCATCATTTTGCCGGCAATGTATTTAATGGGTAAGCAGAGAAGTGCTTTTTGCCCTGCTGAAAGGCCAAAGTGGGCACAGGTCATTTTTGCAGACCCTATCATAGCTTCTTTGCCAAGTTCTATAAACCTGGCTTTGCCTGTTGTGCCTGATGTAGGCTGGAAAATGGTTTCAGTAGGGGAGAGGAATTCAACAATAAACCCATACACATGTTTTTGCCAGGAAGGTATATTGTCACAAATTATTTCATATAAACAATGGTCTACCAAATCTGGTATCTTATAATATGTACCATTCAGTGTTAACCCCTTAAATTCCATTCCTTGTTTTAAATTGTGCCTAAATCCCAATCTTTGTTTGGGAAGTAATACAAGTTTTCCCCTTTTAATGTTAACGGGCATTTTACATTATTGGTATACAACCCTCCTGTACCCAGGCCCTGAAACAGGTTGTTGTTTAATGTTGTAGTCCATTGTGCAATGGCATTTAGCCCTATGTTTGATTCCAATGCAGAAGTTATCCACCAGCCAATTCCCATGTTTTCAGCTAGTGTTATCCATTCTTCACATTCTTTAAAACCCCCTAAAAGTGATGGCTTTAAGATAATATAGTGTGGTTTAATGTTCTCCAGCAATGTTTTCTTTTTGCTTCTTTCAGAAATACCAATCAGTTCCTCATCCAAAGCAATGGGCAGAATATTTTTTATGCAAAGGTTTTTCATTTGTTCCCACTGCCCTTGTTTTATGGGCTGTTCAATTGAGTGTATCTCTAAAGCTGCCAGTTCTTCCAACTTATTTTCTGCCTCTTCTGTTGAAAATGCCCCATTGGCATCTACCCTGAGTTCGAGTTGGGAAGGGGAGAACTTGTCCCTGATACTTTTTAAGATTAATAGTTCAGTTTCAAAATCAATAGCCCCAATTTTTAGCTTGATGCACCTGAAACCAGCCTTTATCTTTTCTTTGACCTGGTTGACCATAAATTGTTGGCCACCCATCCAGATAAGCCCATTAATTATGATTGCCTGAACCCCTTTTGTAAAAGGTGAAGGGTATAAGATACCTATCCCTTCTGACTTTAAATCTTTCAGGGCTGTTTCAATCCCAAATTGTATAGATGGGAATTGGCTAATCTTAAACTCATCTACCTTCCCTGTCTTATTTATTTGGTTGATAGTTTCAGTGATCTTATTTTCAATCTTATCCAAGTTGTCTATGCTTAATCCAGGGATGGGTGAAATTTCGCCAATGCCACGATTTTCAAATTTCCCTTCATGGTATAAAGAAATAAACCAGGATATTTTTTTAGTAAACACACCCCTTGAAGTCCCAGCAGGGATTTTAAAAACCAGGTCACGTCTTGAAACAGAAGCTTTTATCATTGTTATAGAATGAGGCCAACCCCAAAGGTAATAGAAAAAGCAAAGGTAGTCAATGCCAGTTTTTTTAATTCTGCATTTAGCTCCATAGGGGCATGGTTTCCAAGCACTGTTTTTATATTAAGGAACAGGAAGGGTAGGGTTAACAGGAAAAGTAATTGGTAAAATGATTCCCAAAAGATCAGGGTATATGCCATGCTGATCAGCACTGCAAGGATAATTAAAGAGGTATGGTATGCTTTGGCATTTTTTTGCCCCATCCTAACCACCAGGGTTTTTTTCCCACTGTTGGTATCATTTTCAATGTCACGCATATTGTTTAGGTTCAGAACGCCAGTACTTAACAGCCCTATGGCACCAGCAGGCAGCAAAGTCCACACATTAAATGTGTTGGTATGCAGGTAGTAGGTGCCACAAACCCCTACAAGCCCAAAAAACAGGAATACAAAAGGATCACCAAAGCCTGCATAACCATAAGGTTTTTTCCCAACTGTATATTTTACAGCTGCCCAAATGGCTGAAAGCCCAATGGCCAGGAATACAACAGAAAAGAAAATGGGAACTTCTGATAACCCATGGTAGATCAATAATACCCCTGAAATAAAAGAAAGTACAATAAAAGCAATGACCAGTTTTTTCATCCCTGCCAATGAAATCTTCCCAGATTGTACTGCCCTCATTGGACCCACCCTGTTTTTATTGTCTACACCACTTTTTGAGTCACCATAATCATTTGCAAGGTTTGAAAGTATTTGCAGGAAAACAGTTGTTAGGGCAGCATACAAAAGGACTTGCCATTTGAATTTTCCTTCAGGTACTGCCAGGAAGCTACCCACAAAAGTGCTAGACAAAGCCAGTGGCAAAGTCCTTAACCTAAAAGCATGTATCCAAACAGCTAATGAATTCATTTATTATTGTTAAAATATTCAAATATAAAAAGCAAAAGTTCACGCAAAAGGCGCAAAATAAAATCGTTAAAAACGCAAAGTTAAAGCTTATTAACTATCCTGTGGATATTGTCTTTTAAAGTTTTTGCATTGAAATTAATTAACAAACCCAACTTAAGGTTTGATAATTTTAGGTATGTAAGCAATTGAGAATAATGGACAGGGGCAAGTGTTTCAACAGCTTTAACTTCAAGAATTACTTTGTTATTGATAAGTAAATCAAGCCTATACCCAACATCCTGTTTTACCTCTTTATAAATAAATGGCATGAGAACTTGTTGTTTTACATCAAAACCTAATTCCCTAAGGTCGTGTGCAAGTGCATTTTCATAGGCAGATTCCAATAAACCAGGACCAATATTTTTATGTAATTCAATGGCAGCTCCAATACATTTATATGAGATATCATTTTCGTGCATCCTTTGCGAATTTTGCGTTTTTTGTTTTGCGTTTTTTGCGAGGAATTTAATCCAGTATCTGGAATCCAATATCCAGAATCCAGCAGTTAATTACGGCATTTTAGGATACTTCTTAAAGTCAGGCTTCCTTTTTTCAAGGAATGCCTTTTTACCTTCCTGGGCTTCTTCAGTCATGTAATAGAGCATGGTTGCATTTCCAGCAAACTCCTGGATACCAGCTTGCCCATCCAGTTCAGCATTCAACCCTGCTTTTATCATCCTTAGTGCCAATGGGCTCCTTTCCATCATCTTTTCACACCATTCCACAGTAGTATCCTCCAGGTTTTCTAAAGGCACAACTTTGTTTACCAAGCCCATGTTCAAAGCTTCCTGTGCTGAATACTGTTCACATAAAAACCAGATTTCACGTGCTTTTTTCTGCCCAACTATCCTTGCCAGGTAGGAAGAACCAAAGCCAGCATCAAAGCTGCCTACTTTTGGACCAGTCTGACCAAAAATGGCATTCTCAGAAGCTATGGAAAGATCACAAACCACATGCAACACATGGCCTCCTCCAATGGCATATCCATTGACCATAGCAATCACAGGTTTAGGGATAGACCTGATCAGTTTTTGCATATCAAGGATGTTTAGCCTTGGCACACCATCTTTCCCAATGTAGCCAGCAAAACTTTTTACATTCTGGTCTCCTCCACTACAAAAAGCTTTATCACCCTCACCAGTTAAAACAACTACAGAAATATCCTCATTTTCACGGCAATATACCATGGCTTCACACATTTCTTTGGTGGTATCAGGGGTAAAGGCATTTCTGTATCTTGGCCTGTTAATGGTTATCTTGGCAATCCCATTGTAAAACTCAAATTTGATCTCTTCAAATTCTTTTATTATTTCCCATTGTCTTGTACTTCCCATATCAGTTTTTTATGTAATTAAAAAAATCATGGGTTATATCTGGCTTCCCATTGTTGTTGGTTTCTATTTCCAGTATAACCTGACTTGCGTTTTTCTCAGATATTTGTTGGATGCTTGCTCCCAACATTTCTAATTTGTTGCAATGAATATAATCAAAACCAAATGCTTCGGCTAATTTTTCAATATTTACAGGGTGGTGTGCATTAAAAAATGGGTCAAAACTTGCCTCTTTTGAAGGACCTTGTATCAGGTGGAATATGCCTCCTCCTTTGTTGTTTATGACAATGATCCTGAGGTTTCTAGGGAAATCCCTGTTCCATAAAGCATTTGAATCATACATAAAACTAAGGTCTCCTAAAATGGCATAAACCTGTTTATTGGTTTTGGTTGCCAACCCTGTAGCAGTAGATAAAATCCCATCAATTCCTGAAGTACCCCTGTTTGAATAAAAGGTTCTGCCACCCTGGTTAAAATAATGCAGGTACCTGACTACACTGCTGTTCCCTGCAAAAACTATTGAATCCTGGGGTAATAAAGATGCAATATTTTTGAAGGCCATCAGGTCAGAATAAGGGGCAGTTTTCAGGTATTCATCTGCCCTGGCAATACAATGTTGGTTTTTATTCTCCCAGTAGGTTTTAAATTCATTGGGCATACCTTCCTGCAAAGGCAAATTATTGAAAACAAAAGAAGGTTTATTTTTTATGGATTTATGTAACAACTGGAAGGTATCAATTTCCCTCCCTGAGTCTTCAATAAAATAAAAGGCAGCCTGGCTTTGTTGTTTAAGGAAATTTTTTAGTTTTTTTGAAACAACATGCCCTCCAAAATAAAGCACAAATAAAGGAGCAAGCTTCCCCAGGTTTTTATCTTTAAAATTAATGGCTACATCAGGAGAATGTATGGTTACACCTTCCTCTATATTTGCAATGGCTTCAGCAACAACAACCACCCTTTTATCTTTTGAAACCCTTGCTATTGAATCCTTTAATTCTTTAACAGGAGAGTGTTGCCCACAAACAATAAAGATAGATTCAGCTTGTTCCCATTTTTCAATAAATTCCTGAGGGATTTCTTTTTTCCTTTTTTTCTCTGGTTGATGAAAACAAATTCTGTTCTGTGCTCTGGGCAAAGGTTCATATAAAGGTTCCCTTAAAGGGATATTGATATGTACAGGACCTGGGAAATCTTGGAGGCTTAAATGGTATGCTTCATTCACAACCTTTTCAGTTTCTTTCAGGCTATTGGTACTTAAAATATCAGCAAGGAATGTAAAACTTGCTTTTATATTGGGCTGGTATAAGTTATCCTGATAAATGGTTTGATTATCCTGCTGCCCAATTAATTCTGGTGGGCGGTCAGCAGTTAGTGCCAACAGGGGTACTCCCTGGAAATAAGCTTCAGCCAGTGCAGGGGCATAGTTTAGTGCTGCTGTCCCTGATGTGCACACCAGGATGGTTGGTTTTTTTGTTTTTAATGATTTCCCCAATGCCATGTAGGCAGCACTCCTTTCATCAACAATACTGGTGCACGCATCCCCAAATTTTTTATAAAAAGCATTTGTCAGAGGGGCATTCCTGGAGCCAGGAGAAATGATTACATCTTCAACACCATGCAGTGAAAAGATTTCCACCATATTGGCAATATGTTGGTGTTTGTGGATCATAAAATTAACCCAGGCTTCTTATTACTGTTAACAATGTGTCAGCTTTAATTTCAGTTTCCTGCCATTCATCTTCAGGCACTGAATCAATAGTGATCCCTCCACCAACATACAAAGCCAGTTTGTCGCTGAAAACTTTCATACACCTGAGGTTTACAAAAAGGGAAATGGTTTTATCAATCCCAACAGGGCCAAGAAACCCACTATAGTATTCCCTCTCATGTGATTCAATATCATTAATGAATTTTTTGGTAACCTCTTTGGGCATCCCACAAACAGCAGGGGTGGGGTGAAGGCTTTCAATCAGGTTGCCAACTTTATCCTTTAGCCTTGATGTATCAAAAGAAAAATCAGTGCGCAAATGCAGCAAGTTGCCAGCTTTTTTGGTATAAGGGCCAGTTTGGTTATAATTATTTAATTGGTATTCTTTTAAAATGCCCCTGATAAACCAGGTAACATAGCTTTGTTCTTCCCTTTCCTTATTATTCCATTGGTTAATATCCAGGAATTCAGGCATAAATGGGCGTGTGCCAGCTACTGATGCAGTAGTAAAGCTACCATTTTCAATATAGGCAAGGGGCTCTGGTGTAGCACCAATCCATAAATGGGAGCCAGCACTGAATGTATAAATAAATGCATTGGGATATGAAGCACACAACCTTGAAAATAATAGGGTGATCTTATCCAGGTATTCTCCCTGGTACAACTTCACCCTGCTCAATACAACCTTGTCAAATTTATTTTCCTTGATGGCATCAATGATCTTGTTGATCTTTTTTAAGTATTCAGGCTTTGAAAGCTCTTTGGGCTCTTTGCAAACAGAACCATTTACATAAGGTACCTTGTGGTTTTGCAGGTGTTCAAATTCTTCATTTGTTAACTCCTTTTTATATACATAATCTGGTTGTATAAGAAACATGGAGTTACATGCTGTTTTTTGGAAAGGGGCAACCAAAAAGCCATTTAATTTTTTTAGTTCAGAAAGGTTATCAATGGTTTTTGCACCTTCTGAATGCTGGATAACAATAACAGGTTCATTACTATGTGGCAACTGGTAAGCAGCAAATGTCAGGTTATTTTGCAAACAGGCTGAAATAGCTTCTGTAACTGATTTAACTGCTGGTTCTACTTTTTGCATCAATTTCTTCTTCTTATTTTTTTACCTTCTCCTTAACTATATTAGTAACCCTTGCTGTTGAAATAAGTTTACCATCATCATCACTAATGTTCACATTCCACACATGTGTAGTTTGCCCTTTATGGATGATCTCAGCTTTTGCCGTCACCATCCCTTTGCTGGCAGTAGCAATGTGGTTACCTGTTACCTGTAGCCCATACACATCAAATTTGGTAGGGTCAGCCAATAGGAATGATCCAGCACTGGCAACAGTTTCAGCCAAAGCCAATGATGCCCCCCCATGCAATATTCCCATTGGTTGGCAGGTTTTTGGGGAAACTGGCATTTGGGCAACTAAATGGGATGTACCAATTTCAGTAAAAGTAATTTCGAGGTTGCTGATAAGGGTATTTTGGCAAAAATTGTTAATCTCCTCAATAGTCATTTAAAGCAATAAAGAATATAATCTGATTCAAAGATAAAAATTCCAAAGAATTTGGTATCTGTTATTTCTCATTTTAGGTTTCTTGTTACCTGGTCCATTAAAATGTGAGTGTAAAGAAAGCTCCATTTTTATATTGGGGTACTATCTTGAGGTTTCCACCATGCAGCTGCATAATTTGGCGTGAAAGGCTTAAACCAATTCCTGAACCATTGTCTTTGGTAGTGAAAAATGGGATAAATATTTTGTCCAACAGGTCACTGGGAATGCCAGGGCCATTATCAGCCACTGTTATCTGCACATGGCCTTCTCCATCCATAAACCCTTTAACCTCAACCTTCCCACCCTCCTGCTGTGCCAGGGCTTCACTGCTGTTTTTCAGGAGGTTAATCAATACCTGGGATACTTGTTTTTCATCTGCAGATATTTCCAGGTTATTGGGTAAAACTTCTAATTTATAACTGATGTGCTTATTGTTCGGGTCAGATTCAAATAAGGTGATGATGTTTGAGCAGAACTTTAAAACCCCAACAGGTTTTTTGTTTGGCTTTGGAAGCCTGGTGAGTTTCCTATAAGTCTCTACAAAACTGATCAGGGCAGTGCCCCTTTCATTTATTACTGATAGGCCCTTAATGGTGTTGTCAATATTTTTTGGGGAAAGTTGCCCTTGGCTATCTTTATAATAGCCCATCAGTGTTTGCGATAAGGAGGTAATTGGGGCAATGGTATTCATTATTTCATGGGTGAGTACTCTTATCAGTTTGATCCAGGAATCCAGCTCTTTTTCTTCCAGTTCTGATTTAATGTCCTGTATGGCTAGCAGCATTAAAGCCTCTTGTGAAGTTTTAAACAGGTTGGCTTTAAGTGACAATTGTACCTGTCCTGATTTGGTGTTTATGCTCACCAGGTTCCTTTCCCCTGCTTTTATGTTTTTGATGGTGTGGTAGAGGGTATGGTCTATCCTTTTTAGCTGCTCTATATGGGTAAGGTACTGGTAGTTAAGCAGGTTTTTAGCTGAAGAGTTTGCCAGGAAAATGTTCCCTTTTTCATTGAAAGTCAGTATCCCCACTGTTACATGCTCCAGGATTGCCTGGAAATATTGTTCTTGTTCCTCCAGCTCAACTTTAATGTTTTTAATGTGTGCATTTACTTTGTTCAGGCTGGCATAAAGGCCTTTAAGGGAAGGGTTATGGATATTCTCAGGGAAATGCAATGTTGAATCATCGTTCCTGATGGCATTAAAAAAGAAAGCTATTTTCCTGTTGGTTTTATTGAGGAAGTGGATTAGCTCAATTACAAGGATCATAAAGAACAGGGAAAAAGCACCACCTAAAATATAGGCACCTGAGGAAAAAGAAAAGGCTAAAGCCAGTGTAGATAGTGCAATTATGCATGTCCTGAGGATAATATTTAGGTAAAGGTTTTTGCTTCCCATAGTCTTGTTTGTTTTGGGCATTGTGTTTTTACTTGACATATGGATGCCCTATATTATATTGATTGTCCTATCACATTTTAAAGGCTAAAGCCTATTAGTCCTAGCTTTTATATCACAGGGTTAAAACCCTGTGCAAAATATTTCTATGCAAGCTCCTTCCTTTTTCATTTTACACCATGCTTTAGCTTGGTGTATTGAATAACTAATAAAGAAGTTGTCAAAAGTTAAATTGAAAAACTGCAAGTAACATCTTGATCCCATTGGACTTCAGCTAATTTTTCTTCCATAGCTATGGCTATGCAATAAAAA
>JANQHI010000013.1 GCA_028282705.1 Prolixibacteraceae bacterium | reverse complement strand
TTTTTCGGTTAAATGTTGAGAGAGGAGATTTTTTATTGTGTTAATAATTTCCCCTCCTGGCCAGGAGGGGTGCCCACCTTTAGGTGGGAGGGGTGGTTGTGTTCCCAATCAATGAAAAAACAAATAGGCCATAACAATGGCAGCAATTATACCTGCAAAGTCAGCAATTAGCCCACACACCACAGCATACCTGGTATTCTTTATCCCCACTGCCCCAAAATAAACAGCCAAAATATAGAAGGTAGTATCAGTAGCCCCTTGCACTGTGCTGGCAACCTTGCCTACAAATGAATCTGCTCCATAGGTAGTCATGGCATCCACCATCATACCCCTGGCTCCACTGCCGCTCAGTGGTTTCATCAATGCTGTGGGCAAAGCTTCAATAAAATCTGTATTGACCCCAAAGAATTTGAAAGCAGCAGCTATGCCCCCCACAAACCAGTCCATTGCCCCTGAAGTCCTGAACACACCAATGGCTACCAATATGGCAACTAGGTATGGTATAATTTTTACTGCCACTTTAAACCCATCTTTTGCTCCCTCAATAAATGATTCATACACATTCACCTTGTTTTTTAATCCAAGAAGGATAAAAACTATGATTACTGAAAACAAGATCAGGTTGCTGGCAACACTGGAAATCTGTGTAATGGCTTCTTTATCAAGTGTGGAAAAGTACCAGATAACAGCCCCAATAAAAGCAGTAAGCCCCCCCAGGTAAAATAAAATGGTTTTATTGAAGAGGTTTATCTTTTGGTAAAGGGAAACAGCCACCAGCCCTACAATGGTTGAGAAATAGGTAGCTAGCAAAATGGGGATAAAAATATCAGAAGGGTTGGCTGCCCCAAGTTGTGCCCTGTACACCATAATACTGATGGGTAACACAGTCAGCCCTGAAGTATTGAGCACCAGGAACATGATCTGGGCATTAGAGGCAACAGATTTATTGGGGTTGGTTTCCTGCATTTCCTTCATGGCTTTTAGCCCCATTGGAGTAGCTGCATTGTCTAGGTTTAGCATGTTGGCAGCAATATTCATCATAATAGAGCCATGGGCAGGGTGCTTTTCTCCTAAATCAGGGAATATTTTTTGAAAAAGTGGTCCCAATAGCCTGGAAAATATTTTTACAACCCCACCTTTTTCACCAATTTTCATGATCCCCATCCAAAGGGTCAATACACCTGTAAGTCCCAATGAAACCTTAAAACCAGTTTCTGCCATCTCAAAAGTTGAATTCATCATGGCAGGGAAAACTTCCATATCACCAAAAAAAACAAGCTTCACCAAGCCAATCACAAATGCCATAAGAAAGAAAAATACCCAGATATAGTTTAGAGCCATAAAAAACGTATGTAATTTGGATTAAAGATAAAAAAAAAGCTTACTGCCTGAAGTAACATGGAATAAGTAATTTTAGGAGTATTTTTCTGTAACCTTTTACTTTAAGGGTGTATCAAAGCTGTAATCAATGAAAAAGTGATAATCAATTTAAAAATCCTATATGTTTTGTTTTTGACACTAAATGTTGTAAATTTACAACAAAATATATAAAAAACATGAAGTCAAGGAAGTTGTATAACAGGATTTCAGTGCTAAGGAAAGAGAAAGGCATTTCAAGACAGGAACTGGCTGATGTGATAGGTGTTAACTTTCAGACCATAGGGTACCTTGAGCGTGAAGAATATAACCCAAGCCTTGACTTGGCTTTAAAAATAAGTGAATACTTTGGGTTACCCCTTGAGCTTATTTTCTCTTCAAAGCCATTAAAACCCTTGATTGAAGAAATTGTAGAACTCAAAAATAAAATTGGAGGGAATTAAAATGGAAAATCAACTATCAAAACATGCTCGCCAAAGGTGGATCATATTGAACTATTTCTCCATACTTTTAATCATAGGCTTCTTTTATTTGAGCTTATATTTTCGTAAACCAGCACTATTCTTTACTGGTGGGGCTGTAGGGCTTGTCCTGGTTGTTGTGTCATATGCAAGGGTATTTTTCAAGACCAACCTTTGGAAAATGGTGTATAAAGAAAAAGAATACCTTGATGAAAGGCAGGTGCAAGTTTTCTTGCAGGCTATGAGGCAAGCTTATGTTGTTTTTGTTATTGTGGCAATAGTGTTAATCTATGGTTTTTCTGTAATTGGGGAAAGTATACATGTTGTAATTGGTGCCTGTTTGCTTTACCTGGCACATACACTGCCTGCAGCTATTGTAGGGTGGAAGGAAGAATTTTTATAATAGCCACTTAAAGGGGGCAATTTTACAAGTGAACCTGTTGTAAACTATTTTAAAGTTAGCAATTAGCCTGTAATCCTAAATATACAACATTGCATGGTTGGTATTTTTTTACAAACAAGTTGGTAACCATTTTGAAAAGACCTAGATTAAACATGAAAACTCAAAATTAAATAGTATGAAATTATTTCAATCTATTCTATTTCTAACCTTAATCATTTTTATAGGGTGTAATCAGAAATCAAAGAAACTACCCTTTGATAAGTCAATAAACAAAGATCAAACATTAATAAAAGGAAGAGTTAATAAATGGCATACAGATACTGTATATATGGCTACATTACCTTTCCACTCACCTTTTTCAACTTTTGAAGATTGCATAATTTTGAATTCAGATAAAACATTTGAATTTACCTTTAACAATATAGACAAACCATTTATTCTTTGTCTCACTCCAGAAAAAAAATTCTTGATCACAGAAGTTTTTTATTGTATGAATCTTTTACAGATGAATACTATGAAGGGTACTGTAAAAATTTTTTTACCATGCCCATGACAACATATTTAATTGAGCCTTGTTCTGAAACAATCGTTGAACTGACCAAAACTAGCCGTTATGGTAAAACAAAAATTAAATTCTCAAATGAAAATATGTACAACTCAGAATTTTATCAATCCACTTTCGACCTAGACCAAAGATTTGATGAAGCGGTAACCTTATCGAAAACTACGGAAGAGGCAAATAAGAATATAAAACAAAAACTATCTGAGCAGTTAACAAACTTAGAAAAAGAGAAATCTTACATTAGTCCATTCCTCTATAATTATACATATGCCGAAATCAGATTTGGTGCAAAAAAGGAGTTTCTGAGGTATTTAATGTTAGACCATAAGGAGGAGACAGAAAAACTATTACAAAAGAAAATTCCTGCTCATATTAACGAAATTATCGAATTTAATGCACAAGACATTGACTATGCTACTCTCATAAGCCAAGAGTATAATGAGTTTATCGAATTATATCTAAACTTTAAGAACAGTGAATCAAAGAATGAATTAATTATTTTTAAAACATTTGACAAAGACAAGTTTGACCTTGCGCTAAAGGAACTTCCACAAGCTTCAAAATACTATTATTTAGCCAACAATCTGTTGTATGCAAATTATAATGTTGAAACTGAGGAATTATATACCAGACTAATTGGGGAATATCCAAATGGAGAATTAAATGATAAACTGATAGAAAAATATGAAAAACCTCTAAGAGTCACAAAAATAGCTATTTAATAATAAAAACGCACAACAATCTTAAATACAATTAATTAATTGATAAAAGGCACTATCTTTAGGTGGCTTTAAAACCATTGTACATGAAAGCTTTATTATTCTGGATATTGGCCATAATTATTACCCTTGCAGCAGTAATTTACCAAAGGAAAACAGGCCCCACCTATGACAAACAAACAGAAGTTGCCATTGGCAATACTACCTACAAATTTAAACTGGTAAGGAGCCATGGTGGGGAATCTGATTGTAAAGTTGAACTAAATATTCCTGATAAAGAGGTAGAAGGAAAGATTTACTATAAACGTTTTCCTACCAATGAAGGGTGGGCAGTTGTGCAAATGGATAGGGAAGGAGATAACCTAAAAGGTTTTTTGCCACATCAGCCTCCTGCTGGTAAGCTGGAATACAAAGTTGAACTGGTAAAACATGGTGAAGCCTTTATGTTAAATAATGGTATTCCTGTGGTTATTAGGTTTAAAGGTGCTGTGCCTGGTGCAGTTTTGGTGCCTCATGTCCTGTTTATATTTATTGCAATGTTGTTGGGTAACTTATCAGGTATTATGGCAATTTTCAGGCATAAAAAATTTCGTTTATATGCCCGTTTTACTTTGCTGTTCCTGGCTATTGGAGGCATGTTCCTGGGACCATGGGTACAATGGCATGCTTTTGGTGAAGCTTGGGCTGGAGTGCCGTTTGCCTGGGACCTCACTGACAATAAAACCCTGGTATCTTTTATTTTTTGGATAATAGCTGTTTTAACCAACCATAAAAAAGAAAGGCCAGCTTATGTGGTGGTAGCCTCCATAGTAATGCTTATTATTTATGCCATTCCACACAGCATGTATGGTTCACAACTTGACCCTGAAACAGGGGAAATTATCCAGGGCTGGGTTAGGTTGATAAGGTAATTAATTGAATAAATTGAGTGAATTGAATAGTAATTGAGTAACTGAGTGAATGAGGAAATTAGAAAATGAGAGAATCTATTAAGGTTAATTATTAAGATTCAGGTACCAATGGCTAAATCCTTCTTTGAATATTGATTATTGAATATTTGGTATTGAATATTCTCTTACTACCCTAAACTTGGTACTGTTCTAAAATAACCCCTTCCCTCTGCCATTTGGCAGAATACTCCTAGCCTGTCAAGTACAACCTGACAGGCTCCTTAAAAGAGGGAGAATTTTTTGCTATCCTTTCAACAAATATGGATACTGCAAACTGATTACTGGGACTGATAACTGAATCCTATCCACAATGAATATATTCTTCAACCAGCTCTTTTATATCATGTTGTTTCCCAAACAGCCTTTCACTAAGCCCTTTGTCTTTATAAGTCTTTAGTGATTTGGCATAAGTTTCCAGTACCCCTTTTGAGAATACATTATACTTGGTGAAATACTCACATTGCCCCAACAGGTTTTCAGCAGATTCAAAACAAGAAAGTGGAAGCTGTTTTAGTTTGTCCTGAATTTGTTGGTTTTCAGTTTTAAAGATATCCACATCCACATAGTTTTGTTCAGAATATTCCAGGGAGTTTTCCATTTCAAGGCCATGCCTTATAGCCACTGCCAGCCCTGCCATCAGTAAGTAAATATTGGCTGACCCATCAGGGCACCTGAACTCCACGGTTTGCCTGTCGCTATAGTTTGCAAAACCACTGGCATCATTGGGGTTGGCATCCTGTACCATTTTGTTGGCACTACCCAACCATCCCAGTGGCACCCTGATCAATACTGACCTGTTCCTGTCACCCCAGCAAATATTGGTGGGTGCTTCCTGGTGGGGTACCAGCCTTAAATAAGAAGTAGGGATTGTATTCCCAAAAGCTGTAAGTGAAGGAGATAGATAAAGTAATCCTGCAATAGCTCTTTTAGCCACATCACTCAGTTGGTTATTTTCAATCATGGCATTTTTACCATCTTTCATCAACTTAGTGTGGATGTGTAACCCGCTTCCTGCTTTGCCCACAGTGATTTTTGGGGCAAAACTCATGGTTACCCCATACTTCAAGGCAATATTTCTAAGTATCCATTTAGCTAGGATCAGTTGGTTGGCTGCTTCTTCCATCTTAGTGGGCAGGAATTCCATTTCATATTGCTCAAAAACCTTAACCCCTTGTTTGAAGTTCCCCACTTCAGAATGGGCATATTTTAGGTGGCCACCCACTTCAGCAATCATGGGAATAGCTTCTTCAATAATTCCACGATATTTGGCAAATGGGGTAGACTCATGGTATCCTTGCTGGTCATTGGCAGGGTATAATTCATCATCCTTGCCCATTATATAAAACTCAAGCTCACCCATGGCATATAATTCATAGCCTGTTTTTTCAACCAGCACTTCATGTGCCCTGTTCATAATATTATCTGGTGCACTCATCAGTGGGGAGCCATCAGAACTGTAACAGGTACATAGTACTTCTAAAGTATTTTCTTTGAATGGGTTTACAAAAGCTGTCCTGTATTTAGGGATAATATACAGGTCACTTGACCCTGCTTCAATGTAGTTGAATATACTTGACCCATCAACACGTTCCCCACAGGTAAGGATTTCATCTAAATGTTTTTCTGATGTAAATACAAAACTTAATTCCTTTAGCCTGCCATCTCCACCTGCATAACGAAAATTAAGCAACTTAATATCATTTTCCATGATATACCTGATGATGTCTTTTTTTGTAAAATCAGAAGCATTTTTACCCAAATACCTTTCAAGTTTATTCTTATACATACCTCTAGGTTTTAAACTGTAAATTGTTTTAAAATTTTACTAATACCTTAGTTATTATGGTTTTATAGAGGCAATTTAATATGTGGAAAATTGAGAAATAATGCTTTTTAGCAGGTTTTTTACATTGAAGGTATGCTATATATATGTTAAGCAACAGTGAGATATAGATGATTTTATAAAGGAATAGAAAACTTATTGCAACTATTATAGAACACAGATAACACTTATTTAATAGATTATCACGGATAAATCAGTTTATAATCAGCCTTACCTGTATTATCAGTGTTCCATATTTTTAGGAAACTAAGGTTATCCCCTTGGGGTTTTTTCATCAGGATACCTTCTGGCATACTCCTTCCAGAATTTTTTAACTTCTGATTTCATTTCTTTTGAAAGGATCAAAATTCCAAATAAGTTAGGTATAGTCATCAATGCAATAGTAATACCAGATAGTGTCCAAATAATAGTGGTATCTGTAAATGCGGCCAGGAAAAATCCAATTACATAAACAATTCTGTAATATACTACACCTTTTACACCAAATAAATAGGTAACTGCCCGTCCACCATAGTAAGACCAGCTAATAGCTGTTGAGAATGCAAATAGCAGTAAACCAATAGAAACAATGTACTTGCCATACTGTCCAAACCAGCTTCTAGTAAAAGCAATGGTTGTAAGAGGTGCACTGTGCATGAGTGATTTTCCTGTTAAGTAGATACCCTCTTTGGTAACTAATTTGCCCTCATTAAATTCCAATTCCCCAGAATAAAGTTGGTTGTTTACCCAAACTTTCACTTCTTCAGCAACAGAACGGGCATGGAAAATAGTAGGTTGGTTCTCAATTGAACCATCAACAACATTTAAGCTTCCCGTGAGCAGAGGCAATTCCTTTTCATCACTTAGGTAAGCAAACAGGTTGGATTTATCTTCTTCAACCTGATCATCATAACTATCAGCAAAAACAATCAGGTCAGTAGCCTGGAATTTATTTTCAAGTTTTTCTGTCCAAACACCAGATGATAACAGCACTAATCCTGTGAGGGTACATATGATAATTGTATCAATAAAAGGTTCAAGCAAAGCAACCAGCCCTTCAGAAACAGGCTCATGAGCCCTGGCTGCAGCATGGGCAATAGGAGCAGAACCCTGCCCAGCTTCATTTGAGAAAAGCCCACGATTTACTCCACGATTAAAGGCAAAGGCAATACTTCCACCAAGGAACCCACCTACTGCAGCTGTTCCTGTGAATACATCACCAATAATGGCTGAAAGTGATGGGATAATATTTTCATAGTTGTAACCAATTACAGCAATGGCACCTATAAAGTAGATGATAGCCATCATTGGAACCAGGGTTGAAGTTACTTTTGCAATCCTTTTAATACCTCCAATGATAACTGCTCCAAGAAGGACAGCAAGGATTCCTCCTGTAAGGACATGGTTTAAACCAAAAGTTTCGAAAAGGGAGTTTGAAATACTGTTAACCTGTGGTAGGCTTCCCGTTCCAAAAGAAGAGAGGATAGTTGCAATGGCAAACAGAATTCCAAGGAAACTACCTGTTTTAATAATGCCACCATTGCTAAGTTTAATATTCAACCTTTTCTTCATAAAATACATTGGACCACCAGATATAGAACCATCTGCAGCAATGTCCCTGTATTTGTGAGAAAGAGTAACCTCAACAAATTTGGTGGTCATACCCACAGCAGCAGTTACCAGCATCCAAAATAAGGCAGCAGGCCCTCCCAGGTGGATAGCCAGGGCAACCCCAGCAATGTTGCCAGTCCCAACAGTCCCGGAAAGGGCAGTAGCCAAAGCCTGGAAATGGGAAGTATCTCCTTTATCTCCTTCTTGATCAAATTTTCCACGAACAATCCTAAGGGAGTGCTTTAGGTACCTGAACTGGGGGAATTTTAGGTAAATGGTGAAGAAAACACCTGTCCCTAAAAGAAAAAATACAAACCATCCTGAACCTCCAATATACCCATCAATGAGGGTTAAAAAGTCATTTAGTTTAGCCATGTTGCCATTTTTGGATTTGAAAGAACCTAAAAATAGCATTTAGTTTGTAACCCACAATATGAAATTAATTGGAAAAGTTGAGAAACATAAAATTGTGCAATGAAGGGCTAAAACCCAATGTTTTATATCTCACTCAATAACCCCAGGCATAAAGAATCAAAAATATCTATGGACTTTAATCCTTAACAGATCAAAAATAAAATGCCATCATCCTATTGGTTGATGGCATTTGAAGTATTCATTTAATAGGTTTTAGCCTGCAAAAAGAGGGAAGCCTTTCATTATAGCATTTACTTTTTCCCTCACCTTATCCAGCATACTTTCATCTTCAATATTGGAGATCACATCATCAATTAGTTGGACAATCTCAGGCATTAAATCTTCTTTCACCCCACGCGTAGTAATGGCAGGTGTACCTACCCTTAAACCTGAGGTTTGGAAAGGTGACCTGCTGTCAAAAGGTACCATATTTTTATTTACTGTAATATCAGCTTTTACCAAAGTGTTCTCAACCGATTTACCAGTAATTTCAGGGAATTTTGTGCGCAAATCAATCAGCATTGAGTGGTTATCAGTTCCCCCAGAGATTACTTTGTACCCCAGTTCAATAAAAGCCTGAGCCATTACATCAGCATTCTTTTTAACCTGCTGTTGGTATGTTTTGAATTCAGGTGTCAGGGCTTCACCAAAAGCAATAGCCTTGGAAGCAATCACATGCTCCAGAGGTCCTCCCTGTTGTCCTGGGAATACTGCTGAATCAAACAATGAAGACATGGTTCTTACCACACCTTTTTTGGTTACAATACCCCATGGATTTTCAAAATCTTTCCCCATCAGGATGATACCTCCACGTGGTCCACGCAAGGTTTTATGGGTTGTTGAAGTTACCACATGGGCATGTTCAAGAGGGTTATTCAACAAGTTAGCAGCAATCAACCCTGCTGGGTGGGCCATATCAATCATCAGCAAAGCACCTACCTGGTCAGCAATTTGGCGCATGCGTGTATAGTCCCAGTCACGGCTGTAAGCTGAAGCCCCACCAATGATCAGTTTGGGTTTATGTTCTAAAGCTAATGCTTCCATCTCATCATAATCCACCATGCCTGTGTCCTCTTTCACTTTGTATCCCACAGGCTTATACAAAATACCTGATGAGTTTACATGTGACCCATGTGAAAGGTGCCCTCCATGAGAAAGGTCAAGGCCCAGGAAAATATCACCTGGTTTCAGGATAACACTTAATACTGCAGCATTTGCCTGTGCCCCTGAGTGGGGTTGTACATTTGCCCATTCAGCCCCATACAATTCTTTGATCCTGTCAATGGCCAACTGCTCAGTCATATCAACAAACTGGCAGCCCCCATAATACCTTTTCCCTGGATAGCCTTCTGCATATTTGTTAGTCATGACTGATCCCATGGCTTCCATAACCTGCTCACTTACAAAGTTTTCAGAAGCTATTAATTCTATTCCACTTAACTGGCGTTCACGCTCTTTTTTGATAATATCAAATATTACAGTATCTCTCTTCATTACTGATAATTTTATTTAATAATTCAGCTTAATAAAGCCTTTTTAAAATGGGCAACCTTCAAATTCTTTACAAGAATTTTGGATGGCTCAAAGTTAATACTTTTTAAACCAGGCAGAAACTTACAAAGATCAGATTTTCTCATTATTTTTAAACAATTAATTATTTTTGGAATATACCTGTATATGGAAATTAGAAAAGAAAAACACCCTGCATTTTTGAGTGCCCTTTGTATACTCACTTTTATTGGAAGTGGGATTGGTTTTATTGGGTATTTTTTATTGTCATTGTTTTTTGGCAAGGCTTCAGAAATGATCAAATCAGTTACCAACCTTACTTCAATGGATGGTATTACCCCTTTGTATTTTATCTTGTTTATGGTATTACATGCATTTTCCCTGACAGGAGCCATAAGGATGTGGAAATTACACAAGGATGGTTATTTTTTATACCTGATAGCCCAACTGGTAATTGCTGCATTACCTATGGTTTGGCTAAGTTGGCAGGCTTTTTCATTTACCAATGCTATTTTTACATTGGTGTTTATTGTTGGGTATAGCTTGAACTTGAAAGTATTAAAATAATAAGAGCATAAATTATAGTGAGGGTTTAACTCAAAGTGAAGCCCTCACTATAACCTAAAACCAAATGATGATGAAAAAATATGGATTCCTAATAATTTTCTCCCTGCTTTGGGTTATATCAGGATGGGCTCAAAGCAGCGTTTCAGAGGTTGATTTACAAAAGTTAGATGACTATTTCCAAAGGGCTGTGAATGATTGGGATGTACCAGGGATGAGTGTAGGCATTGTAAAAGATGGTGAAATAATTTTTTCAAAAGGATATGGGGTAAAAGAAGTTGGGAAAGATAAAGTTCCTGATGGAAACACCCTATTTGCCATAGCTAGTAATACAAAAGCATTTACTTCAGCTATAATAGCCACATTGGTACAAGAAGGCAAACTTGATTGGGATGATAAAGTGAGGGATTACCTGCCTGGTTTTGAACTGTATGGTAGATATGAAAGCAATGAAACTACCATACTTGATTTGTTGTGCCACAGGGTTGGCTTAGGTACTTTCAGTGGTGATTTTATATGGTATAAATCCAACCTTACAGCACCTGAAATAGTAGAAAGGGTAAAATACTTACCCAAAAGATTTGATTTTAGGGCAGGATATGGATATTCTAATGTGATGTACATAACAGCTGGTGAAGTTATAAAAGTAGTTACAGGGAAAACCTGGGGTGAGAATATACAGGAGCGTTTATTGGACCCCATTGGGCTTGAGAGGACTATCTACTCAATCAGGGAGTTGGAGGAAAAAGGGAATTATGCCACTCCACATGCATTGGAAGGTGAAAAGAATGTGCCTATCCCATATGTTGATTGGGAGGAAATTGCAGCACTGGGAGGGCTTATATCATCAGCTAATGATATGTGCAAGTGGATGATGTTCAACCTGGAACATGGGATTGTTGGGCAGGATACCATTTTAACACCAGCATCAAGGAATACCATTTGGGCAATGCATAATAGCCACAAAGTTGAACGCACAAAAGAGAATGATTTTAATAACCACTTTAGTGGATATGGGCTTGGCTGGGGGTTAGCTGATTATTATGGCAACCTGAAGGTAAGCCATGGTGGAGGCTTTGATGGGATGATCTCATCAGTAAATATGGTACCTGATAAAAACCTGGGGGTAGTGGTATTAACCAATGGCATGAATTCCCCAACCAGGGCAGTTACTTATTATGCCTTGGAAGTATTGCTTGGGCAGCCTGAAAAAGACTGGTCAGCAGAAATGCTGGAGAAAGTAACCAAATGGAGGAATAGTGATACCAGGATTAAAGACAGGAAAAAGAAAAGGGTAGAAGGCACAAACCCCTCACTTGGGCTGGAGGCTTATGAGGGTGCTTTCAAGTCTGATATCTATGGGAAAATTTATGTGGGGCTAAAAGATGGACGCTTGCACATGGCATTTGAGCATACCCCAGAGCTGGATGCAACCCTTACCCACTGGCATTATGATGTGTGGAAACTGGATTGGCGATATAAACATGCCTGGTTTGATTTTGGGACTGTTAAGTTTAATATAGACAATAACCTGGACATCACCGGGCTTAGTTTTGATGTACCCAATAATGACATCTTTTTTGAGGAGTTGAAACCTTATAAAATAAAGAAGGATTGAGGATGAATGAGTAAGGATTAATTTTAATTCAGCTTCAATTTTAGATATAATCCTGTTGAATAGTTATTTGTGTAGGGGACAAAAGAGAGTTTCCTTTCTTTCTTTTTATGCCATTCAGGAACCAGTATGCCTGAAGCTGCCCCAAAAGCTATTCCAACCAGTATATCTGTGGGGAAGTGTTTTCCTGCCTTGTACCTGTAATAACCTACTATGGCAGGGGGGATTGATGCCCCGGTATAATAAACCCATTTATGCTTTATTTCAGGATGGTGGTCAAGATAAACTTTAGCCATAAAAAACATGGATGTGGCTGCCATGCCAGCATGGCCTGAAAAAAAAGCATTGGTAGTATTCTCTCCTGTTTTCCTTTCCATTGATTCACTCGGGTTATACATCAGTGGCCTGTACCTCTTGATTGGGATGGCAGCAGCCAGGTATGCTGAGGCATGGATAGCATGGGCTTCAAGGTAGAGGGTGGCAATATCATACCAGTATCTGTTGATGTTTTTATCAAGCAGCAAAATGGCTGGGGCTATTTTGGTATAAAAAACCCAATCATCTGAAAGTTTTAAAGAATGGCTGGCATCAGCAGGGTTAACCTTTGTTGCCCCCCTGTCAAACCACCATATATCACCAGGGGTTAGGGTTGGTATTTCAGCCAGGTTAGGCTCTCTATCACGCAAATAGTCTGTTCCAAACTTGCTGGCCAATAAGCCTGCTGTGGTAATTGAACCATCAACCAAATAGTTGAGATGGTATACTTTAGCAGGTTTTTCTTTAATAATTTCCTTTGCTGAAAGTATATTGTTAAAGCATAACAATGAAAGTGCAAACAGGGTCGTTAAAATTGTTTTCATCTTAATTTGGCTTCTTTATTTATGTTTCCATAGGATACAAAAATATAAAATTGGTTGCATTAAAGATTTATACATTGAAGTTGTGTTGTTTAAAAGAGATGGAAAAAGAACTGTGTTATCATAAAACTATTCACCAAGGATCACAAAGGATACTAAGTTTTGCAAAGAAAAATATCTACAAATAGTCTTGAATGTATTCCTTGCTAATCAGCCAGGGAGGGACCTACTCCTGAGAAACATCCTGTAGGGTTTGCCTGTATTTGGTAAATACTTTTGACCTGGAAAGAAAGCCCAGGTATTTCCCATTATCCAATACAGCCAGGTTAAAACGCCCTGAGCTTTCAAATTTCTCAGCTACTTCTTCCATGCTGTCATAGGGTGAAATAAAATGCTCAGGCATATACATGATGTCATTGATTTTTACCTCATCATACAATTCCTTTTCAAAGATCAACCCCCTGATCTCACTGAGCTTAACCATCCCTTCCATATTCCCATCAGCATCAACCACCGGAAACAAGTTCCTTTTTGAAATGGAAATGGCTTTTACCAGGTCACGCAAAGTGGCATCTGGTTTTAGGATTTCAAAATCCTTTTCAATGAGGGGCTTTAAATTCATTAGCTGCAACACAGCCTTATCCTTATGGTGGGTAATAAGCTCTCCACGTTGGGCAAGGCGTTTTGTATAAATAGAATGCTTTTCAAACAGCATAATGGTAAGGTAGGCCACAGTTGAAACCAGTATCAATGGCATAAATAACCCATAGCCTCCAGTTATTTCAGCAATAAGGAAAATAGCTGTAAGTGGGGCATGCATCACTGCAGCCATTACACCTGACATACCTGCCAGGGCAAAATTATCTTCAGGTAACTCCAGCCCATAAATGGCGTTCAGTAACCTTGCAAGGAAAAAACCTGCCACAGCCCCCATAAACAGTGATGGGGCAAAAATACCACCTATGCCACCTGCCCCAGTTGTTGCTGCCATGGCAATCACTTTAAAAATAAGGATGCCTGCAAGGATTATAAGTAGCAGGTAGTTGTTTTTTTTCCACGAAAAAAAGATGGAGTTATTCAGGAGGTCAGCCCCTTTTCCAGTAAAAATATTGTTGATGCTGATATAACCTTCGCCCCACAAAGAAGGGAATAAAAAAATCAGCAACCCAAGGGTTGTGCCACCAATACCAATTTTTAATAGGATGTTATTGCTTTTGCCAAAAAGCTTTTCAATGTACATGGCTGTGCGCGTGAAATAGAGGGACACAAAACCTGCAAAAATGCCAAGTACAACATAATAACCTAAATTTTGGATTTCAAAAGGTGTAACCTGGGAGAACTTTAACAATACCCCTGAACCCATGAAAAAATAAGAAAGGGTAGCTGCTGTAACTGATGATATTAGTAAAGGCAACAGATAAGCCATTGACAGGTCAAGCATCAGCACTTCAAGGGTAAAAACAATGCCTGCAATGGGAGCTTTAAAAATGCCAGCTATGGCACCAGCTGCACCACAGCCAATCATCAGGATAACATATTTGTACTGGAGTTTAAAGAGCCTTGCCAGGGTTGACCCTATGGATGCCCCTGTTAATACAATGGGAGCTTCAGCCCCTACTGAGCCTCCCAACCCAATGGTCAGGGAACTGGCTATCATAGATGACCATGTATTGTGTTTTCTTAGTTGCCCACTTTTCCTGGATATGGAAAACAGGATTTTTGAAACACCATGCCCAATGTTATCTTTGATAACTGTTTTTACAAAAAGTACAGTTAAAATGATCCCCAGTAAAGGATATGCAAGCAGAAGGTATCCAGGGGTTTCATCAGGAAGCAAGTCAGTTAAATGGCTTCCCAGGAAATGGATCAGGTTTTTTAACAACAGGGCAGCTATACCGCTAAAAACACCAATAGCCAGGCTTAAAAAATAGATAAACTGTTTTTCAGGGATTTTAGCAATTTGCCAGGCTGCTATTTTATTCCAAAACCCTAATGTGTTTTCCTTCTCCATGGGCATCACACATGTGAAACATTAATCATCTGTTTTCTGTAATTGGTGAAAACTTTTGCTCTTGAAATAAAACCTATGTATTTCCCATTATCAATTACTGCCAGGTTAAACCTGCCTGAAGTCTCAAACTTTTGGGCAACAATATCCATTGAGTCATTGGGTTTTATATAGAATTTGGGCATATACATCAGGTCTTTGATAAGCACTTTGTCATATAACTCCTGCTGAAAGATCAATTGCCTTACATCATCCATTTTTACCATCCCCTGCAACATCCCATCTTCATCCACTACAGGGAAAAGGTTCCTATGGTTTCTTGATATTGCCCCTACAAGATCACGCAAGGTGGCATCAGGAGGCAAGGTTTCAAAATCAGTTTCAATCAGTTTTTTTACTTTCATTAACTGAAGGATATTGGCATCCTTATCATGGGTGAGCAGCTCTTTCCTTCTGGCTAACTGGATATGGTATACAGAATTAGGCGTAAATGCCCTTACAGTAACATATGCAAAAGTAGCTGTAACCATTAGTGGTACAAAAAGCTTGTAGCCACCTGATATATCAGCAATAAGGAAAATTCCAGTGAGAGGAGCATGAAGGACACCAGCTATTAACCCTGCCATTCCTATCAGTGCAAAATTATTAGTGTTTATCTGTTTTAAACCTGTTAGGTTAATTACCTGGGCAAACAACATCCCGGTATTAACCCCCATAAACAGGGTAGGGGCAAAAATACCACCCACTCCACCAGCACCAAAAGTAAGTGATGTTGCAATAATTTTCAGCAATATAACAGCTGCCAACAAAATCAGGGCAGCCCATAATTCTTCCCTCAAATCATAAAACAAACTATTATTGAAAAGGTATTCCAAATCCCCTTCAAGGCACAAGTTGATGGCTTCATACCCTTCTCCATATAATGAAGGAAAGAAAAAGATCAGTATCCCTAAGCCTATACCTCCAAGCAACAGCCTTGTCCTGCCTTTTTTTATCTTATCAAAAATACCCCCAAAGAAAAGGTACATTTTAGAGAAATAAACAGAGACCATTCCTGCAAAAATCCCCAATAAAATATAATAAGGCAGGTCACCCAATTCAAAGGTTTGTTTCACCTCAAATGGGTAAAGCACATCCTGCCCCAGGAAGAGATAGGAGGTCATAACTGCTGAAGCAGAAGCCATTAGAAGAGGGACAAGGGAAAAAACAGTCAGGTCAATCATAATCACCTCAACAGCAAATACAATGGCTGCAATAGGGGCTTTAAAAATTGCTGCCATTGCACCAGCACAGGCACATGCCAGCATCAGGATAATGTTCTTATAACTTAGCCTGAAAAAACGCGAAAGCCATGAGCCCCAAGATGCCCCAGTTGCTACTGTTGGCCCCTCTAACCCTACAGACCCTCCAAACCCCACAGTCAAAGAACTGCTAATTACTGATGAAAAAAGGTTGTGGTTGCTTAATTTCCCTTTAAGTTGGGATATGCTGTGGAGTACATTGGGGATACCATGCCTTACAGGTTTCCTCACTGCATACTTAATGAAAAGGATAGCCAGGAAAATCCCCATAACTGGCAATGCAAAATAAATATAATTCTGAACCTCCTGTGAAATTACAGTTTGCACAAGGTTTTGCGTAAGCCTTACAGCATTTTTAATGATCACAGCAGCAAAGCCAGCAATAATACCTACCACAATACTAAGTAATGTGATGAACGTCCTCTCTTTGAGGTGTTTAAGCCTCCATCTGTGAAAACGCACTATTAGTGGTAATTTATGCTTTCCCATTTTCAAATGCGAAGGTAATAAAAGCAATGCAACAATAGAATAATTTTTATGGATGCTTGTTTTATGTTATAAATTAGTTAAATGATGGATCATGGTTTTATAAAACAAAGAAATTACATATACTGAAGTTGTTAAAAGTTAAATCATAAATAATAATGATAATATGTCAATAAAAATAATCTTTCAGGGTTAGTAGATATGTGAAAAATGTTACACTTAAAAAAAATATTAAGTGCAGTATTTCAGGTGGCTACAAGTATCTTTAGTATTTTACTTTAAACAAGTTCATTTTTTGAACCATGTAACTGTTTATTAGTTTTACTACTTTTAACAAGAATACTTTACACTCAAAATTATGGAATGGTATTTTATCCTGGCATTTATTGGGATAGGTTTTATGGCTGGGTTTATAAACACAGTTGCAGGGGGAGGCTCAACACTTACTTTGCCATTGCTGATGTTTATGGGGCTACCAGCCAATGTAGCCAATGGCACTAACAGGATAGCCATATTGATGCAAAATATTGTGGGTGTAAATACTTTCAGGCAAAAAAAGGTGATAAACCTTACATCAGATTATAAACTGGCTATTCCTGCAGTGGTTGGGGCAATTGTAGGTGCTTTTATAGCTGTTGAGATCAATGAAAAACTATTGGAAAGGGTCATTGGAGGGGTAATGGTTTTAATGCTCCTGGTGATAGTTTTTAACCCTAATGCCTGGGTGAAAGACAGGGTTGGGGAGGTTGCAGCAAAACCAACCATCATGCAGTACATTACCTTTTTTATTATTGGAGTGTATGGAGGTTTTATACAACTGGGTGTTGGGTTTATGCTGATTGCTGGCCTTGTTCTGGGCTGTGGGTATGACCTGGTAAAAACCAATGGGGTGAAAGTTTTTATTGTATTGATTTATACTGTGTTTGCTTTAACAATCTTTTTTATCAATAAGCAGGTGGATTTAGTGGCAGGGCTGATATTAGGTGTGGGGAATATGATTGGGGCATATGCAGGAGTCCATTTTACTGTTAAAGGAGGGGCAAAATATGTGCGTTATGTATTGATCATAGCCCTTGTGCTTATTATCCTAAAGCTTTTTGGGGTGTTTAGGTAAAAGATTAAAATACATGAAGCCATTAACTAAAATACCAGTAACCATTATATCAGGTTTTTTGGGGGCAGGGAAAACCACTTTTATCAACCAGCTTTTGAGGAAATACCCTGATACCCAGTTTGCCCTGGTTGAAAATGAGTTTGGAGAAGTAGCCATTGACAGCCATTTGATAAAAGGAGTGGATGCCTCAAAAATGTTTGAACTCAAAAATGGTTGCATTTGCTGTACCATCTTTGATGAATTTGAGCTGGTCTTAAAAGAGCTGGCAGAAAAGTTCCCTGATATTGGGCACTTGCTGATTGAAACCACTGGTTTAGCTGACCCAACTTCCATTATCCAGCCTTTTTACAAGGATGAAGGGCTAAAAAAAACCTACTCTTTTCAGGGTTTGGCATGTTTGGTTGATGGGAAGAATTTCAACCAATACATTGGGCAGGATGTGGCTGCCAAACAAATTGCCATGGCTGACTTGGTAATTTTGAATAAATCTTCAGAAATAGGCCAGGGGCATAAAAAGGTAATACTGGCTGACCTGAAAAAAAGAAACCCTTTGGCTCCTATACTTCAAGTGAATTTTGGGGATGTCAGCCAATTTAACTTAGAAGAGTTAGAGGTTGTTAACAAAAGCAACCTTTATTTTATGCAACGACCTAAGTCAATAAAAACAATTTCTTCTAAAGCTTTGCAGTTTGAAACACTTCCCACAAAAGAACAATTTGAACAGTGGTTAGAGTATATCCTGGATATTTATAAAAAAGAAATTTACAGGGTAAAAGGGGTTATGTATTTCCGGGATGAACCTTATGAATATATTGTACAAGGGGTAGGAGGTAGTTTTGAGGTAACAGAAGGTGGGGTTTGGTTTGAAAATAAACCTGGCCAATTGGTCTTTATTGGATACCTGCAAGGTATTTTTTTGGAGTATCCCTACTAGTTTAAAGAAGTTTGAAAAGTTAAGCCTTAATAAAGGTTAGGGATTTTTAATTATATCTGATTGTCAGTACCTTATATTTCTATGATCTTTGGTGTCTTATAGAGCTTGCCATAAAAATGCCCCTAAACAACTAATCCACAAAGTATTCACCAAGGTTTTGTTTTTAATAATGCAATTGAAACAAAAAAATGTATTAAGGAAGGCTTGCCTGCCAGGCCCCATAGTTGATATGTGGCCTTACATCAGTTACTATCATCCCTGCTGCATTAGCTGCCCTGATACCCAAGTCACCATCTTCAAAAACCTGGCAATCTTCTGGTTTTATATTCATCAGGGAGGCACATTTAAGGAATGTTTCGGGTTCTGGCTTATGCTGGGTTACATCATCAGCTGAAACAATAGCATCAAAAATTTCAACCACATCCAAGGCTTGCAACTGAAGTTCTGCACTTTTCCTGCTAGCTCCTGTGCCAACAGCCATGGGCAGTTTGCCTTTATAGGCTTCTACAATTTGCATCACCTCATCCACAGCTTTTACCTTGTTTACAGAATCACGGAAATATTTCTGTTTTAACCTAACAAGTTCTTCAGGTGTGGTGTCCAGCCCATTTTCTTTGATGATCCTTTCTGCAAATTTTATGGTAGGCATACCTGTCATCTCATGGATGATCCTATCTTCAAAAACAAACCCAAGCTGCTTACCCACAATATGCCAGGTCTCTACATGTACAGGCAGGGAATTGGACAATGTCCCATCCAGGTCAAATATCAATGCTTTTGCTTTTAGATCAACTTTTAATGCCATATCAGTTAATTTGCTGCAAAAGTAAAAAACCATTTCAAACCAGGTAATGATTGTATATTAAATCTAGGCTAATAAATTAATGCATGAATGGGTGAATGTATTAATGCTTGAATGAGTAAACGCATAAATAATTAAATATGGTCAAATCCAATTCATTTTGTTATTTCAATTTATTCAGTTGATTGAACTAGTACCCTGCTGCCTGCCCATCTTTCCTGGATTCTGAGGCTCCATAATAAACCCCATTTTCTTTGTCCCATTTAATGGCCTGGTACCCTCCATAGCCTCCCAATGAGAATTGTATTTTATGCCCTTTTCTCATCAAAGCATTAATGGTTTCCATTGAAAAGCCACTTTCCAGGTGTACAATCCCCCCATCTTCCATAACTTCACCAGTGGGTTGGCTTGAGCCAGAATGCCTGATCCTTGGTGCATCACCAGCTTCCTGGATATTCATCCCAAAATCAACTATGTTGCATACTACCTGGGCATGCCCTTGGGGCTGCATAGCCCCACCCATCAAACCAAAACTCATAAATGGTTCCCCATCTTTGGTAATAAAAGCTGGAATAATGGTGTGGAATGGCCTTTTGTGTGGTTCATATACATTCATATGGCCTTCTTCCAGTGCAAATAACTCACCTCTGTCTTGCAGGATAAAACCCAGTTTCCCTGGGGTCATCCCAGAGCCCATCCCCCTGTAATTACTTTGAATAAGTGAAACTATGTTCCCTTCAGCATCAGCAGTGGTCAGGTAAATGGTATTGCCTTGTTCCAACTCGCCAGCAGGATAGCTCCTGGCTGCCCTTTCCTGAATCAAAGCTGCTCTTTCTTTGGCATACTCTTCTGAGATCAGTTCTTCAACAGGCAACTCATTAAAATCTCGGTCAGAATAATATTTAGCCCTATCTTCAAAAGCAAGCTTTTTGGCTTCAATAAACAGGTGCATATATTCAGGAGAGCCAAAGCCCATGTTGCCAATATCATAATTCTCAAGGATATTCAGTATTTGCAAAGCTGCTGTTCCTTGCCCATTGGGAGGAAGTTCCCACACATCATACCCTCTGTAGTTGCATGAGATGGGCTCTACCCATTCTGAAGTATGGTCCTCAAAATCTTTCATAGTAAAAAAGCCCCCATTTTCTTGTAAATAATCAACCATTTTCTGGGCAACTTCCCCTTTATAAAACACATCCCTGCCTCCTTTAGCAATCTTTTTCAATGTTTCAGCCAAATAAGGGTTCTTAAAAATTTCCCCTTTCTGTGGGGTTTTTCCTCCTGGCATAAATACCTCTTCAAAACCTGGGAATTCTTTCAAGTTATATGAATTCCTTTGCCAGTAATAGGCAATCAGTTCAGTTAAAGGGAAACCATTGGTTGCATAATGGATGGCAGGAATAAATATCTCACCCATGGTTTTGCTACCAAACTTTTCATGCAATTCAAACCAACCATCCACGCATCCTGGCACTGACACAGGTAATGGCCCTGTTGAAGGTATTTTTTCATATTCATTTTCCTTGAAATATTCAAGGGTTAGGTTATAGGGTGACCTGCCACTGGCATTCAACCCATAAAGTTTTTGGGTTTTTGCATCCCAGACAATGGCAAATAGGTCACCACCCATCCCATTTCCTGTGGGCTCAACCAACCCCAATACAGCATTGGCTGCAATGGCTGCATCAATAGCATTTCCTCCGGCTTTCAGTATGTCAATCCCTGCTTGTGTAGCCAATGGTTGGCTGGTGCATACCATGCCTTGTTCTGCAATTACTTCAGACCTGGTGGCAAAGTTTATTCCCGTGATCCTGTCTTGTGCCTGGATAATGAGTGTTATGGTGGCCAATAAAAGTGCAACTCCAAGTTTTTTCATGATAGCTATTGTTAGAATTTCTAATGAACATTAAAAATAGTAAAATTTCTTGCTGTGAATAATGACATGTTATAGGCCAGAATATTTATCTTAGGGAAAAATAATCTCCATGAAAAAATTTCTGGAATCTGTGGCTGAATACATCATTGAAAAACATCCTGATGGGTTAATGGATATTTGTATGGTGTTCCCCAACAGGCGTTCAGGTTCTTTTTTTATTTCATACTTACGTGAATATGTGGAAGATACAGTAATAAGCCCTGCTATATGTACCATCCATGAGGTGCTTCATGGTTTTACTGATTACCAGCAGCCTGACAGGCTAAAACTGATAGCACAGCTTTACCAGTCTTTTCAGAAACATTCTAAATCAAAAGAATCATTTGATGAGTTTTATTATTGGGGAGAAGTCCTGTTGTCTGATTTTGATGATATTGATAAATACCTGGTTGACCCTGTTGACCTATTCAGGAACCTTTCTGAATTGAAAGAGATTGATTATAATTTTACATACCTTGAAGAGGAGCAAAAAGAGGTACTAAAACAATTTTGGGGAAGCCTGGGCAGGTGGGATGAGTTTAAAAATAAGGAGGAATTCCTGAAAATATGGAATGTTTTGTTGCCTGTGTATAATGACTTTAAAGAAAGTTTAAAAGGGCAGGGGTTGGCTTATGATGGTATGATGTTGCGTGAACTGGCAAAGAATCTCAAAAAGGGGGAGGTTTTAGAACTTCCTTTCAGAAACTATTATTTTGTAGGGCTGAATGCCCTGAATGCCTGTGAAAAACATTTTCTGTCCTACCTGAAAAATCAGGGCAAAGCAGGTTTTTTCTGGGATTTTGATGTGGCATATATGGAAGACAGGAAACAGGAAGCTGGGTTGTTCCTAAGGGATAACATAAGGCAGTTTCCACCTCCTGATGAATTTTTGTTTGCTGAAGAGGAATTCTCAAAAACCAAAAATATTGAGTTTATTGCTGTGCCTTCTTCACAGGGGCAGTCACAAGTTATACCTGATACCCTTCAAAAACTGGGTGCTGATTTTCAGGAAAAATTTGATAACACAGCTATTGTGTTGGCTGATGAGTCTTTGCTTTTCCCTACCCTGGGAGCAATTCCTGAGCCTATTGAGTCAGTAAATGTAACTATGGGTTACCCAGTGAGCAACTCGGGTATCTTTGGTTTTATTAATGTATTAGCAGCCCTTGTAAAATCATCAAGGGCAAAAAATGGGGCTACCAGTTTTTACTATCCATATGTTTTTGATGTTCTATCACACCAATTAATGGCTGGGGTTGAGAATGAAGCTGTTAAAACATTTATAAAAGAAACCAAAAAGGCTAACCTGATCTATATCCCTCAAGAGTCACTTTATTTTTCAGGGCTTCATAAGCTTATATTCCAGTTACCCCAACATGAGGGTGGGATAAGTACCTATTTTTGTGAAATACTGAAAAGCCTCCATTCCCATTTGGCAGGGAACAACCAAAGTTCTAAGCTGATACAGGAAATCCTGGTTTCTATATACCAGATAATAGAACAGGTTGGGCAAACCATTGCAGATGTTGAAAAAGAATCAGGGCAACCCATTAGTGACCCCATTTTTTTCAGGCTGCTTTTCCAGCATTTGAATAATATAAATGTGGCTTATGAAGGAGAACCATTAAAAGGGCTTCAGGTAATAGGCATCCTTGAAACCAGGCTGCTTGATTTTAAAAATATAATTATCCTGGGGCTTAATGAAGATTACTGGCCTAAGGCTACCTCTGTGCCTTCTTTCATACCCCACAATTTGCATTTTGCTTTTGGGCTGCCTTCTGTTGACCAAAGGGATGCATTGCAGGCATACTACTTTTACAGGTTAGTGCAGAGGGCAAAAAATTTAACAGCTACTTATAACACTGTCAAAGAAACCATAAACAGGGGAGAACTCAGCAGGTTTGGATACCAGCTGATCTATGATTCGCCACATGAGGTAAAACAAAAGAATATAGCGTTTCAGCTAAAAAGTAATAAAGAGAAACACCTGTCAGCAGTTAGCTCACCACAATTATCTGAGAAGTTGTTGAGGGTATATGCTGAAAAGCCCCTTTCACCCAGTGCCATTAACCTATACATGAATTGTAAATACAGGTACTACCTGAGGTATGTGGTGGGGCTGCCTGATAAAGATGAGATCAGAGAGGAGGTGGATGGGCAAATGTTTGGGAATATTTTCCACCTGGCAGTTGAATATTTATATGAAAATGTAGTTGGGCAAGAGCTTTCCAAAGAGTGGTTCCAAAAACAGTTGCAGGATAGGAAGAACATAGATTCCCTGGTTAGGCAGGCTATTAGTGTGGCTTATTTTAAAAAGGAAAGGGGAGATTACCTACAACTGGAGTTGGAAGGTAATGTACTGCTGATCTATGAATACATTAAAACTTATATAAGGCAATTGCTAAAAGTGGATGCAGCTATTACCCCAGTTGAAATCCTGGCTTGTGAAGAGAATTACCACAGAGAGGTAGAATTTGTATGTGATGGTAGGAACAAGAAGGTAAAGATTGGGGGTAATATAGATAGGCTCGACAGGGTAGGGGGATTGCTCAGGATTATTGATTACAAAACAGGGAATGTTAAAAGTTTAAGTTTTACAGAACTGGATGAAATTTTTGACCCAGGTAAAAAGAACCCTAAAAAGGAAGTTTTCCAGGCATTGTTTTACAGCTATATTATTAACTCTTATTATCCTGAAGCAGAGGTTAGTGCTGGGGTATATGACCTTAAAAAGTTGTTTGGTGAACCTTTCAGCCCATTGATCAAATACAATAAGAAAGACTTGGTTTTTAACCCAATGGTACAGGAATTTAAAGGTTTACTACAGGGGTTGTTTGCTGAGCTGTTTTCAGCTAATAATGAATTTACCCAGACACCCCATGAAGAACATTGCAAGCCTTGCCCATATAAACAGATTTGCCACAGGGGATAAGATTTAGTCAGTAGTAATTTAGTAGTAATAGTATTAATGCTTGAATGAGTGAATGCATGATTAGTTGGATAGGGTCAAATCAAGTTTTTTTATTGCTCTTTGTTATTTGTGCAGGAAAGATATTGTTTATACCACCTCCCCCAAATCAAAAGGATTTTGATTTGGGTACTCCTCCTTGTCAGGAGGAGATTTTTTTATTTTAAATATCTAGTATCCAGAAATCCAGAATCTAGCATCCAGCTAAACTAGCCCAGAGAACCCCATAAAGGCCATAGCAAGGATACCTGCTGCAAGTAGGGCAATGGGAGTGCCTTTCATCCCTTTTGGGACATCCATTAGGTCTAAGTGTTCACGCATACCTGAGAACAGGATCAATGCTAACCCAAAACCTATGGCATGTGAAATAGCAAATACCACACCTTCTAACAGGTTGTATTCATATTGAATAGTTAAGATAGCAACCCCAAGTATGGCACAGTTGGTTGTGATAAGGGGGAGGAATATCCCCAGTGCCTGGTATAATGAAGGGCTAGCCTTCTTTAATATAATTTCAACAAGTTGCACAAGGGAGGCAATTACCAGGATAAAAGCAATGGTTTGCAGGAATTGCAGCCCCAATGAATCAAGGATATATTTCTGTATGAGGTAGGTAACAATAGTAGCCAGCACCATTACAAAGGCTACTGCACCTGTCATGCCTGTGGCAGTACTTACTTTTTTGGAAACCCCAAGGAATGGGCAAATGCCCAGGAATTGCATCAATACAATGTTATTGACCAGTACTGCTGCTATGACTATTACTAAATAATTCATATCCTATCCTCCTATGCTTTTTTCACTTTATTTATAACTAGAATCAGGTAGGCCAGCACAATAAATGCCCCAGGAGGAAGCACAAACAGCAATGACACATAATCTTCAGGGTAGATGGTAACATCAAATAGTTTCCCACTGCCAAAAAGTTCCCTTACAGCCCCAAGCAAGGTAAGTGCAAAGCTGAACCCCAGCCCCATGCCTAATCCATCAACAATAGATGCACCCAGGTTATTTTTTGAAGCAAATGCTTCTGCACGCCCCAGTACAAGGCAGTTTACCACAATCAATGGGATAAACAGCCCAAGGCTTTTGAACAAGGAAGGGAGGTAAGCTTCCATCACCATCTGTACAATGGTAACAAAGGTGGCTATAACCACAATAAAACTGGGTATCCTCACTTTATCAGGTATCTGGCTTTTGACCAATGAAACCACAATGTTTGACATAACCAGCACAAATGTGGTGGCCAACCCCATACCCAGCCCATTAATGGCTGATGAGGTTACACCCAGGGTAGGGCACATCCCCAAAAGGAGTACAAAAACAGGGTTCTCCTTAATAAATCCTTTGGTGAAATTTTGTATCTGATTCATAATAGCTCCTCCTAATTCATACTGTTTTCAGTTGGCATACCAGCTTCATATGTTTCATAGGCTTGTGTTAAAGCCTCCAAAAATGCACGTGAAGTGATAGTTGATGCTGTAATGGCATCAATATCCCCACCATCTTTAGTTACCAAGAATTTGGTTGAAGTAGGGTTCTTCCCAATAATGTTCTGTTTGGGTTTATCAATATTGCTAAACCAAACATCCATTTTAGAACCAAGTCCCGGGGTCTCTGCATGTTCGAGCACTTCAAACCCAGTGAAATTGCCATCAGCACCAATTCCTGCCATGATAGCAATATATCCACTAAAACCACTATTGGTGAATGTTTTGACAGCCAGCCCAACCAGGTCATTTCCATTATAGGCAGGATATACCTCCAGGCTGTCTTGCCCTGGTTTGGTTGCAACTTTATATTCTCCTTTTATCTCCTGAAATTCAGGAAGCACACTTTCAATGGCACTTAATTTTGCTTTTAGTTTTGCAGCTTCAATGGCTTCTTTGGTCATGTCATTAACAAAACCAAGGGCACCAGCAGCAACCAAGGTAACCACAAACAAGGTTACAACCATATTGATAAATGATGATTCTTTTTTAGCCATTATTTCTGCCCTCCAAAACGTTTAGGTTTTACATAGGTATTGATCAGTGGGACAAAAGCATTCATTAGCAGGATGGCAAATGAAATGCCTTCCGGGTAAGCCCCCCATGTCCTGATGCTGATGGTGATGACCCCAATACCTGCTCCAAAAATAATTTGCCCTTTCCCTGTCATTGGTGAGGTGACCATATCAGTAGCCATGTAAATTGCTCCCAGCATAGCACCACCAGTAAGCAGGTGGAAAACAGGGTTTGCAAACCCTTCAGAGTTAATAAGCCAAAGGATACCTGAAAAGATCACCATGGAACCCAACACTGAAACTGGAGTATGCCAGGTGATCACTTTCCTCAGGAGCATATATAAACCACCCAGAATGAGTAATATTGCAGAGGCTTCACCTAATGAACCTCCAATGTTCCCCAGCAACATATCCATGCCAGTAGGAAGTTCAGGCATTATTTCAGAAATTGGCTTCCCATTTTTCAGGCTTTCTTTAATAACAGCCAGTGGGGTAGCAGAGGTTACTGCATCAATCCCTGACTGGGTATTGGTTGGCCACACTGTCATCTGTACAGGGAAAGAGATCAGCATAAACACCCTTCCCACCAGTGCAGGGTTAAAGATGTTGTTGCCTAACCCCCCAAATGAAAGTTTGCCAATACCTATGGCTACCAGGGCACCTATCAGGATGATCCACCAAGGTAGGCTGGAAGGCACATTAAATGCCAGCAGTATCCCTGTAAGGATTGCTGACCCATCAGTAAAAGTACTTTCTGTTTTTAAAATGTACCTCTGTATAAGGTACTCAAATGCCATACAGGCAGCCACTGCAATTAATGTTACACGCAAAGCATCAATCCCAAACACAAATACTGACCATGCCATTGCAGGCACCAATGCCAAGACAACCTTATACATGATCTTCCTGGCTGAATCATCAGTATGGACATGTGGTGATGGTGAAACTGTTAGTAAATTACTCATTATTTTTTTGAATTATTCTGTTTCCAACTAATCCTTTATCTTTAGGCCTTAATGCTTCAAATTAACCTTACTTACTTTTTCCTTGACCTGATGATTTGCCCCACACTGCTTTTCCCATACCTAATGTAGTCTAGCAATGGGCGGCTTGAAGGGCAAGTGTAACTGCATGAGCCACATTCAATACAATCCATTACATTGTTCTTTTCAGTTTCTTCCCACATCTGCTTTTCTGCTGTGGTTTGAAGCAGGTATGGTTCAAGCCCCATTGGGCAGGCTGATACACACCTTCCACAGCGGATGCATGGCAATGTTTTTTCCCTTTTTGATTCAGCGGATTCCATTAATAAAATCCCTGATGTACCTTTAGTTACAGGTACATCCATTGAGGCAATAGCTTTCCCCATCATAGGGCCTCCACTTATGACCTTCCCTGTTGTTTCAGGCAGGCTTCCTGCTGCTTCAACCAACTCAGAAACTGGTGTCCCTAGCCTTACCATAAAGTTGGATGGGGTTTTGACCCCTTTGCCAGTAACAGTGACTACCCTTTCAAACAGGGGCTTATTTTTCTGAACAGCCTCATACACAGCAAAGGCTGTCCCTACATTGCTTACCACAGCCCCAACTGCAATGGGCAACCCTCCTGAGGGGACTTCCTTTCCAGTAACAGCCTTGATGAGTTGTTTTTCGCCCCCTTGTGGGTATTTTACTTTTAATGGTACAATAACTATTTCTTTGTAACCCTGTACTTTCTCTTTTAAAAGCTTGATAGCATCAGGCTTATTGCTTTCAATGCCAATGTAAGCTTTATCTACCTTCATGGCTTTCATCAGCAACCTGGTACCTACAATGATCTCATCAGGCTTCTCCAGCATAACCCTGTGGTCTGATGTGAGGTAAGGTTCACATTCCACACCATTTATCAATAGCATTTCAGCTTTCATCCCTTTGGGAGGGACAATTTTAACATGGGTAGGGAAGGTTGCCCCTCCAAGCCCTACAATACCATTCTCCAGTATTTTCCCTACTATTTCTTCTGAAGTAAAACTATATTCTTTTACCAATGTTCCCGACCTGTCAATGGCTTCTTCCCATTCATTACCTTCCACATCAATTACAACCCCCATTTTTGGGTAGCCTGAACTGTCAGGGATGGTATCAACCTTTTTAACTTTCCCTGAAACAGAAGAGTGGATGTTAGCAGAAACAAACCCACCACTTTGGGCAATTAATTGCCCTGCTTTCACAGTATCACCTTTTTTTACAACAGGAACTGATGGTGCCCCAATGTGCTGTGATATGGGAATAAAAACAGTTTTTGGGATATCTAATTGCCTGATGGCTGCATTGGCTGAAATTTTGTTTTCAGGAGGGTGGACACCCCCTAGCTTAAATGTTTTTAACATGCTGAACCTCCATATTTAATTTTCAACAGTTTCCTTTTTGGGTATTTCTTTTATTTTCCTTGGCGGGAAATTGACCTCAATAATGGCATGTGTCGGACACACTGAAACACATTTCCTGCACAATTTGCATTTATCAGAATCAATAAATGCCAGGTTATTGGCAATGGTGATGGCATCAAATTTACACTCTTTCTCACATTTGCCACACCCAATACAGGCTACCTTGCATGCTTTCCTTGCTACCCCTCCTTTATCTTTGTTCCTGCATGACACATAAATTTTCCTCCCTTTAGGAAATTTTTTCCTGAGCTCAATCAGGTCTTTTGGGCAGGCATCTACACAGGCTCCACAAGCCACGCATTTTTCGTCAACTACCTCGGGCAGCCCTGTTTCAGGGTTCATGTGGATGGCATCAAAATCGCAGGCTGATACACAATCGCCATAGCCATGGCATCCATATTGGCAACCAGTTTCCCCACTGTACACTGATGAGGCAATAGCACAAGTTGAGGCTCCATCAAACCTATTGGTTTTTGGCCTGTGTTCACAGGTACCATTACACCTGACCACAGCTACTCTTGGGTCTTTTTTTACAGCTTCCAACCCCAGGATACCTGCTACATCTGTCATGCAGTCATTTCCCCCAACAGGGCAAAACAGGTCATCCAGGTTGTTTTCTTTTACACAAGCTTCAGCAAACGCCCTGCAGCCTGCAAAACCACATCCCCCACAATTGGCACCTGGAAGTGCTCCTTCCACATCATCAATCCTAGGGTCTTCATAAACCTTGAATTTTTGTGCCACAAAATATAAGATGATGGCAGCAGTTGCCCCAATGGCACTTAATGTAATAATTGTATATAAAATAGTAATGCTCATATATTAGCTGGTTTCTTCAATTTCGAATTTGAATATTTTTTTTAAATGATGCCTGAAAAAATATAATGTTATATAGTATGGTATAAGGATTATTAACGATAATATCCCACTCAACCCCTCATCATTAGTGGCTTGCAGGGAGATTATAAGAGTTATCAACAAGATGATGCAAGGCAGGATATATCCAAGGGAAAGGGCTTTAAACCCATGTGATTGCTTAAATAAAATGGTAATTTCCTGTCCTGGGGTATAGGTTTGGGTAAAATGGGTGATTTCAATTTCTTTTTCCTGGTAATCAGCAACTGTACATGCACCTTTTGCATGGCATGATGCACATGCTGATTCATTTATGATGGTTACATGTAATGAGCCTGTGCCCACACTTTTTACAATCGCTTTATGCCTTATCAGCTCCAACTTTAAATTTAATTTGTCTGCCAGAAAATTTGAAGATACAAATCTATATCTTTTGTTAAATATAACCCTAACAAAATTCAGCTTTATTGAAGTTGCTATTATTTAGAAACATTCCAACTAACCTGTTGGTTTCCTTTTAAGCTTATTACTATGTTTTATGGTATTGCAGCGTTTAGGGTTGTAGTTTAGACCTATCATCTAAAGTTGAAAATAAATAGGTGTATTTATAACTTTTTTACCTTGGAAGTTATCTATTATGAGTTGTATAAATGGAACAGGCTTATTTATTCATAAGGAATAAAGCAATTAATATTACCATAGCAATAACCCCTATAATGATTATTAACCATGCCCACTTTTTTTGCCTTTGTTTTTCTTCTGGGGTTAGTTCAATGGGGTTTTTATTCCTGCTTTTTTCCATGGACATGCCAATAGGCAGCCCCAAAGCCACCCCAAGTGGGATGCCAAGGGCAATATTACCTAAAGCTAATCCAACAGCTATACCAATGGGTACGCCCATAGCCAAGCCAATTCCAACAAAGTGCCCTTTTTTGTAACGTTTTTCATTTTCCATTTTGGGTAGTATAAAGTTTAGTTTTTCCACCAACCAGGGTTGGCATTGTCTTTAGGACCCCATCCTTTGTTATGGTATTTTTTGTTAGGAAAAAAACACCCTGCACCTACATCCAGGTCTCTTGAATTAGTAATCCTCCACTCACCAAAATTACAAGGTCTGGAACTTTCCTGGTTGTATTCAGACCAGGTTCCTATAAACTGGTTGTTCATATATGAATCAGAATGGGCTCTGATGGCATTGTATTTCAATTGGTTATTCTTGTTGATATAGAATGAGGTAACCAACTTGCCTGTAAATATCCCTACATGGTTTTGCCTCCTATCTTCCATAAAGGTATAGTCACAAACTACAACCCCTTGCTTCAATATTGATCTAGGGTTTACCAGGAAGTCTTCTCCTTGATGGTATTCAAAAATAACCTCACGGGCAAACTCCATTTTAATGGTACCCACAAAATTACAAACATTCTTTTTTACCATTGATTTACCAAAAACAAAGTATTGAAAAGGGTCATCAGGATATTTGGTTATTTGAATAAAGTGGATGTATATCCTTTGGAAACTATCACCAATAAAACCTAGTAGCTCAGTTCTGTTTTTAGTAAAATTCAGGGTATCATCAATACCAGTTGATCCAGGTAATAACCACAAATCTGAAAAATCAAACCTGGATATTTCATTTATCATATTTCCCTTGTCCTGGTAGGTATTCCCAAATTGTTGAGTCAGAAATGCATCAAATATTTGCTGGTAATCAGTTGGTTGTGAGAATGTTGACAGAGAAGCTACAATAAATAAGATGGATAATAATCTTTTCATGGTTAATGGTTTAAAGTTCTTTCCACATAATATAAATATTAACATAACCTTTATCCTTATGGTTAAATGCATCAGGGATTTCACCTTTGATCTCAAAGCCCAACTTATGCCATAAATGGATAGCAGTTGTGTTGGTTTTTACTACAATATTAAACTGTATAGCCTTATACCCCAGCTTTTTTGCTTCTGCCAAAGAAAATTTACCCATGGCTATTCCAATACCCTTTCGTGTTACTTCGGGTGACACCATGTAAGATGCATTGGCTACATGAGACCCCAGCCCCGGGAAATTATCCTTGATAAAAAATGTCCCAACTACTTTATCTTCACAAGTGGTAACATAGGTGTGTTTATCAATGCCACACCAATAGTTGATCATTTCTTCTTGTGAAGAATCAGGAGGGAAAACATAAGTATCACCCCCTGCAATCACTTGCTTGATGATCCCCCATATTTCTTTATGGTCATTTTGGTGGGCTTCCCTTATGGTTATTTTACTCATACCCCAGAGCTAAAAATATTACGCAAATTTTATCACTACATTTCCTTGTTTTTTCCCTTTTTCAACATACCAATGGGCTTTTGAAATTTGTTCAGGAGAAAAACTTTTATCAACCACTGATCTTATTTTCCCAGCTTCAACCATTTCCTTTAGCTCAACCAGGCTTTCCAATTCTTGGGGGGAGAGCACACATTTTACCTTTTTGGCTGTGAATTTAGTCCAAAGCATTTGTATGATCTTTTTCATTTTAAAGCTGGCCAGCAGGTAAACCCCATTTTTTTTTAACGACCCCTTTATTTTTTTGAATGACCCTTTTCCAAGGATATCAAAAATAATATCATATTTTTCCCCATTTTTAGTAAAATCTTCTTTGGTGTAGTCAATTACTTTATGGGCACCTAATGATTTTACGAACTCTTCCCTTTGGGTACTGCAAACTGCTGTAACTTCTGCCCCTGAATTTTTGGCCAGTTGGACGGCAATGCTTCCAATCCCTCCTGATGCCCCATTGACCAGGATTTTTATGCCAACCCTGATTTTTGCAGTTTTGAGGATGTATAATGCTGTCATCCCACCACTGGGCACAGAGGCTGCTTCTTCATAAGTCATGTTTGTTGGTTTTAATGCAACAACCCCATTCTCAGGCATGCATAGGTATTCAGAGTAAGCTCCCATACTTTGCCCAAGGTAACCAAAAACCTGGTTTCCAACTTTGAAACGTTTAACTTTACTGCCAATGGCTTCAATTTTGCCGGCAAATTCACTTCCAAGGACATTTACTTTTGGCTTTCTTATCCCAAAATAGACTTTAGCAATAACCCAAAATAAGAAGGGCATGTTGAACTGGCGCGGCTTAATATTTTTGAAATTCTGGGCAACTAAATCCCCATAATTTACTGATGCTGCATAAACTTTTATTAAAATCTCATTCTCTCTTGGTGCAGGTTTCTCAACTTCTTTTAAGGTGAGGACATCAGGGTTCCCATATTTTGTGTAGTTAATTGTTTTCATTGTCTTCATTTGTTTAATTATTTTTTGGCTTCTCAGACATTGTTTAAATTTTTACTCAGCAGTAGGCTCATAGGTGAACACATCTCCAATAGGTGTATTGAAAGCTTGGGCTATTTTAAACGCAAGCTCAAGGGAGGGTGAATATTTCCTTTTTTCAATGGCAGCAATGGTTTGCCTGGTTGCCCCCACTTTATCAGCTAGTTCTTGCTGGGTCATTTCGTCAGCATTAAAACGTAGCCTCCTAATGTTGTTTTGTATGTAACTTTTTCCCATCTTAAATCCCTTTGCGGTTGTAATAGATTTGAGAAACATTGTCTACAATTTCAGAAAGGACTCCACAAATTACAAAGGCAATAAATATCCAATATATGGGCATCCCAATTGCAAGGGCAATAATGGCCAATGTGAAACCTGCAGTATATACATGGTATGAATTCCTTGTAGCTTTTAACTTGATGAGTTTGTCTCTTTCATCAGATACTGCTTCTTCTTCTTTCTGAAGTGCAATGGTGTTAATAATGTGGAAGATAATGTAGATGATAATTCTTGCAACGATAGAAACGCCAATGAATATAAGGAAGATAACTCCCCATGTGGCAAAGTCTTCTGTTAGGTCAAATTGCCCATTTAAATGCTTTTGATATATTATAAGGGCATAAATGGTTGTGATGAGCAATGAGCTAAAAATGTTAATGATGTTTTCTTTTTCTTGATATGACATGACTTAATAATTTAACAATTTGTAATATAATTTTTACGCAAAGTTATATAAATTTTACTTAATGTAAAAAATATTTTACATAAAAATTTTCATTTTTTATATTTCAGACGAATAGAGTGATATAAAACCTGAGGTTTAGAAAATGTTGGAACGCTTTATTTTCCTATTGGTTTAAGGATAATTACTTGCAAATTATAACATGGTTATAACTATTTTCCCTATAAATAACCCTTTGCCAAAATAGTGGAAAGCTTCACCAGTTTCATCCAATGGGAAGCATTTGTCAATAATAGGTTTTATTTTTCCTGTTTTAATGAGGCCCGCTAAGGTATGCAAACCCTGGTTTGGCTTGTGTATAACAAGCCTTATGTGTTTCTTTTCTTCTTCACAAATTTTTTTCCCAGCCATTTTAGCCCATGTATCATGAGCCAGGATTTTTACTATTGTTGAAGGGGAACCTCCAATCGCACCAAAAATACCACCAGGGTTTAAAGCCATTTTATAATCAGAAGGTGAGCGTTTAGCTATAACATCAACAATCAAATCATATTTATTGCCAGTTTGGGTATAATCTTCTTTGATGTAATCAATAACATGGTCAGCACCCAGTTCGAGCATTTTATCCAATTTGTGTTTACTATCAACTGCTGTTACTTCAGCGCCATGTAATTTGGCAACCTGGACTGCAAAAGTGCCAACACCACCACCTGCACCATTTATCAGCACCTTTAGCCCAGGAGTGATGGTTTTTTGTTCAAGCCCTTGGATAGCAAGCACTCCTGCCTGGGGAATAGTAGCAGCTTGTTCAAATGTTAACCATGCAGGTTTTATTGTTAATGAATCTTCAGGGGCACAAACATATTCAGCAAAAGTGCTCCAGCCATTTTCGCATAAGTCGCCATACACCTCATCGCCAGGCTGGAACTTTTTTACCTTGCTTCCTACTGCTTCAACTTTTCCGGCCATATCTGCACCAAGTATTTTATGCTTTGGTATTAATGGCCCTTCTAACTTCACAAAAATGGATTTACCAATAAGTTTATCCCAGTCCCATGAATTAATTGAGGCAGCATGGGTTTTTATCAGTACCTCATTTTCTTTAGGTGTGGGTGTTTTTATTTCTTTAAGCTGAAGTGTCTCAGGAGTTCCATATTTTGTGTAGGCGATAGCTTTCATTTTTGTTTCAATAAAATGTTTCCTTTAAGCTGAATTATACCAGCAGGTTACTAGTTGGCATGAGTACTTGTTAACCATGGTTGCCTCCAATACTGATGCAATACATATGAACTCTGTTGCAGGATTTGTGGCATGTTAATGCAAGTAGTTTTTTATTGCTGCATAGTTCTCAATATTTACTGCTGCATATGATTATATATGCCATGTAGGTTTTCAAAGCAATTTCTTTAACTCCTAAAATTTAATGAAAAGAATCAATAGAATAAACTGCTCCTATTTCCCACATGGCATATTACAAATTTTTTGCTTATAATTTATTCCGTTTTATATCCTTTTTGAAATTTTTTATCATTTTACCAAACTCTTTATCTTTTTTGCGCTTTTCCTGGACCGACGATTCAAAATGGGCTTTTTCTTTTCGCAGTTTCAGGTAGTTTAGATAATAGCTTTTTTCTATCATCCCATCCTCAACTGCTTCAATTACTGAACACCCTGTTTCATTAGTGTGGGAGCAGTCCTTGAATTTGCATTTTTGAGAAAGGACAGCAATTTTTTCATAGGTTGTTTCCAATCCAGCTGTACCTCCTACAATCCCTACTTCTCTCATTCCTGGGTTATCAATAAGGATTCCACCATTTTTTAGCACTGTCAATTCCCTGTGTGTTGAAATATGTCTTCCTTTATTTGTGGACTGGCTAATGGTATCTGTCCTCATCACACTTTCCCCTGATAAGTTATTTAACAAGGTAGACTTCCCAACCCCTGAGGAGCCAAGCATGCAATAAGTTTTTCCCTTTTCAATGGAATCTAGCAATTTCTTGTACCCATTTTTTGTTTTGTTACTTATTGCAATAACCAAAACATTTTCTAAGCGTTTCTTAATCTTGTCATATAATTGGGTAAGTTCTTCACTACTGATCAGGTCTGTTTTTGTCAACACAATTATTGGATTTACCTTTGATGAATAGCAAATTGTAAGGTATCTCTCCAACCTATTAATATTAAAGTCCCTATCAACAGATTGCATGATGAATGCATAGTTAATATTAGTACCTATTATTTGAACTTCTCCATATTGCCCAACTGCTTGCCTTTTAACAATTGCAAACCTGGGAAGTACTTTGGTAATAATAGCAAAATCTGGATCATGGGCTATTAGTGTAACCCAATCGCCCACTGCAGGGAAATTTTCACGGCTGGTAGCTGTAAAACGCATATTTCCTGTAATCTCGGCTTCAATCTCACCTTTAGTTGTTCCTACAAGATACCGTTCCTTATGTTCTGCCATTACCCTTCCTAATTCGAAACCAATGAGGTCCTGATGGCCATCTATAATATCCTTTATGCTATGGTATCCTAAATCTTCTAAATTCATTTTAAGCAATTTTAAATGTGAATTTTAATTTGAGGCTTACTTTTTTCTTTTGCAGGAAAGCGTTTTTCAAATTTACATAGTTGATCTTTATTAACTTTAGCAGATTTATCAACAAAAAACTTTCCTTGCACGTTTGCTAGCCCATTCTTTTTAAGTTCTAAAGCCATAAATGGCTCAAAGTTAACCCCTTCTTTTGTAGTGATTTTATATTCTTTGGCATTCTTAAATCCAAAGCGGTGATAATATCCTGGGGTGCCAAACAAAATCATTCCATTGAATCCTATCTTTTTAGCTTCTTCAATTGAATAATTTAAAAGTTGTGTCCCAATACTTTTGTTTTGGAACATAAAATCAATAGAAAATGGACCAACATGTAATATTTCATGCTCGATATTACCATCATTGATAACTTTTGCTTTTGTTGAAATAATATGGCCAATAATTTTGGATTCATGTAAAACTACAAGATCCAACTGTTCAACATAAGCATTGCTTTGACGAAAATTATGAAGCATTAGGTGTTCTGTACATCCAGGATTATACAAGTTCCAGAATGTTTCTCTAGTTAAGTATTCTGTTTTATAAAACTCAGTATTATTTGTTTTTCTGATATGTAATTTCATTTTGATAAAATTTATTCATTAATACTTTTAAAAGTATTTAGTAATGTATCGCTAATAAAGTTATTTGCCTTGCATATACTTACTATGTATATACCTGATAGTAAATTAATATACAAAAGTATTAGCCTCTTGGCAAAAAGCATACGCTGGGTATATTACTAACGATAACCACATTACATGTGATTGAACATTGAATAAAATGTTTAGATTGTTTGGAAAAATTTCCAATAAAAGATAATAGAATAGCCTTAAAATAAGGCTATCTATTTAACAATATCCGAAAATGAAATAATAGTTGTTCTTTGCATAAAATTGTAAAACAGATTTTTTATTGCCTGCAAATGTAATAATATTTATACAAATAAAACATTAAATTTTAAATGACACCTAAAACTATATAGCATTTAAATTTACCCATTATCAATTTGGCTTGTTGCTTTTAACAGACCATCTAGCCTGACAATGGTAGCAACAACATATTGCAAAGAAAAGAATAAAGCTTCTTGTGAATATCGTGATTTTATCCACTTATTTCGATTTGTTTGTCATATATATGGTTGGTATTACTTTTATTTTGGTTAACTGTAAACCGGATGAGTAGTGGCAGTACCAATAGCTATTGGGAGCGTGGCACTTTTTTGTCAAATCGATATGCTATTTGAGTGCCTGCCTGTGGGCAGACAAGGGTTACAAACATTGATATACACCACATTGCCTGCCAAAATTTATGCAAAATGTTGGGCACTATTGTTATTAGGTTTTGGTTTAAAACTAGGTTCATGGTATTTATTTTTCCCTTTTGTATCCCCTCCTTGTGATTGGTAGATAGATTCTTTAGGGCAGAAATTTACACACCTCATGCATTGTTCGCAGGTTTTACTCCATACAGGTTTTTTATCGATCATCCTAATGCTATTTGTTGGGCAAATTTTTGCGCAAAGTTGGCATCCATTACAGGTATTATATACATTGAACCACCGCCACATATTTTGGATGCCTAAATATTTAAACATTAAATAATCCCAATAAAATCTGGTTTTTGAATATCTTTTGGGATAATTGAAGCTATGGTATTTTCTTACCTCATTCAAAATATCGTTAGCAATTTCTTTTGTTTTAATTTCCCCTTTTTTGATAATCCTTATTGCTTCTTCTTTTGCAGGAGGGAAGGGTGGTTTTGGTGAAGTTGTCCAATTTATAGGCATTTGAACCACGCCAGAATATATAATTTCACAATTCTTTTTGCTTAAGATTCGCTCACATTCCTTTATCGCAAATCCAGATTCATCCAGGTAGCCAGCAGTAATTAAAATAAATACTTTCTGTTTTTTTTGAAACTTATTAATTCCTTTAAGGTATTTAGAACATATCCTTGGTATACCAAACGCGTAAACAGGGAAGCAAAATCCTAGTAACCCAGAGCCCTGGATATTGGTTTCATTTGTCGAAACTTCAGAGATATTAGCATGGTTTCCAGACTCATTAAAAATAAACTTACATGTTTCCAAAACTTTAAGGGAATTTCCTGTTCCTGTAAAATATCTTAATTCAATTTTCATTAAAAATTGTATTTATTGGCATTTTTATACCAGTTACGTTTATGGTGTCGTTTGGTGATTTAGAACATGAATCTGCCAAGCCGCTAAACAGTTTGAGCACCTCCCTGTCGGTAGGTAGGAGCTTAAAAACCTTGATATTTAGCACTTTACCTGCCATTGCTTATGCAAAATGTTGTGCCCGGTTGTTATTTTTCATTTATAATCATTTTTATCCAATTATCTTTAACTAGGTCTGTCTTTGAATAACTATTTGGAAAAGAGGTTGGATAATATGATTTTTCCAATTCTATATTTGGTTTTGTGCCGTATAACTCGTTTATAGTACCATCTTCATTAAAAGTTAATTCCACTTCCAACATAAACAAAATATGACTTTTAGGAAGTTCAAAAATCCATGGAGGAAGAACAACTGAGCATCCTCCACCACTGTTTGCACCAAGGACTTTACCAATACCTAATTGTTTATAAGCTCGTATAACTGTCTCTGTTGCAGAAAAACAATCGTTATCTATCAATAAATAGATTTCACCACTAAATTCTAAATTATTTTTCGGTACATAGTTCTTTATTGTTTTTATGTAATAACAATTATTATCCTCTTGATTTTTTGTTTTTATTTTAAACGGTAATTTTTCGTAATCAATTTTATCAATCTGTCCAAAATCATATTGTCTGACAGTATTAGTCTCTAAGCTGTCAATAACAATCATTTTATTGTATACCTTATCAAAGATTTTCTTTTTAACAGCCGCAAATTGGATATGTGTTTCGTCTTTTGAAATAAATGGATTTATAAGTACTTCCTCACCATAAGCTACAGATCCTCCTGTAAGCTTCCCCTTTTCAGAACCAGCTAAAAGTAGTAAAAATTCATTTTTTTGTTAATCCAAATTCTGAAAGCTTTTTCAGTGTGATTTTTGGTTC
>JANQHI010000056.1 GCA_028282705.1 Prolixibacteraceae bacterium | reverse complement strand
GTTACAGTTAACCCAACTCTTGAAATATTTTGTAGCTCATTGGTATCATCAATATCCCCATCATCAGCAATAAACTGGTAGCCATTGTTGTTAACCATTACATCTACATCAGTTTCAGTTAAGATGCTGTCCTGAAAAGCCCCTCCATTTTTGTCCAGGGTTACAGTTAACCCAACTCTTGAAATATTTTGTAGCTCATTAGTATCATCAGTATCTTCATCATCAGCAATAAGCTGGTACCCATTGTTGCTAACCATTGCATCCACATTAGCTTCAGTTAATACACTATCCTGGAATGTCCCTCCATTATCGCTTAATGTGACTGCCAACCCTGAGCGTGAAATGGTTTGTACCAAAACACTGTCCTGGAAAGCCCCCCCATTTTGATCCAGTGTAACTGTTAACCCAGCCCTTGAAATATTTTGCAATTCATTTTCAGGGTCGCTATCTTGTTCAGATACCAGGTAGGGCAGGGTGATGGTATTCCCCCCACTGATCTTTAAGTTCCAATTACTGTGGAGTGATAGCAACTGGCTGTCAGTGCCCACATCAGATAGGTCAACTGCTGAACCTTTTGAGATAGATAACTGGTTGCCTGATAGATTGATATCCTGCAACTCATTGGTGTTGCTTGTATCAATGGCAGATAAAAGGGGGGTAAGGTTTACAGTACTCCCCTGAGAAATGGAAAGCTGGTTGTTTTGCAAAGAAATATCCTGCAATTCGTTAGCAGGGTCAGCATCAGCATCATCTACATTGCTGGCAGTATTGGCATGCAGGGCATATGGGACACTCAAAAGTTGGCTTGTACCCATTATAGTACCATCCACAGTTATTTGTATGAAATAGGGTCCATTAGGCCAGTCAATAGCAGCAAAAGCGATAGGGTCAACAGAGCCAATATCCAGGTTCACCAACCCAAAATTATTAGTGGCAGTGTTATGTGTTTCAGAGAATGCTTCAGCCCCTGAAATACTTCCTTGTAAGATGGCAACCCCAATGGCAACCTCCTGGTTAGCCAATACTTGCCCTGAGGCATCCCTTAACACAGATTGGTACTTGAATGACTGTGGGGGTTGGGCAAAAACCAATATGCTAAAGCAGGTTGTAGTAATAATTGTGAATAAAAATTTTCTCATTTTAGAAATTGAAACAGATGATACAAAAGGATTATTGAGCTTTATTGCTGCTATTTATTCTTTATTATTTTGAAAGTTTTTAAAATTCTATCATATGTATTTGTTACCCTAAGCAAATAGGTTGATGGTGCATATTCTGCCATTGGAATGATAGCTTTATTGTTCATTAACTTTTGTTTTGAAAGTAGCTTCCCGTCCATATTATACAAGTAATATTGGGCGTTTTCATCCAATATACTTTCAATTTTTAATTGAACATGGTCAATGGCAGGGTTTGGAAATGCCATGATTTTATAATTGAGGTTTTCAATTTTATCTACTGAGGTGATAATTAATTTTGACTGGTGTAACCCTTGTGTGATACAAAAAGTGCCCACAAAGCATGTTTCAATAACAGGTTCTCCAACAGTCCAGCTTATTTGTAGGTTATCATTTGAAAAATGGTTTCCAGAAGTGGAAGTAACTTCTTGTGAAAAAGTGTAAGGGGTAATAAATATAAGTAAGATAATAAAAATGGTTCTCATTGTATTAGCTGATAATTGAATAGAGCATGTAAAGATAAAGGTTAGAAAAATCATATTTAAGTAATACAACCTTACAAAATCTGTACAATTTGGGAAAAGGAAATTTTAAATGTTAAATAGTTATAAATCAAGGGAGAATGATACTATTTTGGGGATTTTTGAGAAGCAAGTTTATTTTTTTATTGGGTTTTAATCTATGCCAGCAATTACAGCACACAAATTTTCATTGCTTTTTAAGCCCATCTTTTTTCTCAGGCGGCTGCGTGCAACATCAATGGTATTTTGGTTTTTTCCTGTAATGGCCACAATCTCTTTGGTTGACAAGTTTAACTTCAAAAAAGCACAAAGTTTTCTTTCATTTACAGTGAGGTTAGGATAATACCTTTTCAGGGAAGTATAAAAACGTGGGTGTATTTTATTGAAGTATGTTTCTAGTTCAGACCAATTATTCTTATGCAAACTCAGTTTCAAGCTTTTTATCAGTTCTGTTACATTGTTGCCCTGGACAGGAGTCCTACCTGATAGTTCAACAAGGTTATTAATTACATGTGAGATCAATACTTCCTTTTCTGAAATGATCATTGTTTTGGCAGCTAAATTGCGGTTTTTTAAATCTATCTCTTCTTTCAGGGTTTGTGCCTCCTTTTCTTTCTTTAATTTTTCAGCTTCAAGGATAGAATTTTGCAGTAGTGCCTTAACCTTATCAATCCTCTCCTTGTTGTACATAAAATTGATGGCTATGGTAAAGAGTACAAGTTCTATGAATACTCCCATTTGATAATAAGAAATATTTGATGCTGAAATTTTTGAGAAATCAATAATTGTTGAAACCAACCCTCCAATTACCAATATTACTGACCCTGTAAGGATTATTTTAACTGTTGGAGAAACCTTTTTATAGAGTATGAAATAAATGGTGAATATAAAAATCCCATTCAACAAGATAAAGAAATCATTAGCTGCTACACCAAGGTGATAATCAAAAACAGCAATTACAAAAATTACTACACATAAAATGGAAATGAGTATGGCATATTTTTTAATAATTGCCCTCCATTTAGGAATATTTTCATTTTTAATGAGCTCAATAAAGAACCATAAGTAAATGGCCTGGACAAGTGTTATGGTGGTAAATAAAAGGAGGTCTGCCTTAGGGTAATTATAAAATATATATTTCTCTGACAGCTGGTAATAGTATATAAAAAATAGGGCGGTGGTAAATACATAAATAAAGTAGAACAGGTATAACCTATCACGCGTTAAAAGGAAAAGGGTAAGGTTGAAAACAACCAGAATGGAAACAATCCCCAAAAAGAAGAATTGCAATAAATACAAGTGCTGGATTTTTTTATTGTATTGTTCAACAGATAAAACTTCAATATTCTGGAGGTTAAATACACGTTCTAGCTCTGTATATATTCTAATATAAATAATTGGTTTATCAATATTATTTGGAACTGAAAAAGGGACTTTGTCTTTTAAAAAACCTCTCACAGCCCTTTCCCTTTCAGGAACAAGTGAGCCACCTTTTTTTTCAGGATATGTGCCATTTTCATGCTGCTGAAACAGGCTAACATTAGATATTAGGCTATTGAAATGTATAAAATAGTTGCTGCTGCTAGCTTTTGAATTGTTAATAGCCACGCGCAACCAATACACATTATTTCTGTATAGGTTTTCGCCCCTATAAACCTTGAATTGGTTGGATGGAAGATTAAGGATACTATCAAATGGCAGTTGGTGGGGATCATTAAAAATCTCAATTTCTATAATTGGCTCAGGCAGGTTAAGGTTGTTTTCCCCAGATGAAAGATGAGGCATATTTATTAATATGCTAAACAGGGAAACAATTAATAGTAAAGGTTTAATACTGTTTACCATGCAATAATTAACAGAATTGACTCATAAATACTTTCACTAAAGTATAAAAAACATTTGTTAATTAAATATTGCTTATAGCTAATTAATAGTTTAAGGATTAAAGCCCTGTTAATTATCACTCTGGCTTCCCCAGGCTTAAGCCTGGGGAGTATTGATAAAATAAAAAAGCCACATACCAGCAGCATGTCGCTTAATATCTTAATTTAACCAGTTAATCCTAATTAGCTTCCAAAATCGTCAAATGCAACATTTTCGTCAGGTACTCCCATATCATACAGCATTTTATTCACTGCATCATTCATCATAGGAGGTCCACAGAGGTAGTAATCAATCTCTTCTGGTTCTTCATGCTTACTGAGGTACTGGTCATATATCACCTGGTGGATAAACCCTGTAGGCCCTTCCCAGTTATCTTCAGGGAGTGGGTCAGACAGTGCCAGGTGGAATGAGAAGTTAGGGTAGTTTTTCTCAATTTCCCTGAACTGGTCATAATAAAATACTTCCCTCCATGAGCGTGCACCATACCAGAATGTTACTTTCTTCTGTGATTCTTTCAATGTTTGGAACAAGTGGAACAGGTGTGAACGCATAGGAGCCATCCCAGCACCACCACCAATAAACATCATTTCATTGTCATTATTTTTCAGGAAGAACTCCCCATAAGGGCCAGAGATCATCACTTTATCACCTGGCTTACGTGAAAAAATGTAGGATGAACAAACACCTGGGTTTACTTTCTGGAACCCACCTTTTACCCTGTCAAATGGGGGAGTGGCAATTCTGATGTTCAGCATAACAATATTGCCTTCAGCAGGGTGGTTGGCCATGGAATATGCCCTGAATGTTGGATCAGGGTTTTTCATTTTCAGGTTAAACATTTTATATTGTTCCCATTCATGAATATATTCCTTTTCAATCTCCATGTCTTTAAAATCCACTTCAATTTTAGGGACATCAATCTGGATATACCCACCTGATTTAAAATCAAGCACTTCGCCTTCAGGAAGTTTAACCACAAATTCTTTAATATAAGTAGCAACATTTTTGTTTGAAACCACTTCACATTCCCACTTTTTAACTCCTAATACCTCCTGAGGTATTTCCAGTTTCATATCTTCTTTTACTTTCACTTGGCATGCCAGCCTCCAGTTCTCATTTTGCTCTTTGCGTGTGAAGAAACCTGTTTCAGTAGGAAGGATAGAGCCCCCTCCTTCAGTTATCTGGCAGCGGCACATAGCACACGTACCACCTCCACCACAAGCTGATGGCAACAATATTTTGTTGTTACTCAATGTGGTTAGCAATGTATCACCAGGATTGGTTTCCAATTCCAGTTTACCTTCATTAATATCAATATTCACTATGCCTGATGGGGTCAGCTTCTTTTTAGCGTAAAGTAAAATCGCCACCAGCAGGATAATAACTGCAAGGAATACAATTACACTGGTAATGATTACAACTGTTTGTGATGCTAATAATATCATTCTTCTTTCTTATTAATTTTCCAATTAAAGTTTTATTCCCATGAACCCCATAAAAGCAAGCCCCATAAGGCCTGTTACAATAAAGGTAATGCCTAACCCTCTTAAAGGAGCAGGAACATTTGAGTATTCAATTTTTTCCCTGATGGCAGCAATACCCACAATGGCCAGGAACCAGCCAATACCTGAACCAAGCCCATATACTGTGGCCTCCCCAACATTTATGAAAGCTTTTTGCTGAAGGAACAAAGAACCTCCCAGGATAGCACAGTTTACAGCAATCAGTGGAAGGAAAATACCCAATTGGTTATATAGTACTGGTGCAAATTTTTCAACTACCATTTCAACCAACTGTACCATGGATGCTATAATAGCTATGAACATGATAAAACGTAAAAAGCTGAGGTCGACATTGTCAAAACTTTCGCTCAACCAAACTAATGCCCCTTCATTCAATACATATTTCTCAAGAAGGTAGTTTACAGGGACAGTAATGCCCAACACAAAAATTACAGCTATACCCAGCCCAGCTGATGTACTTACTTTTTTTGAAACTGCTAAATAGGAACACATACCAAAGAAGTATGCGAAAACCATGTTCTCAATAAAAATTGATTTGATAAATATATTAATCAGATTTTCCATTTCTTGTCATTTATGTGTTTATCCTATTAGTCTTCAATTAATTGGCGGTTTTTGCTACGCTGCACCCAAATGATAATGCCCACTGCAACCAGGGCCATTGGCGAAAGCACCATCAGTCCATTGTTTTCATAAAAACCTCCATTGGCAATGTACCAACTGTCAGGTATAATTTTGTAGCCATACAATGTGCCAGCCCCAAATAACTCCCTAAAAAAGCCAACAATGATGAGGATAACCCCATATCCTGCTGCATTACCCATCCCATCAAGGAATGATTGCCATGGTTTGTTCCCTAAAGCAAAAGCTTCAAGGCGCCCCATGATAATACAGTTGGTGATTATCAACCCCACAAAAACCGAAAGTTGTTTGCTCACATCATACACATAAGCTTTAAGGATTTGGTCAACCAGGATAACCAGGGCAGCAATAACTACCAATTGTACAATGATCCTGATCCTGTTAGGTATGGTATTCCTTAGTAAAGAAATAATCACATTAGCTAATGCTAATACAGCTACCACTGAAATAGCCATAACAACAGAAGGCTTCAGTTGAGCAGTAACTGCCAGTGCTGAACATATCCCAAGAACCTGCACAGTAATTGGGTTACTGTTGTTCATAGGGTCAGATAGCAGCTTTAAATTCTTTTTTGAAAATAATGGATCTCTGTCACTCATAGCTTATGATTTTTTCTTTTTAAGAAATTCCTTATAATTTGTAAAATCATCAAGGAGCATTTTTTCCAACCCTTTACTGGTAATGGTACCCCCTGAAATCCCATCAACTTTATGTTGCTTTGGTGCAACTTCCCCTACCTTGGCAACAACAATTGAAACCAGGTTTCCTGCTTCATCAAATAGCCTTTTATTATCCTTGAACTGGCTTTCAAACAATTCAGTAGAAATTTCAGCACCCAGCCCTGGGGTTTCTCCTTCATGGTCAAAGTTTGCCCCATAAATGGTATTTAAATCTTCATTTAAAGAGATATATCCCCAAATAGGGCCCCATAACCCACTTCCCCTCAAAGGGAACACATATTTCATTCCATCTTCAGTTTGGCATTCATATACTGGCAATACCCTTTCTTCAATAGGTTTGGCCATTTCCTTTTTAATATCAGTATTGAAAGCATCTCCCTCTTTTTCTTCACCATTGATATTTACCACATAAGATTTGAGTACTTTTTTATCATAAATCTCTTCAGCATTTTCTGCTGTACTGGCAATATTCACTGAAGCAAGGATGTTCTTTTTCTTCTCAATTTCAAAATTCCTTTTTTGCAATGGCTTTAATGACATAGCTACTGTTGAAAGGATGGCTGCCACAACAACCACCATGGCCGAGGCATATATAAAAGTGTATGTATTTCCGTTTCTATTCATGATCCCAGATTTTAAGTGTTATGCTGCAACCTGTGCCCTTTTCAAACGTTTTTTAATATTCCCTTGTACCACATAGTGGTCAATAAGTGGGGCAAATGTATTCATCAGCAAAATAGCCAACATCATCCCTTCAGGGAATGCAGGGTTAATTACACGAATTATAATTCCTAATACGCCTACCAGGAATCCATATATCCATTTCCCTTTTAAAGTTTGTGCTGCTGAAACAGGGTCAGTAGCCATAAAGACTGCACCAAAAGCAAAGCCTCCAATAATCAGGTGTTGCCAGAAAGGCAATGCCATGTATGCATTGTCTCCAGCAAAAATGTTCAGGATAATCCCCATTACAGCCCCTCCAACAACAGTTGAGAGCATGATCCTCCAGCTTCCAACACCTGTAACAATTAGGATTACAGCACCAATTAAAATAGCTAGAGTGGAAGTTTCTCCAATTGAACCAGGGATAAAGCCTAAAAAGGCATCAGCTACATTTACATCAGGGTTGCCTGCTGCTGCCTGTGCCATAGGGGTAGCCCCTGAAAACCCATCAACAGCCTGGCTGCTTTTGCCAATAGAAACCCATACAGAATCTCCTGATATTTGTGCAGGGTAGGCAAAAAACAAGAATGCCCTTGCTACCAGTGCAGGGTTCCAGATGTTCATGCCTGTACCCCCGAAAACCTCTTTCCCAATGATCACTGCAAATGCTGTGGATACTGCTATCATCCAAAGGGGTGTATTTACTGGCATAACCAGTGGGATCAGCATCCCTGAAACCAGGAAGCCCTCTTGTATTTCATGCCCCCTGATCTGGGCAAAAACAAATTCAATTCCCAGCCCAACTCCATAGGAAACAATTATAATAGGGACTACCTTAAGCAATCCATAAAGGAAAATATTGAAAAATCCTGTTGAGGCTAGTTCTCCAATAGCTTTGTAATGTTGGAATCCAGTGTTATACATTCCAATCAGTATTGCAGGTACCAATGCAAATACCACAATACCCATAGTCCTTTTCAGGTCAATATAATCGTGGATGTGTGTCCCTGATTTTGATGTGTTTTTCTGGACAAAAAACAGGGTGAAAAAACCATCATGTACTGAATGCAGCCAATGGAATTTGGCTCCTTTTTGCACATGTGGCTTAGTGTTTTCAAAAATATTCTTTATTAATTTCATATCCTTTATCTCTTTACCAGCCTGGAGTGGCTATCCCAATTCTTTTATCATAGAGTTAATACCTTTCCTTAATGTTTCCTGGACATGTATTTTTGAAGTACAGGCATATTCACATAATGCCAGGTCTTCTTCAATAACTTCATAAATTCCCAGTTGTTCCATTTTGTCAATATCATTCACAAGGATTGATTTAAGCAGATGTACTGGTAACACATCCATAGGCAGCAGTTTTTCATATTGCCCTGAAAGTACAAAAGCCCTTTCCCCACCATGAAGGTTAGCATTCATCACATATTCTTTCTTTTGAAAAAGGCTTGAAATAAATGTTTTAGTGGCACTGAATTTATTTAATCCCAAAGTTGCCCAGCCCATAAATTCATATTCGTCCCCTTCAGGAATAACAGTAATGGATGAGTCATAGAACCCAAGGAAATTATCATCAGAAATTTTGGTGCCAGTCAGTACATTCCCACTAATTACCCTGGTGTTATTTTCTGTTTTAATGTTCCCTTCCAACAAAACTGAAACATTGGTTCCTAACTTGGTTTTAAAGTACCTTGGTTTTTCAACTTCAGAACCTACAAGGGCAATAGTTTTGGTTACATTAAGGACACCCATGTCAAAAAGGCGGCCAATAAACAGAACATCCTGTAGGTTGATAGTCCAAACAACATCTCCTTTGTTTATGGGGTTTATGTGGTGTATTTGTATGCCTACATTTCCAACAGGGTGTGGCCCTGAGAATTTATTTACAACCACATTTTCCAATCCTTCAAAAGTTGAAGAATTACCATTTGCATCAACACCAAGGATCACTTTGCCATCAGTTAATTTTGACAAAGCATTTATCCCTACCTGGAAAGTGTTTTTTTCATCTTTCAGGATATAAGAATAGTCAGGGGCCAGGGGTGCTGTATCGAATGTTGAAATGTAAATGTTCTTTGGAACCTCTTCAGGGTTAGCAATAATTCCATATGGCCTTCTTTTGATAAATGGCCATAACCCACTTTTCAGGATTTGTTCCTTGATCTCACCTTTTGTCAATGCCTTTGGGTCAGCTTCCATAAATTTGGCTGCTTCTGCATTTTCATCACCTTTAACAACAACTTCCAGTATCTTCCTTCTTTCCCCTCTGTTTATTGAAACAACTTTTCCTCCCACAGGTGAAGTGAAAACCACATTAGGATTATACTTGTCATAAAAAAGAGGGTCCCCCGCTTTTACATCTTGGTCTGCCTTAACGCAAAGCTTTGGAGCCAGCCCGGGAAAATCTGTTGGCTTTAGAGCATAAGTATCTGAAATTAAGGCTGTTTCTGTTATTAGTTCAGCCTTTCCTGCTAACTTAATGTTTAGCCCTTTTTTCAATTTTATTACTTCCGACATTTTGTACCTGACTATGTTTAAATTAGGCTGGCAAAAATAATTAATTTATATTCGATTTACAATCTTTATAAAATAAAGTTGCAATGTTCAAAATATCCAAATATGTCAATACGTTTTATGATCTAATTGGATCTTTTTTAACAGCCTTTTATGTAATTTGGTAAAGATTTTGAAGAACTATTTTTTATGAAAACATATTATTTAATAACAATTAGTTTTATTATTTGTTGGGTTGCAGCCTATGGTCAAGATGATAATTTTTACTATGAAAATGCCATCTTTAAAGAAGAGATAAAATCAGTGCAATTGTACAGGGAAGGGTTTGAGCTATCAAACCCCATATTGGAGTTGAATGAAGATGCTTCACTGGTGCTTTCATTTGATGACCTCTCAGGCGAATTAAAAGATTATAATTATACCATAATCCATTGTGATGCAGGATGGAATGAAAGTTTTATCATGCAGGATGAATACCTGGAAGGATTCCCAGACAATCCCATTACAGATTATGCAAACTCTTTTAATACAACTTTTAAATACATCAATTATCAATTACTGATTCCTAATGAAAATGTACAACTAAAGGTTTCAGGAAATTATGTATTGTTGGTTTATGAAGGTGATGATAAAGAGGATTTGGTATTGTCAAAGAGGTTCTGTGTAAAAGAGTCAAAAGTGGATGTTGAAGGGGTAGTAAAAAGGAGTACACTTGATGCATTTAAGGGCGAGAACCATGAAGTTGATTTTTCCATTTTCCATCCATCTTTCAGGATTGATAACCCTATTGATGATATCAAGGTAGTGGTTATGCAAAACAACAGGTGGGATAATACAATCAAGAACCTAAAGCCTTTATTCATAAGGGATAATGAGCTGATATATGATTATGATCGGGAAAATGTTTTCAAGGCAGGTAATGAGTTCAGGTATTTTGATATCAGGAACAGGAGGGGCATTGCTGAGGGGGTGCTAAAAGTTGATTTCCACAGGCCCTATTACCATGTAACTTTACACCCTGATGAAGTAAGGGCAGGGAAAAGGTTTTTCCAGTACCAGGAAATGAATGGAGAATATATGGTTGAAAGCCAGGAGTTGGTTGATGATTATACTACTGAATGTGACTATGTATTTGTCCATTTTAGCCTCCCTTTGGAGTCAGTGTTGATAGGTGGGACAATCAATGTGTTTGGGGCACTATCTAACTGGAATGCCAACAAAAGCAATGAAATGACCTGGAACTTTGACACCAATACTTATGAGCTTACTTTATTACTAAAACAGGGATATTACAATTATCAATATATATATGTAGGAAAAGGGGCAAAAACAGCTGATGCTGTTAACCTAGAAGGGAGCTTTTGGCAAACTGAAAATAACTACCAGATATTTGTATATTACAAAGATATAGCAGGCAGGTATGACAGGCTGGTTGGCTACACAAACCTGAATTCAAGGATGAAATAATACCTGTATTATTTAAAGGTTAAGTTTTTTTGAAAGCATAGAAGACCCGTTCTCTTCAAAGAGGATGGATTTTTGGCCTGGTTTGGGTGAAGAAGTTTCCAACTTCCTGAATTATGCTATTGTGAACTGCAAATAAGCCATTCTTTGTTAAAGAACAATCCTTTTTGTATTTATTTTTTAATTATTATGCACTGTTATTGATGCAATAAATTATAAAAATGCATATTAATAAGTGCAATAATTTATATATTTGCACTTAAATTAGTGCAAAAATAATGGAAGAGCTTTTATTCATATATAAAGAATTGTTAAACAGGGTAAATGTAAGGTTTCTAAGATACCTTCATAAAGAAATTGATTGGGGTGCCAGGTTGATTGCTATATTAGGAGCACGTGGGGTTGGAAAAACAACATTGCTTTTGCAACATATTAAATTGAACAAGATTGAAAAGGAAAGCCTATATGTATCTGCTGATAATTTGTACTTTTCTAAGAACAGCTTATATGAGTTAGCCGGGACATTTTATAAATATGGGGGGAAATATTTTTTTATTGATGAAGTACATAAATACAAGAAATGGTCACAGGAAATAAAAAATATATACGACAGCTACCCCGGGTTACAGGTTGTTTATACAGGAAGTTCAATCCTAGATATTTATAGTGGTTTTGGTGATTTGAGTAGGCGTAGCCTGGTTTATACTCTTCATGGCATGTCATTTCGTGAATTTTTATTTTATGAAGTTGGAGTGGATATGGAGCCTGTTAGCTTGGAAAGTATAGTTCAACAAAAGGTATTAGGGCCAGAAAAGCCTTTGCCACTTTTTAAAAAATATCTTGAACATGGTTATTACCCTTTTTATAAAGAAGGGCAGTTTAATCAACGCCTCAGTGCAATGATAAATGCTGTATTGGAAGTGGACATTCCAAAGTATATTGAAATGAGGGTAAATACTATTGATAAATTAAAGATACTTCTTAGGATTATTTCAGAGAGTGCCCCATTTAAACCCAATATGAGTAAACTTGCTGATATGATAGGAGTCTCCAGGAATGTCTTACCTGATTACTTTTCATTCCTTGAACGTACAAAAATAATCACTATACTTAGGAGTAATACTAAAGGAGTAAGGAGCCTTGGAAAAGTAGGGAAAGTATATTTGCATAATAGCAACCTGATGGAGGTATTGTCGCCACAAAAAAGAGAGGTAGGAAATATTAGGGAAGCATTTTTTATTAGTCAGGTTATGGTAAAGCATCAATGTGAATTACCTCCAGGCTCTGACTTCTTTGTTGATAATAAATTCTTATTTGAAATTGGAGGTAAAAGTAAAACAAGGAAACAAATTGCAGGGCAAAAAAATGCTTATGTAGTTAAAGATGAGATAGAACATGGTTTTGACAACAGCATACCCCTTTGGTATTTTGGCCTGCTTTATTGATTAAAGCTTTAGGGGCTACCTCATTATCCTCATATAGCCTTCACCTTTCTCAAAAGGAAGGGTGAAACTAAAACGCGAGCCTTTGCCAACTTCTGATTCCACTGATAATTTCCCTCCCAGGATGGATACAAATTCTTTTGCAATAGGTAATCCAAGCCCTGAGCCAGCATGTTTCATTGCATCAGGGTTGCCACTGATTTTGTAGAAACGTTCATAAATATTGTCAAATTCATCATGTGGGATACCAATACCAGTGTCTTCAACATAGAATTCAATAATATTGGGTGTGAGCATTTTATATCCAAACAAAACAGACCCTGCATAGGTAAATTTGATGGCATTATCTACCAGTTTGCTAAGCGATTCATAAAGCAAATCCCTGTCAGTTTGAAACCCAAAATTCTGGCTTTTTACATCAAGTTTCAGGTTGAAATCCAATTTTTTGTTGCCGCGTGCAATAGGAAGGTATTGGCTGTTAAGTTCCTTCATCATTGAATTGACTTTTACCATAGTGATCTTTACATCAACAGTATTGGTCTCTATTTTTGAAAGGTTGATGGTGTCATCAATCATTTTCATTAGCTGATGGCCTGCCCCTATAATAGCTTGTGAATACTCTTCTTTTTCTTCGTCAGGCAATTCCGGTACAGCCAGTATTTCAGCTGACCCCATAATGGCATTCATAGGTGTCCTTATTTCATGTGAAAGGTTGGCCAGGAATGCTGATTTCAGGTTATTGGCATCTTCAGCTTTTACTTTTGCCTCTTCAAGCTGGAATTCAGCATTTTTGCGTTTGGTTATATCGCGTGCAATTGAAATAACAGAATTGTTGTTAAGCTTTGCCAACCTCATTTCAAACATGAAAGTGCCATTTGGGGTATCAAGTGCATATTCAATGCTTTCAATACTATCATTCATGATTGAGTCTTGTATGCACTGGTATATTTTATTGGCCATCTTTTCGGAAAAACCAACCTCATAAATGGAGTTGCCAATAATATCAGCATCATTTACTTTCAGCTTGTCACCATCTTTAATAACAAAATCCTCATAAACACCATCCTTGTCTATTATAAAGAAAATGTCGGGGATGGCTTCCAGCAACACTTTATACCTCTGCCTGCTTTCTTTCAGGGTTGATATTATTTTATTGGGGCCTGATGTATCATAAAATATGCATATGATCTCACCTTTATTAGGGAAAATGGTATTAATGGTAAACCACTTTTCCAGATGTTTTAGGTAAATATCTGTTTGAGGCTTTGGGTTTAATATAAAAAGGTCATTGGTGTTGATTACATTCCTGAAAACATAATTAAATACAAATCCTGCTTTTTGCCCAACCACTTCCTGGCTGCGAATTTGAAACTGTTGCTCAAATGCTGTATTTACCTTTATGACTGATAAGTCAGTTATTTGCCCTTCTTCATCAGTGATCTTTTTTATCTTGATAATTGGCTGTTTTGATACCTGGATAATATTGGCAATAGCCTTAAGTGTTCCTGTAAATTTGCTGGAAATGGATTTGAGCCCTGACTCATAATAAAGCCTGATGGAAAAAACAGAAATATATGCAAAAAGTAATACCATGAATGGGTTTTTCAAAAATACCTGGCTGCCTCCCCAAAAATGAGGTAGCATATCTGCCTTTTGCACATGAAAAACTATGGTAATTAATGAAATCCCCAAAAACAAATGCAATTTGCTGGTATCAGGAGAGAAAATAGATAAATACACCAGCCCTACAATAAACCACCACAGTGTGTGGTAAATAGTTTCATGCTCAGGAGGGTGGTTATGGAATTCAGACAGATAATAACCATAAATCAGGAATGGTATCGCAAAAACAATATTTATTGCACAACCTGTCCTTTTGTTATATAAACAGAACAAAGCCAATAATAATAGCCCAATATTCACTAAATCACAGAGCATGCATAAAATATCAGGCCTGAAAATGAGTTTAAAAACAAATGTTATGAAGGCTATAACAAGGGCAATAAAATTTATCCAAGTCAGTTCTGTGAGCTTACGTCTTTCTGTCATTGAAAGATCAGCCAAGTTTTTATTCCAAAAATTATCCTTCACAATAACTTTACTTGTTATAATAATTTGAATTATAAACTGCCATGCTTGGAAAGGTTTGTTGGTTCAATAAAATAAAGCTTTTTTATACAACCAAATAAAAATGATAATTTTTTCAATTTCCTTCTGATTTTAGGAATTTAACTTAAAAATAACCAATTAATACGAGAAAAACACGTGGAAACTGCTAATATTCCTCATGTTTTAGCAGTGAAATATAAAATGTGATAATTGTTGCTGATTTTTGTTATGATTTTCTTTTTCCCTTTTCCATAATTTTGTGATTTGAAAGCAAAGAATTGAAAAACAAATAAAATTATTATTTATGTCAAAAGGATTTTACAATGTTCCTGTTGCTAAAAATGAACCAATTTTGTCGTATGCAGCAGGATCCCCGGAAAGAAAAAAATTACAGGAAGAATTAACGAGGTTGCGTTCATCTGAAGTTGACCTACCAATGGTAATTGGAGGACAAGATGTTACTACAGACAGGAAGATCAGGATGTTTCCTCCTCATGATATAGAGCATACATTGGGTTATTACAGCCAGGGTGATGCAAGCCATGTTGAAATGGCAATTTCAGCTGCAATGGCAGCTAAAGAGGAATGGGCAAACTTATCATGGCACCACAGGGCATCTATTTTCCTGAAAGCTGCTGATTTGCTTGCAGGCCCTTACAGGGATAAAATCAATGCTGCTACCATGCTGGGGCAATCAAAAAATGCATTCCAGGCAGAAATTGATGCTGCTTGTGAGTTAGCTGATTTTTTCCGTTTTGGGGTTCAGGTAATGACTGACATTTTCAAACTGCAACCTGAGTCAGCACCAGGGATGTGGAACTATAATGAATACAGGCCTCTTGAAGGTTTTATATTTGCATTGACCCCATTCAATTTTACTTCAATTGCAGGAAACCTGCCAGCAGCTCCAGCCCTAATGGGGAATGTTGTGGTTTGGAAACCTTCAAAAACTGCTGTTTATTCTGCTGGTGTGATTATGGAAATTTTCCGTGAAGCTGGTTTGCCTGATGGTGTAATTAATTTGTTACATGTTTCGGGACCAGTGGCTGCCGAAACCATGCTAACACACCCTGATTTTGCAGGGATACATTTTACAGGCTCAACTGAGGTATTCCAAAGTATATGGAAAACAATTGGAGATAATATTTATAAATACAAATCATATCCGCGAATAGTTGGCGAAACTGGTGGTAAGGATTTCATTTTTGCTGATAACACTGCTGATAAGCAAGCACTGGCCATTGCTATGGTTCGTGGGGCTTTTGAATACCAGGGGCAAAAATGTTCAGCAGCATCAAGGGTTTACATACCACAAAGCATATGGCCAGAAGTAAAAGAGAAACTTGGTAATGAGCTGGCAACAGTTAAAATGGGTGGCCCTGAAGATTTCACCAACTTCATGAATGCAGTAATTGATGAATCCAGTTTTGATAAGCTGCAAGGATTCATTGAGCAAGCAAAGGAAGATAAAGATGCAGAAGTTATATTTGGAGGCAAATGTGATAAATCAGTAGGTTATTTTATCGAGCCTACTGTAATCTTGGCAAAAAAACCAGGTTACACAACCATGGTTGAAGAGTTGTTTGGTCCTGTTTTGACCATTTATGTATATGAAGATGGAAAGATGGATGACACACTTGAAATTCTTGACAATACTTCAATCTATGCACTTACTGGGGCTGTATTCTCGCAAAACAGGTATAACATAGAAAAAATCACTAAGAGGTTGTCAAACTCAGCAGGTAATTTCTATATAAATGATAAACCAACAGGTGCAGTTGTTGGGCAACAGCCATTTGGTGGCGCCAGGGGCTCTGGTACCAATGATAAGGCTGGTTCAATATTCAATTTCTTGCGTTGGACTTCAATCAGGACAATTAAGGAAACATTTGTACCACCGGTAAACTACACATATCCGAGTTTTGCACCAGATATTGAATAAACTTTAAGTTGTTGAAAAAAGGGAGGTGAATTTGATTTACCTCCCTTTTTTTTTAGTGTATTATGGGTTACATTTGCCAAAAGAAAAAGAACTATTGGTTCAATGAAAAAAGCACCATTACATAAAATAACTATAGTCATCAAGAATAAGTATTTTATTGCTTTTATTTTATTTGTTGTATGGATTGCTTTTTTTGATGAGCACAGCTTTGTAGCCCATAAAGAAAACATTGGGCAACTAAAGTATCTGAAAGAACAGCAAGAGTATTATGAGGGTAAGATTGCTGCTGACCAACAGAAACTACAAGAGCTGAATGCGGGAAAAGAAGAGTTGGAGAAATATGCGAGAGAACAGTTTTATATGTCTAAACCTAATGAAGACCTTTTCATCATTTCTGAGGAATAAAGAGGGGATACCTTTACAATAAAACCATTTAATTTTTCGTTAATTTGAACCAAAGATTAAGTTTAGGGTTATACAAAACGGGGTGATTCTAACTGTTTGATTGATAGTTGAATTTTTCTTATATTGGAATTGTGAAAGTTTAAGATGGAATTGAATTTAAACATATTCAAAATTGAGAGCAACAATGTTGCACCTCAGAAGGGGAGGATCCTACTGGCAGAACCTTTTTTGCCCGGCAACTATTTCAATAGGGCTATTATTTTACTTGTTGCCCATAGTGATAAGGGTGCTGTTGGGTTTATTTTGAATAAAAAAGTTGATTTCCCCATACAGGATATTATCAGTGACTTTCCTGATTTTGAAGGAGATGCATACATTGGAGGGCCTGTAGCTACTGATTCCATATATTTTATCCACAAGCTAGGCGATAAGCTTCCTGGGAGTATCCAGGTTACTGAAAACATTTATTGGGGTGGCGATTTTGAAGAACTTAAAAAGTTCATTGGAATGGGGTTGGTAAATCCTTCAGATATAAGGTTCTTCCTGGGTTATTCTGGCTGGGATTCAGGGCAACTTGAAGATGAAATAAAGGAAAATTCATGGTTAGTTAGTGAAGTTGGGGAGGAAACCCTGATGCAAAGCCTGAACCCTTCATCATGGGTTGAATTTGTAAAAAAAGTTGGCGATCGCTATTCTATATGGGAAAACTTCCCTGAAAACCCTTCATTAAACTAGCTGGTTTCCAGTAGCTTGTTTAATTCCTCATTTAACTGCTTAACCTTATTATGCAAGAACCTTTTTTTATCAATACCCACAATTTTTTGCATACCTGAACCCTCAGAAGCAAGGAAAGCTTCATCAGCCTCTAATATAAATTCTTTTCCCAACCTTGCATTTTCATCAATTTCCAGGTTTAATTGCAAAGCAGCTTCAATGATGAGTCCACGCAAAAGGTTGTTATAGCAGCCAGTACTTAACGAGGGTGTATGCAAAGTATTTCCTTTAATAAAATAGATATTAGCCTCGATACATTCTGTAATATTATTTTCTTCATTGGTGACTACTGCATTCTGAAACATAGAGCCTTTCAGCAGCATGCTTAAAGAGTTCCATAAAGGTTCATTTTTAAACCTGAAAGAAATATATGGGCTGCCCGAATATTTTACCCGTTCAGCATAAGCACAAAAAACACCTTCTTCAAGTAATGGGAATTCCTGGAATTGTTGTGGAGTGCAGGTTATAAATGTATTTACTTTATCATTTCCCCAAATAAAAGTATATTCAAGAAACCCACTTTTAAAGGCTTTGTTTTTATTGACCAGCCTTTTTGAAATGCGCAAAAACTCGTTTTTGTTTTCCACTGAAGGGATTGTTGGCAGTTTTAGTTCAGCAGTAATTTCTTTTAAAAGGGCTATATGTTTATCAAACAAAGGAAGTATTCCATGTTTAAACCAGACTTTTTCTGATAAAACAAATTCATTTTTTAAAAAAGGTTTTAGTTGAGTATCCCTTTTTTCAAAGTCAAGGATAGAACCATTTTCAATATAAAACCTAGCAACCATTTTATTAGATCAGGAGGAAAAGTTTATCTATAAATCTTTCAAAAAGCTCAGGATTCAGGATGATAGGAAGGATAAACCCAAAAACAGCTCCCAGGAAGTGGGCGTCATGAGCTACATTATCAGTCTTTTTTTTGCCCTGGTAGTAAGAATAAACCAGGTAACCAATAGCAAAGATAATTCCTGGGATGGGTATAAAAAACATGAAATAGAGCTTTTCCCAAGGGTCAAAAAAGATAAAACAGAATAGGACTGCGGAAACTGCACCTGATGCACCTACTGCATTATAATAGTAGTTATTCCTGTGTTTGATCAATGCCCATGCATTAGAAAACAGGATGCCTCCAATGTACAACAACAAAAAATAAGCTACTGCCCTTTGCCCGAAAAAGAGGTTGAAATAGGCTTCAATAGCTCTTCCAAAAAAGAATAAAACCAGCATATTTACAATAAGGTGTGACCAGTTTGCATGCACAAAGGCATGTGATATCAGGCGGTAATACTCTTTCCTGTTAATGATCTCGGCTGCATTAAACTGAAGTTTGGCCATTAATGTGGCATTTGAAAAAGCAGCATAAGAAACTACAACTGTAATTGCTATTATTATATATGTAAACATCATTTAATGCAGGATTTTATAAATCAATTCTTTTTGGAGGTCAGAAGCAGTTGTTGAGCTATTGCCAAAACCTTTGCTTTTCATGTCATAATCCCTTAATATCCCAACTATTTGGTAAAGCTTCTTGGGATTGTATTTTCGGGCTGCAGCCACATATGATTTGGCTATAAAAGGGTGCAGCCCCAGTGATGCAGCTACTGACCTTTCTGATTTGTCAGGAAGGAAATGGTACATAAAGAGCTTGGCAAAGAACATGTAAAGTGAAGAGATTGTCCTCTGTATGGGGTTGCTTGATGGGTTAGCACCAAAATAGTTGATTATTTTATTGGCTTTCAATATATTCCTCTCACCTAGTGCATTTTGCAGTTCAAACACATTGTATTCTTTGCTGATCCCTATATTTTTTTCAATATGCTCTGGGGTGATTTTGGTATTTTTGGGCAAAGCAATTACCAGCTTATTCAGTTCATTGGCTACTTTGCTAAGGTCAGCCCCAATATATTCTGCTAACATAACAGCAGCCTGTGGGGTGATATCATATTGTGAGTCATGCAGGTATGTTTCAATCCATCCAGGGATTTTGTTTTCATACACTTTTTTTGACTCAAAAATGACCCCGTTCTTATCCAATGACTTTGCAAAGGCAGTCCTTTTGTCCAGCTTTTTGTATTTGTAATTCAAGACAAGGATGGTTGAATTTAATGGGTTGGCGGTATAAGCTTTCAGTTCTTCTATTTTTTTTACATCCTGGGCTTCTTTTACAATGATCACTTGTTGGTTAGCCATCATAGGAAACCTCCTTGATGCTTCAATAATGGTATATACTTCTGTATCTTTCCCATAGAAAATGGTTTGGTTAAACCCCTTTTCTGCATCTGTAAGTACATTTTCGGCAATGTAGTCTGATATTTTATCAATATAATAAGGCTCTTCTCCCCAAAGAAAATAAATAGGGTGGTAAATTTTTTTCTTTAAGTTGCTAATAATTGTTTTATAATCCATATCAGAATTTTAAGTGTTTGACAGATTGCCCATTATTTTTGATTTCCAGCAAAGCTTCTATCCCAACATCAATGTGTGAATCTACATAATTTGAGGTTACTTTGGAATCACTTTTTTCTGTTTTTACCCCTGTTGAGATCATAGGTTGGTCAGACACAAGTAGCAATGCCCCTGTTGGTATCTGGTTGGCAAAACCAACTGTAAATATGGTTGCAGTTTCCATATCAATGGCCATGGCACGTGTTTTCTCCAAGTATTTTTTAAACCTGTCATCATATTCCCAAACCCTTTTGTTGGTGGTGAAAACTACACCAGTCCAATAATCAAGGCCTGAGTTCCTTATGACATGAGAAACAGCCCTTTGTAAATTAAAAGCAGGCAATGCTGGTATCTCAGGTGGCAAATAATCATTTGATGTACCATCACTTCTTATGGCAGCAATAGGGATGATCAGGTCTCCCAACTTATTTTTCTTTTTAAGCCCACCACATTTACCTAAAAACAAGACTGCTTTTGGGTGAATGGCACTTAAAAGGTCAATGATTGTTGCTGCATTGGGGCTTCCCATACCAAAATTGATGATGGTGATCCCTTCAGCAGTTGCACAAGGCATGTTTTTATCACTTCCCATAACAGGGACTTCAAAACGTTTTGCAAACATTTCGACATACAACTGGAAATTGGTCAATAAAATGTATCCACCAAAATCTTCAAGTTTCATCCCTGTATACCTTGGAAGCCAGTTATCAACAATTTCTTTTTTTGTTTTCATCCCTAAATAATTTTAGTAGTAAGCTTAAACCCTGTTTCAATGCCTGATACAAAAATAGTTTTTTCCACCTACTATTCCCAAAGTGGGAAAGGATGAATGATAATTTTTATATTTTTAAAAAAAAGGCATTCTTTGTTTATAAATATGGATAAACTGAACTTACCACAATATAATTTTAGGTTTATAACTGAAGGGGGAAAGCAGCTTGTATTTGATATTGTACGCAAAAAATATGTGGTTTTAACTCCTGAGGAATGGGTAAGGCAAAATATGGTGCAGTTTTTATCTGAGAAAAAGTACCCAGTTTCATTAATGGCTGTTGAAAAAAAAATTGTAATCAACCAGCAGCCCATGCGTTTTGATTTACTGGTTTATTCAAAGAAAGGGCATCCTTATTTAATAGCTGAATTTAAAGCACCTGCTGTTAAAATCAGCCAGGCTGCATTCGACCAGGTTGTAAGGTATAATATGGAACTAAAAGTCCCATATATAATGGTATCAAATGGGATGGAGCATTTTATTTGTAAAGTTGATTATTCAAAAAACAGTTATTCATTCCTAAAAGGAATACCTGATTTTGGTGATATGAGTGGTTAGGTTACAGCAGGATCTTTTGCATCAAAACTTCATCTTTCCAACCATAGGGAGTTTTAAGCCAACCTTTTTTTATCCCCACTTCAATGAAGCCGGCCTTGGTGAATAGATGGATGCTAGCAGTATTGTCAGTAGTAATATTAGCATATAATTGGCGTACACCAATTACATTTATACTGTAGCTGATAAGAGCCTGTAATGCATCAGAAGCATAGCCTTTGTTCCTGTCCTCTTTGCTATGGATTAAAATACCAACCCCTGCCCTTTGATGGTATGGCTCAAAATCAAACAGGTCAATAGCACCTGCCAGTTTACCTTCATTGGTTTCAATTACCAGGCGCAATTGTTTTGTTTCATAAATATCTTTGAATGAATTTTCAATGTATAACCTTAGCAGGTGTTTGGAAAAAGGGGCTTTGGTATTACTGAATTCCCAGATGGAGCTATCATTTTCCCATTGGTAAAGTATATCAACATCTTCAGGTTCGAGGGGGCGCAACTTTATATTCCCATATTCAAGGTAATTATCCATGTGTTGCCCTGTTTAAGTGTTTTTTGTTTTTCCAAATAATCTCCAGGTCATTTTTTAGGTGGTAATCCCTGGCATAAAGAAGGTTTAACTGGCTCATTCTTTTTGTATCAAGGTTTAGGTTGCTAAACAGATCCCCTGGGGTAAGGACACCTTCTTTTATTGAGGGTAGCCCTTTAGAAGTATTTTCTTTAGTAACATAACCTACCCATGAAATATCCCCTTTCAATACAGAAAAGATATTTAAATAAAGTTGTTTCTTACTTTTATAACTCCAGATGATAGCAGGAGAAAGTATAAACAGGATAATTGCAAAAGCATTGTCAAATGAACGTTTCAGGCGTTTATTGGCAGGTTTTGAAATGGAATTCACACTAACCACATAAAGGTCTCCAGCCGTGTGTATTGAGTTGCTGCCAATAATGCTCAAACTTTCAGGGGGGGCAATTTTATAATCAACCTGGAGTTTTGTTAATTCCAGCATGGCTTTAATAATCTGCCCTGATTTTATGTCTTCAGCACAAAAGATCAGTTCATTGACCCTGTTTATGGAAATTATTTCATTTAGTTGCTCAATGGAGCCAATATACTGTTGCCCATAGTCTGTTTCATTGATTGATACATAACCAATTATTTCCGGGTTAATCTCTGTTTGGTTCAATAAATCCCTTACCCTTTTTGCTTCTTCAGGATGCCCAATGATGGCTATCCTTTTTGGTTTTTTTACATAAAACTGGAATCCTCCAAGCCTGGTGGCGTTAAAAATCACGCGCATGGTTGAAAGTGCAATAATAGCCCATGCTGAACCCAATAAAATAAGTGCCCTTGAAAAACGGAATTTTTCATCAATAAGTGAATAAGCCAATAACAATGCAATGGTTCCCCAAACCAACCCTCTTAGTACCAACCATAGTTTAACAGGGCTCCTATACCCTCCTGAAAACAGGATACCTCCCATCCAAAATAAGATGTAAGCAGGGGCAGCATAATTATAGAATTCTGGAGGGTAATAACCAGTGCTATATTTTAAACTTTCCCAATAAGGGGTGAATAGAAGGAATCCTCCATACATAATTAATACATCAAATAAAGGAACATAAATCCTTGAAAAAGCCCTGTTAAGGATGGCAGCATAAGCCCTGAAATAAATGGCCATTTTGATCAGCAAAGAAAACATTTTGGCTTTTCCACCACTAAAATGCTTATTGGTGAAAATAACCATGGCATTGTAAAATATCCTGATGTAGTTAACAGAGCTTTTTTTTGTGCTTTCCCCTTTGTAATGGATGATGGTTGTTTCAGGGAAATAATAGTTGTTGTATCCACCTTTTGCAATCCTGTATGAAAGGTCAATATCTTCACCATACATAAAAAAGGCTTCATCAAGCAACCCAATTTTATCCAGTGTTTTTTTGCGCAGAAGCATAAAAGCACCTGATAAAACATCAACTTTATGGATGCTGTCTTTATCAAGGTATGAAAGGTGGTAGGTGCCAAATTTCCTGGATTTAGGGAACAACTTTGATAGCCCAAATATTTTGTAAAAAGCTACCCACGGGGTAGGTAGCCCACGTTTTGATTCAGGGAGGAAATTACCTTTCCCATCAATCATTTTTACCCCAAGCCCCCCAGCATCAGGGGTGTTATCCATAAAGCTAAGGGCTTTTTGAAAGGTGTCTTCTTCAACCACAGTATCAGGGTTCAGTAATAAAATGTATTCACCCTGTGCAAGTTTTATGGCCTGGTTGTTGGCATATGAAAAACCATGGTTGGTTTTGTTTTCAATCAACTTAACTTCAGGGAATTTATCTTTAACCAGGCTGCATGATCCATCAACTGAATTATTATCAACTACCCATATTTCAGAAGCAATGTTTTTACAAGCTTTTTGCACTGAATGGATACATTGTTCCAAAAAGTGTTTTACATTGTAATTGACTATTACTACTGATAATTTCATACTAGCAGAGAAAAATTTATTTACCCACTAAAGTTTCATAATTTACGCGGTTGAGTATGGAACGCCCCAGGGTAATCTCATCAGCATATTCCAGCTCATCACCTACTGAAACACCACGTGCCAGGGTGGTTACATTTATATCCATCCCTTTTAGTTTCCTGAAAATATAAAAATTTGTTGTATCACCTTCCATGGTTGTGCTTAATGCCAAAATCACTTCAGTAATATTTCCCTGGCTCACTCTTTCCAGCAATGATTCTATTTCAAGGTCTGAAGGACCCACACCATCCATAGGAGATATGATACCTCCTAGAACGTGGTAGTAGCCCTTATATTGCAATGTGTTTTCAATTGACATAACATCCCTGATGTTTTCAACCACGCAAATAACAGTTTCATCCCTGTTAGGGTCTGAGCAAATGGGGCATATTTCTTCATCAGAAATATTATGGCAAATTTTGCAATGCTTGATTTCATTGCAAAGATCAATCAATGAATTGCCAAACCTGGACACTTCTTCTTTGTCTTGCCTTAACAAGTGCAAAACGAGGCGGAGGGCACTCCTCCTTCCAATCCCAGGTAGTTTTGAAAATTCATTGACAGCATTTTCCAATAGCTTTGATGGAAACTTCTCAACATTCATCCTTAAGCCTTTTTTAATATAATAATAGGTTCAGCTTATTTGTCCTGCCAAATTTAAAGAAGTATTTATAAATATACTATTCCTTGGGCAAAGTCATTTTGAAGTATTTATGATTTTAAGATAAATGCACCAAGTAATTGCAATCCATATCCCAAAAGTGGGCAATTTAAAGACAGGTACTTAAGGTAAAGTTTACAGGGGGTGTTGATATCAAACTTTGCATTCTTTGAATAATGCAGCCACTTTTTCCCTTACTTCATTTCCTTCAGGGTTAATATTGAACACCAAAGATGGTTTCAGGTAAAACAATTCTTTTTCTTTTTTTAACCTTTCTTCTCCTCCTCCTGTAATGTTCAGCATGATGAGGGCATCCTTATCTACTTTGTTATTTTTAACAGCATTTATTAAAGTAGCAGTAGCTATCCCAGCTGCTGGGTGGATATCATTCCCTTCCAATTCTTCAAATAGCTTTGATGCTTCAAAGGCTTCCTCATTTGTTGCTGTTAATACATCACCACCAGCATCATTAAGGGCATCAAACAATCCTCCAAAAATAGTGTAGGCTGGCTTCCTGTTTGAAAGTACTTTGGCTACAATCTCTTCCACTTGCTTCCTTGCCAGGTTATCATCCAAAGGAAGTATCTTTCTTGATTTAGCCCTCCATGCATCCTGCATGGGTACAAAAGGGATATTCTGTGAAACCATCAATTTCATTTTGTTGGTTCCAAAACGCCCATCTTCCAGCAAACGCAAATTGGCTTCCCAGGCAGCTACAGCACCAGTACCACTACCAACAGCCTGGAAGTAATATTCAGGAATTTTTCCAATGGCGGTGGCTGCTGATAATACAGTGGTTGCCATACCATCCCTGCGTGCTACATTTCTTGCCCCTCCTTCGCAAATAAAGTCCTCACTTTCAGATAATAGGTTGGAAAGGAATATGGCATCATAGTAATCACTGCCTTTCTCACTACAGGCCAGTTTTACACAATCATTCAGGGGTTTTTCAAACCAAAGTGCATTGAGGTTATCTTCAGGGACACAAAGGATTAAAGGGATATTGTTGTCTGAACAGACTTTGGCAAAAGCCCTAGCTGTATTTCCTGCTGAAGCTACATTTAAAATTTTTTCATTTGAAGCTTCAAGGCGCCCACAAACCGAATAAGCTTCAGTTTCTTTAAAAGAGCAGGTTTCCATGGTTACCCCTTTTTCGGGCCAGTAGCCACTAAAAGTGACCCACAGGTTAGATAATCCTAGCTCCCTGGCTAATCCTTCACTTTTGTAAGTTGTAGGTGCTGAAGAACCTTCCAGCATCCTGTTTATGGGCAGCCAGTCAGAGAACTTATACAACCCAAAACTTTCATCTTTAACATCCAGTTGTTTCTTTTCATAAATTGCACGGATTAATGATGGCATTTCTTCGTTAGGTGCAACCATCATCCACCCTGCATCCTCAAATGTATTTTTGGTATTTACTGATTGTAAAATGTAGTTTGTTTTGGATTTTTGATCAGCCATAATGTTATAGTCTTTAGGTGGCAAATGTAATAAATTACCTTAATTCTTTGAACACAGGTTTAAATAAAAAAAGCCCTGGTTTATTAAAAACTCAAGGGCTTTTAAATTTTACCAATAGCAATATTTATTAAATATAGTTTAGTTTTAATTATTTCATTGGGCATCAACCGCTGCAATGGCTACCATATTTACAATTTCCCTTACAGAGCTTTCCATTTGAAGTATATGGATGGGTTTGTTCATCCCAAGCAATATAGGACCAATTGCTTTAGCAGTACCTACTTCATTCAGTACCTTATACAAAATATTTCCGGAACTGAGGTTAGGGAAAACAAGCACATTGGCATCCATATCTTTTAACTTAGTAAATGGAAATTTTTTAGCCCGCAATTTCCCATTTAATGCGTAATTAGCTTGCATTTCCCCATCTACAATAAGGTTTGGATGTTTTTCATGAAGTAACTTAACTGCTTCCCTTGCCCTTATTGGGCTTCCTTTTCCTTTGAATGCCCCAAAGTTTGAATAACTTACCATAGCTATCCTTGGTTCAAGGTTGAAACGTTTTACTTCATTTGCTACCAGCAGGGTGGTATCAGCCAGGGTTTGTGGGCTGGGGTCAAAATTCACAGTGGTGTCGGCCAGGAACAAAGGGCCCTTTTTGGTAAGCATAATATACATTCCAGCAATGTGGTTGAACTCTTTTTTTGTGCCAATGACATGCAGGGCAGGTTTAATTGTATCAGCATATTTTCTTGACAACCCTGAAATAAATGCATCAGCTTCACCTGTTTCTACCATGAGGCAGCCATAATAATCACGGTTATAGGTTTTTTCAACAGCATCAACAAAACTCATCCCTTTGCGTTGCCTTTTTTCAAATAATATTTTAGCAAATTGCTCTCTTTTCTTTTTAGTAACATCTTTAAAAATATCTATGATAGGTATCCCATCAAGTTGGAGGGAATTCTCATCAATGATTTTTTGTATCTCTTTTTTATTTCCCAAGAGGATAGGATGAGCTAATTTTTGGGTACAAATAAACTGGGCAGCTTTCAGGACTTTGAAATTTGTTGCATCAGCAAAGACCACTTTTTTAGGGTTTTGTTTGGCTTTATCCCTGATGGCCATAATTAGTTTATTTTCTAATCCCAACCTGCTGTTCAGTTCACTTTTATATGTTTCCCAATCCTTGATGGGTTTTCTGGCAACTCCAGTGTCCATAGCAGCTTTTGCCACAGCAGGGGCAACAGTTGAGATCAACCTTGGGTCTAAAGGTTTTGGGATTATGTACTCTTTCCCAAATACAATATTTTGTTGGTTATAAGCTTTAGTAACTAATTCAGGTACATATTCTTTTGCCAGGGAAGCTATAGCTTTTACAGCTGCAATTTTCATCTCTTCATTTATGGAATGTGAGCGAACATCAAGGGCTCCCCTGAATATGAATGGGAACCCAAGGACATTGTTTACCTGGTTAGGATAGTCACTTCTCCCAGTGGCCATAATAATATCATCCCTGGCAGCAGTTGCATCAGGATAAGAGATTTCAGGATTTGGGTTGGCCATAGCAAAAACAATAGGATCTTTAGCCATTGACTTGACCATATCTTTTGACACTACATTTCCAATTGATAACCCCAGGAATACATCAGCCCCTTTCATTGCTTCCTCTAAAGTATCTACATCCCTGGAGGTTATAAATTCTTGCTTGATTTTATTCAGCCCTGTCCTTTTTTTGTTTAAGACACCCCTACTATCAAGCATAATAACATTTTCTTTTTTTACGCCAAGGCTTATGTACAATCGTATGCAAGAAACTGCACTGGCTCCTGCTCCATTAACAACAACCTTTAAATCCTCGGTCTTTTTCCCATTTAGTTCAAGTGCATTAATAAGCCCTGCTGCAGAAATGATAGCTGTCCCATGTTGGTCATCATGAAATACAGGGATGTCCAACTCTTCTTTTAGTTTGTCTTCAATTTCAAAACATTCAGGGGCTTTTATGTCTTCCAGGTTTATCCCCCCAAAAGTGGGAGAAATGGCCTTTACAACTTCGATAAATTTTGAAGTGTCTTTTTGGTCAATTTCAATATCAAAAACATCAATATCAGCAAAGATCTTAAATAAAAGCCCTTTTCCTTCCATAACTGGTTTGCCTGCTTCAGGTCCAATATCCCCAAGCCCTAAAACAGCTGTCCCATTTGAAATTACTGCAACCAGGTTTCCCTTGGCTGTGTATTTATATGCATTGCTTTTATCCTTGTTAATTTCCAAGCAAGGCTCAGCTACCCCAGGAGAGTAGGCTAATGACAAATCATATTGAGTGTGATGAGGTTTGGTAGGGATTACCTCAATTTTTCCCGGTCGTCCACACTGATGGTAGGTCAATGCGTCTTCTTTTAAAGATTTTGGCATAGTGAAGTTGAATTTGGTTGATTGGATAAAATTATGAAATCAGAGTACTGAATAGTAGGACGAAAGTCATCATATGTTCTTTTTGTGCTTAATTATCAACATTTTGTTTGGGTTCAATAGTTCAAGTGATTTTCTAATAATTTTAAAAATCAAAATAAGAACTTGACAATATTTTATCATAAGAATTTTGTATTTTGCAAGAAACCAAAAACTGCTACTATGTTAATGAAATATTTTATCCCTTCAGCTCTTGCTTTTTTGATGTTAATAGTTGGTTGTGGAAATGGTAATGATTCTGGTAGTCAGTGGTTTATGTATCGCGGAAACTATGCTAATGGTGTACTAGATAATGCTAATATCCCCGAATCCTGGAATGCTGAAACTGGTGAAAACATAGCCTGGAAAACAAAAATTCCTGGGCTTGCACATTCTTGCCCAGTGGTTTGGGAGAACAGTGTTTTTGTTACAACTGCTATAAGTGAACAAGATGATGAGGGTATAAAAACAGGCATTTATGGCTCAATTGGATCTGTTGCAGATTCTTCAATTCACGAGTGGAAAGTATATTGCTTAGATAAAATATCAGGTAAAATAAAGTGGCAACAAACAGCTCACAAAGGAGTCCCCAGGCAAAAACGCCACCCAATGTCATCACATGCCAATTGTACACCTGCCACAAATGGCGAATATGTAGTTGCTTTTTTTGGTTCAGAGGGATTGTACTGTTATGATATGGATGGGGAATTGCAATGGGAAAAAGATTTTGGGAAACTTAGGTCAGTTTTTTTCTTGGTTGAATCAGCAGAATGGGAATTTGCAAGTTCTCCATTAATCCATGAAGATGTGGTTATTATCCAATGTGATGTGATGGAAAATTCTTTCCTGGCTGCTTATGATATTAAAACTGGCAAAGAAATATGGAAGCAGGAGCGTGATGAATATCCTGGCTGGTGCACCCCAAATATTTATTTTGATAAAGGGAAAACCAGGGTAGCTGTGAATGGGTTTAAGCATAGGGGAGGCTATGATTTTAAAACTGGTGAAGAAATATGGTGGATGTCAGGTGGGGGAGATATCCCTGTTCCAACTCCCATAGTTGGTGATGGGTTGGTATATTTTAACAGTGCACACGGCAAAATGTCTCCAATTTTGGCAATTAAGGCTAATGCCAAAGGGGAAGTTGTAATCAAGGATGAGGAAAATTTAGATGAAAGTATTCAGTGGGCAAAGCTAAGAGGAGGTGCTTATATGGGAACCATGCTGCTTTATGGTGGTTATCTTTATAACGCACGCTGGAATGGGAGGTTAACTTGTTTTAATGCCCTGACTGGTGAAGAAATGTATTCGCAAAAAGTGGGTTCAGGAAATAGTTACACCTCCTCTCCTGTGGCATCAGATGGTATAATTTATATAGCTGATAATGAAGGAAATGTATATTCAGTAAAGGCAGGGGATGAATATAAACTGTTAAAAGAAAATAAGTTGGGAGAAACTTGCATGTCAACACCTGCAATATCAGAGGATTATATGTTTTTCAGGACTGAAAAACACCTAGTTGCTGTCTCTGGGGAATAAAATTAAAATAAAAAAGGGAAAGATTCTTATCCTTCCCTTCATCCGGTAGCGAGAGGGCGACTTCCCGTCTGTCCGCGCAGACGGACAGGGAACGCCCGACCTTCCCGATTAAAAAATCGGGACGCTCTAGCCAGTTGATTTATTTTTGATTAGGTTCTTAATATATTTTCTGCTTTTCATCCTTTTGATATGCCATTCACGTTTTAAAGCTTCTGCTTTGGTTCCAAATTCTTCAGAATAAACCAATGTCCAAGGTTTTTCCGGCCTGGTTGAAATAGTACCACCCATATTATGTTTTATTTTACCAACCTGCTTTCAATATTTGATACAGCCAATATAGTACTAGTTTTTTACTTTGCTAAAAATGATACATGTGTAGTAGTGTTTCATGGGATTGGTTAAAATAAATAAGGGAAAGATTCTTATCCTTCCCCTCATTCAGTAGCGAGAGGGCGACTTGAACGCCCGACCTCAGGATTATGAATCCTGCGCTCTAACCAGCTGAGCTACCTCGCCAAAAATGCGGTGCAAATATACTATTTATTTTTTAACAGGTTCGGTTTTTATTAAGAAAAATACTACCTTGACAAAGCTTATTGTATTAGTGCTTTGTTAGTTTCTTCCAGATTTAATATATTGCGCTAAAGGAAAGAATTATGAGCGAAAAAACTAAAATACATCTTGAGTACATTATAAACTGTTCACCTAAGGTATTATATAATCGATTGAGCACTGCTTCAGGGTTAGCTGAGTGGTTTGCTGATGATGTCAAAGTAAAAGGAAAAGTTTATACATTCATTTGGGATAATACTGAACAAACGGCTGAAATGACACTGCATAAAGAGAACAGGTTAGTTCGTTATACATGGGTTGATTCTGATAATGAATATTTTGAATTTAAAATTACCCGAGATGAGTTAACAGGCGATGTGTCATTACTTATCACTGATTTTTCTGAAGATGATGAAGTCGAAGAAACAAAAGACTTGTGGGATACGCAAGTTGCTGACCTGAAGCATGTATTAGGATCATGACCCTAAAGATTACCTCCTTATAATTAGATATTTAAACAGCCTTAACAAATTTTTTCATTTTTTTCCTTTAAAATAACTTAGCTTTGTAGTCGTTTCCAAAGAAAGATCAGTTAAATGAAGCGGTTACATTTATATGTTATAAAGTCATTCCTGGGGCCCTTTTTTATGACCTTTTTTATTTGCCTGTTTGTACTTCTTATGCAGTTTATGTGGAAGTATATTGATGACATGGTTGGTAAAGGGCTTGATTGGTCTGTATTAAGTGAATTAATATTTTATGCTTCTTTTGGGTTATTGCCTTTGGCTTTTCCCCTTTCCATGCTGCTTGCTTCAATAATGACCTTTGGGTCTCTTGGTGAAAATTATGAGCTAGTGGCCATAAAATCGGCAGGAGTATCCATTATCAGGATAATGCGCCCACTCATGGTACTTGCAGTGATCATATCCCTGATTGCTTTTTATTTTGCCAATAATGTGTTGCCACACACCAACTTAAAGTTCATGACCATCCTTTATAGTGTGAAGCAGCAAAAACCTGAATTAATTTTAAAAGAAGGGGTATTTACCAATGAGATAGAAAATTATAGCATTAGGGTAGGGAAGAAGGATAACAATACCAACATGCTTTATGATATCCTGGTATATGACCATTCGCGAGGAACTGTTAATGATAAAGTTACTGTAGCTGATTCTGGAAAGCTGGAGATGACTGAAGACCGCAAATACATGGTTTTTACCCTTTATAGTGGGATAAATTATGTTGAGGAGCAATCACGTAATAACAGTGGCAAAAGAACTTACCCTCATAGGGAGGATAGGTTTGATAAGCAGATTGTAAATATGAAGCTTAAAAACTTTGAATTCAATAGGAGGGATGAGTCATTGTTTAAAAATTTGTACAGGATGCTTAATATTGACCAGCTTCTTGCAGCAGAAGATTCGTTACATTATGATTATAAAAACAGGGTAAGGAGGTTTATTCGTGATAATCGTTTTAATAGTACCCTAATGGTTCATTTAATGAACCATACTGTCCAACATGATTCATTAAAAAGGGTGCTGGATGATAAACCAGATACCATTTTTAATACCACCTTGATGTTTGATGAAATAGACCATTGGCAGAAACATGAAGTACTACAAAATGCGATAAGTAATGTTAGGTCTAATAACCAGGAAGTTAATAATTTCCAAAACAACCTTTATGGGGCTAAAAAAATGATAAACAAGCATGAAATGGAGAGGCACAAGAAGTTCACCTTATCTATTGCTGTTTTATTGTTCTTTTTTATAGGGGCACCTTTAGGTACAATCATCCGCAAAGGAGGGTTGGGAATGCCTGTAGTTGTATCTATTTTCCTGTTTATAATATATTATGTAATTTCTTTAACAGGAGAAAAATCAGCACGTGAGGATGTGTGGGATATGTTTGTTGGGATGTGGATTTCATCAATGATTTTCTTCCCTGTTGGGGTATGGTTAACCTACAAAGCAGTTACAGATTCAGGAATAATGAAAACTGAAACCTACATTGATTTTGTGAAAAAACTTAAACTAACTTTGACAAGGAAAAAGCCTGCAGTATTGAATGAAAATTCTTCAGATAACCAATAAAGTACCTTATCCTGAAAATGATGGAGGGGCAATAGCCTGTATGAACATGTTGCGTGGTTTACATAGCAATGGGAATAAGGTTACTTTGCTTTCAATGGTTACATTAAAACATCCAGTTGCTTTAGAGGATATACCCACAGAAGTTAAAAGTATAGCAGATATACACTTAGTTGCAGTACCTGCCCCAATTACAATTTTAGGAGGGCTGAAAAATCTGTTATTCTCAAGGTTGCCTTATAATGCCCAACGTTTTATTGACAAAACATTTCGAGAAAAATTGGTTAACCTTATACAACAACAACCTTTTGACCTGATTCAATTTGAAGGGCTTTATGTTTGCCCCTATATCCATATTGCCAGGGAAAATACTACTGCAAAAATTGTTTACAGGGCACATAACATTGAACACGAAATTTGGGAACGGACAGCAAGAATTACCAAAGGGATAAAAAAGTGGTATTTAAGAAATTTAAGTAAAAGGATCAGGAGGTTTGAAGGCTCTTTCATAAATAAATATGACCTTTTAGTTCCTATAACTTCACGGGATGGTGACATGCTGAACAGGATGGGAAATACTAAACCTGTGCAGGTTTCTCAAACAGGCATTGATGTTTCAAAATTCACAGCTAATAAAAGTGGTTCTGTAGAATACCCTTCATTGTTTCATATAGGGGCACTTGACTGGTCACCAAACCAGGAAGGGCTTATCTGGTTTCTTGAGAATTGCTGGCCTGCCATCCTGAAACAAAAACCTGAAATAAAATTTTACATTGCAGGAAGGAAAGCTCCTGAGTGGTTAAAAAGCAAGCTGGTTCAACCAAATATATTTTTTGAAGGAGAAGTTGATGATGCGCATGAGTTTATGAGGGCAAAAGCAATTATGATAGTACCATTATTATCAGGAAGTGGTATGAGGATAAAAATAATTGAGGGTATGGCTTTAGGGAAAACTATTGTATCTACATCTATTGGGACTGAAGGCATTAACACATCCCACAATATGGATATCCTTATTGCTGACAATGCTAAAGAGTTTATTCATTCAGTTTTGCAGGCTGCAAAAAATAAATCCATGTTTGAAGAAATAGGTAAGAATGCTCATAAATTCATACATGAAAATTTTAATAACTTAGTCATTACTGAGCAATTGGCTAATTTCTATAAAAAGCATTTGTAATGGTTATGGTCGTATTTTTCTGGATATTGTTCTTTATCCTTTTTTATACCTATATGGGTTATAGCATCCTCATTGCTTTCATCTATGTTTTAAAAAGGGCTTTCAGGAAAGATAAGGTTGCTATTTCAGAAGAAAACTATGAACCAGAAGTTTGTTTGTTTGTAACAGCCTTCAATGAAAAAGATTATGTGCATCAAAAGGTTGAAAATTCCTTTTCATTAGAATATCCAAAACAAAAAATACAGTACTTATGGATTACTGATGGCTCAGATGATGGAACCCCTGAACTACTGAAACAATATCCTGAAATGGAAGTATACCACCTTCCAGAAAGAAGGGGGAAAATACATGCTATGAATAGGGGGATGCAATTTGTAAAAGCACCCATAGTTATCTTTTCAGATACAAATACCACATTAGGTAAAGAATCCATAAAAGAAATTGTTGAGCAATTCAATAATCCCAAAGTGGGCTGTGTTGCAGGCGAAAAAAGAATTGTTAGCAAAGAAAAAGATGCAGCAGCAGGAGCAGGGGAAGGCTTATATTGGAAATATGAATCATGGCTTAAAAAAATGGATGCAGGGGTAAATTCTGCTGTGGGAGGGGTTGGTGAACTGTTTGCCATACGCAAAGATTTATTCCAGGAAGTTGAACCAGATACATTGCTGGATGACTTTATTATTTCATTGAGGATTGCCCAGAAGGGTTACAAGATTGCTTACACACCCAATGCTTATGCTGAAGAGACAGCATCACTCAATGTAAAAGAGGAACTAAAAAGAAAAATAAGGATAGCAGCAGGAGGCATACAAACCCTGTTTAGGTTGAAAGAGCTTATGAACCCTTTTAAATATGGGATGCTTTCATGGCAATATTTTTCCCATAAAGTATTGCGTTGGACCATCTCCCCAATTTCATTGTTCCTATTGCTGGTGGTGAATCTGGTAATAGTTTTTAATTCAGGATTATGGACCGAGGCAACATGGTTTACCCTCTTTTTGTACTTGCAACTGTTTTGTTATTTACTTGCTTTTATAGGGTGGTACTTTGAGAATAAGCAGGTTCGGGTAAAAGCATTATTTGCCCCATTCTATTTTGTTGCAATCAATTATGCAAGCATAGCTGGGATCATCAGGTACCTAAAAGGGAAACAGTCAGTAAACTGGGAGAAATCCAAGAGGGCTTAGGAGGCGTTTGTCATATTTATCTCGATTATTTTCTATAATTTTGCATCTTGATTTTTTATCATAGCTATTGAGATGGATGAATTTAAGCTGAACTCTATATTTGAGGCTGTAGAAGCTATTAGGAAGGGAGAACTTGTCATTGTTGTTGATGATGAGGACAGGGAAAATGAAGGAGATTTTATTACTTCTGCTGAGCTGATCACACCAGAGAAAGTAAACTTTATGGCAAAACATGGGCGTGGGTTAATATGTGCTCCCATAACTGAAGAGCGCTGTAAAGAGCTTGACCTGGAGCTGATGGTAGGGAAAAATACATCTTCTCATGAAACCCCTTTTACAGTATCAGTTGACCTTGTTGGGTATGGCTGCACCACAGGTATTTCAGCCAGTGATAGGGCAATGACCATTAAAGCCCTTGCCAACCCTGAAATCAATCCGGAAGAATTAGGCAGGCCAGGGCATATATTTCCATTGAAAGCAAAAAACAGGGGAGTTTTGAGGCGTTCAGGGCATACTGAAGCTACCATTGACTTGATGAGGCTGGCAGGTTTATATCCTGCTGGGGTCCTGGTTGAAATCATGAATGATGATGGAACAATGGCTCGTTTGCCTGATTTGCTTAAGATTGCTGAAAAATTTAACCTAAAAATAGTATCCATAAAAGGCCTTATTGCTTACCTCCTGAAAAGTGAAAGCTTGATAGAGCAGGGAGACGAGGTTTTTTTGCCAACTATGTATGGTAATTTTAGGATTGTACCTTTTCGTCAAAAGTCAAATGGGGTAGAGCATGTAGCATTAGTTAAAGGGGATGTAAACACAGATGAGCCTGTGCTTGTGAGGGTACATTCTTCATGCATTACTGGTGATATTTTTGGTTCTCAAAGGTGTGAATGTGGCGACCAGCTCCATGAATCAATGAGGATGATTGAAAAAGAAGGCAAGGGAGTAATTGTCTATATCCAACAAGAAGGCAGGGGGATTGGCTTGGTAAACAAAATAGCAGCATACAAGTTGCAAGACCAGGGAATGGATACCATTGATGCCAACATTCATTTAGGGTTTAAAGAGGATGAAAGGGATTATGGTGTGGGTGCCCAGATATTACGTAATTTAGGAATTACAAAAATGCGTTTGCTAACCAATAATCCTGTTAAAAGAGTTGGTTTAGAGGCATATGGGCTTAAGATTTCAGAAATTTTACCAATTGAAGTAAAACCTAACAAACACAACCAGCGCTACATGAAAACTAAGCGCGATAGGATGGGGCACACCTTGAATAAATTCAGCTATGATGATGATTAGCCAAAAAAATCTGTAAGGCCATGGATTATTACAATGGGCTTTCATTTGATGATATAGGATATAATGATGGGTTTGAAGAAGGGAAAGATTATTATTTAAGCCCTGAGGGTTACAGGGTAATGACGGAGGAATACCTGACCAGGCGTGGGTACTGTTGCGCAAATGGTTGTAAACACTGCCCATATTGGCCTAAAGCACAAAAAGGAAACCGAAACCTTAGGAAGAAATAATTATTTTATAGAAAAATACCACCATGCCAAAAAATAATTTACGCATTGTTTTTATGGGTACACCCGATTTTGCAGTGGGCAGTTTAAAAGCCCTTGTTGAAAAGGGGTATAACATTGTTGGGGTTATAACAAGCCCTGATAAGCCTGCTGGCAGGGGAAGGAAAGTTGCAGAATCATCAGTAAAAAAATATGCAATAGAGAAAGGGTTAAATATCCTTCAACCAGAAAAACTTAAAAACCCTGTATTTATTGAAGAGCTAAAGGAATTGAAAGCTGACCTTCAGGTGGTAGTGGCTTTCAGGATGTTGCCTGAAGTTGTTTGGGATATGCCCAAGCTGGGTACCTTTAATTTACATGCTTCATTGCTTCCACAATATCGTGGTGCAGCACCCCTCAATTGGGCTATTATAAATGGAGAAACAGAAACTGGGGTAACCACTTTTTTACTTGACCATAAAATTGATACTGGGAAAATCCTGTTTTCAGAAAAAACATACATTGGTGAAAATGAGACAGTTGGTGATATCCATGCCCGCCTTATGGAAATTGGGGCAACCCTGGTTGTGAAAACTGTTGATGCATTGCGAGCTGGGAATTATGAAGCACAACCACAAGATAAGTTATTCAGTTCAGAAACAGAATTAAAGCATGCACCTAAAATTTTTAAAGATGATTGCAGGATTAACTGGGATAAAGATGTAGCATCTATAAAAAACCTGGTAAGGGGGCTTTCCCCCTATCCTGTGGCTTGGACAAACTTCAAAAACCAGGAAACAAGAAAAAAATTGCAGGTGAAAATTTATGGTTCTGAAAAAGAAATAACAAACCATACAAATAAAGTTGGGGAAATTAGTTCTGATAATAAAACATACCTGAAAATAGCAGCTACTGATGGCTGGGTCAAAATAGAAGAACTCCAGGTCCAGGGCAAGAAAAGGATGAAGACAGAGGAGTTTTTAAGGGGGTTTCAGCAAATAGAAAAGTATTCAGCAAAATGAAAATACCCATGGCATTTCTTGAATACCATGGATATCCTTTTTCTCTTCTGAACTATTGGATAATTATTTTTTGTTTTTATAATTCACAATAAAGAAATAGATCAGAAACCCTAATGAAACAAATACTAGGACAATCCCAATGGGCATGACTGCATTATGGTAATTGATAAAATCAGGGTTTATCCCTCTAACAATTTCAATAATGATTAAACCAAGCCCTCCAAGGAATGCAACCAACCCCCATTTTAATGATGGGTAACGATTTACTTCTTCTGATTCAACCTTGGGAGGTTCTAGTATTTGGGCTTTTTCAATATGCCCCATTTTAATGATCTTCCTTTTTAATAAATGTTCCGAGATCAGCTTTGTAATGTGGTAAACTGCAAAGAAAATAATTGCAGGAATTAATACTTCATCTATCATGATTCCTATTTTTTAATTTGACTTTCGAGAAATTAGACTAGGTATCATTGTCAAATGTTGCAGTAAATGTGGGATTTATTTTCAGTAAAGATAAAAAACAGGAAATTGCAACATTTTCACGACCTTTATAGTCATATGTGGTAGTTATGGATGATGCTGCGCTGGTTCAACAAATAAATGGTGGTAATGCAAATGCTTTTCGTTATTTGGTGTCAAAATACCAAAGGCTTGTTTTGCACATAGTTGGAAGGGTATCGCAGCAGCAAGAAGATGTTGAAGACATATGCCAGGAGGTGTTTGTAAAAGTATTCCAGAAATTGGGAAAGTTCAGGGGTGATTCAAAACTTTCAACCTGGATTGCAACCATTGCTTACAATACCAGCATCACCCATTTCAGGAAGAAGTCCAGGCATAATGAATCATCATATGATGAGATGCCAGGGCTGATTGTAGGCAAAAGGGAAAAGAAATTATTGCCAGACATTGTAGAAGAAAAGGAAGTGAAACAATATTTGCTTCGGTTGATTGAAGAACTACCTGTACATTATCGTACAGTTTTGACACTTTTCCATCTGGAAGAGTTCTCTTACAAAGAAATTGAAGAAATTACAAAAATGCCAGAAGGGACAATTAAAAGCTACCTTTCAAGGGCCAGGAAGCTTTTGAAGAAAAAGATAGACCAACTGGCAGAATCAGAAAAAACAGATATATTTGTTGACTATGTTAAAGGATAAAAAAGATATGGATAACCTGTTAAATGAGGTTTTAAAAACAGAACCTCAATTTAGCCTGCCTGATAACTTTGCAGACAGGGTAGCAGGAAAAGTTGCAAAAAGGCTGGCTTTGGCTCAATACCTGAAAGAGTTCTTTATTTACCTTGCAGCAATTGTTGTTTTATTGGCTGTGGCTATTGCAACAATATTTTTCTTTACAACAAATTCGTGGTTAACCCTGGTTGAAATACTGACTGGTAATTTAGTGCAGGTTATTAGTATCTTATTGCTTTTGCTGTTTATATTATTTGCTGATAAGGTTTTACTTAGGTATTTCCATCAAAGGCTACAAGTCAAGAGGCCTTCTTAGCCCTTTTCCTTAGGTTTAGCTTTTGCCCTACATGAGCTTGTTCTCCTAATTTCAACCCATTTCTTTTATATAATGGGCGCATTTTTATCCCATACATTTGAGAGATCATATGCATTGATTCCCCTTCTTTCACAACATGTGTCAGGTTGCTTTTGGTGGCACGAAGTTTTTTAGGTTGTAAATACAATATCTCATTGGGTTGAGGCTGGTAACCTTTTGGGTAGTCATTAAAAGTATAAATTTCCCAATCTTCCATCCCAAACTCCTGGGCAATCAATTCAAAAGAATCTCCATTCCTTACAACAATTGATTTTAACCCATTTCTCCTTACTACTTTCCTTGCTTGGTATGGATTGATAAGCATTTCAGAGCTTCCCTTGTTTTTCATCCTTTTTTGTTCAAAACTTGCAAGTTCATCAAATGCTATTTTATCGTCAAGGAGGTAAAGTTGATGGTCTTCAATAATTTTTATTAACCTTTTATCATAATTATGGGCAGTGGCATACCCTGCTTTTTTAAGGCCTTTAGCCCATTTTTTATAATCATTTGGTTTGTATGTAAATAACTGGGCATAACGATAATTTTTTTGTAGAAACCTGGTGTGGTCAACATAGGAAGCTTCTACTGACCTGTACTTCCTGAAGCATTCATCCTTTTCATCATCATCAAAATAAACTTTGGGGCCACTCCAGTTTGACTTGCATTTTATCCCAAAATGGTTGTTTGATTTCCTGGCTAATTCACTGTTCCCATCACCTGATTCGAGGCAGGCTTGTGCCATTTTAATACTGGCAGGTATACCACTCCTGTTCATTTCCCTTATGGCAAGGTTCTGGTATTTAAGGATGTATTCAGCCCTTGTGAGCTTTTTGGAATAGATAATTGATGATGAGAAGAGAGAGAAGATAACTATAAATAAAACTTTTTTAACCATGAGTTTCCTGTTCTGAAAAATTTGGATAAATATAATTTTCTTTCATGAAAAATTGTACATTTGAGTAAAATACCTGGTTATGCGAACGAAAGAGCTACAGATTTTCGTATATGAATACAATAATATTTCAGAGCTTCCCAATGAAGACCAGGGTTTGGTATTAAAGGCCAGGGAGGCATCATCAAAAGCTTATGCACCTTATTCAAATTTCAGGGTTGGGGCTGCCATTTTGCTGGAAAATGGAGAAGTAGTTTTAGGGAATAACCAGGAAAATGCTGCATTTCCTTCAGGGCTTTGTGCTGAAAGGGTTGCCATGTTTTATGCCAATGCCAATTTCCCTGATGTGCCTATCAAGGCAATAGCTGTTACTGCAAGCAATACAAAAGGTTTACTGGATGAACCTGCCAGCCCTTGTGGCGCATGCCGTCAAGCACTTGCTGAGTCTGAGATCAGGTTTAAAAATAAAATAAGGGTTATCCTTGATGGGACAAAAAAAGTACAAGTGTTGCAAGGAATTGAGATGTTATTACCCTTTGTTTTCAAGCCAGAATCAATGAAGTAATTATTCTTTCAGTTGATCCATAAAAGCATCCCACACCACATCCTCGGGTGGTGGGGCAACAATTTTTACAGCTTCTTTTTTTACAGGATGTACAAACTCCAGGCTGCGTGCATGTAAGCTGATACCACCATCTTTATTTGACCTTGGAAAACCATACTTCAGGTCACCTTTAATGTACACTTTTAATTGCCTTAACTGTACCCTTATTTGGTGGTGCCTGCCTGTGTGCAGTTCAATTTCAAGAAGATGGTAGTTATTTATGCTGGCAATGTGTTTGTAATGCAGGCTGGCATATTTTGCTCCTTCCCTTTTTTCAATATAGGCATAACTCCTGTTTTGTTCCTCATTTTTAATAAGGTAATGCTCCAGGGTATCTTCAGGGCGAGGAGGGACTTTATCTACAACTGCCCAGTAAATCTTTTTCACCAAACCTTTTTCCTGAAAAAGCTTGTTTAGCCTTGGAAGAACTTTGCTGGTTTTAGCTAAAACAAGGGCTCCACTGGTTGGTCTGTCAAGCCTATGGGGTAATCCCAAAAAAACATTTCCTGGTTTGTTATACTTTTCTTTAAGGAAGTCTTTTATTTTTTCTGTGACAGGTGTATCACCAGTTTTATCACCCTGCACAATCTCTCCATTGGCTTTATTAATAGCTATTATATGGTTGTCTTCATATAGGATCTGGTCAGTAGTCATTAGATAATCAGATAATTGGTCATTAGTAATTAACCATATTTCATGCAAGTAAATTTATCTTAAATATAAGCATCTATGAATTATCTAATACTATCCAGTATCTAGCATCCAGAATCCAGCACCTAATATTGTTCTTTTTCATTAGGAAAGTCAAGAGATTTTACATCTCTTATGTAGTTGCCAACAGCCCCTTTTATTTCAGCAGCAAGGTTGTGGTACCTCCTTAAAAATCGTGGTGAAAACTGCTGGGTGATTCCCAACATATCATGTATTACCAGTACTTGGCCATCCACTTTGTTACCTGCTCCAATTCCTATAACAGGAATTTTCAGCTTTTCAGCAACCCTTTGCCCAAGGCTGGCAGGAATTTTTTCAAGTACAATGCCAAAACATCTTGCTTCTTCCAGCAAATTTGCATCATTAATCAATTTTTCAGCTTCCTCTTCTTCCTTAGCTCTAACAGTATATGTGCCAAATTTATGGATGGATTGTGGCATAAGCCCCAGGTGCCCCATTACAGGTATGCCTGCTGAAAGTATCCTGTTAACAGATTCCAAAACCTCTTCACCTCCTTCAAGTTTAACTGCATCAGCAGCTGTCTCTTTCATAATCCTTATGGCAGAATGCAATGCTTCCCTTGAATTCCCCTGGTAAGTGCCAAAGGGCAGGTCAACTACTACCAGTGCCCTGCTTACGGCCTTTACCACTGACCTTCCATGGTAAATCATATGGTCCAGGGTGATGGGAAGGGTGGTTTCATTTCCAGCCATCACATTGGAGGCTGAATCACCAACCAGGATCACATCAACCCCTGCTTCATCAACCAACTGAGCCATACTATAATCATAGGATGTTAGCATAGCAATTTTCTCTCCCCTCAATTTCATTTCTGATAACCTGTGGGTAGTTACTTTTCTGACTTCTTTATGAACTGACATAACTTTTTTGATTCAGATTGAATTACAAAAGTAAAAAATGTTGGGGAATCTGGATTTGGCTTACACCCTAAAAAAAATTTTCTTCCTGTACATAAAATATAACAATAGCCAAACTATGGTAAGCCCTCCAAGAAGTATAACCAGTTTTTTTGCATTTTCGTCCATTGAAACAGTGAGCCAGCCAAAGAAAAATTCGGATATATCCATGAAATTAACAATTCGTGTGATCATATAAATAAAGATGGAGTTTATACCTATCACGCGAAAGTAAAAAGCCCATCCACGAAATCCCCAATGGTCAATTACCAGATAAAAAATAGCCATTAAAATAAAGCTTATTCCTCCTGTAAGTAAATTGAAAGTAGATGTCCAACAACTTTTAATAATGGGATAGAAAATAGAAAGGGCAAGGGCTAATACAATTAAGCCTGTTCCTATGATTACCATATAGCCTATTTTTTGCCAATCTGTAGTTTTCTTTTTTCTAAGTATATTTCCTGCTATAGTTCCCATTAATGTTATCCCTGTGGCAGAGATACAACATAAAATACCTTCAGGGTCAAAAGACCCATCATACAGTGTCCCTGGCAAAAGCAACCTGTCAATATAGCCATTTATACAACCTTCTGGTGTTAAAACACCAGATCCAATTCCTGGCACAGGAACCAATAACTGGATGATCCCATATCCTGCAAGTATCCCAACTAGCCAATATATGCGTGCTTTTAATGTCTTAAAGTATATGACAATTAGGGATGCAAAAAAGTAACCAACTCCAATTTGCCCAAGTACACTGGCAATCCTTGCTTCTGAAAAACCTGTTTGTAATGTGCCATTGTAAATTATACCCAAAAAGATCAGGATGATCAAACGTTTAAAAACTTTATTAAATAGTTTCCTTTTTGGTACATTCCTGTCAAGTTTAGCCTTAACAGCAAAAGGGATGGCTACTCCAGAAATAAACATAAAAAGGGGGAATATGAGGTCATAAAAACGAAAACCTTCCTATTCAACATGGTGCATTTGTGTTTCCAGCCAACCAATTCCAGCCATTTTTGCAATGGCAATAGCTAAAAAGCCACCACCAGTAATCCAGAACATATCAAACCCACGAAGGGCATCAAGAGAATAAAGTCTTTTTTTTGTGTCAATAACTTGGCTCTTTTTTATCATTATGGTAGGTTTTAGGTTAGTTTCAAATCTAAGAGGTATTCTTTTTGTCTCTGCCTTTTTGTCATCAGGGTTGTCATTGTTTTTAATATAAATACTGAAAATAATGTCAATATTACGTGCCATTTTGAACTTTGCCCAATGGCACAGTCATTGATTATTGCATAGACGTTAAATTTTGAACGATTACGAAAATAATAATAAAATGGGAAAAATTATTGGTATAGACTTAGGTACAACAAACTCATGTGTTTCAGTAATGGAAGGAAATGAGCCAGTTGTAATTCCTAATAGTGAAGGAAAAAGGACTACCCCTTCAATTGTAGCATTTGTGGATAATGGAGAGCGAAAAGTTGGTGACCCAGCCAAACGCCAGGCCATAACCAATCCTGAAAAAACCATTTATTCCATTAAAAGGTTTATGGGCGAAACATATGACCGCTGTACAAAAGAAATAAACAGGGTTCCTTATAAAGTAATAAAGGGTGACAATAACACTCCAAGGGTGCAGATTGATGACCGCAAATATTCTCCACAAGAAATTTCAGCAATGGTTCTTCAGAAAATGAAAAAAACTGCTGAAGATTACCTGGGGCAAGAGGTTACAGAGGCTGTAATTACTGTACCTGCATATTTTAGTGATGCCCAGCGCCAGGCTACCAAAGAAGCTGGTGAAGTTGCTGGCCTTGAAGTGCGCAGGATCATAAATGAACCTACTGCTGCATCTTTGGCTTATGGGCTTGATAAGATGGAAAAGGATATGAAAATTGCTGTATTTGACCTTGGTGGCGGTACTTTTGATATTTCAATCCTTGAGTTGGGAGATGGGGTGTTTGAGGTAAAAGCTACTGATGGTGATACCCATCTTGGAGGAGATGATTTTGACCAGGTTATTATTGATTGGTTGGCTGAAGAATTCAAAAAAGATGAAGGCCTTGATTTGCGTAAAGACCCAATGGCACTTCAGCGTTTGAAAGAAGCTGCTGAAAAGGCTAAGATTGAGTTGTCAAGCTCCACACAAACAGAAATCAACCTGCCATACATTATGCCAGTTGATGGTGTACCAAAACACCTTGTAAAAACACTTACAAAAGCAAAATTTGAACAAATAGCTGATAGCCTGATCAATGCAACTATTAGCCCATGTGAGAAAGCATTAAAAAATGCAGGGATGACTCCTTCTGATATTGATGAAGTAATTTTAGTAGGTGGTTCAACCCGTATTCCGGCTATCCAGGAAAAAGTGCAATCATTCTTTGGAAAAGCTCCTTCAAAAGGGGTAAACCCAGATGAGGTTGTTGCAGTAGGTGCTGCAATCCAGGGAGGTGTACTTACTGGTGAGGTTAAGGATGTATTATTATTGGATGTTACTCCATTATCATTGGGTATTGAAACAATGGGTGGTGTAATGACCAAATTGATTGATGCCAATACCACTATTCCTACCAAAAAAGCTGAAACATTTACTACTGCTGCTGATAACCAGCCTTCAGTTGAAATTCATGTGCTTCAGGGTGAAAGGCCAATGGCACAGGGAAATAAAACCATTGGAAGGTTCCATTTAGATGGGATACCACCTGCACCAAGAGGAGTCCCGCAAATTGAAGTAACTTTTGATATTGATGCCAATGGTATTTTGAATGTGAGCGCAAAAGATAAAGCTACTGGTAAATCTCAATCAATAAGGATTGAAGCTTCATCAGGTTTAACTGACGAGGAAATAAAAAGGATGAGGGAAGAGGCTGAGGCAAATGCTGAAGCTGATAAGCAAGCAAAAGAAAAGGTTGATAAAGTCAACCAGGCTGATAGCTTGATCTTCCAAACAGAAAAACAACTGAAAGAATTTGGAGATAAAATCCCAGCAGATAAGAAAAAGCCTATTGAGGATGCATTGGCAAAATTGAAAGAAGCACATAAAAGCCAGGACCTTGATGCTATTGATTCAGCAATGAATGAATTAAATACAGTATTCCAGGCAGCTTCACAGGAAATGTATAATGCACAACAGCAGGCACAGGGTGGGGCGCAAGCTGACCCAACTGCTGGTGGTGCACAACAAGAGGGACCAACAAATGGGCAACCTAAAGAAGATGGTGAAGTAACTGATGTGGATTTTGAAGAAGTAAAATAAGTTAGCGAGTGGCTATTCAGTAGATTGATTTTAAGTCATTTACTGATTAATATTATTGGCCCTTCCTGGTTTCAGGAGGGGCTTTTTCATTTCATATTTATTTCAGTATCCATAAGCATGCCTTCAGGTTTTTTTTGCATCCTGGGAGGGATGTTTTCCAGGGCTACTTCAATAAAAGCCTCAATTAGGCGTTTTTTACTATGTTGCCTTGACAGGGCAAGGCTTATTTCCCTAAATGGGCTTTTATCCTTTATGGGCTTTACAAAATCCTCATAATCAGCAGGTATTTCAATAGTTGCTAATTCAGGGATAAAGGTTATCCCTTTTTTTGATTCAACTATCCTCCTTAATGATTCAATAGAAGTAGAATGGTAGCTCAATAACCTGGCAGGATAATATTTCCCTGCAAGTTTGCAAATGGAATTTACCTGGTTTTGGAAGCAGTTTCCTTCCTGAAGGTACCAAACCTCTGATGTGTCAAGATGGAGCAGGTCAACTTCATCAAATTTAAATAAAGGGTGCTTATCAGAAATGTAAAGGAAGAACTTCTCATAAAAGAGGGGTTGCAACAGGATATTCTTAGCGTCAACAGGAGTGGCTATAACTCCAGCATCAATGTCACCTGATTTTAAACTGCCAATAATTTCTTCAGTCAGTAATTCTTGTATTTCAAGGTGTAACCCAGGGTATTTAGTATTTAGCTTATCAATAAAAAATGGCACAAAATAAGGAGCCAAGGTTGGTATAATGCCCACTTTCAGGTAACCATTTACCGTCTCGCCAATTTCAATACTCAGGTTCTTTAACTGGTCTACCATTTTTACAATCTCTTGTGCTTTCTCAAAAAACAGCTCACCTTCTTGCGTTAAAACCAGGGGTTTCTTTGTCCTGTCAACAAGCTTGTACTCCAGCTCTTCTTCCAGTTTTTGTAACTGAAGGCTTAGGGCAGGTTGGGTAATTTGCAAATTTGAAGCAGCTTTTGAAAAACTACCAACCTTAAATATTTCTAAAAAATATTTTATCTGATTGATATTCAATTATTATAAGATTAATTAATAGCAATATAAAAAATATAAATATAGCTTAAATTATATTTGGATAAAAATTAATAACAATAAAATTAAAACATCATGAAATGAGCATAAATTTTCAGCATCCTAAAATATACTAACCGTGGATGATTAAGATTTTTGCGAAAGCGAAGCGGTTACCTAGGTGCGGAAATTTTTGTTTTCATTTTAACAAAAAACAAAAATTTTAAACGTATGAAAAATTCAGCAGAAAAAACCAAAGAATTAAATGTAGCAATAGCAATTGGGTTAAATGAACTATTAGCAGATTACCAAATTTATTACCAGAACTTAAGAGGGATACATTGGAATGTAAAAGGGATGCAGTTTTTTGCTTTACATTCAAAATTTGAAGAATACTACACAGAAGCAGCAGATGTAATTGACGAAATTGCAGAACGCATCCTAACCCTTGGAGGAACACCACTTCACACCTTTGGGGCATATATTGGAAATTCAGTTTTAAAACAGGAAGAAAATGTAAGTGATGACAGGGAAGCTTTGGAGGTTGTTTTATCAAATAGCCAGCACCTGTTAAATCAGCTAAAGAAAGTAAACATATTGGCATCAGAGCAAGAGGATGAAGGAACCAATGACCTGGTATCTGGGTTGATCAGCTCAACAGAGAAAAGGATTTGGATGTTAAATGCATCACTGGCTTAAACTCCAGTACAATTTTATGTTTGAGTTAATGAAGCCCCTTCCTTCTTGGGAAGGGGTTTTACTTTTATATGGCCAGGAGAAAATCAGTAAGATTGTCATTTTTTCCTAGCCCCAATTTTTTGCGTAACCTGTACCTACTTGTCTCTACTCCTCTTGGTGATAGGTTGAAAAGCTGGGCAACCTCTTTGGTTGATAGGTTCATGCGCAAATAAGCTGCCATTTTCAGGTCTTTTTGTGTAAGTTCAGAGAATTGGTTTTTCAGGCTTTTTATAAAGTTTTCATGCACCTGGTCAAAATGTACTTCAAATTGTTTCCAGTCTTCATCTTTTGATAATTCTTTTTCAAGGTTGTGAATGAGCATGTTAACCTGGTTTTTAGATTCCTGGTGGACCATTTTGTTATACACCTTCATAAGCTGTGAGCGCGTGCGGTTGATTAGTTCATTTGAATAAGATATTTTCATAACAATTGAAGCCAATTCCTTTGATTTATTATCCAGTTCAGCAAGGTTGCGCTCATTTTCAATTTTTAGTTTTTCATTTCTTAGCTGGATAATTTCCTGCTCTTTCACCAGTTTATCATGTTCATATTCCTTTTTCCTGGCTTCCAATTCTTTCTTCTGTTTATGTTTGAGGGCTTCTTTTTCTTTTTCAATTTGTTTTTTTACCAGGAATACTATCAGGTATAAAATACCAGCAATTGCAATCAAATAAACAATCAGGAGGTATGGACTAAGGTAAATTGGTTTTGATACAGTGAATTCATAGGTTAGCTCATTAGACTCATTTTGAGCTTCATTCCTGACTTTTGCATGTAAAATATAGGAGTCTCCTTTTAAGTTTTTGTAATATTTCTGGCTTCTGGTTCCCCATCCTGACCAATCTTTTTCATACCCTTCCAGCCAAAAGTTATACTCAATTTTATCTTGCTTTGAATAAGAATTTGCACTCAGTTCAAACTGTAGGCTATTATGCTTGAATGGTAATTCAACTGCTTCATCAATAGGTTGGTTAGAAACTATTTCGTGATGTTGGTTTTGAAAGTTCCCCCCAAAAATAAGCACCCCATCTGATGTGGTGATTTTACGCAATTGGGCTTTTAAGGTTGAATGCAACTGGCTTGAATAAGATTTATCAAAATGTGCAAACCCATCTTCTGTTGCAACTATAAATGATTGGTTATCAGTTGCCAGGATATGTTCATAGTTTGTAACAAAATTCCCTTTTAATTCTTTATATGGAATAATTTCTGAATAATAGTTACCTTGAAAATTCGTGCGCAAAACACCTAACCTTTCTGGTGTAAAATGCCAGATGTTTTCATAAGGGTCTTCATAAAATTTATCAATTTTGCCTGTACCTACAATGGCAGTTATTTTTTCATCTTTTTCAAAAATAAATTTCCGGGCATTAAACCTGTAAATACCATCAACAGTAGAAACAAGGACTGAACCTTTCAGTTTGAATACTGAATTAGAATAGTCAGATGGCAGTCCATTCTGGCTATTAAAATAATCTACATTTTGAATGCTGCTATGGTCAGTATTAAAACTGATCCTGTATATCCCTTTATTTACATGGCTTACCCAAAGGTAACCTTTGTTATCAACCTCCATCTCACGGCAAGAAATATTGAATCCTTCAAGCTTCTTTATGAAGTCATAATGTGTAGCCCTTTCTCCATTTTTTCTTAATAATATAAGCCCCGTGTAAGTACCTCCTATTAAATATGGGGAATTGGAAGAAATACTAACATATTTCCACCCTCCCAGTATATTTGAGATTTGCCTGGCTTTGTTATCCATAACTTCATAGGTGCCATTGTGGTGACCACAAATCAGGCTGCCATTAAACTCCTGAAGGTTCCATACTTGCCCATTGGCACCTTCCACCCTTTTAACTTCAGTTGAAACTATCCTCCTTCTGCCTGTATCCCAATCCATATAAAAGAGTCCCTGGTTTGTACCAAAATAAATTTTATCCTTCCAGATGCATGAAATATACCCTGTCCCAATCAGGCCTTCAGGGAATAACTGGGAAACAGGAGAGTTTATGTTAAGGTAATTAATACCATTGTCTAGTGCAGCCCACAGGTTTTTTGATTCATCAATATAAAGGGATAAAACAGAGTTGTTTTGCAACCCTTTTTCTTTGTTTACATTAAGCAGGGTTTCACCATTTTCATTAAAAAAATAGATGCCATCCATAATGGTTCCATAGGCAAATGTATTTTCATTGAGCTTTATACCACAGTACACCTGGTTTTGGCTGGCCAATTCAGAAATTGGGGTTTCCCATTTGCTGAATGTTTTCCAATCATAGAGGAAAACTCCAGAAAATGAGGTCCCAATCAGTATATTCCCATTTGAAAGCCCTAATATAGAAGATATGGTCTTCTTGCTGAAGAATTCCCCTCCCTGTATGTAGTTTAGCCCTGATTCAGTTAATTCCATTAACCCTTTATCATTGTGGCCAACAAAAACCCTGTCTTGTACCTTGAATGAAAAGTTAAGGGATTGGTTGATTTCTAAAGGGGTAATTTTTTCAGTTAATATATATATGGATGAGAAAGATTGAAATATTATCCCCCATGATGTTTCAATGATGTTCCAAATTTCACCAAACTCTTTATAAGCTGAAGGAAGCTGGTCAGATATTGAACTGTAAACAGTATTGCCTGTTTTATCAGCAACCAGGTATCCAAATTGGTTATAGGCTCCAACATAAATTTTATTGTCACTGCTTTTAAAAACCTCCCTTACTATGGCACTGTTAGGCATTTCAATCATTTCCCAATTGGTTCCATCAAATTCCATTAACCCATTGTTATTGCCAAAATACATAATCCCCCTGTTATCCTGGGTGATTGACCATGTTTGTGCCCCACCTTCAAAGTCATGGCGCGAAAATTTTGATATAAAAGGGATCCCTACATTTTTCAGGTTGGTTTGAGAGATGGTAGGGGTAGATATAAAAATTATGCTAAATAAGACAATGCATCTTTTGAAAAAAGGTAAATTTATAAGAAAGGCTTTCATGTGGTTCAAATTATCTGTTTAAAATGCTATTTAAAAAGTTTTATGATTACAGAGGCAATGTTAAATTACTTCATCTAAGTTATGGATAATAATTGAGATGGCGTAGTATTGAAGAAATATTATCTTTAATCTAATAATATAAATATCTGAAAATTAGTAGTTAAAAATTCTATGAAGTATTTGATTGTATTTTTTGACGTAATTTTAAAGGGTGTTAATGTTTGACTCCAGCTAGGTGTTAGTGGTACTTTTGTAAGTGAAAATTTAAACTCAAATCTAAATGCTATGAAAAAGATCCTAACTATTCTTTTTTTATTTCATGTGGGATTAATGGTGCAAGCACAGATGAACGTGTCAGGGACAGTCAGTGATGATACTGGTAATCCTATCCCTGGCGCCAATATTTTGGTAAAAGGCACTACCACAGGCACTGTCACTAATGCTGATGGGAACTACGCCATAGATAATGTAGCTTCTGATGCAACACTGGTTATCAGCTTCATAGGCTATACCACCCAGGAGGTTAATGTGGATGGAAGGGCTGTAATAAACATTACCTTGTTTGAAGATGCCCTGTCACTGGAAGAAGTAGTCATACTGGGGTATGGGCAAACGCAAAACAAAAGGACTGTGAGCACAGCCATCACCACTGTTGATTCAAAACACATTGAAAAACTGCCTGTTACACGCCCTGAGCAAGCACTACAAGGCTCTGCACCAGGAATTGTGATCATACAGGAATCTGGTTCACCTGGGGCACCCCTGACAATTCGCATGAGGGGTGTCAGCACTGCAGGAGATGCTACACCTTTGATCATGGTTGATGGGGTTCAGGTACCAGATATGAATTTTGTAAATGCAAATGATATTAAAAACATTGTTGTTTTAAAAGATGCAGCATCAACTGCTATTTATGGGTCAAGAGGAGGGAATGGAGTAATCTTGGTTGAAACAAAAAGCGGGAAAAGAAATGCTAAAAAAACCACCATTGATTTTTCTGCTTACTATGGGGTGCAATCATTGGCTACTTCAGGAGATTATATGGATTTTGATGAGTACATCCAATATTACAACAATTCAGTTGAATATTTCAAGTGGAGGAATCCTGAAGGAAACCTACCAGGCAGGGATGTATTTACCTCACAAGATAAAACTGCTTTAGGAGGAGGTACCAATTGGCTGGATGAATTTACAGATGTAGCACCAATGTCAGATATGTACCTTAATATTACTGGTGGCTCAGAAAAATCAGCCTATGCATTGAGTGGTGGATTACTAAGCCAGGAAGGTATAATTGGAGGAGAAAAAACAAAATTCAAAAGGGTGAATATAAAATTTACCTATAATATTGATTTGTATGATAACATTGAGGCTAACCTATTTGCCTATTATACAATGAATGACAGGAACTTTATTGCAGAGAACAGTGAAAACAGTTTCCTGATGACCAGTGTTATGTCAATGCCACTTGTTTATCCTATTTATGATGAGGAAGGGGTACCTTTTAATAATGGTATCCAAGCTGGGGTCAGTTATAAAAATATCCCACTGAATGTGCAGGCAGAATTGGGGAACCCAATTTTAAGGTTGGACCATTCGGATAATAACTCAGAAATGCATGTCTTGTTTGGAGGTGGTGCTGTGAAATGGGATTTAACAGATTTCCTGAAATTCAGCACCAATTACTCTTACCTGTCAAGGTCAACAACCAACAGGATGTTTAATGCAAGGTATGATTATTCAAGCCAACAGCATGTGAACGAGACCAATAGCCTTACTGAAATTTTCTTTGATGAATCATATTCACAGTGGGAAGGTTATTTCACCTTAACTCCAGACATTGGGGAAGGGCATAACCTGAATATTATTGCTGGTACCAGTTTGTTAGAAAACAAGTTTTATCAAAGGTCAAGGTCAGGAGCTAATTTTATTCCCAACACATTGGGTGAAGTGAACTTTTCAAATATCATTAATGATGAAGATACATCCATTGGGATTGATGAAGGGTATAAAAACACCACTGCTTCATTTTATGCCAGGGGCAACTACACATACCAGGATAAGTACCTGTTTGGGCTTACTTTAAGGGCTGATGGGTCTTCTAAATTCTCTGATGAAAACAAATGGGGGTATTTCCCTTCCGTTTCTGCAGGATGGGTACTTTCAGAAGAAGGGTTTATGGCTGATTCAGAGCTTTTCAGTTTATTTAAAATAAGGGGAAGCTGGGGTATCAATGGTAATGATAGGATTGCCCCATACCAATACATTGACAGGTATCAGAAAGGCAGGGGCACCCTTACCCACCTTGATTATAATGAAAACATCAAGTGGGAAGAAATATCACAAATAAATGTTGGGCTTGATGTTAATATGTTTAATAATCGCTTAGGCGTAACCCTTGATTATTACCAAAAAACAACAGAAGATATGTTGCTCAACTTCCCAAACCCTGGGATGCTTGGGCAGGCAGCACCAACCAGGAATGCAGCTAGTGTAAAAAATGATGGGGTTGAATTAATGGTATCTCATATAAATAAAATAGGCAGCTTGTCATACAATATTGGGTTTAACCTAGGGTATAATACCAATGAAGTAACTGACCTTGGTGGAGGTGAACCCATTGAAGGTGCAAACACCAGGATATTTGAAGGTGCACCAAACCTGACACGTACAGATGAGGGGCATCCAATAGCCAGCTTTTATGGTTATGAAGTAGCTGGGTTAGATGAATTTGGAGACCTGGTTTATGTTGACCAAAACAAAGACCAAATAATTGATGCTGAAAATGATCGGGTATTTATTGGGAATCCTTATCCTGACTATACTTATGGAATAATTGGAGGCCTTGAATTCAAAGGGGTTGATTTTTCATTCTTCTTCCAGGGAACCATTGGCAATGATGTAGTTAATGCAGCAACTCAATATGGTTTTGCTTATACAAACAGGACAAATAAGGTATTGGATGGCTGGATGCCAGATAACAAAACTGATGTGGCCAGGCCTTCTGCACTCGAAGTTACCAACCATGAATTTTCAGATTATTACATTGAAGATGGGAGCTATTTGAGGCTCAAAAATATAACACTTGGTTACACATTGCCAAAGGCAGTGGTACAAAACCTTAAACTTGGAAATGTGAGGTTCTATGTGAGTGGGCAAAACCTGGTCACTTTCACTGATTATTCAGGGCTTGACCCTGAAATAGGGATGAATAATGGCAATCCATTGGATGTTGGTATTGACAGGGCATTTTACCCTGCTGCGCGAACGGTTTTAGGTGGTGTTCAAATTTCATTTTAATTAAGATAAAATTTACTGGATATGAAAACCTATAAAAATATAATACTTGTTTCACTGATTGTGATAATCACCTCTTCATGTGAAAACTTCCTTGAGGTTGAGCCCTTAACTGAAATTACGAAGGAGCAAGCGGCAACTGAGCCAACCCTTAGTATTGCTGGCACTTATGAACCAATGAGGTGGGAATTTATGGAGCACCTGGGAGATGCCTATACCATGGCATACATATATACTGATGTACGTTCAGATGATTGCATTTTGGAGAACCATTATTTCCAACCAGCTAACCATCCCTTTGAAACCCTGACATTGAAGTCGACCAATGTAGCAGTCAAAGGCATATGGGAAAAATTCTTTACTGGGGTAAGAAGGGCAAATGACCTGTTGGCTTCATTTAATTCATTAACGCCTGATGTTACCCCACAAGAACAGATAGATGCTTACAAAGGAGAAGCTAAATTTTTGAGGGGATATTACTATTTTGAGTTGGTTAGGAATTTTGGGGATGTACCTCTTTTACTTGAAGATTCATACACTGATGATATTGATATGAGCAGGAAACCTGCCAGTGAAATCTATGCACTGATCATTGATGACCTCAAATTTGCCGCCCAACACCTTCCAGCAAACCATAGTGAAGCCTGGAGGGCTACCAAAGGGTCAGCCTGGGGGTTGCTGGCAAAAGTATATCTATACAACAGCCAATGGCAGAATGCTGCTGATGCTGCTGAAGAAGTAATGTCCCTGGGGTACAGCCTTGAAACAAACTATGCTGATAACTTCAATATTGCCAATGAGTTTGGAGTTGAGTCTATTTTTGAGATCAACTATGAATTTGACCAGGCGGGAGATGCTTTTTCAAGGCAAAACAAGGGAAGTTTAACAGCACAGTTTTATTGCCCGTGGTGGTGGTTCCCACTTACAGGCTGGTCATATAACTTAGTGGGTAAAGAGCTTCAAAATGCCTTTGACAGTGAAGGAGATGTGGTGCGCAAAGATGCCACAATCATTGAAGGAGGTACATTTATTGAATCACAGGCCATGAAAGATGCTGGCTTATACCCACTTCCAGGTGACTTTTTATGGTGGTGGGCAAACAATGCTGCAGACAATGGGCAGCGCTATGGTGATGGGTATGCCTATTCAAGGAAATATTATTTAACCCATGAGGAGATCAGTGAATATGCTTCAAACCAGATAAGTAAATCACCACTAAACCACAAAATACTTAGGTATGCTGAAGTATTGCTGATCCATGCTGAGGCTGTTGCAATGGGAGCAAGTGGTGATGGGCAGGCTTCATTGGATGCAGTGAGGGCGAGGGTAGGTTTGCCATCAAAACCACTCTCATTGGAAGCTGTTAAATTGGAAAGAAGGTTAGAACTGGCAACAGAATGGAACCGCTTCCATGACCTTGTGCGCTGGGGTGATGCAGCAAATGAAATAAATGGTTTTACAACAGGGAAGGATGAGGTGCTACCAATACCTTTTGATGAAATTCAACTGGTAGGTGGAGGAATACTTACTCAAAATCCCGGATATAATTAGTAAATAAATTGCCCCACTGGAGGACAAAACTTCAGTGGGTGCAGTTTTAAAAGATTGGTTTATGAACTTCTGTGAGGTAGGAAAAACCATTTTTGTTTTAGTAGTTTAAATAAGAAGGTATTTGCAAAATAGGTTTCCATAGGGGAATTTACCAATTGAAAATTAAATAGAAGGATATGAATATTAAGATAGTAATTAGCCTTATTGTTTTAACAGGAATATTGTGTGGGTGCAACAATAAGAATGTTGTTAACCAGGGAAAAACTGAAGGAAAAACATTAGCAAAATTTGAACCACAGGATGGTAAATGCCTGTTTTTTATAGGGCAGGATATGCCCGCCATTGGTGGGGTTGAAGGATATAATGATGGGTATTGTGATTATTTGGATATCCCAGCAGGAATTACTGGGTACACCAATTTTTCTCCAGGGGCAGAAAGTTTTGGCCATGTGTTACAAGGGAATGATGGCATTTTTTCAATGGCTAACTGGGGGTCTGGTGATAGCTACCTTGACTTTCAAATAAAACAGCCTGGCTTTGAGAATTGCCTGGTAGCGATTGGTTTAAGCTTTGTTGACCATGAAAAAAATGTAGCAGAAGGAGTCCATGACAATTTGATTGAAAACCTGGCTAACTGGATAAAGTCATTGGGCGAAAGGCCTGTTTTTTTGCGGATAGGATATGAGTTTGATGGGCATGAATGGAACCACTATGATCGTGAATATTACCTGAAGTCCTGGCATCATATTGTGGATAAATTCCGTGAAATGAAGGTTGAAAATGTAGCTTTTGTATGGCAGTCAAAAGGAGTGTTGACCCCAATGGAAGAAATGGAGGATTGGTATCCTGGTGATGAATATGTGGATTGGTGTGGATACACTTATTTTGCACATCCTGATGATGAAATGATCAAATTTGCAAGGAAGCATGGAAAACCTGTTTTTATTGCTGAACTGACCCCTGTTTTTCAGGAAGGGCTTACCAATGTTTATTATGATACAGATATTAAAAAGCCTGAAATTGCTAAAAAAATGTGGGATGAATGGTATGCACCTTTCTTTAAAAAACTGGAAGATAACCAGGATGTTTTAAAAGCATTTTCTTATATCAATACTGATTGGCCCTCAGAGCCCATGTGGGTTGATAATGCTACTTTTAACCAGGTTGACTCAAGGATACAAAAAAGTGGCTATGTGAGTGAAAAATGGGCAAATGAGGTTTCAAAAGAAAGGTACTTAAAACCAACTACCCAGCTTTTCAACCTGCTATGGAATAATAATGCCAAGGAATGAAACATAAAGTTTGGTACACATATCTCATAGCTTTTATTGTTTCAATTGGAGGGCTGTTATTAGGACTATCAGCTAATATCTCAGGCGCAAGTGAATTTTACAGGCTTTATTTTGACCTGAAAGTAGGCTCTTTTTTAGAAGGCCTTGGTGTCAGTATAGCCATGTTGGCAACCTTTATTGGGACATTTGTAGCAGGGACATTAAGTGATAAAATTGGGCGTAAAAAAATCTTGTTATTGGCTGCTTTCCTTTTTTCATTTTGTACACTCGGGAGTGCCATGGCAAACAGCTATCTGTTTTTGCTGGCCTCTAGGTTTATTGGTGGGTTGGGCATTGGCTTTTCATTGGTGGTTGTCCCTCTGTTTATTGCTGAGTTTGCCCCTCCCGAAAAAAGAGGGTTCCTGGTATCATTCAACCAACTAAATATTGGTATTGGTTTTTTGCTGGCTTACCTCATAAATACCTTTATATTAAAAATGGTTACTGACCCTGCCCTGATTTGGAGGTGGATGTTGGGTGCTGGTTTTATAATTCCGGGCATTTATTTCTTCCTGTTATTTATGGTGCCAGAAAGCCCCAGGTGGCTTGTGGAAAATGGGAAAAGTGAAAAAGCCAAAAAGGTCCTTGCAAAATTTAACAGGGAAACTGCCAGTGAGGAGCTTCAAAAAATTGAGTCCTCATTAAAACCAACAAAGGGAAAAGCTAAAAAGCCTTCATACAGAGAGCAATGGGTACAGGTTTTTAGCAAGCCCATGCGCCTGATCTTGCTGGTGGCATTTAGCATAGCTTTCTTTCAAATGGCAACAGGGTTTAACTCTGTAATGTTTTTTGTCCCGCGTATTTTTAGGTTAGCAGGCTTTGGAGGGTCTGGTTCATTTTTTATGTCAAATATTGTGGGCATCTCAATGGTGGTAATGACCATTGTGTCCATGTTGTTTATAGACAAGCTGGGAAGGAAACCTTTACTGCTGATAGGAGTGGCTGTTATGGCTGCCTCTGTATTGGTTTCTTCTGCAGCTTTTTATTCTTCCACATACAAAGTAAGTAAGGAGGGCATAGAATCCATTGTGGCTCCTATTAAAAACCAGGAGGAAGCCCAATTAATTGAAGGCATTTTAAGGGGATATGAAAATATTGAATACACTAGTGAAGTGAAGTTTTTTAAACAGTTTGAATCAGATATAAATGAAAAGATTATTTCCAACAATCAGGAAGGGGCAATTACCATTCAAAAGCAAACAGCTTTGACTTACTCAAAATATAAAGGTGCATTATTAGATGCTTCCATATCAATCAATTCAGTATTAGTGATGGTTGCTATCCTTGGTTTTGTAATGGGTTTTGCTATTTCATTAGGTCCAATTACCTGGGCACTTTTATCTGAAATATTCCCTGGGAAAATTCGTGGGTTGGGAATGTCAATTGCCAGTACTTTAAATGGGGTCACAAGCTTTGTGGTTACCACTATTTTCCCTATTGAACTGGAATACCTGGGGTCTGGAACTACTTTTTTAATATATGGTGGGTTGTTGTTTGTATTTATTCTTATGGTGGTAAAATGGTTTCCTGAAACAAAAGGCAAAACATTGGAAGAGATTGAAGCTGAGTTGGTAAAGAATTGACAAATTATGAAAGATAAAATAAAGAACCCAATTATACCTGGTTTTAATCCTGACCCTTCTATAGTCAGGGTTGGGAATGACTATTACATTGCCACATCAACTTTTGAATGGTTCCCTGGGGTACAGATACACCATTCAAAAGACCTTAGAAACTGGCATTTAATTGGGCATGCATTACATGAGAGAAGGTTATTGGATATGAAAGGAGCTCCAGGCTCATGTGGGGTTTGGGCTCCTTGTTTAACTTATTCTGAAGGTATTTTTTACCTGGTGTATTCTAATGTAAAAACCTTTGATGGGGTATGGAAAGATACCCCTACCTACCTGGTTACAACAAATAATGTTGAGTCAGGCGAGTGGAGTGGACCTGTTTTTCTTGGCAGCAGAGGTTTCGATGGCTCACTTTTTCATGATGACAATGGGAGGAAATGGTTTACAAGCCTATTGGTTGACCACAGGGGTGGGAAGTTCTTTGGTGGTATTATCCTTCAGGAATATTCACACGAAAAAAAACAATTAGTAGGGGCTATGAAAAACATATTTGCAGGTAGTGAGTTGGGGGTTACTGAAGGACCACACATCTACAAACTAAATGGATATTATTACCTGGTAACTGCTGAAGGGGGCACAGAATATGGGCATGCTGTTTCTATTGCACGTTCAAAAAACATAGAAGGTCCTTATGAAATCCATCCGGGAAACCCATTGGTTTCAGCAAGGGATAATCCTGGTTTAGAAATTCAAAAATCTGGGCATGGTGATCTGGTTGAAACCCAACATGGAGAATGGTATTTGGTACACCTTGGGGGGCGCCCGCTCACAAAATTAGGCAGGTGCACATTGGGTAGGGAAACATGTATCCAGAAAATTATATGGGAAAAAGATGGTTGGCCCTATTTGGAACATGGTTCTAATGAACCACAGGAGTATATTAATGCCCCTAACCTGCCTGCTTTTGAATTTCCTGATACTCCCCCAAAAGATGATTTCGAAAATAAAAAGCTGGATGTAAATTTTTCTTCATTGAGGGTTCCTATTACTGATGATTGGGCAAGCCTGAAAGAAAGGCCTGGTTTTTTAAGGCTGTATGGAAGGGAATCACTTTGTTCTGTTCATGAGCAGAGCCTTGTAGCCAGGAGGGTTCAAGCCTTTCATGTTGAAGTTTCGACCTGCCTGGAATTTGAACCTGAAAATTTCCAGCAAATGGCAGGGTTGGTATTTTATTACAATACCATGCATATGCATTATGCACATGTAAGTTACAATGGAGAGGCTGACATGAAATATATCCAGATAATATCAGCAGATAATGGGAATTTTAGTGAACCCCTTGAGCAACCTGTTGATATTACTGGGCAATCAAAGGTATGTTTGAAAGGGGTAATGAATAGGGAAAGCCTTCAGTTTTATTATTCTTTAAATGAGGGAAAATGGGAAAAACTGGGGCCTGTACTTGATGCAAGCATTTTGTCTGATGACTATGTAAGGGATAATGGGCTTCATTACAGGGCTGCTTTTACAGGTGCATTTGCAGGTATTTGTTGCCAGGATTTATCAGGGTTAAAGAAATATGCCGATTTTGATTGGTTTGAATATGTTGAACTCTAAACTGTTTTAAAATGAGGGATGTATTTATTCTATTTGTGGGGTTGTTTATTTTTATTGGGTGCAATAACTATTCATTTAACAGGTCTGATGAAAAAAGGGCAAAATTTGAACCACCTGATGGGAAGTGTATACTTTTTATTGGGCAAGATTTAGGGGCTATTGGTGGTGTACAAGGTTACTCTGATGGGTACCTGGATCATTTTGAGGCCCCAGGAGGTTTTACCATGTACACAAATTTACGTCCTGGTGATGTTTCTTTTGGGAAAATTTACAGGGGGCTTGATGGTATTTGGGAAACAGATAACTGGGGGTCTGGTGATTGTAATATGCAATTACAGGTAAATGACCTTGACCTTAAAAATAGTGCATTGGCTATTGGGTTGGAACTGGTTAACCATGAAAAAGCAGTAGCAAGGGGTGAGTATGACCATATGATTGATAGCCTGGCAACATGGGTTAAGTCATTAGGCAAACGCCCTGTTTTTTTAAGAACAGGTTATGAATTTGATGGTCATGCTTGGAACCATTATGACAGGGAAAGCTTTGTTGTTGCTTTTAAAAGGGTAAAAGATAGGTTTGACAGCCTGCATGTTGAAAATGTAGCTTTTGTTTGGCAATCAGTTGGCTGGGGGACATCTTATGAAGAATATGAAAAATGGTACCCTGGCGATGAATATGTGGATTGGTGTGGGTATTCATTTTTTAACCATCATAAGGAGGCTAAACCCCTTTTAGATTTTGCTAAAGATCATCATAAACCTGTTTTTATTGCTGAAGCAACCCCTGTTTTTGATGGGTTAGAATCAACCCCTGAGTGTGATTTTGATAATCCAGAGCAGGCTAAAAAAGCCTGGGATCAATGGTTTAAACAACTGTTTCAGACAATCAATAGAAACCCACGATTGATAAAAGCAGTGTCCTACATAAATGTTAACTGGAGGGTTCAGGATATGTGGCAGAACCCACCTTTCAGTTCTTGTGACACAAGGATACAGGCTAGTGATTATGTTAGTAAAAACTGGCAAAAAGAAATTTCAAAAGATACCTACCTAAAAGCTTCTGATAAACTGTTCCCTATTTTGTGGAATGAAAAATAAAAATGGACAGAAGCAGCTTAAATGTTTGAAAATAGTTTAATGGTGTTTACAATTAACCAGGGCTTGCTGATATAATGAGATCATTCCTGATAAAATAATTCACTATTTTTATGGTTCTATTAGAAAAACATTTCAATGAAAGGAATAATCTTACTTATGCTATTTATCCCTGTGTTTGCATGGGGTCAAGTCAATCAGTTTGATGAAAAGGGTAACAGGCAGGGAGAATGGAAAAAATACCATCAAAATGGCAAGTTAAAGTATGAGGGTGGTTTTAAAGACAACCAGCCAGTAGGTGTCTGGAAAAGGTATCATGACAATGGGAAATTGCAGGCTTTGATAACCTATTCAAAAACATCAGATTCTGCTTTTGCAGAACTGTATACCCTAAAAGGAAAACTAATAGCTAAAGGGAATTTTGTTGCTGAAAAGAAAGAAGGCTCTTGGAAATTTTATAAAGAGAAAAGGGTGGTTTCAGAAAGCCATTTTGCCAATGGGGTAAAACAAGGGGTAGAAAAAATATATTATCAATCAGGTGAAACCCTGGAGATGGCAGAATGGGATAATGGTGTGAAACATGGTAAATACCAGGCTTTTTTCAAGGATGGAAAACCTTATATGGAATGTATGTTTAAGCAAGGCAAACGTGATGGGTTTTGTGTAAGCTACTTTGAAAATGGGGTTATGGAGTTGGATGCTTTTTATGCTGATAACAAGCGCCATGGAGATTGGAAATACTTTAATAACAAGGGGGAACTACAGTATACCTTGAAATATGGGCATGGAAGCCTGCTCAACCCACAGGTTATGGATAGCATTCAAAACCTGGGTTTTGAAAAATTGGAACAGAGGGATGTGAAAATAAAGGATCCTGAAAAATTTATGCAGAACCCTGAAGAATATATGAGGAACATGAAAATCCATAGGTAAAATCCTTGTGTCCCCTATAATTTTCCTAAACATTTCATTACAAAAAAGGGTAAAACTATTGTATATTTGATTTACCTGAAGAGTTACCTGTAATAATGAAAACTTTATTCAATAGCATTTTTACTCTGTTATTCATTGTATTTTCTTATGGATTTTGCAATGGGCAAACCTATTATTGGATTGGCTTTAAAGACAAAGCAGGGACTACTTTTTCTGTAAACAAACCTGAAGAATTCCTATCAGAAAGGGCTATTGAAAGAAGGGAGAAAATGAATATTCCCATTGATGAAACAGACCTCCCAGTATCTCCTGATTATATATCAGCAATTTTGGATTTAGGTGCGGAGTTGGTACATTCCTCCAAATGGTTGAATGGGGTAACTGTAAAAACAGGATCTTTGGATTTTATAGGAAACTTAAACCAATTGCCTTTTGTAAAGGAATATGAGGTAACCAAAAACCAGGTAATGGAAAAAGCAGCAAAGGTTGCCAAGTTTGGTTCTGAAGATGGTAACCCCATCATAGATTCTGCTTTTTATGGGGCATCTGTTTCTCAGGTTTCCCAGATCAATGGGCACTATTTACATGACAATGGATACAAGGGAGAAGGCATCCATATTGCTGTCCTTGATGCTGGTTTTACCAATGCAAACCAATTATCAGCTTTTGGATCTGCTTGGGACAATAACCAGGTGCTGGGATGGAAAGATTTTGTTGGTTTTAGCCCAGAGGTTTTTAGCCAGCATAGCCATGGGACTTCAGTATGGTCAATTATGGCAGCCAATTTACCTGGGCAGCTTATAGGCACTGCACCTGGTGCTTCTTATTGGCTGATCAGGACAGAAGATGGTGGTTCAGAGTACCTTATTGAAGAAGATAACTGGGTAGTGGGAGCCGAGTTTGCTGATAGTGTTGGGGTCGATATAATCAATGCCTCTTTGGGATATTCCATTTTTGATGATCCATCAATGAACCACACCTACCAGGAAATGGATGGGAATACAACACGGGTAACCATTGCAGCAGATATGGCAGTTTCAAAAGGTATATTGGTATTCAATAGTGCAGGAAATTCAGGCAATAAAGCCTGGCATTACATTACTGCCCCTTCTGATGGGGATAGTGTGATATGTGTGGGGGCTGTAAATGCTGAAGGGCTAAAAGCATCATTCAGCTCTTTTGGTCCTGCTGCTGATGGGACTGTTAAACCTAATGTGGCTGCTGTAGGGTGGGGGACTGCCTATCAGAATATTGCTGGAAATATTACAAAAGGAAATGGTACATCATTTTCTTCTCCTGTTATGGCTGGAATGGCTGCCTGTTTGTGGCAGGCTTATCCTGAGTTCAGCCACATGGAAATAAAACAGGCAATTGAAGAAAGTGCACACCAGTTTAACAACCCTGATTCTTTACTGGGATATGGGATACCTGACTTTAAAGCAGCTTCTGATTGGTTACAGGCACAAAGAGCCTCTGTACACCCTTTTGAAGGTTCTGATTGGGGGGCATTCCCAAATCCATTTACAGAAAAAGTAACATTGTTAAAAGAAGACAGGCAGTTGGTTGATAATATCAAAATAGAAATTTTTTCAACTGATGGGGTGAAATATATAAAAAGGGAATTTACAAACAGGAATACCTTTAGGTTAGATGAGTTGAGTATTTTACCTCCTGGTGTAGTAATTATCAGGCTGACAACTTCAGATATTTCAAGTACATTAAAACTGTTAAAGACAGAGTAAAACCTGATGGCAGAGAACCTAACACTTTTTGAACTAAACAGGCAGATAAAAGATACATTGGCAGAAGCACTTCCTGGCACAGTTTGGGTGGTAGCTGAAATCAGTGAATTAAAAGAAAACAGGGCTGGCCATTGTTACCTTGAACTGGTTGAAAAAGATGATGCCAGTGATGAAATTATAGCACGAGCCAGGGCTACCATCTGGTCATACACTTACAGGATGTTAAAACCTTATTTTGAAACTACAACAGGCAGGAGTTTTTCAGATGGCTTAAAAATTCTGATAAGTACTACTGTTGAGTTTCATGAAGCCTATGGCATGAGCCTCAATGTTAAGGATATTAACCCCATCTATACCATTGGTGACCTGTCTTTAAAAAGGAAAGAAATATTGGACAGGTTGCACAATGAAGGGGTGTTTGATATGAACAGGGAATTGCCATTACCTCTTGTGCCACAAAATATTGCTGTTATTTCATCAGCTACTGCAGCAGGATATCAGGACTTTGTGGAGCAACTGGAAGCAAACCCATATGGGTTTAAGTTCTACCACAAGCTTTTTGAAGCATTTATGCAGGGGAATGAGGCAGTACCCTCCATTATTGCAGCCCTTGAAAGGATATTTGAGTATGAGGATTTCTTTGATGCAGTAGTAATCATCAGGGGAGGGGGTGCCCAGGCTGATTTAAGCTGTTTTGATGATTATGACCTGGCTTACTTTATTACCCAGTTCCCATTACCCGTGATCACGGGCATTGGGCATGAAAAGGATGAAACCATAGTTGACCTGGTTGCTCATACCAAAATGAAAACTCCTACTGCAGTGGCTGAGTTCCTGGTAGCAGGTTTGCTCAGGTTTTCAGAGCATATATTGGGTTTGCAAAACTCCATTTCACAATATGCAAAAGATATTCTTACCCATGAAAAGCTATTCATTGAAAAAATTGCATCAGGTGTGAATGTGGCAGGGAAACTGTTTTTAGCATCTAAAAATAGGCAACTTATTAACTCATTGTATGAAATAAAATCAGCCATTGAGGGATATACATCACAAAAAACCAGGCAGTTAGATGAAATAGAAAGCAGCATCAGGTTTGCATCAAGATCATTTATTACTGAATGTGGGCAGAAGCTCTCTTCTGGGATACAGGATTTAAAATATGGAGCCAGGCACCAGGTTCAGAAAGGGAACCACCTTCTGGAAAATATTGGTTTTAAGCTAAAAAATGATGTTCAAAACCTAGTTTTAAAAAGGGGAAATAAACTTACTTTTTGGGAAAAACAAATACAACTACTTGATCCTGAAAAGACACTTAAAAGAGGGTATACATTAACCCTAAAGGATGGTGAGATTATAAAATCAAAAAAATCATTAAAAAAGGGAGACCTGGTTGAAACAAGGTTTTCTGATGGGAAAGTTGAAAGTAAAATTGAAAAACTATAACACTATGGCAACAAAAAAACTAACCTACAAGGAAGCAACTATAGAAATGGAGGAAATCCTTGAACAGATTGAAAATGAAGAGCTGGATGTGGATGAATTGGCAGAGAAGGTAAAAAGGGTATCTGTGTTATTAAAATTCTGCAAAGAGAAACTCCACAAAACCAATGAACAAGTAGAGCAAATCCTTAAAGAGATGGAAGGATAGATGGTTATATGGTTTATAGGATTGAATATGTTGATTACAACAAATCACTTTGTATCCAATCTCATTTCTCTTACCTCATATAATAGGCTATTAGTATATTTTTGAACCAGAAATAAAAACAAACAACTAATCAATATGGATCATTTCAAACCAATTTCTAAATGGGTAATCTTTTGCTTCTTTGCTATCTGTTTTATTCTATACCATCTTACAGGATATCTGGGGCATTATGGTTTTGATGACTTACATTATGCTGAGCTGGCATCCAACTTATTAAATGGGCAGGCTGATTGGTCAGACCATTATTTTTATAGGTGGGTAATTGTGGGTTTAACAGCTTTTTCATATGCAATATTTGGGGTGAATGACTTTGGTTCAGCATTCCCAGGGTTGCTTATTTCAATTGCTACATTATATTTAATTTTTCTTGTATTGAAAGATTTCAACTGGAAGGTAATCACATTGGGGCTGGCCTTGTTTACATTTAATAATTGGACCATTTTCTATGCTGATAAACTGATGCCAGATATTTATGTGGCATTTTTCATTTTTGCTGCCTTTGTGCTTTATTTCAAAATGAATAAAGAGGGTAAAAAGCAGTTAAAATACCCATTACTTTTCTCCCTAGCTTTGGTAGGAGCCTTTTTGTCAAAAGGAACAATGATACTAGCTCTTCCCCTATTCCTGATTTTATTACTATCAGACCTGGTACAAAAAAAGAACCATAGGTTTTGGTTGCTCAGTTTTGGATCAGGAATACTGTTTATGGCCGTTTATTTTTCTGTAATACAAATTGTTACAGGTGACGTATTTATGCGTTTTAAGGCAATTGGCAATGGTAACTATTTAAACTTTTGCAGTTATCATACGCAACCACTTACAATACTCATTAAAAGGGTCACCTATGAGCTTTTTCACATACTAAGTATGCAGGGTATGTTACTTGGGGTAATATTCATTATACCTGTATTATTGTTTCTAAAGCCCAAACATTATTTTACCCAAAAAGAACCTTTGGTATTGTTTTCTATGGCTTCAATTGTACTTCTTTTGTTAGGGAATTTTATGAGTATTTCTGCAAAAGCCTACAACCCTATGTGTACTGATCCAAGGCATTATTTATTCATGATCCCATTTTTTGCTGTAGCTGCCCCTTTGGCTTTTGAAAGGTTTGGGAAGAAAAATCTTTACCTGGTTGGTTTTATAGGGTTCATAATCTTGTCTGGGATTGTGGTGAAATATTTTGGGGATTCGGGAATGCTAAAAGTTTATATGGCTTATATACTCATAATGGCCTTGTTTTTTGTGTTGAACAGGAAGTTATCTATTGTTGGGGTGGTAGCATTTTTACTATTTGCTTTGATTCCAATCCTTAAACCATATGAAGCCATCCAATATGCAAAAAAGGTAAATTACCAGGGGCAAAAAGAGTTTAGCAAAGTACATATTTTGCAATCAGATGCTGATGTAATTGTTGCAGATGAAGTAAGCAAGAGGTTCTTAAACTATTGGAATGGGTTTGAAAAAGAAGGTATGTCTTTTATCTCATATGATGAGGCTGAAGAAAAAGGTATTAAGCCTGGTAGTAAAGCTTATCTTTTAAAAAATGACCATACCCTCTATTTATGTGGTTCAAGAGGAGCTGACCTGTCTTTCTTTGTGCAAAAACCAGGGTTAGTCTATGATACTGTTGCAGTGGCTTCCCATTTAAATATGTGTTTGTATGAAGCAAGTACCTGGGAAAAACCTGAACTCATATTTTCTGACTTAAATGATATGGAAAGCCCCAAAAATAATTGGTCATATGATGAATGGGCAATAGATGTGATCCATGCCTATGAAGGGAAACAATCAAATCGTTGCGGGGAATTCTCCAACACCTTTTCTTTAGACCTTACTACCCTTGATTCTATTTCCCATGAAGTGTTGGTACTTCAGGCTGATGTGTATAGTTATGTACCTGATGAAACTACAGCTGCCATTGTGGTTTCAATTGATGATGAGGAAGGGACCATATTCTGGGAAGCATTTTCAATATTTCCTTCCATAAAATCATTTGGTGCCTGGTGGCCAGTACAAGTGAGTAAAATGCTGCCAAAAGACAAATTAGAAAAAGGGAAGCTGCTGAAAGTGTATGTTTGGAATGAAAATAAAGAAGTATTGTACCTGGATAATTTTGAAGTTAAAATATCAGGGTTATAATGAAAGAATATACTATACATGTGCATTCTATATAACACCATCCTTTAGGTTGGTGAAATACAAGCATCATAAGATAATCTCATTTTTGCTAAATTGTTAATTTTCCATTTTAAAGAATTTAGCAAAAATGGTTATTCATATTATATTTTTAGCCCTACCCTAAAGGGCAGGGTTAAAAATATGTATTAGAACTCTCTTCAATATTAGTTAATCAAATGGCTTTAAAACTTAAAATCAATTCCAAGCATAAAGTTTATACCTGCCTGTGGGAAATAGCCATCCATTTTGTAACGTTTCCCACCTGTTATATAAGAGTATATCCAGGCATTTGATTCATATTCTTCATTAAGGAAATTATTTATCCTACCATGAAGGGCAATTTCTTTAAACCTGCCTGTTTTGAATGAATAATCTATAGCTAGGTTATTCACAAAATAGGCATCAATTTTCCTGTCTTCATTAGAAGTGTTATCAATAAACTGGTCTCCCACATAACTTGAAATAAAGCTGATAGCCAGCTTTTTTGCAGGTTCAAACCTGACAATGCTGTTAGCCAGGAAATTTGGGGAAAAGGATATATCAGTTTCTCCAAGGTCATTTGCCTTTTGAACTCCTGTATCCCAATTATCCACATATTCTGTAAAGTCAGAAATTTTATTCCTGCTGATGGTGGTATTTACATCCCATTTGATTTTTGGGGAAATCTTAACACCTGCCATTAATTCAACTCCTGACCTGTAACTATCATCCACATTGGTCATGATGGCGCCACCCACATCATTTATTTTTCCTGTATGGATAAGCTGGTCTATATATTTCATATAATAGAGGTTTGTGCCAAAGCTGAAGGAAGTTGATTTAAAATTGTATCCCAATTCAAAATCATTTAAAGTTTCATGGGTAGGTTCAGGTTGTGATGGGTCAGCATCAGTGTAATTGCTCCTGTTGGGTTCACGATTTGCCCTTCCATAAGAGAAATAAGCCTCTTGGTTTGAAGCTGGTTTAAAGAAGACCCCAAATTTTGGGTTGAAAAAGTTGAATTTGTGCTCCTGTGCAATATCCCTGAAATCATCATCAATCCCATCAATGGTGTAGTTAATATGCCTGTATTGAAGGTCTGCATATAAGTTCAGCTTGGGCAACAATTCCAAATTATATTTTGAATAGATATTAAAATCTTTTTTTAATCCAGTCCCAAAATACCATTGAAATTCAGCCACATCATATTCTAATTCCTTTTCCCATATCAACCTGCCAAAATGCCTTCCATCATAGGTATTCCAGCCACCACCAATGGTCAGGTCACTTTTCCCCTGGTTGTAATTCATGGAAAATACCATTCCATAGAAATCATTATCAAGCCATTTCCTCCTGACAATATCAGTGTTTTCTGTATACCCCCCATTGCCCTGTTTGTCTTTAAACTTATAATCTTCAAGCTCCTCATTGGCTTTATACTGCTCATAATATCCTCTTCCATAAGTATAATGCAGGGCAGCATTCATATACAAATATTGGCTGAATTTATGGGAGAAATGAAGCTGGTAGTGATCCTGTTGGTAGTGGTCAACCTGGTTTTCATAGGTGTAAAGGTTGTATGTCCTGCTGTCTGATTCCAGCATCCTGTCAACCTGTTCTTGAGAATAAAGCCAGTGGTCAGCATAACGTTGCATACCTGCTTCATCATCATTCAACCTAACAGATGGAACACCATTCCAGGCCTGGTATGTTTCTTCAAAACCCACTGAAACAGTTGCTTTTATGATAGTATTCTCAGAATAATACCCTCCTGCCACATAAAAGGACAGCAAATCACTGGTTGCCCTGTCAATATAACCATCAGATGTAATCCTGGAGAACCTGGCATCAATGGTATACTTGTCTTTTATTAACCCTGAGCCAGCTTTTATGGTATTCTTAAAAGTACTGAAAGAGCCCATGGCTGTACTATATTCAGCATAGGCTTCTTTATTCAGGCCAAGGGTTTGGATGTTGATGGTGGCACCAAAAGCTGCTGCCCCATTTGTTGAGGTTCCAACCCCACGTTGCACATGGATGTTTTCGGTAGAAGAAGCCATGTCAGGCTGGTCAACAAACCAGGTTCCATGTGACTCAGCATCATTTAAAGGGATGCCATTTACTGATACATTTATCCTGTTCAGGTCAGTACCCCTGATCTTAAAATTGGTATACCCCACACCTGCTCCGGCATCAGAAGTAACCACAAAAGAAGGGGTCAGTGCCATTAGGTAGGGAATATCTTGTCCCAGGTTGTTGTTCTTAAGTTGCTCACTGGTTACATTGCTGTAAGCCACAGGAGTTTTGTCTTTTATTCGTGTGGCAGCTATAACCACTTCCTCTGTTAACAGGCTGGAAAGTTTAAGTTGGACATCAATTTCCATGTCAGCTTCAATTTCCAACACTTTAACCCATTTTTCATAACCAATAAATGAAACCATAAGCTCATACTGCCCAGGTTTCAGGTTTTTAATGGTGAACTCACCTTGTTCATTTGCTGAAACACCATTGTAGGTGTTTTTTACAACCACACTGGCACCAGCTAAAGGTGCCCCTTTTTCATCACTGATTTTTCCGGTCAGCTTATATTGCCCAAATGCAAAAATTGCCAGGCAAAGTGCTGCCAACAATAAACTAAATTTTTTCATTTTGAATAATTTGGTTAATAATTAACCAATGAGGTAGGAAATTTCCTTTTTGCCCTCCCTACGCTGGTACTAACCAGATCAGGTTCTTTGGGTGTAATCTCAGTCCCATAATTTCAGGGACACCCCATTGCATAAACAACAGCCCAAAGGTATAATGGATATTTTAATTTACAAAATTGAGGCTAAACACAGCTTGTGACTGGTAACAATTTGTTTAGGTTAGCCAACCATGCATCCCAATTCTTTAAGTTTATTTGTTGCTTTAGCCAGTTGGTCATTTTTTACCAGGATGTGGTCAGTAGAAAAGGCAGAAATTACAAAGATTGGGATGTTTTCATCAGCCAATGCTTTTGAAATAACAGCTAGGAAGCCTACCAAGTTAAAAGGTAAAACCACATTGAAAGTAATAAGTTTCCAATCTCTTTCAATATCAATAACAGGGGTAGCATTTTCAATTTTTGATTGGTCAATTACCACAGTTGTTTCATTTTGGTCAACAATGGTGGCAAAAGCTCCAGGAATAGTTGTGTTAGTTTTTACAATGGCAAAAGCCTCTTTCCAAATGGTGATTTTGCAGCTGTTAAATAGTTCTTTTAACTCCATAATTAGAAGAGCCTAAATGTTGATTTATACAACAGAAAACATTCAGGTTAGGATTTAAACCATTTCATGTTGAGTTCACTGAATTTCCTTCTTTTCAGGATAAAAAACCGCCACATGATGCTTCTTTTAAATATTTCATCATGGTTGGTTTTGGTGGTGATAGCATGCAGCAACTTGCGTTGCCTCCTGAGCCTCCCAAGGTTTTTGTAGAATGAAAGGTGGGCTTTCAGTACTGCAATGACCCCATTAAAATTAAGATCAACAAGGAACTTGGCAGCAGCTATGGCATCCAGTACCATTCGTTTGAAAAAACGGGCAAAAGCTTTCCCTTTTGGGAGGTTTTTAAATAGCATCCACAAATTGTTCCTGAAGTTCAAGTATACTTTCCTAGGGCTGTTGTAAGAAAGGGTTCCCCCTCCCAGGTGGTAAACCACTGACCTAGGCTCATACCACACTGAGTAACCTCTGTTTTTAAGCCTCCAGCACAGGTCAATTTCTTCCATATGTGCCCAGAAAAGTTCATCAAACCCCCCTGCCAGCTTAAACAAGCCAGCCTTTATAAACAGGCAAGCCCCAGAAGCCCAGAAAATGGGTGTGGCTTCATTGTACTGCCCTTCATCTTTTTCAAGTACATTCAGGAAACGCCCCCTGCAAAATGGGTAGCCATATTTATCAACAAACCCTCCGGCTGCACCAGCATATTCAAAATGATCCTTTTTTTCAAAACTCATTATTTTGGGCTGAACTGCTGCAATATTTTCATCCTTTTCCATCCTGTCAATGCAAGGTTCAATCCAGTTTTCAGTGACTTCAACATCAGAGTTGAGCAGGACAAAATAATCGGTCTTAATTTTTTTCAGTGCTTCATTATACCCTTTCGCAAAACCATAATTTTCCTTAAGGTCTAAAATGTCAATTTCAGGGAAATTTTCTTTCAGGAAATGAACAGAATTGTCAGTTGAGCCATTATCAGCTACAATAATATCCACATCATTTTCCTGGCTGTTTTTTATGACTGAAGGGAGGTATTGTTTTAATAATTCTTTGCCATTCCAGTTTAATAGTACAACAGCTACCTTTTTGTTATTGATCATATAGAAAGGGGTTTAGGAGAGAAGTAATTCAGAGAGTATGGAAACCAGCCCTTCTTCTTTGAGGGAAGAAAGTATTTCTTCAACTTTTTCTTTTTTATTTTTATCTCCTGATTGAATAATTTGTTCAATTTCTTTTATTTGTTTTCCTGTAAGCTCATCATCCAAAAGCTCCCAAAGCTTTTCATGTGTTTTTTGTTCTTGTGGAAGCCCCAGTTGTTCAAGCTCCTGGATGGCTGCCTCAAGGATTTCTGCTGCCTGCATTTTTATAGGGTCTTTTTCTTTACCAGCCCCTGATACATCACGCAAATTCCAGCTTGAATAGTCATAATGTAAATCTTTGACCATTTTGACTTTGCTGTTGTCTTTACCAAAAATCCTTTCCATAAAGATTATGGTGTGTTTCTTCCAGGCTTCCAGGTCAAATTTTTTGTTTCCCAGCCTTGAAATTTGTTCCCTTAATAATGCAATTTCCTTCTGAGCCATGGTATTATGAATTTTCACTGCAATTTACAAGTTCTTTCCTGATGTTGCAAACCAATTTTTTAATGGTTACCAATTGTTTTTAAGAATGGAATCCAATAACTGTATTTTTTTGTTTAGGGAAATAAACTTCATATAAAAAACAAAATTTTCGTGAGTGCAATAGGAATTAATAACATGATGGCACTTTTAAAGGTAAATTCCCTTAGCCACAAAGGTACTAAAACTCTAAGAATCACTAAAAGATAAGGATTTGATAATCAGAAAAAACTAAAGATATTTAACAGTCTCTTTACTATTTTGTTACCACCCCACCCATATGTTTATTGATCTCAGGGTAAAATTTAGGGTAATAGTTTTTATTTGTGGCAATGATCTGCTTGCCAAACAACCAGTTATCTTTCCCATTAAAATCAGAGATTACACCTCCAGCTTGTTTAACCAGGAATGCACCAGCAGCTACATCCCAGGCACTCAGGGCTTGTTCATAAAAGGCATCAAACCTGCCAGCTGCAACATAAGCCAGGTCAACAGCAGCAGACCCCAGCCTTCTGACTCCCCTGGTATTATTCATCAAAAAACGCAATGCTCCAATGTAAGGGTCAAGGTTTTCAAAATCATAATATGGAAACCCTGTGGCTATTAATGTTTGGTTATGTTCTTCATTTTTAGATACCTGGATTTCCTTTCCATTGGCATAAGCAGGGCTTCCTTTCCAGGCATAAAACAGTTCATCACCTTGTATTTCATAAACAACACCCATAACTACTTCTTCACTTTCTAACAAAGCAATGCTAACAGAATAGGGAGAAATCCCATGGATGTAATTAGTGGTGCCATCCAGGGGGTCAATAACCCACTTAAAGTTTTCATTTGTAGAGGAAGCTGTGCCTTCTTCTGTAATGAACCCTGCCTCAGGTATTAACTCTTTCAGGGCTTTTACAATCTGCATTTCTGCATTTTTGTCAACATAGGTAACAAAGCTGGCAGTGCTTTTTGTTTCAACATCTTGTTCAGATAATTTATGCTTTTCATCCTGAATAAATTGCCCTGTTTGTTTAGCAATTTTCTGTACTTTGAAGCAAATATTTTTGTAGTCCATAAGGTTGAAAAAAGTGGTTATTTAGAAACTGTAAAGGTAGCTTGTTTTGTTAAACAAGCCCAATTTCAATGTGCCCATTAGGTAAAATTGTTTTTAAGTTTACCTTAAAAAGTTGGTTTACCATGCCCTCTTGATAGCCTGTTTCAACCCTGATATAATTTTCAGTGAACCCTTGTATCCTGTTCTTATCACTTTGTTCCTCAAACAACACGGTTTGGGTTGTATCTAAATGTTGGGTATAAAATGCCCTTAGCTTTTTTTCAGAAAGGTTGATATACATTTGGGTCCTTCTTTTGCGGTCTTCCACATCAACTTTCCAGGGAATTTTTAATGCCTGGGTACCATTTCTTTCAGAATAAGGGAAAGCATGTAGCTGTGATACTTTAAAGCTATTGATAAAATCATATGATTCTTGGAAAAGCTTTTCTGTTTCACCATTGGTACCTGCAATTACATCAACCCCAATAAAAGCATGGGGTACTATTTCTTTTATTTTCTGTATCCTTGATGCAAATAGGGCAGTAGAATATTTCCTTTTCATTAAAGAAAGGATTTCATCAGAACCTGATTGCAGGGGGATATGAAAATGGGGCATGATCACTTTTGAGCCAGCCACTAATTCAATAATTTGGTCTTTCAATAAGTTAGGTTCAACAGAACTTATGCGTAACCTTTCTAACCCCTCAACTTTTTCTAATGCTTTCAGCAAATCATAAAAAGTTTCATTAGTTGATTTCCCAAAGTCACCAATGTTTACTCCTGTGAGGATGATCTCTTTAAATCCTTTGCCCACCACTTTCCTGGCTTCAGCAACAGTATTTTGTATGTTGTCATTCCTGCTTCTTCCTCGTGCATAAGGGATGGTGCAAAAAGAGCAATAATAATCACACCCATCTTGGATTTTGAGGAAACTGCGTGTCCTGTCACCCCATGAGAATGACTTATGGTACATCTTTAAATTTTGCAAACGGGTGGTATGTACTTCTGTTTTTCTTTTTTTTGACAGGTCTCCAAGCCAGGCAGGGATATTAAATTTTTCCTGAGTCCCCAGTACCATATCTACCCCTTCAATATGACCTATCTCACCAGGTTTTAGCTGGGCATAGCAGCCTATAACAATTACCATGGCATTAGGGTTTTTCTTGGCAGCCTGGCGGATAATATTCCTACTGCTTTTGTCTCCCTGGTTAGTTACTGAGCATGTATTGATCACATAAACGTCAGCATCTTCTTTGAAATCAACCCTTTCAAACCCAACCTCTTCAAAAGACCTGGCTATGGTTGAGGTCTCTGAAAAATTCAACTTACAACCTAATGTATAGAAAGCTGCTTTCTTCCCCTTGTAATTCATTACATCTGATTTCAAATGGTTTGCAAAGGTAGGAAAAAGCTTTTGAATAATTAAAGACAAATTACTCTTAAAATAATATGGATAGGTTGAACCAGATTTAGCCAGGGCTTCACACAAAATGAAACCCTGGCTTCAATAAAGGTAAAGTTCCTACAATAAATTGCTGGCTAACTCAGCCAGGTAGCTACGTTCGCCTTTAACCAGGTTAATATGGGCAAATAAATCCTGGTTTTTCATTTTGTCAATCAAGTATGCAAGGCCATTTGATTTCATGTCCAGGTAAGGTGAATCAATTTGTTGCATATCTCCAGTGAATATCATTTTTGTCCCTTCACCTGCCCTGGTGATAATGGTTTTTATTTCATGAGGAGTCAGGTTTTGGGCTTCATCAATAATAAAGAATGAGTTTGACAGGCTTCTTCCCCTGATATATGCCAGGGGTGTTATGAGCAGTTTTTCCTCTTTTTGCAATTCTTCAATCCTTTGGTATTCAGTGCTTCTTGGATTAAAAATATGTTTTATTACAGATAAGTTATCAAAAAGAGGTTGCATGTAAGGGCTGATCTTATCAGAAGCATCACCTGGCAGGAATCCCAGGTCCCTGTTGCTCAGTGCAACAATGGGCCTTGCCAATAAAATTTGCTCAAAACTTTTGTTTTGCTCAATAGCAGCAGCCAGGGCAAGCAGGGTTTTTCCTGTACCAGCTTTACCTGTTAAGGCAATAAGTTTAATTTCAGGGTTCATAAGCATGTTCAGGCTAAAAGTCTGCTCTGCATTCCTGGGTTTTATACCATATGCAGTTTTCTTTTCAACCCTAAAAACCCTTTTGGTGGTGGCATCATATTTTGAAAGAACACTTGATTTCGAGCCTTTCATAATAAAACACTCATTAGCTTCAGCCTGATAATCCCAGTTTTCTTCAATAGGGTTAAACGACCCTGTTTCATATAGCTTATCTATGAGGTTGTCATTGAAAGTGTCAAATGTTGTAACTGATTTGTCAAGTACATTTTCATCAGTAACAATATCAGTTTTATAGTCCTCAGACTGTATCCCAACAGATTTGGCTTTCATCCTTAGGTTAATGTCCTTGCTGACAAGGATGGTTTTCCTTTCAGGGAATGTTTTTGCAATATAATCAGCTATAGCCAATATCCTGTGGTCAGGGATATCCTCATAGAAAGACCCCAGAATTTCATCTGTTGGAGGTTTGCAGGTTTCAATTTTAAGTTTCCCTTTTTTAGCACCCAATGATTTTCCACCATTAAATAGCTCATCTCCAACAATTTCATCCAGTTTCCTGACAAATTCCCTTGCCTGGAAATTAATAAGCTCATTTCCCCTCTTGAATTTATCCAACTCTTCCAACACTGTAATAGGAAGGATAATATCATTATCTTCAAACTGATATATACATGTATGGTCATGTAAAATCACGTTTGTATCCAGTACAAAAATTTTTGTATTCTTTTTTGCTTTTGCCATAAAAAGGACTTTGATTGGTTTTTCTGTTTGGTTTAAATGTAGAAAAAAACAAAATATTTAAGAGAGGGATTCAGGGATTTTAATAAACTTGCAATGGTTAATAAGTTTTGTTATGATGGGATACAATGAAACCTTGGATTATTTGTTTACCAAGCTGCCTATGTTTCAGCGCAGTGGTCCTGCTGCTTATAAAAACTCATTAGGGAACACCCTTAAATTGGATGAGGTTTATGGGTATCCACACAAAAAATTTAAATCAATCCATGTGGCAGGGACTAATGGGAAAGGCTCTGTTTCGCATATGTTGGCTGCTATTTTGCAAAAGGGTGGGTATAAAACAGGGTTGTATACATCCCCTCATTTGAAAAATTTTAGGGAAAGGATCCGTGTGGATGGAGATATGATTCCAGAAAGAAATGTGGTGGATTGGGTGGAAGATTTTAGGAGGAAAAATAGAGAACTGAAATTAGAACCATCTTTTTTTGAGTTGACTGTGGCTATGGCTTTTGATTACTTTTCACAACAACATGTTGATATTTCAATTGTGGAAGTGGGATTGGGAGGTAAGCTTGATTCAACCAATATAATTAATCCTGAAATAAGTATTATCACCAATATTGGGCTTGACCATACCAATTTCTTGGGTAATACCCTTGGAGAAATTGCTTTAGAAAAAGCAGGGATCATAAAACATGGGATACCTGTGGTTATTGGTGAGAAACATCAGGAAACTGAAAAAGTATTCAGGGAAAAGGCAAAGGAGATGCAAGCTCCAATTTATTTTGCAGGGAAAGAATATAAGGTGGAATATGCGTTGCTAAGTATGGATGGCAAGCAAGAACTAAAAATTACAAAAGAATTGGGTTATATACTCCCAAACCTAAAATTGGATTTGCTGGGATCTTACCAACACCATAACCTCCCTGCTGTTTTGAAAACTGTTGCTTTATTAAAGCAGGAAGGTTGGGACATTCAGGATAAAGCTATTTATGATGGGTTGGCAAATGTTACAGAAGAAACAGGTTTGCTGGGGCGTTGGCAGGTAATAGGGTATAACCCCCTTGTGGTTTGTGATACAGCCCATAATATGGATGGAATTAGTTCAGTAGTTAGGCAGATAAATAATACAGCACATAAAAACCTGCATATTGTATTTGGCACAGTGGTAGACAAAGACCCTAATGATATTTTAAGGTTATTGCCTAAGAATGCAATCTACTATTTTGCAAAAGCTTCAATTCCCAGGGCATTGGATACTGTTCAGTTAAAGGAGAAAGCATTTGAAGTTGGGTTGAAAGGGCGTTCATATGAGAGTGTCAGTCAGGCATTTGAGGCAGCCAAGAGCAATGCACAAAAAGAAGATATGATCTTTGTTGGAGGGAGTACATTTATTGTAGCTGAAATTTTATAGTTTTTTTTGCCAGTTTTTTGCAGAACTAAAAAATGGTTTTATATTTGCAACGCCTTTCTGGAAAGGGAGGTAAGTTCAGAAACAAATCATATATAAAAGGGAGCTTAGCTCAGTTGGTTCAGAGCACTTGGTTTACACCCAAGGGGTCACTAGTTCGAATCTAGTAGTTCCCACAGAAGCCACTCAAGGTATTGGGTGGTTTTTGTTTTTATAGAGGGTTTAAAAAAATACTGGAATGGACTCTAGGAAATGCAAAAAGGTTGCAAAGACAAGCTTTACAACCTTTTCTAACCTAACTTTTCGTTACTAAACTAAAACATAAAAAAAACTATATGGACTTATTTTTTGTTAAATATTGGGTTAATTCTTGATCACTTTTTTTGTTTGCCTTAAACCTGTATCAGAAGAAAGGGATATGATGTATTCACCCCTTGGGTATGAGGATAAATCAACATCATCATAATAGGTAAAGGAACTTTGATTTATAACTGCCCCCCTGGTGTCAAGAATAGTAACGATAATTTCTTCAGAAATCTCTTTTAAGTTGGTATCAATAAATAGTTTTCCCCTGGTTGGGTTTGGGTAGATATTTAACCCACCATCACCATATAAATCTAATGGTCCTGCAACCATTGGGTTAAAGGTTATTTTTGAGAACTTGTTTTCTCCACTATCATCATCACTTTCAATAATATTCATTTTATTGTCATATAGTGTGATCCTTGTGTCAGAATTGGCATTGGTTTGGAATGTTTCAATATAGATTACCCCATCCTCTTCAACTATATCTAACCCATAATTCCCTGTTAATGATTTATCAACATTATCTACTTTGAGGAAATAGGTATTAGAATTAATGTTAAAAGAGAACCAGTCCTCATCTTCAGCCTGGATGCAAAGGTTATCGTGCATGAATGTAAAAATATCTCCGCAATTGTAAGCAAAGTCACTTGAGTTATTTGGCTCCAGGAAGTCACCACACTCTTCAATTGTAACCTCATAGAAGCTTAAGTTATTGTCTTCTTTTGTTTCAACATATTCATTGGTATGGTCAGAAACAAACAGAATATAATAAATACCTGCTGGGGTTTCAGAAGGAATCCTAACCTCTTGTGATTCAACTTCATAATTTTTTGATAAGGAAAGAGATGAAAGTTCTTCAGCCAATAAAATATCGTCATCATCAAGTTCCTTATCAGTTGACAAATAGTAACCTGATTTTAACCCAACTTCCATCCCTGCATTGCCTTCATAAACTTGTTTGCAGGTAACAGTAATTTGGGCACCTGATTGTATGTCTAATTTATTGAGGGATGCATCAGTAACAAGGAAATCATTTTGAATTGGCTCTGAGACAGATATCTTCTTGTAAGCTATATTGTTGTTTTCATTGTTCTCTTCATATTTATTTTTGCTGTCAGCAACCACTATAATGTAATATTGCCCATAGGCTGTATTGACAGGAATCTCAAAACTTACATTCTTTTCAAAAGATTTAGATGAGATTGACATGGTTACATTTTCTTCTCCTAAAACAATGTCATCAACATCTGGTATGTTATCTTCTGACAGGAAGTATGTAAACGTTGGAGTAGTTTCTGCATAGTCAAAACCTTTATAAGCCTGTGTATAGCTTATAGTAACCATGCTTTCAGGGGTAAGGTTATTATTATCAACCATCAGACCTTCAACTGTGTAGTCTTCATTATCAGGAAAAATATTGATCACTGCACCTTGGTGGAAGTTCAGGTTATAGGTGCTCACTGGTTTAACTGCATCAAGGGCAAAGAAGCCATCATATGAACCACCCCATCCCCAATTGAAATGGAAACGGTTTTGGTTGTCATAACCATCACAAATAAATGCATGCCCAAAAGCTCCATTATTATCTCCCCTATAATATAATGGGATGTTATTGTCAATATGTTCTTTCAGCAAGGCTACCCATTCTTCTTCAGAATATTGGTTTTTGTAAACCAATTTTGCCTTTGGTGAATATTTGAAATATTTTATTAATGCTTTTTTGGCAGAAGAACTGGATGCTGATGACCCATTATAATTGAAGGTAGTTTTGCTTGCAATGGCAACATCATATAAAAATTGTGCAACAACCTCTTTTTGTTTTGCTGGGCTTGATGAAGAAAGCTTATCAGGCATATTAGCATAATCAAATGTTGTTTCAAAGTTGGCACATTGTTCACCATAATTTCCTGACCCAGAAGGAGTATAGCAATATTCTCCCTGTCCTGTTTTTGGCCATTCCCAATAACGCATTAGCTGGCTTAATGATACAGAAACACATCCTACTGGGACATGCCCATTGTAGGTGCTTTTAACCCTGCTATCTTCTGGGCAACTGGCATTATAATACTTATCCTGGTTCCATTGAGAGGTTACCAGGTAAGTGCCATTGTTAGAGGTTGCACTTTTGTTGATACCTATGTTCAGGCTTTCCCATTTTTCATTTTGCGCAATGGTGAATGCTGGGTCATTTTTTACAACATTCATTATTTCCTCTTTATAATGGTTTAAAAGCCCATCAAGTTGTTCAGGGACACTTTTAGTATTAAAACTTCCTTTAGTAGAATAACCTAATATAGGGTTTGCCCTTTTGTCTGCTGCAATGACGACAAAACCATTGTCATTCCCCATATTAATAATATAATATGCAGGAATTGACCTTGTAGATTTTAATTCATTCTTTAATTCATTTCCTGATTGGAGTGTAAAGTTTTCTGATTTTACCAGCTTTAGGTTGGTTGCTGATTTTTCAGTGAGCCTTTCATTCAATTCTGAAACAACAAACTTATTTGCTATTTCAAGTGCCTTCTCCCTGTCTACTGTTTGTCCTTGTAACGAAAATCCAATTAAGACAAACAAAATTCCAATGTAGTTTTTAAAATGGGAATAAGCAGCGTCCAATATTGCTCTATTCGCGTCCATCTTTTTATGTTTTGCATTTTAGGTATTTCAAAGGTAGGGCATTGGAGGTGCCAAATGAATAGGGATTTTCCTGATTTTGGTGGGGGAATAATATGAACCCCTTGAAATATAAGGGTTTTAGGGGTATTTAGGCATTTAATAGATGAGTTCTTTTATTGCATAATTCTATTGGGAAATCAATTTTATGATAAATGCTAACAACAGAATGTGAATTTATTAATTTATGATTTAGCCTCATGATGGGATAATTTCATTAATTTTATTCTTGAAACTGTAATTCTTTAGCTGGAATTATAATCAAAAGTGCGTAATTGGAAAAGGTTTTCAAAACGAAATAAATTGCCAACATGCCAAGAATACTTGCAATTGATGATGTCCTTGATAATTTAATCACCATTGAAAGTGTGTTAAACAGTTACTTGCCCAATTGCCAGGTGTCTACTGCTTTGAGTGGGAAAAAAGGGATTGAAATGGCAGCCGCTAATAAACCTGATATTATTTTGCTAGATATTTTAATGCCTGAAATGGATGGATATGAGGTTTGTGAGCATTTAAAAAATAAGGAAGAAACCAGGCATATCCCCATCATTATGGTTTCAGCTTTAGGGTCAATGTCTGAAAGTAGGGTAAAAGGGTTAGATGCAGGGGCAGATGCATTTATTTCAAAACCAGTTGATGCACCTGAATTAGTGGCCCAGGTAAAAGTTATGTTGCGCATCAAGGAAGTTGAAGATACATTGCGTAATGAAAGGAATAACCTGGAGAAACTGGTTGAATTGAGGACTGAAAAGCTATTTGAAAGCGAGAAAAAGTATAAATCAATTATTGAAGACCAAACTCAGGCAATTATCCGCTACAAACCTGAAGGTATACTCACATTTGTAAATGATAGTTTTTGCAGGATGTTGCGTAGGAAGCGTGAAAGCCTCCTTGGGTTAAGTTTATATACACTGGTAGCTCCTGAAAATATTGCGGAAGTCAGGAAGAAAGTTGAAGGGCTGACAAAAGAAAATCCATTGGGGATTGACGAGCGCAAAACAATTTTGCCTGATGGATCAGTTAGCTGGCAGCAATGGACTGACAGGGCTATATATAATAATGAAGGGGAATTAATAGAATACCAGGCAGAGGGTGTTGACATCACAGGGCGCAAAAATGCGGAAGCCAACTTGCGTGAAAGTGAGGAGAAATTCAGGCAATTGGCCGAGAACATAGGGCAGGTTTTCTGGCTGGCTTCTCCTGACATGGAACATATATATTATATAAGCCCAGCTTATGAAGAGATTTGGGGGAAATCATGCCAAAGCTTGCTTGATAACCCGACTTCATGGTTTGACCCAATTTTTGATGAAGAAAAACGCCAGGTAAGGGATGTTATTGATTCTTACCTTGAAGATTTTGATGAACTAAGGTTTCCTGAGTTCAGGATTAAGAAGCATGATGGTACAACACGCTGGATACAGGCAAATGCATATCCTATAAAAGACAATACTGGAAAACTGATTAGGTTGGCAGGGTTGGCCAAAGATATTACCCAAAGGAAGAAGTTAGAAGAAGCAACCAACCAAATCACTGGAGGGATTGAAAGTGTAACTGGTAATGTATTTTTCCAGACATTAGTCAATTCACTGGCAAAAGTGCTGGATGCAGAATTTGCTTTTGTGGGGAAATTTACAGAAGAAGCACCTGGGAAAATATTCACCCTGGTAGTAAACCAGGGAGGAGAATTAAAAGATAATTTTGAATATGACTTGGAGGGCACACCATGTAATAATGTTGTAGCAGGTGAATTGTGTATATATACTGAAAATGTTCAGGAACAATTCCCTGAAGACCACCTGTTAAAAGAAATGGGTGCAAACAGCTATGCAGGGGTACCACTTTTTAGCTCATCAAATATGTTATTGGGGATTTTGGTCGTCCTGGATAAAAAACCATTAGTTGACCTTGAGCTTATTAAAACTGTGCTTCAGGTATTTTCAGGCAGGGCTGGGGCTGAACTTGAAAGGCTTAATACTGAGAAGGCACTGGTTGAAAGTGAAGAAAAATTCAGGACTATTGTTGAGGCATCTCCTGATGCTGTTTTAAGGATTGATCTAAATACTGGTATAACATATGCTTCAACAAGGGCTGCTGAAATTTTTGGTTTTGAAGGCTACAAGGAATTAGTTGGAAAACCATTCAATGAATTAATTGCTCCTGATTTTAGGGAGAAAATAGAAAGCATATTTAAGAATGTAGTGGCTGATGGTACTGTGAGGGATGAGGAATGTATGTTGCTAACCAAAGAACAGTCTGCTTATCATGGGGAGCTAAGTACTTCAGTAATCAGGGATAATTCAGGAAAACCATTTGGGTTTATTGTGATTGCTAAAGACATTACACAAAGGAAAGATGCTGAAAATGCCATAAAAGTATACCAGGAGAATTTACGTTCAATGACATCAGAACTGAACCTTGCTGTTGAAAAAGAAAGAAGAAGGATTGCAGTTGACCTGCATGACCACTTGGGGCAAAGTTTGGCAATGGCCAGGATAAAACTTTCAGGAATGAAAAATGAACAACTTCCTGAAAAAACAGTTGAAGATGTGGTTGAAACTGAAAAATATGTCATTGATGCTATCCAAAATTCAAGGACTTTAACCTATGAACTGAGCCCACCAGTATTATTTGAGCTTGGCCTGGCAGCAGCCATAAACTGGAAGCTTGAACAACTAAATGGTAAATACCAGCTTGAAACAAACCTTGAAGTGGAAGATGAAATTCCTGAATTAAGTGAGGATTTATTGATATTGTTGTTCCGCTCAGTAAGTGAATTATTAAATAACATTATTAAACATGCGAAAGCTAAATCTGTTTCTGTCAAAATAAATTTCAAAGGGAGATACCTTAATATTAATGTAAATGATGATGGGAAAGGATTTGAAACTGCAGGTGTAGACACAAAATATAACAAAAAAGCAGGGATTGGGTTATTCAGTATACGTGAAAGGCTTGAATATTTCGAGGGGAAAATGTATATTGACTCTGCTTTGGAAAAAGGCACAAAAATTTATTTATCAGTTCCTGTTAATCAATAAAAAAGATCGTAATGGAAATTAGAGTTTTAATTTGTGATGATCATAAAATTATGCGTGAAGGCTTGCGCAACTTGTTAAAAGATAAAGCCAATATCAAAGTTGTAGGTGAAGCAGAAAACGGGAGGGAAGCATTGGGCATGGTAAATAAATTGAAGCCTGATATTGTTATAATGGATGTAGCCATGCCAGGGCTAAATGGTATGGAGGCAACAAAAATGATTTTGAATGAATACCATGAAACAAGGGTTATTGCCCTTTCAATGCATTCAGGAAAACAATTTGTAACTGGAATGTTCAGGTCTGGTGCCTCTGGTTATCTTCTAAAAGATTGTGCATTTGACGAATTAATGGATGCTATAAAAGCAGTAAATTCAAAACATACCTACCTTAGCCGCGAAATTTCAGATGTGCTGGTGCGAGAATTTGTTAGCAATATAGATGGTGGGGGAGAGCAACCAGGAGAAGTATTATCCACACGTGAAAAAGAGGTACTTCAACTTATTTCTGAAGGGAACTCAACCAAGCAAATAGCAGAAAAATTATTCATTAGCGTGAAAACTGTGGAGACACATAGGCAAAAAGTGATGCAAAAACTGAACATTTTCACCATTCCTGAATTAACAAAATATGCCATCAGGATGGGATTTACCTCCCTTGACGAATAAATACGTCATTTTAAATTGAGTCCCTGCCAAGTTAATCCCCCCAATTATATATCAAATTCAATTTATTGTCATAAGTATTTTATTAGTAGGTGTTTATGAGATTGTATTTCTTTTAGGTAATCTAAATTGAAGGTTAATCTAAGGGTATTCTACATGCTTTTCTCAGCATTGGTTAAGGGAATTTACTATTCCAATTCAGAAAATCCCCTATTTCACCACTATACCCTCCAGCCTAAATTTGTAGTACAAAATTATTCAAAAGCAAGGCATAACGTTGCCAGGCTAAAAATTGAAATAGAGAAACAAATTAGGTTAAAGAAGTTGTTGTTAGTCCGATCATAGTTTGTAGTTTTTTGGTTAACCTTCCTTGGAATCTTGAATACCCTTTAAGATTTAGCAGGGAAAGTTTCCTCCTCCCCGCCAAGAGTGGTGGGGAGGGTTTTGGAAACTACTAATAAGGGCAGGCAATAAATTATAGATATAAATTTTATAGCAATGGGCGCAATATTAATAATACAAAAGGATAAGGAAGAACTTGAGAAAGTCCGTGGAATGATGGAAGGATTTAATGTAAACAGTTCTGATCTTGTGGTTTGTAGTTCCCTTGAAAAAGGTTTGTCAAGAATACGTGCCACTGATTTTGATATTATTATAACAGAAATTGATTTAAAAGATAGCAAGGGAAAAGATACCATCGGAAAGATAGTAGAAATAGAAAAAAGAAGCCCAATTGTTGTATTAACTGAAAAGGAAAATGAAGGGATGGCAATGGAACTAATAGGTTTAGGAGTTCAGGATTGCCTAATAAAGTGGGAATTTGACAAAAAGTTCTTAGCAAAATGTTTAAAATTTGCTATCACCCGAAAGAAAGCAGAAGAAAAAATACGTGTATCCCAGGAAAAACTCAAAATGTTGTTTGATTCAGCCCCATTAGGATTCTTCCTTACTGATATGAAAGGGACTTTTATTGATGGAAATAAAGCAGCAGAGAGGATTTTGGGATATTATAATAAAGGCTTTCTGGGCAAATCATACCTTGATGTGGATATTATTTCACCAGAAGACAGGGAAAAAGCAATCCAGCTTTTGGTCAGGAATTCCATTGGGATGTCTACAGGCCCTGACAAGCTTGTTTTTAAGAGGAAAAGTGGAGAGGATATTAAAGTAGAACTGTTCACTAATTCAATACAGATAAATAATGAAGTGTATGCATTTGGGATAGCCAGGGAAATCCATGGCATGGATGTAGCTTCATAAGAAAAGGATGTAATGGAGAATGGATAAAAACTGTAGAGATGAAAAACTGGGAAGGAAAAACAATATTGATTGCTGATGATGACAGGAATAACTTTCTGCTGATGAATTACATTGTTTCCAATGCAGGGGCTAATGTTTTAAAAGCAAAAAATGGCAAAGAGGCAGTAGATTTATTCAATAGTGGGGTAAAAGTAGATGCAATATTAATGGACTATCAGATGCCTGTGTTAGATGGGCCAAAAGCTATCTCACATATTCGCCAGGTTGATGAAGAGGTTCCCATTATAGTCATTAGTGGTTATTCTGCTGACGATTTTAACAGGATGCCTGATTTTGGTGGCTACAATGAAGCCATAACAAAGCCAATTCAGGTAAGTCATTTAGTAGAAACACTAGATAAATATATACAGAGTAAATGTGCATAGTTTTTTTTCATATTTTTTTCATAGGTTTAGTTAGTTTTAGTTTGTTTTGAGACCAATCATGATGCAGAAAAAGAGGGCCAAATGTGGTCCTCTTTTTTTATACCTCCAGTACTGAATCAAACCTTATTTGTGCGCCTTTTTCTTCAAAAATTATCCTCCAAAACTGTTCAGAAAGATTGATCTTTTCATCATTGGTAACAGTCCTGTTTGTGATAACAATAATCTCAATACCATCAAGGCTTGGCATAGAAGGCCCTTTTTCTGAGAGCTTTTTTATAGTGCCTTCTGGATCATTGGCCATCTTTTCAATTTCCTTTTGCCAACCTGTTTTATAAAAACTGAACAGGTTGCTGTTTTCAAGCATATCAGAATAGATAACCATAATTTTCCTGGAACTTTGGGTTTTGTTTAGTTTGGAAAGTTCACGCGCTACTTTCTGGTATATTTTTGATTCTTTGGTTCCCCAGGCAGATTTGTTGATTGTTTTAGTGAAAATGGTTTCAAGGTCAGTGCAAAATTTTACCACCTCATCCCTTCTTATCAATGGGTTTTGCCCCAATAAACCAGGTTTGGCAGCAGGGATGCTTGCTTTTTCTGATTTGGAATCAGAGATATCATTGATCAAAGAGATTTTTACCTCTCCTCCAGAAAACCCACCTTTCTCCCTGTCAAGTTTCATAAGGTGTAAAATTGAATTGATATTGTCAGGTAAAAACTTTTCATTATTAAACCTTTCATCTGATACATCAAGGAGTAAACAAATGCTTGTGGTTGTAGCTTCCTCAGTTTTGCAACCCCAAAAAACTGATGTGCAAATAAGGATTATTATAAACCATAAATTCTTCATGATTTGGATTTTTGTGGGTTTTTACTTAATTCATCAAAAACATGGAAATAACACACTAACCCTTCAACAGGCTCTGACCATGAATTGGGTTGTTTATGATTATTCCTAAATGTAAGGTTGGTATCCCTGTAATGGAAAATTGCCTCCTGGCAGAAATTATTTATTCTTCGTTCAAGCCCTTGGAAACAAGCAAGTACTTTGTCATAGTTCCCAGCAATTTCAGTCTTCTTATTTCTTAATGACTGCAATTTATTTTTTAAGTTTTCTGTTTTAGTAGTAAATTCTTCCTGGATAGCTTTGCGTTGCTGGTCAAAGTTTTCTTTTTCACTTGCCCTTTTGTTATTGGCCTCTTGCTGTATTTTAAGGAAATTTTCTTCTTCCCTGTGGAATTTATGGTATACTTCAGTAAATTCTATGCTTTCATCATGGGCAAAAAATGAAGCAATTGTACCAACCAGGAAAAGAATGATCCCAATTACAAAAAAGGTCCATTGGTCAAGCCTTAGTTCTTCTTCAGGGGCTCCTAGTTCAGCAACATAGTTAGTCCTTAAAACTGAAGTAAGGTAACTAATGGAAACTATAACCACCACAAGAATGATCAACAGAAATGGGTAGATCTTCCTTTCCTTAACCTGCTTTAAAATCTTACCTGCTGCATGTGCAATAAATGGCAGGGTTATTACCAGCACCCCAGACATGATGAGTGTTAAAAGAGGGGTTTCCCTGAATGATAAAAACACCTGGTTATTCAGTGGGAACTCAGCTATACCAATTGCAATTAGCAATAAAATATATGCCCAATAAGGTTTAAAGTGGATATTTAATTCCTGGCGGCCATACTTTTTTGAGACCTCGTCCCAGCGTTTCCTGATTTTTTCAAAACGTTTTTTTTCCCCTTGGTAATGGGGTGAGTTTTCAATATCTTTAATAGTATCCAGGTGGTTTCCATTTAACTCTTCCAATTTCCTGGACTTCACATCTTCTGCCTCTTGTATCAGCAAAGTGATTTTATCTTCATCCAGGTCTTTTAATTCATTAATTATAGGTTGGTAATGCCTGTCATATAAGTCATCCAGCACCTGCTTTCCATTTTGGTATAGTTCTTCAACATCAGCCTGGTATTTGCTTTTTATTTCATGCTCAAAAGGTGTTACAAATTGGTCATCAATTGAAGGTAGGTTGCGTTTTCCATCTTCTTCTCCTTTAATCCTGCTGTTTCCCATCCTTGCCTGATGGCTTTCAGCTACCTTTGTTTCCAGTTCATACTGGTAATTATTTAAAAATTCTTCTGCTTCCATGGTGGCAATTTTTGGTTAAAGTAGTTCTGTTTTCGTACTCAGAAAAACGGGCATTCACTGTGAAAAAGTATTGAAACCATTAAAAATATCCCAGTTAATTCGTTGATATGGTTTAAATTAACGGCAAATTACACCTCAAAACAGGTAAAAATGTTTTTGTGGATATTGTTTTAAAGAAGGGGCATCAGTTAAACCATGTAATACTGTTGGAGTCAAAAACAAAGTTATTTTGCTAATTTTGGATAAACCTGAAAAAAATGGCTGGAAAGTTAATTTATTCCATAAAAAACAAGATTAAAAAATACAGAAAGAATAATTCATTTCAAGGGAGATGGGAATTATTTGAGTATTATCTGGATGAAGGGAATGATTTAATCCATATAGAGGAAATCCAGCTAAAATCATCAAACCAGGAATGGATTTTAGAATTTAAAGAAAATGGGCAGTTTAAAAGTTCTTCAACTCTTGATATCCCAGTTATAAAAAAGATTGAAGCTACCAGGTGGCTGAAAAAGGGAAGGATGTTGCATTTGATCTTTCCAGCAAATAACCAAATAAATATGTGTTTCCAATATGCTTTTGATAAAGGAACCATGAAACTCCTGAAAAAAGACAAATCAGGAAAAATTGAGGTATTTGCTTTCTTTAAAAGGAGCCCTGTTTAATAAATTATGCAACCCAGGTTATTTTTCTGTCTTTGATTTTGGGATTACCAGGTTTAGGATTACACCTACTACAGATCCCAAGCCAATGCCAGCCAGTGAAAAATTCCCCCATTGTATAACAGCTCCACCAATTCCCACAGTTAAAATCAATGAAACAATAACCTGGTTCCTTATCTGGGTGAAATCAGTTTTTGCATCAACCAAAGATTTTATGCCAATTGAGGCAATTAAACCAAACAGCAGTAACATTATCCCACCTAGAACAGCCTGAGGGATGGTTTTCAGCAGCCCATTTATTTTCCCAACAAAAGAGAATAATAAGGCTGTTATGGCAGAGATCCTCAAAACAAATGGGTTGGTAATTTTTGTAAGTGAAATGGCACCTGTTACTTCAGAATAGGTAGTATTGGGTACACCTCCCAGGAAACCTGCCAATGAAGTTGCCACTCCATCACCCAGCAAAGTCTTGTGAAGGCCAGGTTTCTCAACAAAGTTTTTCTCACAAACGCCACCAATAGCATACATATCTCCCACATGTTCAATGATTGGGGCAATAGCCACAGGTACCATATAAATGATGGCATTCCAGCTAAACTTAGGAGCAGTAAATGCAGGCAGTGAAAGCCAGGCTGATTCCTTAATGGCAGTAAAATCAACCTTTCCCCATATCAGTGCAACCATATACCCCACAAAAATAGCAATGAAAATGGGTATAAATTTTACCAACCCTTTTGCAAAAACAACAACCACTATTGCTGTAAACAAAGTGGTAACAGCAATTATCCAGTCAGTTTTTGCCATATCTACTGCCACTGATGCCAGGGATAATCCAATGATCATAATAACAGGCCCTACCACAATTGGGGGAAATATTTTTTGAATGAAACCAAGCCCTTTGGCTTTAACTAGAGCTGAAGCCAGCCCATAAATAATGCCAACTGCAATAATTCCTGAAAGGGTTCCGGGCAGCCCATATAACCTTGTGGCTTCAATGATGGGGGCAATAAAAGCAAAACTGCTGCCAAGAAATACTGGAACCATACCTTTGGTAATAAGGTGGAAAAGTAAAGTGCCTATGCCTGCTGTAAATAATGCTACTGCTGGGTCTATCCCCACTAATAGAGGAACTAAAACAGTTGCTCCAAAAGCTACAAATAAGAATTGTACCCCAAGGACAGAATTACGGAAAGTTACCTGCCCAAGTGTTTTTCCAAATTTAAAATCCATAAAAATCAGGTTTCATACATTAAACTAAGTAACTGAATTCTGTAATAAGAATTTCAGGCTTTGCTTATTAAATTCTTCATGCCTTTCAATATTGCATACATGCCCACATTGCTGCAGTATCTTCAAATTGATGAAAGGAAATTTTTGTGAGTAGGTAATGCTATCTTTCAGGAAAGCAAAATCTTCACTTCCCATGATCATCAGTGTTGGTTTGTTATGAGGGAGGTTGAAATAAGCATCCAGTTTGTATTTTAATTCAGCTAAAAGCCCAAGCCATATTTTGAATGCTTCCTTTTTTATGGTAGCTGCTTCGCGCACAAAGAGCCTACGCGCAACCTTGTGGTTTTCATAAGGCATTAAAATCCATGCAACCAGTTGGTATAGCTTATGGTATGGGATGATATTTGAAAGAAGTACACCACTTTTAAACAACAGGTGTGTCCTCCTGTTCAGCTTCATGATCCCACCTCCTATAACAATTGATTTGATAATCTCAGGGCGTAAATCTTCAATGACCCTAATAAGGATAGAACCCATTGAAATACCCAGGAAATGAGCTTCCTTGATGTTGAGTTTGTCAAGTAGGGTGATCAGGTTTTTGGCAATCTCATCAAATGAAATTTTATTGTCTTTGGTGATTTCCAGGTTTTTTGAGTTCCCATGGTCCTGCAAGTCTGGTAGCAATAAATTAAAATGCCTTTTGAATGCAGCAACCTGCCTTCCAAATGTTTTGGAACTTCCTCCTGCACCATGCACAAAAACAATCCATTCTTTATGTTGAGGCTTGGTATATTTCTCGTAACTGAGTGTTGCCATAGTTAAATTGATGGGCTAAAAATATAAATATCCTTTATACAATCAACCATTCATAAAAGATATTCTTCAATTATCTTTTTGGGGACATTAGGCAATTTGAATTTTTGTTCAGAAAGCAGGCCTGTTTTGTTAAGCTCTATGTACCTTAGCTATTTTAAAACTTTGTTTGGTATCCTTTTAATTGGCTTGATCCTTATGCTTTTTACAAATAACTCACCACCTTCTGATTGGATTTGGATTTTACCTGAAGTTAGTGGTTCAATACCTGAATCAGTATAAATACTACAGTTATTGTTCACCATAACAGTTTGCCCATTAATGGCATGTACAGCAACTCCATTATAACAATATAGGTCAACAGTATTCCATTCTCCAAGAGGGTTTTCATTATCTGTACCTTTTTTTATTGACCTTCCATTATCTTCTTTGCCAAAGGTTATTTTGGGCTGGCCTGGGGAGAATACAAAAGCATTTTTTTCATCATCTTTCACAACTTCAGTTTCGCAGCGCGTATTTAGCATCAAGTAGGTATCCCCAAGGTTATCATGCATTAGCTGGCATTCAACATTGGCCATCCAGGTTCCAAAGGCTTCCCCAAATTCTCCAAAACTGTGGTATAATAACCCACTATTGCGCCTGGTGTACACCTTTTCTCCCCACTTAAATACCAATTGAAGGTGGTAATTTTCAAATGCTTCCTTTGTTGCCAATGAGCCATTAACTTCTCCAGAAATGTGGATCAGTTTTTCACCAAGTTCTTCAACAACTGAAAACACCTTATCAACTGATGCATTTTTATGGAGCTCTTCATGCCCTTTTAAAGGAGACCCAATAAATTTGTCCCAATTGGTAAGGTCCTTTTTATTGAACAATGGCTGCCAGGATGAACAGGATGAAAAAAACAATAGTGTTATAAAAGCTGTAAAAGTGATAGTAAACTTTCTCATTATTAGTTGGTTTATGTGTAAAATAAAATAACTGCCCCAAAAACTGGAACAGTTATCTTATCTGAATAAATATTTTATGCTAAACTGCTTCTTGTGCTAAAATTTCTTCTGCTCTACTTAAAATTGTTGTATCGTCAAGAAGGACTATACCTCCATTTGGACCCGGCTCCATGTGTATCCCCACTGCTGAACCTTTTTCATAATTAGCGCCCCCAAAATAATTCCTGACGGTTTCCTCTGACACATTAAACTCTTGCGCTATTTTCCTGATGGAACCGTCAGGTAAGCTGTCTTTGATTTTACGCAGCTCATTAAAGGTTATTTTTCTCTCCATGACATTGTAAAGTTTATTTTGTTAAGATTTAAAATTTCATTCTATAAAAATAGAATTAATAATTAAATAACACCGTGATTACTGTTATGTTATAAAAAATTTGCAAGTAAAACATAGCTGGCCTTCGCAGAATTAATAACAATTGATGTTACGAAATTGATGGTATTAAGGTTATTCTGCGGGTTTGCAAAAATTACTTTATCCTAAAATAAGAATATTTCTTTAACATTTTTTAAGATTTACTTAACCCCTCTTTTTATTGAATCATAAATGGATTGGTGCATTGCAGTGCGAATATTCAATCCATATATTTTTGAATTTTCCCTTGTTGGGTATACCCTGTTTGAAAAAAATATGAAAAGAAGGTTATTTTCAGGGTCGGCCCAGGTAAAAGTACCAGTGTAACCACTATGCCCAAAACTTTTTACACTGGCATCAGTGGCAGGGTAAGAATCTTCAAGCTCATTTTTATGGTTATCAATATAAGGTTTGTCAAAACCCAATCCACGCCTGTTTTTATTTTCCGGGAATTGCAGCCTGGTAAATTCATTGATTGTTTTTTCTGAAAGGTACCTTTTTCCACCATAATAGCCTCCTTGGAGGTACATTTGCATAATCTTGGCTAAGTCAGTTATTGTGCCAAACAGCCCTGCATTACCTGAAACTCCACCCATCATGGCTGCCCCTTCATCATGGACATAACCTTGTAGTAACTCTTTCCTAAAAAAATCATCTTCTTCTGTTGGGACAATCTGGCTAAGGGGGTATTTCTGGTATGGATTATACATTACAGAATGGGCTCCTAATGGAGCAAAAAAATGTGAATTTAGGTAAGTTTCATAATTTTCTCCTGCCAGGTTTTTAATAATGGAAGGGAATAGGTAAAAAGCCAGCCCAGAATATTCATATTTTTTCCTTTTCAGGAGAGGGGAAGATTTGATTTCTTCAAAAATATTCCTGGTAAATCTTTTATTCATATATAAGTTTGAAGAAACCCTCAAATTGTATTTTTCAGTTGGATGGTTTTTAAATACCCTTGACCTGAGTTTCCCACTATTGCGTAATGTAGAGTGCCAATAAGGTATCCAGGCTTGGAGCTTTCCCTGATGGGCAAGTACATCACGAACTTTTATATATTTTTTGTTGGAATTTTTTAAACCTGGCCAGTAGTTGCTTAGGGGGACATCAAGTTGAAATTTATTCTCATCAACCAATTTCATAAGTGCTGGTAATGGTCCCGTAATTTTGGTAATTGAAGCCCAATCATATATATTTTTAGGCTCAACTTTTTTTTCATTCAGGTAGGTATGATACCCATAGCATTTATGGAAAATAATGTTTCCATCTTTTGCTATAAGCACCTGGCATCCTGGGTATGCAGCTGAATCAACCCCCAAAAGGGCAATTGAATCAACCTTTTCAGTCAGGAACCTGGAGTTTATCCCAACCTCTTCTGGGATACCATATCTCAAAATGCTGTTTTTTTTTAAAGGAAAGCCAAAATTAAGGGGGAAGTGGGTATTTACATGGACAGGCAATTTGCCTTCAGTTTCAATAGCCCCAAACAACAGCTGGGCTGAAAGTTTTTGGGCAAGCTTACTATCCTGGTAGGCAAGTACCAGCCCCTGGGCTTTTTCAATTCCTTTGAAGTGTTTTAAGGAATAAACATTTCCAAACAAAACAAATACAGCTTTTTTTTGTAATGCTACCTGGGCAACAGCTTTGGCTTGGGTATTTGAAACCCCATATTTATTGGGTGGGTATACTTTTATGCCATAGATGCCGCCAATAACCAGGTTATAAGGCTTCAGTTTATTCAATAAATTAGTAAGTTCCTCATTTGAAGCATTTTTAGGAAGATGGTAATGGTCTGCTTGAACATAATTGGAAACCATTTCCTGGAAATGTGTCAGGCTTGCTTCACCAATGCTTACAGTGGCAATTTTAAGGGTGTCAAAATTTTCAATGGGGAGGATACTGTCTGATAAAATGGTTAAAGATTGTGATACCAGTTTCCTCAATGTTACCTGATAGGCTGGGGTATTTAGTTTATTATTAAGCCCAATGGTATCTCTGGGTGCATAATTATCCAGTTTGCACCATTTTTTTAATGCCAGTATTTTCTTGCATTTCTTATTGATTTCATCTTCTGAGAGTTGCTTATTTTTAACCCCTTCTTTCACTGAAGATATAGCATTTTTAAGGTTCAGGACAAATTCAACCATGTCATTGCCTGCTATCAGGGCTTCCAGTTCAGCACCTGGTTTGGCAACACCTTTCATATTCATAGCATCTGTAATAATAAGCCCTTTAAACCCAAGGCTGTCAGCCAGGTAGTTCTTTATTATTGAGGCAGATAGTGAGGATGGGGTGGGTGTTGAATCAAAGGCTTTTACATGTAGGTGGGCAGTCATTACCCCTGTAACCCCACTGTCAATTAATGACTGGAAAGGGTACATTTCCATATTTTTGATCCTCTCTTTAGGGTGGTTCAATACAGGTAAAGCATAATGTGAATCAGTGCTGGTATCACCATGCCCAGGGTAATGCTTGATTACAGGGATAACACCTTCATCTTGCAACCCCATAGCAATATTGAGGGTTTTGCGTGTGACATTGTATTTATCTTCCCCAAATGAACGAAAATTTATCACAGGATTTTTAGGGTTGGTATTGATATCACACACTGGGGCAAAGTTCATTTGGATGCCCATGGCTTTAAATTGCTGTGCCATATCTCTTCCCATTTGGTAAAGGAGTTTGTTATTTTGTATGGCTCCCAAGGCCTGGGCATTGGGGTAATTAATGGTACTGTCTAGCCTGAAACCAAGGCCTGTTTCCCCATCAATGGCAACCAATAGAGGAACTTCAGATGCAGCCTGTAATTCATTAATAAATTTGGCTGTTTCAATGGCTTCTCCTTGCATTACGAGGATGCCTCCAGGCTTGTAAGTTTTTACAAGGTTAATAAGCTGTTTTTTATGGGCTTTCCCTTGTTTTGGGTAGGCAGTTACCATCATCAATTGGGCAATCTTTTCATCTAAATCCATGGATGAAAGAATGCTGTCTCCCCAACTGTTTTCTTCCAATTGCATGAATGGAGGGTCTTTAGCAATTGTTTTTTCAGGATTTATTGTACAAGCAAAAAATAAAAACAGGATGTATATATGGATTTTCCTCATTATGCAAATTTCTGGTAAAAATAATAACTACACTGATAAAATAGTATATTCGTGGCACAAAGCTTACACCAGATGAAACTAATTATTCTACAAATTAACCTGCTGTTTTGTTTTTATACTATTGGTTGCTCATCTGCTTCTGAGGGGAAAATTACAATGGGGGCAGAAAGGTTTGAGGAATACATCCATTTAATAGAAAATAAAAATGTAGGGGTAGTTGTTAACCAAACATCAGTTGCATTTAACAGCCATATTGTAGATTTCTTGCTGGGGAAGGGGGTCAGAGTTTCACAAATATTTGCACCAGAGCATGGTTTCAGGGGGGAAGCAGCTCCAGGTGAGGAAATACAGGATGGGGTTGATGCAAAAACAGGTATCCCTTTGGTATCTATTTATGGTAAGAATAAAAAACCTACTAATAGCCAGTTGCAAAACATTGATGTAATGGTGTTTGATATCCAGGATGTGGGGTGCAGGTTTTATACATACCTTTCAACCTTGTATTATGTAATAGAAGCTTGTGCCGAAAATAATATCCCACTTATTGTACTTGACCGCCCAAACCCTAATGGTGAGTATGTTGCAGGTCCTATCCTAAAGGATAGGTTTAAGTCATTTGTAGGGATTGTGCCTGTGCCTGTAGTGCATGGTTGCACATTGGGAGAAATGGCTAACATGATCAATGAAGAATATTGGCATAATGCCCCTGGAAAATGCAACCTTACAGTTATTCCTGTGGAAGGCTACAACCACAATACCCAATATGTACTACCTATCAAACCTTCACCTAATTTACCTAATTTAAGATCTACTAAATTATACCCATTTTTATGTTTTTTTGAAGCAACAACAGTGAGTATTGGCAGGGGGACACAATTCCCTTTTCAGGTTATAGGTTATCCTGATAAATCATTTGGGAAATTTTCATTTACCCCAACTGATATTCCAGGAGTGGTAGTGAACCCAACCCAGGAGTGCAAGATTTGTTATGGGCAGGACTTGAGGGATGGGAATGATGTGCCAGATTGCTTATTTGAATACTTCTTAGAATTTTACCATAAATTCCATGATGAAAAAGATTTCCTTGATAGGGAGAATTGGTTTAACCTGCTGGTAGGAGATGATAGTATGTTAAAAATGGTTAGGGAAGGAAAGGCCTGTAAAGAATTGAAAGAAGGCTGGCAGCATGAATTGGGTGCATATAAGAAACTAAGAAAGAAATATTTAATTTATCCTGATTTTGAATAATATGAGCCCATTCCAGATTTCTTTGGTCATTATCCTCTATTTTATTGGGTTATACATTATCTCATGGTTTACATCAAGGAATGCCAATACCCATACTTTTTTTACTGCCAATAGGAAATCACCATGGTATTTAGTTGCCTTTGGGATGATAGGGGCTTCTTTATCAGGGGTTACTTTTATTTCAGTGCCAGGTGAAGTAGGTAACTCAGCTTTTGCCTATTTTCAGTTTGTACTTGGGAACCTGGTGGGATATTGGTTGGTAGCAAGCATATTGCTGTCTTTGTATTACAGGCTCAACCTGGTTTCAATTTATACATACCTTGGGCAAAGGTTTGGGGTTTATGGATATAAAACAGGGGCATTCTTTTTCATCCTGTCAAAACTGGTTGGTGCAGCTTTTAGGTTTTACCTGGTAGCATTGGTTCTTCAGGTGGCTTTTTTTGATGCCCTGGGAATCCCTTTTTCTCTCACAGTGTTTATTAGCATGGCATTGATTTGGATATATACCCAAAGGGCTGGCATTAAAACCATTGTTTGGACAGATACCCTTCAAACCCTGTTCCTGGTATCAGCGGTGATATTCACAATTGTATCAATTTCCAGGGCTTTGGATTTGGATGCTTCTGAACTGGCAACCACCATTATAAACCATCCAAGTGCCCAAATATTTAATTGGGACTGGGCTGCAGGAAATAATTTCTTTAAACAATTTTTTGCAGGTATTTTTATGACCATAGCCATGGTTGGGTTAGACCAGGACATGATGCAAAAAAACTTAACATGCAAAACAAAAAAAGAATCACAAAAAAACATGCTTGTTTTCAGTGCATTATTTGTGGCCACAGTTTTCCTGTTTCTTTGCCTTGGGGTGTTGCTTTATGTGTATGCAAACAACCAACATATTCCAATCCCTTTAAATACAGATAACCTTTATCCAAATTTGGCAATAAATGAACTTGGTATTGGTGTCACTATTGCATTTTTATTGGGGATAATCAGTGCTGCCTACTCAAGTGCAGACTCCGCACTCACAGCATTAACCACATCTTTTTGTTTTGATTTCCTTGGGTTTAAAAAAGAAGGGCATAATTGTAAAACTGTTACACGAAAAATAGTGCATATTTCATTTTCAATTTTAGTGGCAGCTGTTGTTATCATTTTCCATGCAATGAATAATGAAAGTGTTGTAATGGCAGTATTTAAGGCAGCAGGTTACACATATGGGCCTTTGCTTGGGCTGTTTGTTTTTGGCATGTATACAAATAGGGTTGTCAATGATTTTTATATTCCATTTATAGCTCTTTTGGCACCAATTTTGTCATGGCTGATAACTGAAAATTCAGAAAAATTGTTGTTTGGATATAAGTTTGGGTTTGAAGTTTTAATCCTAAATGCAGGGCTCATGTGGTTAGGTTTACGGGTGCTTCCAAAAAAAAAATCCCAAATGAGCTAAAATTTGTAAACAATTGTTAAAAAATGTAAATTCAATTTATTATTATTGTAAATAATAAGTTACAGACGCGCGCGTTTTTAAAGTAAAGTTTGGCCAAATTGATTAAATATTTAGTTCAGATATTAGGTGTCTTGGCAATAATCATTGCTATATCTTCTTGTGAAGATGAGGGTTACATTAACTCACCTAATGCCCAACTTGAATTTTCTGCTGATACTGTTTTATTTGATACCATTTTTACTACCATAGGATCAACAACCAGGCGCCTCAAAGTTTATAATCCTTATGATGAAAAAGTACTCATATCCAAAATTAGTTTGGCAGGTGGAGATATATCAAATTTCAGGCTGAACATTAATGGGATGGCAGGAAATGAAGCTTATGATGTAGAGATACTTCCACGTGACAGCATGTACATTTTTGTTGAAGTTACAGTAGACCCTAATGGACAAAACCTGCCAATGGTAGTGCAAGACTCCATTATTTTCACCACTAATGCAAATATCCAGGATATTGACTTAATTGCGTGGGGGCAGGATTTCTTTTTGGTAAGGAATGAGGTTATAAAAACAACTACCTGGACCAATGAAAAACCATACCTGATTTATGATGTGGCTTATGTTGATAGTTTAGAAACATTGACTATTGAAGCAGGAGCAAAGTTGTTTTTTCATGATAGGGCTGGATTGTATGTGAAAGGCACAATTGAAGCTTTGGGTACATTTGAAAACCCGATAATTTTTCAGGGTGACAGGCTAGAAGCTAGTTATGATGATGTACCTGACCAGTGGAATGGAGTGGTGCTTTTTTCGGGCAGCCATGATAATAAATTTGAATATGTGACAATTAAAAATGCCAATATTGGGCTTCAGGTAGGTACATTGGAACATGAGGGGTATGCTTCAGCTAACCTATCTAATACCAGGATTGAGAATATGTCATATGCAGGAATTTTTGCACTTAAATCTGAGATTTTTGCATCAAATACCCTTGTGGCTAATTGTGGTTATTATGCCACTGCCTTGTTGGTAGGTGGAACCTATGAATTCTATCATACAACAATTGCCAACTATTGGGGGAAATATTCCAACCAAGTTCGTACAACTGCTTCTTTAGCCCTGTCAAATGTTCTATTTGTTGAAGGGAAGGATGGGCAGAAAATTGAATATTCAGGCGACCTAAACAAAGCCACTTTTGGGAACTGCATTATATATGGTGATAACTATAATGAAATTGAGCTGGGTAGAAATGAAGATAATGCCTATAATTACCTGTTTGACCATTGCATAATCCAGGTGCCAGATACCTTCAAAACAACAAATAAAGACCATTACATTAATGTGTTGAAAGGGGAAGACTATGACCCACTTTTTGTTGATCCATTGAAATACAATTATGAATTGGATTCTTTATCTCCTGCGCAAAATATAGGAAGTATTGTTTATTCTGACTTATTCCCATTTGACATTAGTAAGCAGTCGCGCATTGGGGATGATGGTCCCGACTTAGGTGCTTTTGAACGCATTGAAGAAAATGAATAAACCATTTCTCATAAGGTGGTTAACCTTTAGTTTCTTATTTATTATACTTCTGAACCCTTTATTATATGGCCAGGAACGTGGAATAGCCAGGGTTATGTTTTATAATACAGAAAACTTATTTGATACAGAGGATGATCCTGATACAAATGATGAAGAATTCTTGCCTGAAGGGGAAAGGCATTGGACAAATAAAAGGCTGAACGAAAAACTGGTCAAAGTAGCCAAAGTAATTATAGCTGTGGGTGGCTGGGAAGCTCCAGAAGTCGTAGGGCTTTGTGAAATAGAAAACCTAAAAGTATTAGAACAACTTATTTCACACACCCAGTTGAAAAAGCTGGGCTATAAAATTATTCACAAAGAGTCACCTGACAGGAGGGGGATTGATGTGGGGCTGTTATATCGCGAAAATAAAATAACACCTTTGAAGTATGAGTACCTGAAGGTAATTGACCCTGAAAACCATGCTTTCAAAACAAGGGAAATCCTTTATTTTATGGCAGAGGTGCAATATGCTGATACCTTGCATATTTTTATGAACCACTGGCCATCAAGATATGGAGGGGTATTAGAAACAGTTGACAAACGGGCACTGGCAGCAA
>JANQHI010000014.1 GCA_028282705.1 Prolixibacteraceae bacterium | reverse complement strand
GGTTTTTGTGTGTTTATAGTTGAGTTACAATTTACTAAGCCTAAAGTTAAGAATAAAATACAAAAAACAAGGCATTTGCCCCAAGTTGCTTATGGTTTGCCCCAATGCCCAGTTTGTGCCCTTATTGGCTATAGCTATTGTTATGGCACGGTTTTTTTCTTGTGCGTGCCAAGGCTTTTCCTAAATTTGGCTGGCGGTTTGTTTGCCGCTCCCAAGTGCTGTGCCAATTTTTATCACCTTTCAGCAGGGATATCCCCAAGGGTGCCCATTGGCATCGTTTGCCCCCTTTTGCTGTTTTAATTTAGGCTACAATGCAGGTGTGGTGCCATGCCTAAAGCAAAAAAGCAAAAATTGGCGCAGGAGTTGATTTTTGTGCAAACAAAGTGACAGCCCCCGTTTGTGCGTGCAATCACTTGGGTGGTTTATCGCAGCCCCACCAGCCCTTGAAGCACATGGGTTTGCTTTGAAAGGGTGGGGCGTGTATTTACCAGCCTATCCCCAAAGGGCTTTTTATGTAAAAAATGGCAAACTGTGCCTTAACGTTTGGTATAAGAATAGTAGCCGACAGCGTGGCACTTTCCTGTCAAGTTACAAGAAAGTTGAAGCGGGCTACAACCCTTGAATTTACTACTATCTCGGCTATTATTTTTATACATTGTTGTAGGGCGTTTTTATTTCATTTCAGGTATCTTAGATTTCAAATATGTCCGCTTAATTATCTCTGTTTGTGATATTTCAATCAATTGTGAATCTTTATCAAACGTTTTCCATTTTGTTGCAGTCTTAATGGTAAATTCAATACTATCATTCATTTTTTGAGGTACTATCACATTTTCAAAATCAGTCCAAATACTTATTTGAAGAAACTCCAAACCTGTCAAATCACAATTATGCTTGTCGAAATGTTCTGGCAACCAATCTAGATAATCACTCAACAGTTGCCTACTTTCTTTGTAATCAGCTTCTTTTGGTTCTATAGTCTTATTGATAAAATCGAAATCCGCCTTTGTTTCAAATCCTTTATCATACAAATCAATTAGAACGTTAATTGCTAATCGACTACTTTTCATGTAATCAATGCTCATGAAAGAATGTGTAAAATTGTGAATAGCTGATTTATAATTTTTATACTTCATGAATCATTTTGATTTTCTGAGCAATCTCCGTTAAATCTGAATCTGGAATATCTAATTCCATTGAGTCATTCATATATTCTTTAATTGCCTTTTTTATATCCTCCACGGTTCCTTTATTTCTTAAGGCAGAATAAGCAAGAAAATTAATTGAATCATATTCATCGTCCACAACATCGGCTACTCCAATCGGGTCCCAATCATTTAAAATCTTGCGAATTTTGTCAAAGTCAGTTTGCCACTCTTTTATTAGTTGTTCTTTTTCGTTACTAATCAATTGGTTATTTGCCTTTAGATAGTCAACAGTCTGATGAACAATATTTAATAATAATCCAAAATAGGTTCTATTATTTCCTTTGAGTTCTTTTACAACGGTTTTTAAATCAGTAAAACACTTTTTTAGAATCTTGAAATCCGTTTGAGTTAAATGACCTTTATTCCCGATATACTTATCAATTAATCCTGCTGAATCACTATCTAGAAGTATAAGTTCAATTCCTAAAATCTCCTCTCCTCTTAAATCTTCAGGAATGGGTAATTCTAAAAACTCCTCATATTTATCTTTTATGTTATCCATTTGGTATGCAGTCTGTTTTAAATGCCCTACAACTTGTTTATATGCACTATTGTGTTTATTTCGCTTATAGTTGCTTTTTTTACTGTGCTTTACATGGCAATATGGTGTGTAAAGCACAATAGATTCAGCTTTAATTATAAATCTCATCCAAAGGGTTTTTAATTAAACTTAGGTCTTTATTGGCCACATGGGTATATATTTCAGTGGTCTTTGTTGAACTATGCCCAAGCAATTCCTGGATATACCTTAAATCTGTCCCTTGTTCCAACAAGTGGGTAGCAAATGAATGCCTTAACATGTGTGGAGTAACCTTTCGTTTTATATTGCTTGCCTTGCATGCATTTTTTAGGATATTACTTATACTGGTTGCACTATATTTTTTAGTCATGCCTTTGCCCTCAAACAGCCAGTGTGTTGGTTTATATTCATTGTAATACCCCCGCAGTTCGGTTAACAGTTTTTCGCTTAAAAGGGAATACCTGTCCTTTCCTCCTTTTGAATTTTCAATTTTTACCTGCCTGCGTTCAGAATGGATGTCAGTAACTTTTAGGTTAATTAACTCACCTCGCCTAAGCCCTGCAGAGTATATCAATCCTAATATGCACCTGTGCTTGATATTATTGCAATTTTTTAAGATACTTTGAATTTCCTTTTTACTAACAACAGAAGGTAAGTGGTTTGATTTTTTCGGCCTTTTAATCCCAATATATAACTTTTCCCTTTCTAATACCTTTTCATAGTAAAATTTAATACTATTGATCCGCTGGTTTTGTTCGCTTGCCGATATTTTATCCTTTTTAATTAACTCCAACAGGTATTGGTTAATTTGTTCAATAGAAATATCATCAAGTGCTTCCTTTGAAAAGAAATGCTTAAAATCTTTAAAATAGTTAGTGTATATGTTTATGGTATTTTTACTATATCTTTTTTGCTCAAGCAATTCTAAGTAGCCCTTAGGTAGTTTAGTGGACTTCCTGTGCGAATAATCAACTTTTGGTGCATTTTCAATTACAACAGGAGTGGTCTTTTTTATGCTTGAATAATCCACATAAGCTACTTCATGTAAAGCCTGAAAGAAATCATGTAATTTGAATGGCTCCTTAAAAACATACCAGCATTTCATTGAAGCACTCCATCTTGCAGAAGTGGTTCTTTTTAATTCATTTATTATCTCCTGGTTGAAAGTAAAAAGGATTTTTACAACCTCCATTTGTTTGTGTGTAGCATATTGAAGCTTTATTTGGGGCAAGTGTGCCAAAGTGTTAATTTTTTAGTTTGCACTAAAGTAGCAAAAGATCAGGAAAGAAGCAAGAAGAGAAAGTAAAGGATTAAGGATGAATGATAAAGGATTTAATGCTTGAATGTAGGAATAGTGAAATGCATAAATAGATGAATGTGTGAATGTTGTATGTGATGAGTCCAATTTATTCTGTTCATTCAATTTATTCAGTTGATTAATCCAGCAACTAGCATCTAGTAACCAGTTTTCAGCCTCAAGAGCAAAAAAATATCCAATAATCAATAAGAAATTTTCAATATTCAAAAAAACCAGTATCAAATATCCAGCACCTGGTTTTCAGTATTATTGTTTAGAGGGAATTAAGCTTTGAAGAAAGAAATAATTAAATGCATAAATAGATGAATGTATGAATATTGTATGTGATGAGTCCAATTTATTCTGTTCATTAATCCAGCATCCAGTAACCAGTATTTAGTATCCAGCATCAAACAAACTCTGCTTTTATTTTCTTAAAGAATTTTTCCTCCAGTATTTTAATGATCCTTTTTACTACATATTTCCTTATTTCCATTTCTTTGGGTTGGTCAGGGTCCTGGTGTGCCCAGTTTATCCTGGTGCCAACAATTATATGGATAACATCATGCTGCAAAAGCAATTTTACAATCTCATCAGAAGGGGAGTTTTCCAGCCTGGTTTCACTAGTGTAATTTTCCAGTATGTCCTCGACCTTGCCCATGGTAAGCAACCCTTCTGTAACCAGCTCAAAGCCTTCCAGTTTTGCAGCAGGGGGCATGGTAGCATCAGCATAATGCTTTAACTGGGAAAAATTTAAATCCAGTTCCCTGGCTATAATTTCTGCAGTAGTACCACCACAAATGGCTTTTTTGCCATTAAATTCTTTTATTTGGGTAACAAAATCAAAGTCCTTTATTTTATAGAATGGAGGGCCTGTGATCAGCATAAAATTCCTGGGTTCCCTAAAGTAGATCACACCACAAGTAGTATCATCTTTTAGTTCAAAAGAATCATTCATAGCAGCCTGGTTAATAATCTTCCTGGCTAGTTTAGTGGCTGAGAGGTCTGGGATTCTTTCCACCTGTTTAATTGCAAAATCAGATACGTTTTTTTCGCCCCAGCCCATGGTATACCTAGTGCCTCCCAACCCTGATTGCACAACCCCGTCAGTCATAAAAACCATGCGGTCTTCTTTGGTGGCATTAAATTCGCGGCAACGTAAAATTTTCCCAACATTTTCTTCTCCTTTAACCTTTAGTTCATACTCCTTGGGGTTGATTTCTTTGTTACCACGCAAAATAATTACCCTGGGGTTATCATAATTAATGATCCTCACTTTACGGTCATCTTCAATCTCTATTACTGTGAAGGTTGCATAGCTTTCTTTGCCATCACTGCTTTTGGGTAGGGCACGCATAATGATTTGGGCTGCAACCTCAGGCTTGGTATGTGAGGTTGAATAATTAATGGCCATGGTAGCTGTTAAGGTAGCCAACACATTGGCTTTAATGCCATGCCCAATGCCATCACTTAATACAAGGATTGTCCTTCCTTCTTCCCTGATAATTTTTGATTGGAACACATCGCCACAAGCAATTTCACCCTTAGGTGCTTTTTGCTGCATGTCTATTTCAACATGGTAATTATTCGTTGTCCCCATAGCGGTATGTTTCAATAATAGAGTTCAACAGTTCTTCTGTTTGCGAGGCATTTTCGCCAAGCAGGTAGGCAATTTTTTGCACTGTTTCAATGTTTTGTTTATTAACCCTTTTTGCGCGGTTAATAATTTCATCCCTGCCAAGCATAGGCTCAGACATGTCGCGGATAACTGCACCTACAACCCTGTTTTTATAAATGGTGACCACTGAAATGTGCATCAGGCGGTTTTGGAATTTAAAATCACGCTCAAATTTGTCTTCGCCTGAAAGCATGATATTGGAAATCATTTTAAAAATTATTTCAGGAACCAACACCTTTACATCAGCTCCACGCAACCCGGGTATGGTTTCATAAAGTTCTTCAGTTTCTTCACCCATAAGCTGGGCAAAACTTTCGTTTGAATCAATTACTTTAAAATCCTTATCAACAATAATAACCCCAGCTGTAATTTTATGCAGCATATTGGATGAGATGATCATGGATTCTTTTGCTTCTTCCAGGTTGTCTTCAGCCCTCTTCCTGTCAGTTATGTCAAAAATAGAACCAACAATACCAATGATGTTCCCATCTTTTCCACGTATAACCCCTTTATTAAAAACCACATCGCGCATAGTACCATCATGGTACCTTATCTTGGTCTCGTAAATCTGGTCGCCAGGGCTTTCAAGCAACTGTTTATCTCGGGTGGTGAAAATGTCAGCAATTTCAGTTGGTTGCACATCATACACTGATTTGCCAATAATTTCCTCTTTTGGCAACCCAATAAACTTCTCATGGGCAGTGTTGCATGCCAGGTAAATACCACTGGTATTCCTGTAAAATATGGGTATAGGCAATACGTCAATAATTTTTTGGTGAAGTTCAGGGTCATCTGTTAATTCATTCCTGAATGATTTTTTTTCGTAGATCATATGTTAGTTCTTTTGGCTGTTCCTAATGTTATTTCAAATCATTATAAATTTAAGAAATCTGGTTGAATGACATAGGATGTCATATATTAATACAGTATTGAAAACTTATCTTTGTAGCGAAAATAAAATAAATTATTGGTATCAAATACTGATTTTCGTTCATAGTGGTTGAAATAGTTTAATAAGGTGGGCAAAAATCAGCAGATAAGCAGGGAGGATGATTATGGCATCAATATCAATAGGAACAATTGCTGAACTTACCAGTGCGAAAGTGGTCTGTGGGAATAAGGGTAAAAGCTGCCTTGTTGAAAAAGCATTTAGTTCTGATTTAATGAGTGATGTCCTTAGGCTTGAATCCGAAAACCTTTTATTAATAACAGGGCTTGCCAATCTGCAAGCAGTCAGGACAGCTGAAATGGCTGATATTAGCTATATTTTGTTTGTACGTGGCAAGCAGGCTACACCTGAGATGGTTGCATTAGCTAAAGAGAATGGGATAACCATATTAGAGACAGGCTATTCATTGTACAAAACCAGTGGCATACTTTATAGTGCGGGCTTAAAACCAGTATTTTAATGAACCTGGAGTATACATTTAAAGTTGAAGGAGGGAATTTTTCCAAAGCAGGGGTTGCATCCAGTGATGTGAAAAAAGTGCTGAAAAAACTGAATGTCGGTCCAAAAACAATCAGGAGGATAGTGGTTTCTTTATATGAAGCTGAAATAAATATCATTGCACATGCCTACAGGGGGGAAATATTGGTGAAGATATCTGAAAATAAAGTGGAAACTACCCTTAAAGATAGTGGTCCTGGCATTGAAGATATAAATAAAGCTATGGAAGAAGGATACAGTACTGCTTCTCCCGAAGTAAGGGAAATGGGGTTTGGGGCAGGAATGGGGTTATCAAATATGAATAAAAATACTGATAAACTGGAAATCACCAGTGAGGTAGGAGTAGGGACAACAGTTAAACTGATGAACTGGATATAATGGCAGAGGGAAAAAAATACCATGCAATAAAAGTTGACATTGAAAAATGTTTTGGCTGTACCCATTGTGTTAAAGCATGCCCAACTGAAGCCATCAGGATTAAAAATGGCAAGGCAGTTATTGACGATAAAAGGTGTGTCGACTGTGGTAACTGTAAACGGGTTTGCCCTGTTGATGCATTTTATATTGAACAGGATGATATCAGCCAGATTGAAAACTATAAATACAGGGTTGCCCTTTTCCCTTCTGTGATGATTGGCCAGTTTCCCGAAACCATTTCTGAAAGCCAGGTTTATGATGGGATTTTAAAATTAGGTTTCACCCATGTGTTTGAGGTTGAGCAACCCATACAATTATTAATTGATTCCATTCGGGAATACAGTGAGGACCACGCCAATGAAAAACCGCTTATTTCATCTTTTTGCCCTGCCATAGTGCGTTTGGTACAAATGCGTTACCCTGCTTTGGTTGATAAAGTACTGCCAATTAAAGCCCCACATGACCTGGCAGCTCATTTTGCTATTGAAAAACTGAAAGAGGATGGGGCTTCAGTTGATGAAATTGGGATTTTTTATATAACCCCATGCTCGGCTAAAATGGCTGCTGTGAAACGTCCACTGGGCGAAAAAGAATCCATAGTAAATGGTATTATCAATATGAGTGAATTTTTTGATAAGGTGATGAAAGCTATTAGTCCTGAGCCTGTTCATGATAGCTCGGGATTAAGGCAAAACCTAAGCAGGGAAGGAGTTATGTGGAGCCTTACAGGTGGGGAATCAGAAACCTTTCATAAAAGGGCATTGGCTATTGATGGTATTAAAAATGTTGTAAAAATCCTTGAACGACTTGAAAATGAAAAACTGCCAGATGTAAGTTTTCTTGAATTGCGTTCGTGCAACCAAAGTTGTGCTGGCGGTATCCTACTTTCAGGTAACAGGTTCCTTACAGTTGAGAGGCTTAAAAGAAGGGCAAAACGTTATCCAAATGCAAGTGAAGTACTACCTGCTGGAAACGATTTTTCAGCATTAAAAGAAAAAATTAAAGCAGAGAAAATTGAACCTGAATATATTTTTCAATTGGATTCTGACAGGGCAAAGGCTTTAACCAAAATGGACAAAGTCCAACGAATAATTTGCCAGTTGCCAGGGATTGATTGTGGTGCTTGTGGAGCACCAAATTGCCAGGCACTTGCTGAAGATATAGTTCAGGGGAAAGCAAAAATGTCAGATTGTGTCTTTTTACAGGAAAGGTGGCAAAAAGAAGGTAAGATTAGTGCAAAAAAAGCTTTTTCAAGTTTAGAGAAAACCTGGGGTAAAGGCAGGTTTGAAGCAGATTGTAATAAAAAAGGAGCGAGAAATGAAGGTTATTGATTTAGTTGAAGAATTTGATTTAAAAGTATTCTCAGGCAAAAATGGGTTAGATAGGGAAGTAGGGCAGGGGTATGTGTCCGACCTGCTAAGTGATGTGTTGGGGAATGCTCAAGAAGACAGTGTTTGGATTACCCTGCAAACCCACCAGAATATAGTTGCTGTGGCTTCCCTGAAAGACTTAGCTGCAATTGTCCTGGTCAATGGGCTTGAACCTGATAATGATTCTGTTGAGCATAGCAATAGGGAAGGTATCCCAATCCTGGGGACAAAACTGGGTACATTTGAAATGGCAGGGATGCTATATGGTTCAATCAAAAAATAGCCATGCACGAATTCAGGGCTGACCTACATATCCACACTGTACTTTCACCTTGTGCATCACTTGAAATGAGCCCAGGAAAAATAGTGCAACAAGCTAAAAAACAAAACCTGCAGGTCATAGGTATTACTGACCATAACTCCACTAAAAATTGCCTTGTTGTTAAAGATATTGCTGAAAGTTATGGTATTTATGTATTATGTGGTGTTGAAATCAATACCAAAGAAGAAGTACACAGCCTGGCTTTTTTTGAAACACCTGAGGGGTTAAGGCATTTTCAGGTTTTTATGGACAGCCATTTGCCGGTTGTTGAAAACAAAGATGGAAAGTTTGGTTACCAGGTTGTTGTTGATAAAAATGAAAACATCCTGGAACTTGAGGAGCGCTTGCTGGTTGCAGCCCTAGATATTGGCATAAATGAAGTGGAAGAAAAAGTTCATTCAATGGGAGGCATATTTATTCCTGCTCACATTGATAAGCCCACAAGCAGTATTTATAGCCAGCTGGCATTCCTCCCACCCAACTTAGCAGTTGATGCATTGGAAACCAACACCTTTACAAAAGAAAAACAAGCAAGGGAACACTATCGAATTCACAATAATTTAACATTAGTAAGCAATTCAGATGCCCACCATTTAGATGATATTGGCAAAGGAAAAACATCCTTTTTTATGACTAAACCCCATTTTTCTGAAATCAAAATGGCACTGAACAAAAAAATGGGTAGGTATACTGAAATTAAATGAAAACTTTTGCTGACCATATTACTGATATTACCCTAAATTCAATTGCTGCAAAAGCAAACTTGATTGAAATCATGGTGGAGGAAGACAAAAGTTTAAACCTTTACACCATCAAAATAAAGGACAATGGTTGTGGGATGAGCAAAGAATTATCACAACAAGCTGTCCAGCCGTTCTTTACAACAAGAAAGACAAGGAAAATTGGCTTAGGCTTGTCATTTTTTAAGCAAAATGCTGAACAAACAGGAGGTTCATTCGAGTTGCAAAGTGCCCCTGGAAAAGGTACTTGTGTTAAAGCTGTTTTTAAACATAACCATATTGACAGGCCTGCCATTGGCGATTTAGCAGAGGCATATATATTGCTGCTAATTTCGCATGAAGGGATCGATTTTCATTATACCCATAAAACAGGTGATGGTGAATATAAAATAAAGAGTGCTGAAATATTGCAAAAACTCGGGAACATTTCATTAACAAACAGCCAGTTGCGCAATGCTTTAAAGGAAATGATAGATAATAACTTAACAGAAATTAATATAACTAGGTAAATAGGCTTTTAACAAAGAAACTATTGTTTATGGCAAAGATTAAAACATTGGATGACCTGATCAAAATGAAAGATGAAGTCCAATCCAAAATCAAACTTCGCGAAAATAGCGACCACCCAGAAAACCTTATACAGGTGAAAGTGGGGATGGCTACTTGTGGGATAGCTTCAGGAGCTAAAGAAACGTTAAAATATTTTGTGGAAGAAACAGAGAGGCAGGCAATTGATGCTGTGGTAACCCAAACAGGCTGTATGGGGTATTGCTATGCTGAACCAACAGTGGAGGTTATCCTTCCCGGGAAAGAACCTGTAGTTTTTGGTTATGTGAACAACACAAAAGCCCAGGAAATTATTGACAAGTATATTAATAAAGGAGAGCTTGTTGATGGGATTATACCTATCAGTTTTAAAACTATTGATGAATAAAAACCTACTTCAAAACTAATAGTATATGGCCGATTTTAAAATGCATGTATTAATATGTGGAGGTACAGGCTGTAAAGCATCTCTCAGTGAAGCTATAAAAACCAGTTTTAATAGCACAATTGAAAGCTGTGAGCTTGAGGATGATGTACAGGTAATTATGACAGGGTGTTTTGGCTTTTGCGAAAAAGGCCCTATTATAAAAATCTTACCTGACAATACATTTTATGTACATGTTAAACCAGAGGATGCAGAGGAAATAGTGAAGGAACACCTTGTTAAAGGGCGCCCTGTTGAGAGGCTTCTGTATAAAGACCCAAAATCAGAAGAAAACATCCCCACATCAAAAGGGATGGATTTCTATAAAAAACAAATTCGTATTGCACTCAGGAATTGTGGTTTTATTGACCCTGAGCAAATTGAAGAATACATTGCCCGTGATGGTTATATGGCTCTGGGTAAATGTATTTCAGGAATGACACCTGTTGATGTAATTGACGAAATTAAAAAGTCAGGCTTGCGTGGCCGTGGTGGTGGTGGTTTCCCAACAGGGCTAAAATGGGAAATTACCCATAAATCACAGGCCGGCCAGAAATATGTAGTTTGTAATGCTGATGAAGGTGACCCCGGGGCATTTATGGATCGCTCAATACTTGAAGGTGACCCACATTCTGTATTAGAAGCTATGGCTATTTGTGGCTATTGTATAGGTGCTGATACTGGTTTAATTTACATTAGGGCTGAATACCCATTAGCAATTGAACGCCTGAAAGTGGCCATCAACCAAGCACGAGAATATGGTTTGTTGGGAGAAAATATCCTTGGTTCAGGTTTTAATTTTGATATTGAATTAAGGTATGGTGCAGGTGCATTTGTTTGTGGTGAAGAAACAGCTTTGATCCACTCAATGGAGGGGTTAAGGGGAGAGCCTACTTTCAAACCACCATTCCCCTCTGAATCAGGTTACCTAGGAAAACCTACCAATGTAAATAATGTTGAAACTTTTGCAAATATTCCTGTAATCCTGAATAAAGGAGCTGACTGGTTTAGTAGCATTGGAACTGAAAACTCAAAAGGTACAAAAGTATTTGCCCTTGCCGGGAAAATCAATAATGTAGGCCTTATAGAGGTTCCTATGGGTACTACCCTTAGGGAAGTAGTTTATGATATTGGTGGAGGCATTAAGGATGGCAAAGAATTTAAATCAGTCCAAACAGGTGGCCCATCAGGGGGATGCCTCACAAAAGATTTCCTTGACACGCCCATTGATTATGACAACCTGGTTGCTGCTGGTTCTATGATGGGGTCAGGAGGGATGATTGTAATGGATGAAGATGATTGTATGGTATCCATTGCTAAATTCTACCTTGAGTTTACCCTGGAAGAATCATGTGGTAAATGCACCCCATGCAGGATTGGAAATAAGAGGTTGTATGAAATACTGGATTCAATCACTGAAGGGAAAGGTAAAGAAGAGGACATTGAACGCCTTAAAATGCTGAGTAATGTGATCAAAGATACTTCACTGTGTGGGCTGGGGCAATCTTCTCCTAACCCTGTATTATCTACCATCCATAATTTTGAAGATGAATACAAGGCACATGTGGTTGATGGGAAATGCCCATCAGGGCAATGTAAAGCTTTGCTACAATATGTGATAGAAGAAGATAAATGTACTGGTTGTACATTGTGCTTCAGGAATTGCCCTGTGGGAGCTATTACAGGCGAGCGCCGCGCACCTCATTTTATCGACCAGTCACTGTGTATTAAATGTGGAGTGTGTTATGAGAAGTGTAAATTCGATGCCATTGAGCTAGTTTAATATTGAAAAAATACAATGGAAATGATCAATCTTACTATAGATAATAAACCAGTAGTTGTCAAGAAAGGGATAACCATTCTTGAAGCTGCCTCAAGTGTAGGCGTCCATATCCCAACTTTGTGTTACATGAAGCTGGATGACATGAATATTGAAAATAAACCTGGTGGTTGCAGGGTTTGTGTTGTTGAAGTAAAAGGAAGAAGGAACCTGGCTCCTGCTTGCTGCACAGAAGTAGCAGAAGGCATGGATATAAGCACGCATTCTATCAGGGCAATCAATGCCAGGCGTACAGTGGTTGAACTTATACTTTCTGACCATCCGCCAGATTGTTTAGTATGTGCAAAATCAGGCGATTGTGAATTGCAGGATATGGCTCACAACCTGGGCATAAGGGAAATACATTACAAAGGTGAGCAATCTACTTACCGCGAAGATACATCCCCTGCCATTACCAGGGAAATTGATAAGTGCATCATGTGCCGCAGATGCGAGATGATGTGTAATGAGGTTCAGACAGTAGGTGTGCTTTCTGCTATCAATAGGGGGTTTGATTCAGTTGTATCCCCGGCTTTTGAAATGAACCTTGACCACTCTGTTTGTACATATTGTGGGCAGTGTGTTGCAGTGTGTCCTACTGGTGCTTTAACAGAAGTGGATGAAACAGGTAAAGTAATTAAAGCATTGTCTGACCCAAATAAAACAGTAGTTGTGCAAACAGCCCCTGCTGTGCGTGCGGCCTTGGGCGAAGAATTTGGTATGGAAGCAGGTACTCTGGTTACAGGTAAACTGGTATCAGCATTAAAACGCCTTGGTTTTGATTATGTGTTTGATACTGACTTTGCTGCTGACCTTACCATCATGGAAGAAGGGACAGAGTTATTGTCCAGGTTAGAGAAATTTTTAGGGGGAGACAAAGAGGTAAAACTTCCTATTCTTACTTCTTGCTGCCCTGCTTGGGTTAAGTTCTTTGAGCACCAATTCCCTGAAATGTTAGAAATCCCATCAACTGCGCGTTCACCACAGCAGATGTTTGGTTCTATTGCTAAAACATATTTTGCTGAAAAATTAGGTAAGAAACGCGACGACCTGGTTGTGGTATCTATTATGCCTTGCGTGGCTAAAAAATATGAATGTGGTAGGGATGAATTTAAAGTAGATGATAACCCAGATGTAGACCATGCAATTACTACGCGTGAGTTGGCAGCCCTTGTTAAACTAGCAAACATTGAGTTTGAAAAACTTCCAAATGAGGACTTTGACCATCCTCTGGGAGAATCAACAGGGGCAGGTGTAATTTTTGGTACCACTGGTGGTGTAATTGAAGCTGCTGTGCGTACAGCTTACGAATTGCATACAGGAAAAGACCTTCCAAGGCTTGATTTTGAAGAATTAAGAGGGATGGAAGGGTTGCGCCAGGCTACCATTGATTTTAATGGGCTTCCAATAAAAATAGGTATTGCCCATGGGTTGGGTAATGCACGTAAATTGCTTGAAGAGATACAGGCAGGTAAAAGTGAATTCCATGCCATTGAGATTATGTCATGCCCTGGTGGTTGTATTGGTGGTGGTGGCCAGCCATACCACCATGGAGATGCTGAGGTAATTAAAAAACGCCAGATGGCTATTTACCAGGAAGATAAAAATAAGGTTTTACGGAAATCACACGAAAACCCATATATTATCAAGCTCTATGAAGAATTTTTGGGTAAACCAATGAGTGAAAAAGCACATCATTTGTTACATACCAAATATTTTGACCGAAAAAATTAAATGGAAGTTAAAGTTAGTCACTAGCATCTAGTAACTGGCAACTAAAAATTTTAACGTTATGCCAAAAATAAAATTAGCAGAAAATACAATCCAATTAATAAAGGATATCTGTGCCAAATTCGATAATAATGAAGGGGAATTGATCAATGTCCTCCACCAGGTACAGGGCAAACTGGGCTACCTGCCTGCTGAGGTTCAGGAGGTTATTGCGAGTGAGCTGAATACTTCTGTGGCTAAGGTTTATGGGGTAGTTACATTTTACTCATTTTTTACCATGCTGCCTCAGGGCGAAAACCCAATTTCCATTTGTATGGGAACTGCATGTTATGTCAGGGGGGCTGAACAGGTATTGTCTGAATTAAAAAGGCAATTAAATGTAGAAGTAGGGCAAACCACACCAGATGGGAAATTCTCATTAAGCAGCCTCAGGTGTGTGGGTGCTTGTGGCCTGGCTCCTGTTGTAATGGTTGGAGAAAAGGTGTATGGCCGTGTTTCTCCTACCCAGGTGAAAGAAATAATTGCTGAATATAGGGAAGGGTGTGATACCCCTGAATCAAAGTCAGCCTAAAAATACTTATAGTGGGGGTTTTACTTCAGAGTAAAGCCCTCACTTCATGTACTTGCCTGTTTTTTCCTTAATCCATAAGGACAGCCCTACTCAATTAGGTTTTCAAAACTTTACTTCCAAGATTGTTGCTATCTTTGTTTTCCTGTAAAAGGAAAGAGATATGCATAACACACTTTTTTATATTATTATAAGTATCATCATTGCTGAATACCTTTTTGAGAGGTACCTGGATTACCTTAATTCAACGCGCTGGAGCGACCAACTACCTGAAGAGGTCAAAGGAATTTATGATGAAGAAAAGTACAGGAAACAACAAGCCTACCAAAAAGAAAACCATCGTTTTGGGATACTAACTGGCGGGGTTAATTTCATGGTCATTTTAGCCATGTTTTTGTTTTATGGGTTTGCCCTGGTAAATGACTGGGCTTATGCATACACAGCGCACCCAATATTAGTGGCTTTCTTGTTTTTTGGGGTATTAATGCTGGCATCTGACATCATCAATACCCCATTTTCAATTTATGATACATTCAAAATTGAAGAAAAATATGGGTTCAATAAAACTACCCCCAAGACATTTGTCGTGGATAAAATAAAAGGATGGCTGGTTGGGGCAATCATTGGAGGGGGCTTGCTGGCACTGATCATCTGGATCTATCAGAAAACCCAAAACCTGTTCTGGGTATTTGCTTGGGCAGTAATAGCTATTTTTACCATTTTTATGTCCATGTTCTATTCTAACCTGATAGTCCCACTCTTTAATAAACAAACCCCTTTGGAAGAAGGGGAGTTAAGAGATGCCATCAAATCATTTTCTGATAAAGTAGGATTTAAACTGGATAATATTTTTGTGATTAATGGTTCAAAACGATCAACCAAAGCCAATGCTTATTTTACAGGGCTTGGGGCAAAAAAGAGGATTGTGCTATATGATACCCTCATTGAAGACCTTGAAATCCCTGAGTTGGTAGCTGTCCTGGCTCATGAAATAGGGCATTATAAAAAGAAGCATGTTTACCAGGGGCTGGCCATTTCTCTTATCCAAACTGGGTTTATCTTGTTCATTTTTGGTTTGTTGGTAAAAAGCCAGCAGCTAAGTTTGGCACTTGGGGTTTCAGAACCAAATTTCCATATTGGGCTGATTGCTTTTGCAACACTTTATTCGCCTGTTTCATTTGTGCTGGGCATATTTATGAATATCCTTTCACGCAAAAATGAATACCAGGCAGATGCTTTTGCCGCAAAACATTACCAACCTGATGCATTGGCTTCAGCATTAAAAAAGCTTTCAGTAAAAAACCTGAGTAACCTAACCCCACACCCCAGGTATGTATTCTTCCATTATTCACATCCTACTTTATTGCAACGCCTGGCTTACTTGAAAAATTTTGAAAATGAAAGCTGAAATTATTACCATTGGGGATGAGATATTGATTGGGCAGGTGGTTGATACCAATTCAGCCTGGATATCCCAACAACTAAACCAGGCAGGCATTGAAATTTATCAGGTTACTTCAGTTGCTGATGATGCTGTACATATTAAAGATGCCCTCCAAAATGCGGAAAATAAGGTTGGTCTGGTAATTATTACAGGAGGGCTTGGCCCCACAAAAGATGACATTACGAGGAAAACATTATGTGAATATTTTGGCACAAAGCTGGTGTTCCATGAGGCTACTCTTGATTCCATAAAAAAGTGGTTTGAAAAAAGGGGTATGCCATTAAATAAATTAAACAAAAACCAGGCATTGCTTCCTGAAAACTGCACAGTGCTCGAAAACAATGAAGGCTCTGCGCCAGGGATGTGGTTTGAAAGGAACAATACCATTTTTGTGTCAGTGCCAGGTGTGCCTTTTGAAATGAAATACCTGGTTGGGGAGCAGGTTTTGCCCAGGTTAAAAAAAATGGGCATGCTAAAAAATATTGTCCATAAAACAGTGCTGACACAAGGTATCCCTGAATCATTCTTGGCTGAAAAGCTGGCTGGGTTTGAAGAAGGGTTGCCAGAGGATATTAAGTTGGCTTATTTACCCAGCCCTATGGCTGTAAGGTTAAGGCTAAGTGCATATGGGCATGCCAATGAAAACCTGGGGGCTATTATAGATGAGCAGGTTAAGAAACTACAAGGGATACTGGGTGAGGCAATTTATGGTTATGATGATGAACAGCTCCCTGAAGTAGTTGGGAACCAACTGGCTGGGTTAGGAAAAAAACTGGCAGTGGCTGAAAGCTGCACAGGTGGGTACATTTCCCACCTGGTAACTTCAATCCCTGGAAGCTCTGGATATTACAAAGGGGGTATTACTGCATATGCCAATGAAACTAAAATTAACTTATTAAATGTTAAACAAGATACATTGGATAGGGCAGGAGCCGTTAGTAAAGAGGTAGCCACTGAAATGGTGTTAGGGGTGAAGGATGCATTAGGAGCTGATTATGCAATAGCTACCACAGGAATAGCAGGTCCTGATGGAGGTACAGAAGAAAAGCCTGTTGGCACTGTGTGGATAGCAGTAGCTGGGCAGGAAAAACTTGTAGCTACGAAGTTTGTTTTTATGAAAAACAGGGAAAGGAATATTTTGAGGACAAGCCATACAGCTTTACAAATGTTACGCAAACTGATAATAGAAGAAAACAAATAATAATGTACTTGTTTAGCCTAAAAGTCATGGTGAGCTTATCGAACCATGGTTATAATTGAAGGCAAGTAAGGGTAAAAATTTAATACAAAAAAAGAAAGGAACAAAAAGTAAGACTTAGCAATAAAAAATACAAATCCATGAAAAAAATAGCCATCACCTTTCTTATCATCTTCTCAATTATTATAATTACCCTCCTGGGTGTACCAGTTTTATTCAAAAGTGCAATCTTGCAGAAAACAAAAGCCACCATCAATAAGCAAGTTGATGCCAATGTGGGGTTTTCAGCATTGAAACTTTCTTTGTTAAAGTCATTTCCAAAGGTAAACCTTACCCTCAATGATGTATTGGTGGTTGGCACTGGAGATTTTCAGCAAGACACATTGTTAAAAATTCCGTCTATAGAAACCAATATGGGGCTATTTTCTTTATTTGGGGGAGAAATAAGCATCAATAAAGTCATATTAAATGATCCAGAATTGTTCCTGAAAGTAAATGAATTTGGAAAGGCAAATTGGGATATAGCAGTAAAAGTACCAGAAGTTGAACCACAAACAACAAAAGAGGTAGTTACTAAAGATGAAGATGGGTTTACACTCTTGTTAGATAAAGTGCTTATAAACAATGCTTCAGTAATTTATAAAGATGAGCCATTGGATTTTTTAATTGAATTCATTGACTCTGATTTTAACCTGAATGGAAAGATGTATGGAGCTAATGCTAACATTACATCAACAGGGAAAGTTGCGCGATTTTCCATGGATTATGATTCAGTTACCTATATTTCCAATACATCTCTGGAAGCTAATTCTGTACTTAGCATCAATTATGAAACCATGGATATTGCCCTGGGAGAAAATGAACTGCTGGTAAATAAGCTGCCCATTAATGTTTCAGGAAATATAAGGATCCCCAATGATAGCATGTATTTTGACCTTAAATTCCAGTCAAAAACTTCAGGGTTGGAAAATATGCTGGCTTTGGTACCTCCTGCCTATGCAGGGTACCTGGAAGGGATGGAAACCTCTGGGAATGGTTCTTTTAAAGGATACTTTAAAGGAAAATATTTTGAAAGCCAATATCCTGAATTTGATATGGTCTTGGATGTTAACAATGGGAAATTTAAATACAAAAGCCTTCCTGAAGAGATAAAGAATATTGGGGCATTGCTAAAAATAAGCAAACCTCAGGGGGAACTTGACCTAACTTCAATAGAACTGAAAAATGCACATGCTGAAGTGAAAGATAACCCCATGGATATGCACCTGGTAATGAGAAACCTGATATCAGGCTTGCAATTTGATGGGGCAGTAGTTGGTAAAGTTGATTTTAACCAGCTAAAAGATGCATTGCCAATGGACAGCATAGATATGCAGGGTATCCTTGACGTGGATGTTTCTGTTAGTGGGGCTTATGCAGCAATTGAATCAAAAGAATATGGAGGGATAAACTCAGAAGGGGCTGTCACATTATCAAACATTGTGGTCAAAGACCCTGGGCTTAGGCAGGCTATTTTTATCCCATCAGGAGAATTGGGCTTTTCTCCTCAAAAGATTACATTGTCAAACTTCTTTATGAAAATAGGAAGTAGTGATATCCAACTAAAGGGGGCTGTTTCAAATTACCTGGATTATATTTTTAATAATGGCAACCTCATGGGTAATTTGCAATTGAATTCAAATTTCTTAAACCTGAATGAGCTAATGGCCATCCAGGCTGAAGCAAAAGTTACTAATGAGCCTACACCTGAGAACACAAAAGAAGCTAGCAAAGAAAGTAAAGTAGAAGGCCCACAGGAGGAAGTGATGGCATTTAATATCCCTCCAAAAATGGATTTAAGATTTACCTCATTGGTAAAAAAGGCTGTTATTGACAGGCTTCCTATTACTGATATAAATGGGTTAGTAACCATAAAAGATGAAAAGCTTAACCTGGATGGGTTAAAAATGCAAATGCTTGATGGTCAGCTTGTACTTACAGGTTCTTATAAAAACAATGAAGCCAACAGGCCTTTCTTTGATTTTGGTTTTGATGTTGCTGATTTTAATTTACCAACAGCCTATAAATCATTGTCAGGATTCAGGAAAATAATGCCTTTTGCAGGGAAAAGCCAGGGGAGGTTTAGCTCTAAATTCAACATGAAAGGGCAGCTAAACCCTGCTATGAAATTGGTTTCACCAACCATTGATGGCAATGGGCTGTTCAGTACCAAAAACTTGCAAATTATTGATTCCCCAACTTTTGGGAAGATTGAAGGTATCCTGAAAAAAGAAAAGTTAAAGAATGTGGTAATTGATGATTTTATTGCCCATTTTACAGTAAAAAAAGGGGACCTGTTGTTAAAGCCTTTCCATACAAAAGTGGCAGGGCAGGATGCTACTATAACAGGGAGCTTAAGCCCAACCAGCCTATTAAATATGAAAATGGATTTTGTTGTCGAGCGTGAGGCTTTTGGTGATGATATACAATCTATTTTAGGGGTGCTGCCAGGGCAGGAGAGGATCAAAAAAGTGCCTGCCACAGTGAATATAAAAGGACCTGTTGGCAACCCTGATGTTAGCCTTGACCTGGCTGATGCCAGGAAACAGATTATGGAAGAGGTTAAAAAATCTTCTGCTGATGACCTAAAAAAATCACTGGACAAATTAGGGAAAGGGCTTAAGAAGTTATTTAAATAAAATAGCCCCCCAATCTATATGGGAGGCATATTTAAGAGTTTAAATAAGTTTTTCTACTTTGCAGAGTGCAGTGCAACCCTGTTCCCTTCAGTATCCAGGAGGTGTGCAATAAACCCATGCTCGCCAATTGATGTTTTTGGCATTAAAACTTTTCCTCCCAACTCTTCTACTTTAGCCAGGTTATCTGCTAAATCTTCACAAGAAAAATAAACAGTTGTCCCTGTTGCAGAAGGGACATAACCTTCAGATTTGACCAATGCCCCAGTAGCAAATTCACCACCTTGGACCCACTCAAAAGCACTCATTTCTGAACCAGGCATAGGAAGGTCATTCAATGCAACCCCCAATAAATCAGCATAAAACTTTTTTGCCCTGTTTAAATCATCCACTGGTATCTCAAACCAGTTCACTACATTTTTTTCCATGGTATAGATATTAATAATTTATAAATTGACCTGACTCAAAACTATTGTTTTTTAGCTGGCTTTAAAATGGCAATATTGACAAATATTATAGTTGATATTGCCAAATAATGTGCTTATCTTTACATCATGAGAATTGCCATATTAAATTATGAAGATGCCATACTGAGTAGTGTCATAGGTCCATATGATATATTAAACCAAACAAATGGGATACTGGAAGGTTTTCAGTTGAACCCCAAAAATAAGCAGCTGGATGTTGAAATTGTTTCTACAACTATTGAACAAGGAGCCAATTTAAAGATACCCAATGTAAGCAGCCATTCAACCATTTATAATAATAAATCCTATGACCTGGTGATCATCCCTGCCATGCAGGCTGAAAAAACGGGGCTTGTGTTGCAAAGGGAGCAAGATGTGATTAAATGGATTACAAAGCAATATGAAAATGGCAGTGAATTGGCATCCATTTGCATGGGGGCATTTCTGTTGGCAGAAACAGGGTTACTGGATGGTAAATATGCCACAACCCATTGGCTTGGGGCTGAAATGTTCAGGAAAATGTACCCAAATGTTACTTTGGTAGACCATAAAATTATTGCTGAAAATGGACGCATTTATACAAGTGGGGGAGCCTATTCATTTACAAGTATGATGATCTATTTGGTTGAAAAATATTTTGGGAGGCATGCAGCAATAACCCTTTCAAAAATATTCCTTATTCATATCCATGATACCCAGCAAATAACATATTCTATTTTTACCCAGCAAAAAAACCATCAAGATGAAGGGGTGAAGAATGCCCAACATTTTATAGAGGATGAATTCTCAAAAAACCTTAGCCTGAATGAGATGGCTGTAAAGGCAAATATGAGCCCAAGGACCTTTATCAGGAGGTTTAAAAAAGCTACTGGCAATACCCCATATGAATACTTGCAACGCGTAAGGGTTGAAAAGGCTAAGAAACTACTGGAATATTCAGGAAAGGGGATTGAAGAAGTATGCCTTGAGACCGGGTATGAAGATTTTAGTGCTTTCAGGAAAGTATTTAAAAGGATTGCTGGCACAACCCCCAAAGAATATAAAAAAAGGTATTATAAAATGTTTGCCTCAGGAAATGTCCAGTTTACTAAAAACTAACCCATGAATAGCTTACATCTGCCACCACCAAGTAAGTGGTAAATGTTTTACTATTTAACTGGCTCTAAAACTTCATCTTTGCCTTGGTTTGTAAACCTCCTGATCTTGATATTTAAATAAGCAAACAGGATGGTCATAAATGGGCTTATTATATTAAAAAAAGCATAAGGGAAATAGTCAAAAGTAGAAACCCCTAATATCCTTGACTGTGTGGCACCACAGGTATTCCAGGGTATTAATACTGAAGTAACAGTCCCACTGTCCTCCAATGTCCTGCTCAGCACTTCTGGCTTTAACCCTTTGTCTTCAAATGTTTTGCGGAACATCCTGCCTGGTACAACCAATGAGATGTATTGGTCAGAAGCTGTGGTATTGAAAAAAATGCAAGTTGCAGCAGTTGATGCTACAATGCTACCTGTGCTTTTTGCCATTTTTACAATAGGCTTGGTGATCCTTTTCAACAGCCCAGCTGATTCCATTACCCCACCAAAAACCATAGCAGACAGGATAAGCCAAATGGTATCCAGCATGCCACGCATCCCAGAGGTACTTAGCAGTTCATTTACATCAGGGTTGTTGGTGGTTAAACTGATATCTCCAAACATAGACTGCATTAGGGTAATATATGATGCTTTCCAGTAATTTGCCACCTCACCTGAAATGGCAGTGATTATTTGAGGCTGAAAAATAATAGCTGCTACCCCTCCCAACAATGTTCCAACCATAAGGGCTGGCAGGGGAGGGACTTTCATAATAATTATGGTGAAAAGTATTATGGGAACCAGGAACAATAAAGGATTGGTGCTAAATGTGCCTTCTATTGCCACCTTTACATCAGCAACATCAACAACAGAACTTGAAAAATCAATATTGAAACCTATGAACAGGAAAATTACCAAAGCTATCAGTATAGAAGGGACAGTGGTAAATGCCATGTAACGTATATGGGTGAATAGGTCAGTCCCTGCCATTGCAGGAGCCAGGTTGGTGGTATCACTAAGGGGTGACATTTTATCGCCAAAATAAGCCCCACTGATAATAGCACCTGCTACCACAGCTTCATTAATGCCAATAGCCTTTCCAATCCCCAGCAATGCAACACCAATAGTAGCAATGGTCGACCAACTGCTACCTGTTGCCAGGCTTACAATGGCACTAACAATAACTGCAGTGAAAAGGAACATTTTAGGGCTGATTATATCTAACCCATAATAGATCATTGCAGGAACAATCCCACTGATCATCCAGGTTCCTGCTAAAGAGCCAATTAACAACAGGATAAGCATTGAAGGCATAGCAGAGCCAATGGTACCTACAATCTTTTTCTTTATTGTATCCCAGGTTAGCCCAAGCCTGTAAGCTATAATAGTGGCAATGGATGCCGCCAATAACAAAGCAATTTGGTTAGAACCTGCCAATGTATCTTCAAAAAACAAAACATTGAAGGATAAAAGGAAAATCAGTACCAGCAAAGGAATTATGGCTTCAAACAAACTGGATTCGCGCTTCATGTCCTGATAATTTATTATTTTAAAGGATTGGTTTATAAACCTGTTACACAAGAAAAGCTAAATATATTCATTTTGTATGAAGGCATCTATAAATTTTAGGAATAAAATACAGAACCCATGTCCATTTTGGACGTAACATATTCTAACGCTATTTATGAATAATGATATGTTAATAAAAAACAATTATTGGGAATGATTATGGGGTGGATTTTAATGGTAATTGAATAATTTTAATTATTCAGGATAATGATTTGAATATTAACCCGTTATTATTAAGGACGTAAATTTAGCCACATGAAGAGGCAATCTAAGGGAAGAATTCTGGTAACCTTTGCAATTATTGTGTTGGTTTTCCTGGTTTTTGGAAAACTTTTTAGTAATAGTTTGACAATAAGTGGAAAAATCTCATCTGAAAGTGGGAAAACCTCAGGTGCTTCCATAGACATATATACAAATGATGCCCTGGAGGGGAATATGAAAATTGCTGGCAATGGTAAATTTTCTTTGTCATTAAAATTCAACCATGAGTACACATTAATATTTTCCAGGGAAGATTGTTTCCCCAAAAAAATTGTCGTGTCAACAATTGTCCCTGAAGAAGTATTAAAAAGTAACCCTGAGTTTCCTGCTTTTGAAATTGAACAAAGCCTTTTTGCTGAAATTAAGGGAATTGATAAAACTTTTTCAGAAAACACCATTCAGAAAATCTATTATAAAAAGCAAGTAGACAATTTTATATCAGAAGTTTATTATGATGATAACCAGATAAGGAAACAAATAGACCAGGCCATACTTAAATCCAAACAACTTAATAAAGCAGGTGAGCAATTACAGAAACAGGTATCAGGAGAATTAAAGATACTTAAGCAGGAATATGACAGGTATTTAAAAGAAGCTGGTAATAACTACAATAAGGCAGATTATAAGAAAGCCTTAAGTGGTTATATGGCTGCCAATAAATTGTTTTCTGAAGAGCAATTCCCAGTTGACAGGATAAATGAAATTAATGACTTGTTAGCTGCAATGCGTTATGCACCAGGGCAGCAACCTCAAAAAGGGTATGGTGCCTTAATTGCTGAAGCTAATAAATTGTATGATGAGTTGCTATGGGATGAGGCAAAAGAAAAATACCAGCAGGCTTTGCAGTTACGCCCCAATGAGCAATATCCTAAGGACCAGATAAAAATGATTGAGGATCATGTTGCAAATATTTCCATACAATCAAAACAATATTCACGTTACAGGGCAGCTGTTAAAGATGGGAATAAATTCCTGGGGAAAAACCAATACCTCAGGGCTGAGGCATCTTATAAATTTGCCCTCACTTTTAAGCCTGGTGATGCTATTGCATTACAAAAACTGGAACATGTCAGGAGTTTAATGGGGGGAACTGAAGAGGACAGGAAATACAATAGTTTAATTGCATCTGCTGATGAGTATTTTTCTGAGGAAGAGTATAAAAAGGCATTGCGTGATTATGAACAGGCCAGTGCTGTAAAACCATCAGAACAATATCCTTTGGACCAGATAGAAGAAATTAATTTGATTTTAAAGCATGGTAAAGAGTTAGCCAGGATTATTAAAGCATATAACGCAAAAATCAGGGAGGCTGACAATGCATTCAAAGCGTCTAGTTATGAACCTGCCAAAGGGTTGTACCAGGAAGCATTGGCCATTAAACCTGATGAACGTTATCCTACCAGGCAAATTACAGAAATTGATAAGATATTAGGGGTATTGGCTGCAAATAAGCAAAGGGACAAACAGTATGATGAGTTGATCTCCCAGGCAGATAATAATTTTAACCAAAAGAATTACCAGGCATCCAAGGAAGGGTATATGGCTGCATTGAAGCTTAAAAAAGAAGAACAATACCCTCAAGGCAGGATAGTTGAAATAAACAGGATAATAGCAGGCTTAGCCAGGTCACAAAACGCATATGATGCTGCCATTGCAAAAGCAGACCAATATTTTAAGGAAGAAAACTTTGACAATGCAAAAAGGAATTATACATCAGCTAAACAAATAAAGCCAGATGAAACCTATCCTGATGAAATGATATCCAGGATTGAATCCATTTTGGCGGACCAGGCAAGGGCAAAGGCAGCTGAAGAGGCTCAATTGCTTGCAGCACAAAAACAAAAAGATAAAGCCTATGATGAGTTAATAGCCCAGGCTGACCAGCTCTATGACAAAGAGGAATTTGTTGAGGCTATTGGGAAATATAGGTCTGCATTGGATTTTAAACCTGGGGAATCATACCCAATTAGGAGGATTAAAGAGATCAGGGGCTTTATAGCAAAAATGGTTGAAGCGCAGAAAGCCTATGATGATGCCATCACCAGGGCAGACAGGAATTTCGAGAGGGAGATGTATGATGCAGCCAGGCTGGGTTACAATGAGGCCAAAGCAGCC
>JANQHI010000084.1 GCA_028282705.1 Prolixibacteraceae bacterium | reverse complement strand
ACAGCTGGGAAAAAACAAAAAAACAAAGCCCCTTAAACCCACAGGCTTAGTAACCATAAAGTACCCCTGTAAAGCGGCTGCAAATGTAAACAGGTTTTTCGTTTCTGCAAGGCTTTTGTGAAACTTTTTTTACTTTTTTTTATCCTCCCAAAAGCAACGTGTTGATTTTCAATTTGATTATTTGTGTATTTTTTTAGATAATTTTCAATGCAACAGATTTGAATAGGCAATATACCTCATTCCCTTCTTTCAAATCCATACTTCTTTTTGATGCTTCAGTTATCTCAACTAGCAATTTTTCACCTACATCAACCAAACAAAATGAGTAACCATCCTTTAAAAATACCTTTATGATCACCCCTTTTAATTGATTTCTTAATGAAATTCCTCTTATTGAAGAATGAGATAGCGAAATATCTTCTGGCCGAATTAATACTTTTACTTCATCACCAACCTTAATTTCCTTTTTAAAAGACTGCAATATTGCCTGAAGAGTAAAATCATGAGAGGTATTTTTTAAAAATACTATTTTTTTTTGCTGGTCAATATTTGACACTGACAAAGAAAACGCATTACATAACCCTGTTCCCTGCATCAATGTAATATTCCTTTCAATAGAAATAAGGTCATGAAATTTCCCTGATCTTTGAACCCTACCATTATTCAATAATGTTATGTGATTAGTCAGGCTTAATAAATCAGTTAGATCATGGCTAACTACAACCATTGGGATATTAAATACCTTATTAATTTCAATTAAATATGGGATAATGTTTTTCCTTAAACGATTATCAACAGCAGAAAATGGCTCATCAAGCAGGATTAACCTGGGAGAACTTAACAAAACGCGTGCTATTGCTGCCCTTTGCTTTTCTCCCCCTGAACATTCTTCGGGATGTTTATTTAATATACGACCAATCTTTAAAATATGAACAACCTTTTCTAGCTCAATTTTATCATTCTTACTAATTGCATATTTCAAGTTTTTCAGGATTGTTAAATGTGGGAATAACCTATCTTCCTGAAATACATAACCTATTTTCCTATCTTTTATGGGGATATTTATTTTGTCTTTACTACTGAACACCACATGCCCATTAATATTAATACTTCCCCGATCAGGAGTAAAAATCCCAGATATGGTTTTTAACAGGCTTGTTTTGCCATGCCCTGAAGAACCAAATACCCCTGTAATCCCTGAAGGTATTTGTTCTTCAATTTGAAGGGAGAAGTTACCCTTTTTTAATTGTATATCTAACTGAACAAATGGCTTCACCTTCTTTTTCTTTTTAATATCCTTTTATTAATGTATTCAGCACCTACCATTGCCAACAAAGAAATAACCACAGAAACAAGCATTAATTTAAATGTTGAAGATTCTTGTCCTGGTATTTGCATTTTGGAAAAGATTGCCAGTGGCAAGGTCTGTGTTTCGCCCTGTATGTTTCCGGCAAAGGTGATGGTTGCTCCAAATTCGCCAAGGCTACGCGCAAACCCCAGGATGAACCCACTAATAATACCAGGCAGGGCCAAAGGCAATGTAATGGTAAAAAATACCCTTAGCCCAGATGCCCCTAATGTCCTGGCTGCTTCTTCATAATTTTTATCAACCAATTCAACTGCCAAACGAATGGAACGTGTGATAAGTGGAAATGAAACAACCATGGAAGCCAATACAGCAGCCCAGAATGAAAAGGCTATTTTGATCCCCCATTGTTCAAACAAGAACTTCCCTAAAAAACCATTCACCCCAAAAACAAGCAATAATAGGTAGCCAGTGGTCACAGGAGGAAGGACAAGTGGTAAATGAAAAATACCCTCAATAATGGGTTTGCCTAAAAAGCTTTTCCTGGCAAAAAACCAACCAATACCTATTGCAAAAGGCATTGCCAAAAGTGTGCAAACAAGAGCAACCTTTACTGATAAAATAATGGCAGCTAATTCCTCCTGTGTAAAATTGAATAATCCCATACATTTTATAGAGCAAACCCATATTTTTCCCAAACCTGTTTTGCCCTTTTTGATTGGATAAATGTATAAAAATCTGTTGTTAACCCTGGCTTATGGTTTTTTAATATTACACTATAATATAATATAGGCTTGTGCATTGATGAAGGTATGTACCCGATAATATCAACTTTTGTTGATTTAATTGCATCAGTTCTGTACACGATCCCTCTTTCTGCTTCTCCCATTTCTACAACCATTAAAGCAGCCCTCACATCTTTTGCCGGCAATAGGCGTAAGTTTAACACATCATAATACCCCATGTTTACCAAAGCCTGCTTTGCATATGCTCCTGCCGGCACATAACCAGGGTCTCCAATAGAGAGGTAACCATCAAAAGATGCAGGGAAAGAATTATTACCATCAAATAGGAATGTATCAACTTTTAAATCAACTGGGGCAATGGCTACCAATGAATTGCCAGCACACTTTGCAATGGTATTTTCTTTGATCAGGTTACTGCTTTCCAGGTAATCAACCCACCTTTTGTTTGCTGAAATAAAGATGTCTGCTGATGCCCCAAATTCTATTTGCCTCGCCAATGTGCCAGAGGAAGCCACATTAAGTTTTACCTTTACATTATTGCCCTCTTCAAATTCATCAATAAGCTCGGTAATTACATCTGTAAGGCTGGATGCACAAAATATGGTAAGTTGATTTTGGTTTTTCTTATCCTTTATATTGCACGAGACAAAAACCATCAATATTATGAAAACCAGTATATGTTTTATCATCTTTTAACCAACCTATTTATGTTCTAAAGATTCTTTTCCCAAAAAACCATGTTTGGAGAGCAATCCCCAAACCCCATTTTCTTATACAATTTTTGAGCTTTAACATTGTCTTCCCTTACTTCCAGGTTTATCCTGCAATACCCATTTTCAATGGCATATCTTTCTATCCCTTTTAAAAGGAATTGGGCAATCCCCCTACCCCTGTACTCAGGGAGGACAATAAAATCATGGATATTGACCAAAGGTTTGGCTGCAAATGTTGAGAAAAGCAAATTGCAATTTGCCAAGGCTACATAGCTGCTTTCCACTTTCACAAAAAACCCCAGGTAGGCTTTATTATTTTTTAAGCCTTCCAGGATTTTTCTATCCATTCCCTGCCTCATTGGCTTTCCTGCCCCCATTTCATCAACCATATAAGCACCTATCAATTTAATTAATTCAGAAGCATGGGTTTTAATATTTAAGCTAACTTGTACTATTTCCATTTTTCCTATTTCACCAATAAATAACTGCTACCTCATAAAAATAGTTGTTCAGCAATAAACTATTCCCTTTTTTGTTAAAATAAAAAGTGTAATTTCGTTTTTTTAATAAATAAAGTATTGAAGCCGTGGATAAATGTTTGGTAATTATACCTACTTATAATGAAAAAGAGAATGTAGAAAAGATGGTGAGGACTGTGTTCAAACTGAATACACCTTTCCACCTTTTAATCATTGAAGACAACTCACCTGATGGTACAGCTGATATTGTAAAGAAATTGCAACCTGAGTTCCCTGATAAACTTTTCATGGTTGAAAGAAAAGGGAAACTGGGCTTGGGTACGGCTTATATTGCAGGTTTTAAGTGGGCTATTGAAAAAGGGTATGATTTTGTTTGTGAAATGGATTGTGATTTTTCACATAACCCTAATGACCTTGAAAGGCTTTACCAGGCAGGAAAAGATGGAGCAGATGTAGCTATTGGCTCAAGGTATGTTTCAGGGATAAATGTTATTAACTGGCCTTTGGGTAGGGTGTTAATGTCATATTTTGCCTCAAAATATGTGCGCATTGTAACTGGCATGAAAATTCATGATACCACAGCAGGCTTTAAATGCTACAAAAAGAATGTGCTTGAAACCATTGATCTCAATAAGATAAAAATGAAAGGGTATGGTTTCCAGGTTGAAATGAAATTTACTGCCCACAAATTTGGTTTTAACCTTGTGGAAGTACCTATTGTGTTTACTGACAGGCAGGAAGGTACATCAAAAATGAGTGGTGGCATTTTCAGTGAAGCTTTGTGGGGGGTGCTAAAAATGAAAATGAATAGCTGGTTCAGGAAATACGAGAGGAAGGGTTAAATGTTAAGGATGAAGGAATAAGGATTAAGTACAAAAGATTAATGATAAAATATTGCTATTCAAAGAAGGTTGCCAGGTGCAACCTTTTTTATTTTTAGATGGGTAGAAAACTGTAACTTTGTAAAAAAGGATGGAATGAAGATATTAATAAAAGATGCAACCATTATAAATGATGGGTTAAATTTCAAAGGGAGTGTTTTAGTTAATGGGGAAATGATAGAAACAATATATCCCAGTGTTTTGCCTAAAGATTTGCCCATTGATACTTTCAAGGTTATTGATGCTGAAGGCTTATACCTTATCCCAGGGGTAATTGATGACCAGGTCCATTTCCGTGAGCCAGGGCTGACCCATAAAGGAGAGATTGCAACAGAAAGTGCTGCTGCTGTAGCTGGTGGGGTCACTTCATACATGGAAATGCCCAACACCAACCCACAATCCCTTACCCAGGAATTTCTTGAAGAAAAATATAAAAGGGCTTCAGAAGTATCACGGGCTAATTACTCCTTTTACATGGGAGCCTCAAATAATAACCTGTATGAAGTGTTAAAAACAGACCCTGCCAAAGTTTGTGGGATTAAAGTTTTTATGGGGGCTTCAACAGGGAATATGTTGGTTGATGATGAAAAGGTCCTTACTGAAATTTTTAGAAATGCCCCTACCTTAATTGCTACCCATTGTGAAGATGAAAAAACCATCCAGGATAACCTGAAAATTGCTGATGGAAGGTATGGTGAGAACATTCCCATATCAAGGCATGCCCACATAAGGAGTGATGAAGCTTGCTACAGGTCATCATCAAAAGCAGTTGGGTTAGCTGCAAAATATGGGGCAAGGCTACATGTATTGCACCTTTCAACAGCCAAAGAGATGGCATTATTTTCAGAAGGGAAAATAAAAGACAAAAAAATTACTGCTGAAGTTTGCGTTCACCACTTATGGTTTGATGAGTGTGATTATATAAAGCATGGAACCCTGATAAAATGGAACCCTTCAGTAAAAACCTATAAAGACAGAGATGCTTTGTGGAATGCCCTTTTGGCCGATAAGCTGGATGTAATTGCAACAGATCATGCCCCCCATACCCTGGGAGAAAAAAACAACCCTTACCTGAAAGCCCCATCAGGAGGCCCACTTGTACAGCATTCATTGGTAGCAATGCTTGAAAAAAGCCACCATGGTTTTATCTCATTAGAAAAAGTGGTTGAAAAAATGTGCCATGCCCCTGCCCAGATTTTCAACATTGAAAAAAGAGGATACATAAAACAGGACTATTATGCTGACCTGGTACTTGTTAATCCTAATAAAAAATGGAAGGTTTCAAAAGATAATATTTTGTATAAATGTGGCTGGTCACCATTTGAAGGCACTGAATTTTCACACCAGGTAGTTACAACCCTGGTCAATGGTGAAGTTGTTTATGAACATGGCAACATCAATAATGAAGTCAGGGGAAAACGTTTGTTATTTGAAAGATAAGTTAAAATACAGGTAATTACCACTCCCTAAATGATAACTTTTTAGCCCTATTTTTCGTTAGTGCCAAAAAAGGCTCATGTTACTGGTAATTGCATACATATTCTTAAACTATACCATTTTTATCCCCCAAGGCCAAGAGCCTCAAGACAGGTTCTATACTGCAAGGAAACAAATGGTGGAAGAGCAGTTAAAACTCAGGGGGATCTCAAATAAACAAGTATTGGAGGCATTTATAAATGTTGAGCGCCATAAGTTTGTACTTCCCAACTACCTTGATTATGCCTATATTGATTCACCACTCCCCATTTCTGATGGGCAAACCATATCCCAACCTTTTACTGTGGCATTTATGACCCAGTCATTAAAGCTAACACCTGAAGATAAAGTACTTGAAATAGGGACAGGCTCAGGTTACCAAGCAGCAATCCTGGCAGAACTGGGTGTGGAAGTATACTCTATTGAAATTATTGAAAACCTGGCAAAAAAGGCAAAACAAGTACTGGATGAAAAGGGCTACAAAAACCTGCATTTAAAAACTGGTGATGGTTATAAAGGGTGGGCTAAACATGCCCCTTTTGATGGGATTATTGTAACCTGTGCCCCTTCAGAAATACCCCAGCCCTTGTTGGAACAACTGGCAGAAGATGGCAGGATGATCATCCCTGTTGGTAACAAGGGAGCCATCCAGAAACTAATGCTGGTAACCAAAAAGAATGGGAAAATAAGGAAAAGGAACATCTTGCCTGTAAGGTTTGTGCCCATGGTTGACACCATTGGGAAGGGGTATTGATTTATTTAAGAAGTTAAAAAATTTGGCTTAAATTTTAAACTTAACTTAAAAATTTTGGCTTTTGTGCTTTGATACCCAATATTATTTTATAATTGGAAGTATTACAAAAGGCCAGTTAAAAACACTAAAACATGGGCTGGATGATATTTTAAGGTATTGACCATTATCTACTGGTCTAAGAATAGGTATGTGGGTTAGCACTCAACTCTACAAGTATACATCAAACTGAAAATTTCGTTGGAACTTTCAGAGTAGGCATGAAAAAAAGCAATTACTTATAGCCACTATTGTGTGTAGCTTTTATTCGGATACCAGTTTTTTAATTTCTGCAACTAGTTTGTCAAAAATTTCTTCGGAATACCCTTTAGAAGTGTATTTAATAGTTCCATTTTTATCTATTAGGAAGTTTTTGGGGATTGAGCCTTGAGCATATTGATGCCATATTTCTGCATCTGTATCATAACCAACATTAAAGTTAATTCCATATTTTTTCAATTCTGGCATTTTTTGAGCAACAGTTTCTCTTTTTTGTCCTATTGCTATTGGTATAAAAACAAAGTCTTTATTTCCAAATGGTTTTAGTATTTTCTCTGGGATTTCTGAAAATTCCATTAAGCAAGGAGCACACCAAGTTGCCCAAAAGTTTACTAAAACAACTTTTCCTTTTAGGCCTGAAAGTGTAATTTCTTCGCCATTAAGCATATTTACAGTAAAATTAGCGGCCTTGTCGTTCAAGGTTAAAAAGAATTCTTTTTTAGACACTTCCTCTTCTCCCCCTTTTTTTGGTGCTATTCGTTTTTGTTCTGCTAGTTCTTCCTCTGTTCTTAATTCTATCATAACAACAAACTCTTTATCTTTTATAACATCTCCAAGTTTAGCATGAAGGGAATCACGTTTTTCTTGTGTGATACCTTTGTTCATAGATTTCAGTTGTCCATTTTTTGCATATTTCTCCACTTCCTCTTTTGTTATTATCTTCTCATTTAGGATTATGACATATTCTGGTTTCTCAACTTTATTTTGTGCAAACAGAGATAAGGTTTGCATCAATATTATAAATACGAATAGTTTTTTCATAATTATTCATTAAATTTTTAAATTACACACAACTGGTGGCTTTGTGCTACCAGGTGGATAATTACCAATACATTATTGAAGCACAAACTTAAAATTAAACTGGATAGTTTCCCCTTTTAGCTCAGGGGCATTTACCAATGGTACTTTTTTTATGGCTTTTATAGCCTCATCTTGCATCATTTTTCCCTTTTTTATGTCATTGGAATATACTTTAAGGCCTTTATCCCTATATCCTACAACCACAATTTCATCAATTCCAATAAAATTTCCTTTTGGTTTCTCTGAAATATCAGTGATTTCTCCTTTTTTGTTGATTTTTGCATAAAGTTTTATCCAAAGGGCATCATTTATAAAATCCCCAGCCTTTTCTGGGAATTTAATATTGTTTGCTATAAACTTCCTTAAATCCAATACAGAATTTACCTCCCATCCATTTTTTAAGGTAATTTCAATTGCCCCATTTTCTGCTTTAGCACCATACTTTTCAATGGCTTCCTTATTTTTTACCACTGTTATTGCTTTGATTTCCCCTGGGTCAATTTCATTTACCATTTTTGAGGATTCTTTGCCATTGATGATTAATAGTGGCTGCCCATTTATTGCCCGTCCCTTTATTTTTACCCCTGTTTTGGTATTCCTGGCATTTGCTGTTTTGTCAAGCACCCCTTTTTTGGTGGTAATTATCACCACCCCATTTTTACCTTTTTCACCATAAATAGCTGTTGCAGAAGCATCTTTTAATACTGAAACAGATTCAATGGATTCTGAGTCAATACTGTTTGTATCTTCTACTTCTTTCCCATCAACTAATACCAGAGGGCTGGCTTTAATTTCTTCCCCATTTATTTTTACCCTTGTTTTGGTATTCCTGGTAATTGCTGCTTTATCAGGTACCCCTTTTTTGGTGGTAATTATCACCACCCCATTTTTACCTTTCTCACCATAAATAGCTGTTGCAGAAGCATTTTTTAATACTGAAACAGATTCAATGGATCCTGGGTCAATACTGTTTGTATCTTCTACTTCCTCCCCATCTAATAAAATCAGTGGTTGGTTTTTTCCCTCCCCAAAAAATAATTTACCATCAGCATTTTTAGCAATCTTATCCTTTTTTTTGTACTTCCCATAACCAATTACTTCTACTCCACCTTTTTTTTTGGTTGTTATATTGATGATAGCATCTTCTGCATTCCTGACTTTCTCCCCATACTTATTATACATTTCAACTGATGCTAATGATTCAGGGCCTACATCTTTAATAGACTCAACTTTTTTACCATCTACCAAAATTAATACTGCCTTTTCTGCATCCTCTAAAACATTTTTTATTTTAGTTTCTGGATATGGTTTATCTTCTGAATTAATTTTAAGTTGGTTTTTATCCTTCCTTTTGGGTTCTACAATTATAACCCCATTTTTACCTTTTTCACCAAATTTTTCAATAGCCTTCTCCCCTTTAAGCACTGACATGCTTTCAATATCCTTGGGCTCCAATCTTTCAATCCTGGCATCATATTCCTTCCCATCTACTATAAGTAGTGGATTTCCTGATATACCTCTATAAGAGGTTATTTTGATTTCACCTAAATCCTTTTTTTCAGGTTTTGGATTGCTTTTAAAAGTAACATTAATTTCTCTTTCTTTACCTACCACTTTTTCAACTTTTTCATTTCCTGAATACATAAATACCAACACCGATTTATTATCTGAAACCTTTATAATATAATTGCCTTCATTATCAGTCATGGTGCTAACTGTTTTTCCTTTTATGATAATGTTTACCCCCGATAAAGGCTCCCCTTTTTCATCAGTAACTCTACCCTTTACTATAAACCCATTTTTTTCTAACTGTACCTCCTCTGTACCAACTGGCACTTTTTTCATTGATTTAGAGCCTCTTACAGCTACCAACTGCTCTTCAGTGAACAATGTATTGCCTGATTTAATAATAAATGGCCTTGATGGGTCTTCTTTTACTTCAAAATAGGCTTCCCCTTCAATTGTAATTTTTCTTTTGTCTTCAGCAAACTTCACAGGATAAGTTATTTTGCTCCCTGCTTGTAGGTATACTTTTGTACCATCTTCCAAAACTGCTGTAAATTCAGATGCACCATTAGGGACAACTAATTGGTTCATTGCCTTGGGTGGGTCTTCTTCAATAAATTCAGTTACATACTTTTTACTTGAAAGGCCCATTACCAAAATAGCCAATAATGGCAATACCAGCAATTGTTTAATGATTGCATTCTTGTTTTCTGTTTTCTGTTTCATCATGATTATCCTGTTTTTTAGTTGTGACCCATTTAGTGCTGTTAGAAATGGGGCTACCCCACTTTTGTCGGCAAGCCCTAGCATGGCTAACTGGTAGGCTTTAGGGTCGTGGTTTTTAATTATTTCAGCATCAGTTTTGTATTCCAGGTTATTCTTCATGGCATCTTTTAACAACCAGGCAAAGGGGTTAAACCATTGCAAAAGGAACAACACCTCACCCACCAAAATATCAATGGTATGTTTTTCCCTCACATGCACTTCTTCATGGCTTATGATCATACCCAGGTTTGGGTCAGAAAGGGTTTTTTCGGAAATTACAATTTTATTGAAAAAGGAAAAGGGGTGGACATCTTTCAAAGTTATGTTCACCAATGAACTGAAAATGACCCTTACTTTGCTCCCACTAATAATGGACATAGCTTTTAAATGCCCAAGCAGTAATTTAATTGCAAAAACGAATGCCACAAGCAAATACAGCATAAATAAGTATTGGTACCATTCAAACCCTGTTTTGGCTTGTACTGTACCTGTTGGATTTGCCAAATATGCCAAACTGTTTAAATCAAAAGTGTTTTCTATTGGTGCTACATATTGTACCCTTGTGAAAGTAATAAGTGGGATAATAAAACTGAGCACAAAAGAAACAGGAAGGTAGAGCCTGTTAAAAACAAACTGTTTTTTATTTTGGAACAGCACCAAAAACACCAGGTAAAATGCAGCAGTTGCCAATGCAACCTTGCCAATATATAGTAAAAAATTTTCCATTATTTTTTCTCTTTTACCATTTTTACAAGTTCCTCCAACTCCTCTTCTGAAAGCCCTTTTTCTTTCACAAAAAAGGCAACAGCACTTTTGTAAGAATTGTCAAAATAATCGTTGATAACCTGCTTCATAAAGGAGCCCCTGTATTCTTCTTTTGAAACCAATGGGTGGTATTGATAGGTATTCCCATATTGGGTAAAGCCAATTATGCCTTTGTCTTGCAACAGCCTTACCAATGATGATACAGTATTGTAATGTGGCTTGGGGTCAGGGTATTGTTCCACAATATCTTTTACAAAAGCTTTTTCAAGCTTCCAGAGGATTTTCATCAACTCTTCTTCTTTCCTTGTCAACTTTTTCATATCCATAAAACTTATCCTGCCAATTCAAGCAGTTCTTTTTCAACTTTGTCTCCTAAATCTTTTGAAAACCCTTTATAATGCCCAACAATTACACCATCTTTCCCAACAATGAAAAAGGTAGGGTAACCCAATACCTCATACTCTTTCCCCACATGGCTTGCATTGTATAAAATGGTATTCTCAATTTTATGCTTCTGGGCAAACTTTTCAATCAATTCCTTGTTATCAACATCACTGCTGAAAATACTGAGTAACACAATATCTTTATTCTCTTTCAAATGTTTATGCAAATTATTCATCACCACAGCTGCTTCCCAGCAATATCCACACCATGTGGCCGTAAATTCAAGCAAAACAACTTTCCCTTTAAGCTGGGAAAGGGCAATAGAGTCCCCTTCCAACATAGGCAGTGCCCAATTAGCAGCAGGTTTTCCAATAAAATCTTTTTGTTTTCTAGGTTTTCTTTTCATTGCTTCCCAGTTTCCAGGAAGCAGGTTTTTTTCTTTAAAATATCCGTTAGGTACCTGGTTTATTAACCTAAAATTGCTGTAAGATGCAATCCTGGTTTGGTTACCCCTGTCTGATTCAACATAGGCAGAATATAATACAGGCAGCAAACTGTTGGAATCAATGTAAATATCTTTAACAATAATTTTTTGCTTTAGCTGAAAATGGAAACAATGGGTATTGTTTATTACTGTATCCTTTTTAACTTCATATTTAAGGGTATCATTTTTAAATTCTTTTTCTACCTCAAAAAGCATGTGAGGGAAAAGTGAGGGGCTTTTATGCACAGCAGGAGCAACACCTTTTCCTGTGCTGGCTTCAAACTCTTTATCTTTAAATGCTTCAGGCTTCTCCTTCCTGGTTATTTGGGTAATTTCACCCTTAAAAGAATGATAGCAAGCTGCCCCATTATAAACTGCAAACTCACTAACCTGTGATTCGTTTTTCTCTGTTTTAATATATCTAATGTCATAATAAAACCCTATATCCTGCTCTTGCTGGCTTCTGCCAACTGTTGTAGTTGCCTGAAATTCAAACTGGAATGGAAAGTCAAAAGAATAGGTGCATTCACATTGGTAGTTTTTAATTTCAGCCCAATAATCAAGTACTTTTTCAATTTTATTTCCTTGGGCAAAAGAAATAACTGCCCAGCTGGATAAAACTATTGTAATTGTACATTTTTTTATCATGCCAACAAACATACAACTGATTTTTCAGTTATCCAACTATTTTTTTCAGTTAATTAACTTATTTTTCAGTTTTTAGCTATTTCTAATACCTTCCATAAAAAAAGGCCCGTTCCTTAAAAAAGGGAACGGGCCTTTCCTTCTGATATAACCTGGAAGTTAGAAACTTATGTTACAAAAATTGGCCTCACTGAAAAATACAACTAAAACTATTCCAGCTTAATATGCTAGCTTGAGACCTGTTTTGCATTTCCTTCCCACCATAAATAATATACTTATCAGGATTTGTTTCCTTGCTTAGTTTGCCCCAATAATTTAATCCTTTAAAAAAATCCTGGGCAATTGTTTTCCCTGATTTGATTTCAATGGCTTTTAACTGGTTTTTCATTTCAAGGATTACATCAATTTCATTTCCGTTTGAATCCCTGAAGTAATAAATCCTCCCATTCAATTTATGGTTCAGCATATATTTGTGTAATTCTGCAATTATAAATGATTCAAATAGCCCCCCTTTTAAATAGTGGGTGGTATAATCATTTGCATTTGTCAGCCCCAGCAAGTTACAAGCCAGTCCTGCATCATAGAAATACAGTTTAGGGGATTTAATAATGCGTTTATTGTAATTTTTAAAAAAAGGTGGCTGTAAAAAAATAATGTAGCTTGTTTCAAGTATAGAAAGCCAAGTTTTTATAGTATTCACATCTACTCCCAGGTTATTTGAAAATGTTGAGTAATTTACCACCTGCCCAGTATGCCCTGCACACAATTTTAAAAAATTTGTAAACAATGATAAATTCCTCACTGCTATAGCCTGGCGCACATCCCTTTCAACATATGTACTAATATAATCCTGAAGCCAACTAACCGGGTCAAGGCTTTCATCATATACACGTGGATAAAAACTTTTAACCAGGTAATTTTCATACTCTTTTTCTTCAAAAGAGGTATGTTGCAATTCGCGCATTGAAAATGGCAAAAGAGTAAACAAGGCTACTCTTCCTGCTAAAGTTTGGCTTATTTCTTGCATCAGTAGGATATTTTGTGACCCTGTAAGAATTATTTTTCCTTGCTTTTTTTCTTCATCAACAAAATATTGTATAGATGATAATAGTTCAGGAACACGTTGAACTTCATCAATGATAATACCTTTTTGGGCACTTTCTAAAAAACCCATGGCATCCTGCTGGGCAAATTCCCTATGGGTAAGAAATTCCAGGTTATAATATACATAATCAGAAAACAAATATTTCACCAGAGTTGTTTTACCTGACTGCCTGGGACCTGTAACACAAATGACAGGCATCTTCTCAGCAGCTTTTGTGATTTCAGCAGCAATTATCCTTTTAATCATTTATGCAAATTTAGAATACAATCCTAAAATTACATAAAAATATCAATTCTCCTAATTCAAAGAATTTCATTCAACTAATATAACCTCCAATCTCTGGAAAAAATAAAAAGGCCCGTTCCTTAAAAAAGGGAACGGGCCTTTCCTCCTGATACAACCTGGAAGTTAAAAACTTCCACACCCAGTAATATTTTAATTCCTTATTGGCTTATTACCAGTAAATATTTAGAAGCTTTCCAGAATTCCTGCTGGTTATCAATAAACAATGTATCCACAGTTTTTTCCCCAGTAATATGGAATGAAGCAGCAGGGTGTATGGTTAGTACCTGAGCCTTTTTAGCCATAATGGGAAGCAGGTTAAACTCACGCAGGTCCACCTGGGTAAAATATTCTTTATTGAAATCCTCTTTTATCTTGATCTCTTTTCCTATCCCAAGGAAGCCTCCTTCGCGGACAACCACCCCTTGTGCTTCCAGTTCTTTTACATTGCCATAGGCATAAAAAACCTTATTCAGTTCTTTATCCTGCTGTTCTATCACTTGTGATTTTTCTTCACTTTCGGCAACCACAGCATCTATTTGTTTATTCAACCCGGAAATATTTAATTGAAGGCTCTGTACTTCCCTGTTCAATTGGGCTATTTCCATGTCCTTTTGCTCAACCTGGGCGGTAAGGTTATCAACCATTACTTTAAACTCCTCCACCATCTTTTCAAGCTTCCCATACTGGTACCACGAGTTGTTCAGCTTTTTCTGGAGTGAAGCAATTTGTTCCTTATTTCTCTGTAACAGGTCATTTAAAGTAGCCAGGTCATCCATTATCTGTTGTTTTTTCTGGTTTGGCATTTCTACCCCTGAAACACGCTCAACAGTTACCAGGTTTTCCAATTCTTTTATAGAATCCAGATTGGCTTGTATCTCATTGATATCAGCTAAAAAGCCAATGATAGCTGAATCTTTTGCTGTAGCCTCTTGGGTAATGCTGTCTTGCTCAGCCTGCATACGCGCAATTTCTTTTTTGTGTTGTTGGCATCCAAAAAGAGCCAGGGCGATCAGAATGATAGTTAGTCGTTTCATTGTTGTTTTTTTATATTAACTTAACAAAAATACCATAAATCCTTACCTAAAAACAAACGTGCAGCCAAATAAAATAGTATTTATCAATTACTTATCATTCTTAACAACAGGTTTTTCAATTTCCCTATATTATTAAAAATATATCCTGATAGCCATTCAAAAGCCATTTTTCTTACATTTGCAGCAAAATTTTTAAGTTGGAGGCAGGGAAGTTAAAGTCTTTGTTTGGGGAGTTATCACAACTGTCAGAGGTAGTTGGTTTACTGAACACCCCCCCAGGTGAAAAAATTCTCCTGAAGGGGCTTATTGGCTCATCTCAAAGCCTGCTTGTTGCCAATCTTTTTCAACAAACCCACAAAAACTTCATCTTACTGCTGAATGATAAAGAAGAAGCTGCTTATTTTTTTGATGACCTGAATAACCTGGGGCTTGAGAAAGAAACATTGTTTTTTCCTTCATCTTACAAAAGGTCAGTACAGTATGGGCAACAAGAGCAGGAAAACATTGTACTAAGGGCAGAGGCATTAAATAAATTATCACAACCTGGGGCTGCTTACATTGTTACTACTTACCCTGAAGCCATAGTTGAAAAAGTCATCTCACAAAAAAACCTTGGCAACAGTACATTGCAAGTAAAGAAAGGGGATAAACTGTCCATTGATTTTATCAATGAATTCCTGTATGAATACGGGTTTGAAAGGGTAGATTTTGTGTATGAGCCTGGGCAGTTTGCAATTAGGGGTGGGATTGTAGATATTTTCTCTTTTTCAAATGAAGACCCATATCGTGTAGATTTTTTTGATGATGAAATTGATTCAATCAGGAGTTTCAATATTGATAACCAAATATCAAAAGAAAACCTGGACAGCATTACCATTGTTCCAAACATACAGGATTCAATTGATGGGGAAAATTCTTTGTCATTGGTTGAATTTGTACCTGAAGAAAGTATTTTCTGGAGTAAAGATTTTAGCCTATTCTTTAACCAGGTTGAAGAAATTTATCAGCAATCTTCAATCCTTAAAAACAATGGTGAAGAAATTGAACCTGAAACAGAATTGGGAAAATTGGTTTCAGGAAATGCCCTTAAAACACTACTGGAAGCAAAAAAAGTTGTGGAGGGGTCATCCTCATCATGTTTCAATGTTTCAAAAACCATACATTTCAACCAATCAAAGCAGCCTGTTTTCAATAAAAACTTCCAGTTGCTGGGTGAAAACCTCAGGTTTTTTAGGAAAGATGGCTATCAGGTTTTTATCCTTTCAAACAATGAAAAACAGATAGAAAGGTTGCAGGTAATTTTCCGTGATTCAGATATAAAAGTAACATTCAACCCCTTGTTTTACAACTTGCATTATGGCTTTATTGACCATGACCTGAAAATATGTTGTTACACTGACCACCAGATTTTTGAAAGGTACCACAGGTTTAACCTGAAAAGTAGGAAACCACAACGTGAAACCATCACCCTTAAAGAACTAAATAAGCTCCATCCAGGAGACTATGTTGTACATATTGACCATGGTGTGGGGAAATTTGCAGGGTTGGTTAAAACTGAAGTAAATGGAAAGATGCAGGAAGCCATGAGGCTGGTTTACAAAGACAATGACTCTTTGTTGGTAAGCATCCATTCACTACACAGGGTAAGCAAGTTTAAAGGAAAAGATGGGACTGAACCCAAAATGAACAAGCTGGGTACAGGTGCCTGGCAGAAGATGAAAAACAGGGCAAAAGCTAAGGTCAAAGATATTGCAAAAGAGCTTATTGCACTATATGCCCAGAGGAGGGCTGAAAAAGGGTTTGCCTTTGCTGCTGACTCTTATTTACAAACTGAGCTGGAAGCTTCATTTATTTATGAAGATACACCAGACCAGCAAAAAGCCACAGTTGCTGTAAAAGAAGATATGGAGAAACCCATCCCCATGGACAGGCTGGTATGTGGAGATGTGGGTTTTGGCAAAACTGAAATAGCCATAAGGGCTGCTTTTAAAGCTGTAGCTGATAGTAAGCAGGTAGCTATTTTGGTGCCAACTACCATATTAGCACTACAACATTTTAAAACCTTTTCTGACAGGCTAAAAGATTTCCCTGCAAAAATTGTTTACATAAGCAGGCTGAAATCAACTGCTGAAATCAGGAAATCATTGAATGAGTTAAAGGAAGGCAAAATTGATATTATTATTGGAACCCACAGGCTGGTTAGCAAAGATGTTGCCTTTAAAGACCTTGGGCTGCTAATTATTGATGAAGAACAAAAGTTTGGGGTTTCTGTAAAAGAAAAACTAAAGCAGCTAAAGCTGAATGTCGATACTTTAACCCTTACAGCTACACCCATCCCCAGGACATTGCAATTTTCATTGATGGGGGCGCGTGACCTGTCTATCATACAAACTCCTCCACCAAATCGCTACCCCATTGTTACCGAGCTACATGGGTTTAATGAACAGATCATCAGGGAAGCCATCCTGTATGAAGTTGAGCGTGCAGGGCAGGTGTTTTTTATACACAACAGGGTTCAGAATATTTATGAAGTTGAAGCTACCATTAAGAGAATTGTCCCTGATGTAAAAACAGCAGTTGGGCATGGGCAAATGGATGGTCCCAAACTTGAAAAGGTAATGCTCAGTTTTATTAATGGTGAATTTGATGTACTGGTGGCCACCACCATTATTGAATCAGGGTTAGATATCCCTAATGCCAATACCATTATTATTAACCAGGCTCAGAACTTTGGGTTAAGTGACTTGCACCAGTTAAGGGGAAGGGTTGGAAGGTCAAATAAAAAGGCCTTCTGTTATTTGATAGCTCCCCCTATGTCAGGCATAAACCCTGAATCAAGGAGAAGGTTACGTGCCATTGAAGAATTTTCGGGCTTGGGAAGTGGGTTCAACATTGCTATGCAGGACCTGGATATTCGAGGGGCAGGAAACCTCTTGGGTGGAGAGCAAAGTGGTTTTATTGCTGATATTGGTTTTGAAACATACCACAGGATTTTGAATGAGGCTGTCGAGGAGCTCAAACAGGGAGAGTTCAGTGATTTATTTAAAGATAACCAGGAATCAACTGATGCTTTCCTCAAGGTCAACTATGTAAATGATTGCCTGATTGACACTGACCTGGAGCTGTTATTCCCTGATGAATATATCCCAGGTGTTTCTGAACGCATGCTGCTTTATCGTGAATTAGATAATTTGGAGACAGAAGAACAACTCCTGGAATTTGAAAGGTCATTAATTGACAGGTTTGGGAAACTGCCACCGCAAAGTAGTGAGCTGCTTGAAGTAATGAGGTTGCGCTGGCTGGCTATTGGTTTAGGCATGGAAAAGATCATCCTGAAAAATAAAAAAATGATTTGCCACTTTGTACCCGACCAACAATCACAATTTTACCAAACTCCTGTTTTTGGTAAAATATTGCAGTTTATCCAAACTAACCAGAAAATCTGCAAAATGAAGGAAGGAGAGAATAGACTCACACTAACCTTTGACCATATCAAAACCATTATTGAAGCCAAGCAGATACTGGAAGGTATTCACTCTTCATAACTTTACATGAGTTTGATACAAAAAAACTGATAATTATGGTAGTGTTTTGTGCTCCCAAAAATTTTCAGGACTTAGTGATTTGGAGTTTTTGTGGCATTTTTTTTTGTTCTTTTGCCATAAAAGCACTAAGACACAAAAAAGTACTAAGTTTATCAGTGTGAAAAGATTAATATCTAAACAACTGGTAAGTTATTTATCTCGAATTCTCATCAGCTATAATTTTCTGAATAAAAATAATTTTAAATCTTGATTTTCAACTATTTACTATGTTTATAGTAGTAATATTATAAAAATAGTTTGTTTTTTATTTTTTTAGTACTATGTTTGTAGTAGAAAAATTTTAATGAGATGATTAAATCCTTTGTTTATATACTTACTCTAATAACCATTATTACTGTTTTTAATGCTTGCCAACTAAAGGAAACAGACAAAAAAAACAATAAGAAGATTATTGTTGATGGGCAAATAAATATTACTCCTACCCAAAGTGGTGTTATCTCCTTGGTGTTTATAGATTATCTGAAACAAGATCATTTTTTTGCACAAGCCTTGGATTCAACTGGCAAGTTCAAATTTATTTTTAATACACTATCAACACAAGATGTAAGGTTACAATATGATGACAAAAACATATGCTTACTTGTTACTCCTGGTGACAGTTTACATGTTAAATTGAATAACCTTGACTCAAAAAAAGGAAACTACAATTCATATGAAATAACAGGAACAAACTCAAAAGCTTCAGAAGACATAAGAAATTTTAATCAATTCAATGACTTTGAGAATTTTACTCCTGAATGTAAAGATTTATCTGTCAATGATTACCTGATTACTATTGAAAAAAGAATCAAGCTTGAAAATTCAGTACTGGATGAATACCAAAAGATGTCCAATCCTTCAGAAAAATTTATGAAATGGGCGCAGAAAGATATTATTTACAGGAATGCAAATTACTTGATGGATTACAAATTCTTCCATTTCATGAATAAATCAAAATATAAAGGAGATCTTTTCAATAAAAGTATTTTTCCAATTAATGATCCTGAAGGAATTCTTTCTTCAAATTATGGGCTACACCTTTGGCATTATGCCACTGACAGATACATACAAAAAGATACCAGCATCTTGAAACAGGTTAATAATAATGAATATTTGAAGGCTTATAAAACCTGTTTTGCCAATATTCTTGAACATGAAGAAGAAGGTTTTTCCAGGGATATAATTTGTTTCCAGTTTTATTCAACACTTTTTGATAGCTCTTTTAAGGATTTTACAACTTTATGGGAAAATGCCTCTAAGACTATTAACAATGCTGAACTTCTTTCTATCCTGAATGAAAAGAAGGCAAATTATGAGCAACAACAAAAATACCACATCTCATATTTTGATCCAGAATTAAAAGTAGAAAAAGAATTGCTAGGTGATTTTTTTAAAACATTAGGAGAAAAATACAGTGGGCAGGTAATTTATCTAGACCTGTGGGCAACATGGTGTGGTCCTTGCCGTTCAGAAATCCCTCATGCTGCTGAATTGCATAAAAAATTCCATGGCCAACCCATTGCCTTTGTAAACCTATGCATGTCTTCAGACCGTGGAGAGTGGAAAAAAATAGTAGAAACATCTGACATTTCAGGAGATAATTACTTTTTTGACAAAGAACAATCTCAATTAATGAGAAACAAGCTTAAATGGGAGGGGCTTCCAACCTATATGATATTTGATAAAAATGGCAACATTATTGATAGAAATGCACCCAGGCCTTCTAGCAAGGATGAGATTGTTGAAAAACTTTCAGAATTAATTTCAGAATAAGTTCAAGATTATGAAACAGCTAACTAAAGCAGAAGAACAAATTATGCAGATTCTCTGGAAACTAAGAGAGGCTATTGTTAAAGATGTGGTTGAAGGGTTTGAGGATTCAAAACCTGCCTACACTACAGTGGCAACAGTTTTAAAAGTATTGGAAAAGAAAGGGTTTGTATCACACAGGAGCATTGGTAACACCCACCTTTTTTCACCCACCATCAGCAAAAAGGATTATGCACGTTACCAGATATCCACACTTGTAAAAAACTACTTCAATGGGTCATTCCCACGAATGGCCACATTTTTTGCCAAAGAGAATAATATCAGTATTAAAGAATTGGAAGAAATGTTAAAGCAGTCAGAAAAAGAAATCAAAAAAGAAAAAGAAAGTTAGCCATGGAAAACCTATTATATTATTTGATCAAGGCATCATCAGGGATTGCCATCCTTTACATAATTTATTGGGCATTCCTGCGCAAAGAAACATTTCACAAAACAAACAGGGTGTACCTGCTGGTAGCCCTTATAGTTTCTGCACTGATGCCATTGTTCCCATACCAGTATGAAGTAATTATTGACCCAGCCAAAAACAATGATATTTGGACTGTGGTCAACAGTTCCTTTAAAAGTATCCAGCTATCATTCAGTGGTAATGAAGCCAGCATACCTCAGATCACCTGGCTTCAGGCACTAACAATAATTTATTTTACAGGAGTATCTATTTTCCTGTTCAGGTTATTGGCCCAGTGTGCTATCCTGGTTTTCCTGGTTATTAAACACAAACCACAAAAAGATGGTGGCTTAAAAATCCTGGAAAATGAAAGGTATGGGCCTCCCTTTTCATTTTTTAATGTTGTTTTTATCAACCCTAAATTTCATAAACAGGAAGAACTCCATGAAATCCTGGCTCACGAGAAAGTGCACATTCGTGAGAATCATTGGTTTGACCTGCTAATTATAGAACTCTTCACTGTTGTTTTTTGGTTTAACCCATTTATTTGGCTATTTGAGCGCTCCATAAAACAAAACCATGAGTTCCTTGCTGATGCTGGCGTTATTTCCCGGGGGCACAGTGTTGGCAAATACCAGGCTTTATTAATTAACCAGTTAATGGGCATGCAAATAATTGGGGTTACCAATAACCTGAATTTTGCCCTTAACACAAATCGATTAAAAATGATGACGAAACAAAAAACACCAAAAATCCGGGCACTAAAATTAGGCTTTGTACTACCTGCAATAGCCCTGTTGCTCATGGCTTTTGCAGAGCCCAGTTACCGCGCCAAGTCAATTGACATTACCACTAATGATGTGTCTTTAAGGGAATTGGCAGGTGACAAGATTATAAAACTAGTGGGAAAAGTATTTGACGAGAAGGGGAATGCACTGCCTGGAGCCTCTGTAATTATAAAGGGGACAACCAATGGTACTGTTTCAAACAAAGATGGTTTGTTTAAATTTGCCGCTTCTGAGGATGACCACATTGTTGTTTCTTATGTAGGAAAAGTAACAGCTGTGAAAGCTGTTGCAAAAATCACTGAAGGCAAAAAAACAGAAGGTGCTTATAAAACCAAGTTTGTCCTTAAAAATGGGGTTGTAGAGATTGAAGACATAGATAAAATACTCAACTCCCCTCCACCACCTCCTCCTCCTCCAGCCCCACCAAAAGCAAAAAAGGCAGAGAAAGCTTTGGATGCCAAAAAAGTTGAAAAGGCTAAAAAAGCTAAAGAAGAATTTTATATTGTTGAAGAAATGCCTGCTTATCCAGGAGGTATACATGCTATGGCTAAATATGTAAAGAAAATGTCAGTCAAATATGCCAAGGCTAAAAAGGTGGAAGGAAAAGCTTATATTGGTTTTACGGTAGGTACTGATGGCTCAGTAAAGAATATCAATGTACTGAAAAAATCAAATGAAATGGCAGCAAAAGCAGCCTATGCAATAGTTGATGGCATGGAAAAATGGCAGCCAGGCAAACAAAGAGGGAAGGCTGTCCCTGTTAATTATGAAATGCTTGTGAAGTTTTAAATTATGATACCACTTACCATTGAAGGGGTTGCTATATCAGCAGCCCTTTTTATTTAAATAAATCCTCTAACATTATCTCGTTTTGAACTAACCCAATAGAATGCTCATTTTGATTCACCCCAAAAGTTGTTATCATGGTAAGGAACACTGACTTTCTTGTATTGGATTCTGCCTTAAAAACTCCAATTTTATTTCTTAATTCTGCTGCATATTTTTTTGATATTGTAAAAGAGTTTATGGAAAATTTGGACTCACAAAGGTTAATAACCTGATCCCTCCTGTCTATGACAAGGTCAACCTGTGCCCCTGAAATTCTATTTGTAGCCCTCCATGATGAAGCTTCAGTGTATACACCACTTATTCCTAGAGCCATTTTTAATTGCTGTAAATGATTCAGGCAAACCAACTCAAAAGCATAGCCACTCCAAGCCCTGTAAGCAGGAGTATCTATTTTACTGACCCAATCAGTGCCTAATTTCATATTGCTGCTTCCAATAAATTTTAAATAAAAATGGGAATAAAAATCCACCAATTGATAAACACTATTCCTGATAAGCTTCCCAAATGGGGTGTACCTTTTAATAAAACCACTTTCTTCCAATTCTGCAAGTACCCTGGTTGTACTTCCAGCATTAGGCAATCCTGACTGTTTTATAATCTCATCACGTGTTAACCCAGAAGATTTTGTTGCAATTGCCTGAATTATTTTAAGGTATTTCTCAGGTTTATAGAATAATGACCGAAACAGGTTATAAAATTCATTTTTCAAAAAACCATTTTCGCTAAAACAAGCCCTGTCAATTGCCTGCATTGCGCTTTCCCCTCTTTGAACATCTTCCCAATAGAATGGTACACCTCCAAATGCCATATACAATTGCACAATTTGGTATTTATCTAATGCTACATTTTTTGATTTTAAAAATGCTTCACATTCTTTTAGGGTAAATGGCTCAAGCCTCATTCTCCTGGTTACCCTGTTATGTAACCCTCCTTTACTATTTATAAGCTTATTAATTATCCATGAAGTAGCCGACCCACAGGCTATCAACAATACATCATCGCGTGCTGATGCCCAACTATTCCAGAAATATTCCAATGCCTGAATAAATTTTGAGTTTGGAGTGTCAAACCATGGGAGTTCATCAATAAAAATAACTTTCCTCTTTACCTTTGATTTTTCAAGGTATATTGAAAGCAAGTTGAATGCTTCCATCCAGTTTTTGGGAATTGGGCTTTCAGTTGCAGGTTCACATTTCAAAAGTTGGTTATGAAAATTAACCAATTGCTGGTTTAACGTGGCATTGGCTACGCCTGTTACCTGAAAACTAAATCTTTTTTTAAACACACTCCTAATGAGGAAAGTTTTTCCAATCCTCCTTCTTCCATAAAGAGCCACAAACTCAGATTTTCCCGAGTTGAAAATGGATTCCAGTAATTCTATTTCATTATACCTTCCTGATAATTTTTGCATTTTAAAATGATTTGATCTGGCTTTAAATATACAAAAATAGGCAGATAAAGCCAAATCATTTTGCAGGATTGGCTTTACTGCACTATAATACACTACATAAAGCCAAGCTGAAAAATTTATTGCCAATTTTCACAAAGTCATAAAAGTTATTACTGATGGCTCTATTAAAAAATTAAATGAAATGGCAGCAAAAGAAGCCTATGCAATAGTTGATGGCATGGAAAAATGGCAGCCAGGCAAAGGCTGTCCCTGTTAATTATGAAATGCTTGTGAAGTTTTAAATTATGATACCACTTACCATTGAAGGGGTTGCTATATCAGCAGCCCTTTTTATTTGAAAATTACTGTTTATCCCATAAATATACCCCAAAAGAAAAGGCTGCCCTCTGACAGCCTTTTTGCCGGTTAAAAACCGGAACTAACCTAAACCAACTAAACCTAATAAACCATCAGCTCTGAAGTAAATGAGCTTCCGGCTTAAAATTATCTTTGAATATCTTTGCTTTCTAATTAAAGAATAGACTCATCCTAACAGCTTACTCTTTTTCAAGGGCAAATATAAGTAAAAAAACGAAACACCAGACATCCAAATTATAAGAAGGATAGTTTTAATTGAACAAAAAAATCTTTATCATAAAATGGCTAAAACATGTGAAAATCAACCAGTTTACCAATGGGGTCTTTAATAATCTCCCCTGTCATTAACTGATGGTTGGCTAAAACTTCCATTAATATTTTCTTAAAATAGAATGCTATGGAGCCAACAAATGAAATGGTCTGGGAAGTATAATCAGTATACCCCATGATATTCCTTCTTACAAATGCATCAAACTCATCATATATAAATTGAGAACAGTAACCAGTTTCAATATTTTCCCAAAGGAATTCAGAAAGGCCAGCTAAAAATTTATTGGGCATGCTCCCTCTATATACTTCATCTATGTATTCTGCTGCCGAATAAGGATATTTCTCCCTAAACTTAACCTTTAATTCAGTTGGCATAACATTTTTAAGATAATCACCAACCAGCTTCCTGCCCATTACTGCTCCACTTCCTTCATCTCCCAGTATATATCCCAGTGGAGAGATATGCTCCACTATTTTTTCTCCATCATAAAGGCATGAATTAGCCCCAGTACCCAAAATACAGGCAATACCTTCTTTATTCCCCAGCCCTGCCCTGGCAGCTGCCAGCAGGTCACTTTCAATATTCATTTCAGCCTGTGGGAAAAAACGGGTAAGGGCTTGGCTTACTACTTTCTTTTTGTCATCATTTATAATGCCTGCACCATAAAAATGCACTTCAAAGATGCTATTAGTTTCAATCTCCTGAAAAGGAAGAAAAAGCTTTTTATAAATCTCTCCTGCATCCATAAGGACAGGGTTAACCCCTTCAGAATAAAACCTGAATGGTTCTTGGGTTTGACTTAACACAACCCAACTGGTATTTGAAGAACCACTATCTGCAATAAGCCTCATAAAACAAAAATAATAAACTTGCCATTGGGTGTACCTCCTTGGTGGCTGATATTTTTTATATTTGATATTATTGATTGAAGATACCTGTATGCTTGATTATAAAAATAGCCTTATAACATATTTCTTTTTTGCAGCTCTCCTAATTTCTTCACCTATGGCCTTGGGGCAACCTTTGCCAAAACATGAATTCAGAGGGGTGTGGGTAGCTACAGTGGCTAACATTGACTGGCCATCAAAACCCGGGTTGAAAACCAGGCAACAAAAAAAGGAGGTGGTAAGGATACTGGATTTACTTCAACAATTAAAAATGAATGCAGTAATTGTGCAAATTCGTCCTGAGGCTGACGCATTTTACCCTTCTGTTATTGAGCCCTGGTCAAAATACCTGACAGGCACTCCAGGCAGAGAGCCATCACCCCATTATGACCCTCTTCAGTTTTGGGTTGAAGAAAGCCATAAACGGGGAATGGAGTTCCATGCCTGGCTAAACCCATACAGGGTTGCACAACAAGCTGAAAAACCTATAGCAGGAAACCATATAGCCTTTGCCCATCCTGAATGGGTTGTAAAATATGGGGACAAACTCTATTTTGACCCTGCCTTTCCTGAGGTGCGCCAGTTTGTTACCCATGTGGCCACTGACATTGTAAAAAGGTATGATATTGATGCCATCCATTTTGATGATTATTTTTACCCCTACCCTACCAAAGAAGAATTTCCTGATACAACATCATTCAAACAATATGGTACAGGTTTTTCCCAGGAAGAAAAAGGAGATTGGCGCAGGCAGAATGTAGACCGGATAGTGAGCATGTTATATGATTCCATAAAGTCAGTAAAACCATGGGTGAAATTTGGCATCAGCCCTTTTGGGGTATGGAGGAATAAAAAAGAGGACCAGGCAGGATCAGAAACCAATGGAGGTTTGACCAACTATGACCACCTGTATGCTGATATTTTAAAGTGGCTGCAAGAGGGTTGGATTGACTATATAGTGCCCCAATTGTACTGGAGGATTGGGCACCCAGCAGTGGATTTTATGGCATTGGCAAACTGGTGGGCTGAAAATAATTCAGGTAGGCACCTATATATTGGGCATGGGTTATATAAGGTTGATAAAAACTCAACAATAAAAGATTGGGCAACCCCCAGCCACATGCCTAACCAGGTATTAGCTACACGTTCAATCCCAGCCATTTCAGGTAGTGCATTTTACAGTGTAAACCATTTAAAACGTGATTTGCTTGGGTTTCAGGATAGCTTACAAAACCAACTTTACCCCTACCATTCCATTATCCCTGCAATGGACTATCTGCCAACAAAAAAACCACCTACCCCTGCCATTGTTAAAAGGGTTGGGAAAAAGGTAAAATGGGAAAAAGTCCAACCAACCATAAATATGCCAAGGCAGAATAGGTTTATTGTTTATAAAACTGAGCGTGGAACACCCTTTAACCCTGAGACCCCATCTGCAATTTATACCATTACCTCATCAACCCAATTAAAATTTAAAAGGGAAAACAAGAAAAAGAAAGAATATGAGGTCAGGGTCTCAACTTTGAACAGGTTAAATGTTGAAAGTGAAACCACCCCACCCATCATTTTAAAATTATAACATGGATAAAATTGATTGTTTTATAGCTTATCATGGACAGGAAGAAACTGCTAACTTAATGGGACAGTTAAAGCAACAGGAAGAAGTTGGGAATATTTTTATCTTGTGCAATTCCCAAACTCATTTTACTGGAGCTACCTGCCTGGTTGCTGATGGGTTGTATTCAACAAAAACCCTCAAAACCATTGCAAGCAATACCACAGCCAATTATACATTATTCCTTTTTCAGGGAAAAAGGGTTACACTGGGGCAATTTGCCCTTCACAAATTGTTGCAGGTAGCCAGAAATACAAAGACCTCCATGGTGTATGCTGATTATTATGAAGATACCAATGGGCTATTGCAGCCTCACCCTACTATTGATTATCAACAAGGAAGCCTTAGGGATGATTTTGATTTTGGACCTGCATTATTATTCAGGACTTCTGTTTTAAAAACATTTAAAGGGCATGATTTTGACTATGCAGGGTTATATGCCTTAAGGCTTTGGGCTTCACGCCAGGGGGAGGTTATCAGGATTCCTGAGTTTTTATTTACCTGCCAGGAGGTTGACAAGCGCCAATCTGGTGAAAAACAATTTGATTATGTAAAAGCTGAAGGCAGGAAGATACAGGTTGAAATGGAGCAGGCATGCACCCACCACCTAAAAGAAATTGGGGCTTTCCTGAAACCTGGTTTTAGAAAAGTGGCATTTGACAACCACAATTTCCCTGTTGAAGCTTCTGTGTTGATCCCTGTAAAAAACAGGGTAAATACCATACAAGATGCAGTGGGATCAGTGCTGAAACAACAAACCACATTTCCATTTAACCTACTGGTGGTTGATAACCATTCAACTGATGGCACCACTGAACTGCTTAAAGAATATGCCCAACAAAAAAAGCTCATCCATATTGTCCCTGAAAGAAAAGATTTGGGGATAGGTGGCTGCTGGAATGAGGGCATCTTCCACCCTGCCTGTGGAAAATTTGTGGTACAGCTCGACAGTGATGATCTATATGCTGATGAAACTACCCTTCAGGCTATTGTTGATACCTTTTATGCAGAAGACTGTGCCATGGTAATTGGCAGTTACCAAATTACCAACTTTGATTTAGAAGAAATCCCTCCTGGGGTAATCACCCATGCTGAATGGACTCCTGAAAATGGCGCAAACAATGCTTTACGCATAAATGGGCTGGGTGCACCAAGGGCTTTTTACACACCTATTATTCGTGAAGTAAAATTCCCCAATGTAAGCTATGGAGAAGACTATGCTGTTGCCCTAACTATTACCAGGAAATATACTATTGGGCGTATTTACAAACCTATTTATCTGTGCAGAAGGTGGGAAGGAAACACAGATGCTGCCCTTGATATTGAAAAACAAAATAAGCATAACTGGTATAAGGACCATATCAGGACCATAGAGCTACATTCCAGGATGAGAAGCTAGAAGCCCGAAATTGGAAGTAAGGAACATTTTCCAAAACTATTGTTGCTATCTGCCCTATAAAATTGTAAATTAGAAGTGAATTATCCGTTTTTAAGCATTTGCAAACAGCCACAAATGTTTATAAGCGGATATATTATTAAATAGCAATACTAAATGTTAGCAGCAATTTAGAAGGTGCATATATACATGCGTTGGGCTCAATAAAAAGAACTAGTCAACCATAAATTAATACAATATGAGAGCAAACAGATTAGAAAACTACAAGAAATTAGAAGAACTGAGAGGTTCGAAACTATTGGTTTATGTAACAGGAGATAAACCAGGAATGGAAACTCAAATTCATCCTGAAATTTTAGATTATTTTGTTGACCATTTAGATCCATTACAAAAAGTTGATAAAATATCGCTGTTTCTTTATACCAGAGGAGGCAATACTTTAGCAGCTTGGAGTTTAGTCAATCTGATTAGACAATTTTGTAATGAATTTGAAGTTATTATTCCTTCTAAAGCGCAAAGTTCTGGGACTTTAATTTCCATAGGAGCTAATACAGTTGTAATGACAAAACAAGCAACTTTAGGTCCAATTGATCCCAGTCTTAATGGACCATTGAATCCCCAAAACCCTCAAGTGCCACAGAACCCTGCTGCACGAATACCTGTAAGCGTTGAATCATTAAAAGGATACATTGAATTAGCAAAAGAAGATTTGTCAATAAGTAATGAAAATGAATTAACGAAAGTCCTATTGAGCTTATCTGAGAAAGTTCATCCATTAGTGCTTGGTGATGTTTATAGGTCACGGACACAAATTCAGATGTTAGCAAGAAAGCTATTATCAAAACAGCTTAAAGATAAAGACAGAATTGAAGAAATAATTACTTTCTTAACAAGTGATTCAGGGAGTCATGACTACACAATTTATAGAAAAGAAGCTAAAGAAGAGTTAGGTTTGAACATAGAGAAGCCTGATGATGAACTTTATAATATAATAAAAGATACGTTTGATAATATTAAAGAAGAATTGGAGTTAATGAAACCTTTTGACCCTAATTTAATACTTGGTGTAAATCAAACAGCAACTTACACTTGTAGAAGAGTACTTATCGAAAGTATTGAAGCTGGTACAGATGTTTTCTTAAGTGAAGGAGAGATTGTTAAACAGCAACAACAAATTCCCCAACAACCACCATTACCACCATTACAACGTACAATAATTGATGATAATAGGTCGTTTGAAGGTTGGAGACATGAAGATTAATTCTTAACTTTGCACTAGAAATTATGGATAGTATAATTCGAAATACACAGTTTGATAACTTGGTTAATTACACTACAAAAAAATCAAGTGGAGATTATTCTCAAAATACTCATTATAACTCTGCTGACCCTACTAGTCTTTCTTTTTATTCGAAGAATAATCAAATTGTGGAATATAATCTTTTAAATATCTCAGAAAAGGAAGTTGTTGAAGAAGTAATTACTGAGCCCAACATTGAATATAAAAAACAGGTAGGATAGTATTAAATTCTAAGGTTGTAGCCCAATCAACTTTACTTATGTATTAAAGTGAAAAGTTTTGAAATCGCTTACCTTTCATATGCTTGTCCTATTCAAACACATTTAGCTAAAGCTGACCTTTGTTTGCGAAAATTCTAGTTCAAACCAAATGAAGATATGGATGGCTATACTTTTAATGTTTATTACTTGGAATCTTACAGCCTTAGCTGGAAATTGGAGGAGACATGAATCTTGAAATTAAAATATTAGAACTTGGGGTATTTTCAAAAGATAAATTCCCAACAATAACTATTTATAAATTATTACATATAGCACGTTAAATTAAATCCTTTTTATTTAGGACTATACAATTTGAACAAGCTCTTAAAACAAAAATGAAAACAATAATTATTATCCTGCTATATGCCTCCCCTTTATTTTTGAGTGCACTGGAGATAGATAACTTTAATGCTGGAGTAGATTTTTTACACCTTAAAGAAAGCTATGAGAATAACTTATGGAACAGCCAATTATTCTTCAGGGCGAGGTGTTTTTATTGAGAAAGCTTTCCTGTTTGATTTTTTAAAACGGGTTATAGTAAGCCCAGGGCTTTCCTTTAAAACAATCAATGAAGAGTTTCAAACAGGAGGGATGGGGCTGGCTTGTCAAGCGACTTAAAACATCATACAATTAGTGGCTACCTTAAACTTACCCACAAAATTGAAAAAATAGATATAGGACCTCCAGTTTTATATTATGACCTGGCAGGAGTACATTTTTTTACATGGGAAAAAGGCAGTACAAGCAGCCACAGCATGTTCTACCCTGAGGCAAACTGGGAAAAACCAAACCACAAAGAAAGCCCATCCCATTTGCTAAAAAAAATGTACACTGGATTATTGGTTAATATAGAGTTTACAAATACCAAATTAATTACCCCTTCATTTGAAGTAAGGTTTTTACCCTATTATGGAGAATACAAAGGAAATACATTAAACCCATTGGAATTAGCTATCAACCTATCATTTGGGAAACACAAATAGAAACAACCAGGAATAACTAAAACATGGCAAAACCTTATGAGATATTTTTTCAAACTATACCTTTGCTATGTTAACCAATACAAGATAATTATTATAAAAACAAACTTATCATGCATAAACTTATTTATATCTTACCCTTAATATTATCCATTGCCAGTTGCACCTCATCATCTGATAAAAACAATAAAAGTGATACCTTTAAGGAAAAAGAAATTATTATGGATAATACAACACCAAAAGTTACAGGCATAGGAGGGATTTTTTTCCAATCAAAAAACCCTAAAAAAACCAGGGAATGGTATGGTAAAAACCTTGGTTTGGCTATTGATGAATATGGCTCTCCTTTTGAGTTTAGGAATGCCAACAGGCCAGATGAAATTAACTACCTGAGGTGGAGCCCCTTTGATGAGGGGACAGATTATTTCAACCCTTCAAAGAAAGAGTTTATGATCAATTACAGGGTACAAAATATTGAAGGGTTGGTCAAGAAGCTCAAAGAAAATGGGGTTACTATCCTGGATACCATTGAGAAGTTTGAGTATGGCAAGTTTGTCCATATTATGGATACTGAAGGAAATAAAATTGAGCTATGGGAACCCATTGACAGTTTCTTTACCCAAATGGGAGGGGAAACTACCAAATAGCTCCTTGCACAATATTTTCTTAATTAACCCTGGAATTGAAACAGTGGACTGTGGAGAAATGCCTCATCCTTTCAAAATGAAAGGTGTCTTGAGAATTGAACACTGATAAAATCAGTTAGCGAATTACATTTAACCTTTTTCCAATTTGCTTTATCAACAACTAAATAGTTCTATATAAACCTTTTCAACCCACTGTTAATTTCTTTTTCAAAACAAAAATCAAAAAGGGCCATTTTTCAGGACCAGTATAAATACTTTTACATACACAAAGCTGATGCAAGGGAATACTGTTAAAATCAGTAGCTGTCCCCGCAGCCGTGAGCCATAAAATAAATTTGGTTACCTACAGCCACTGTCCTAAAGGGATGGGAAGGCAAACCAAAGTAAGGCAAGCCGGAAGACCTATCAGTTTTGTATGTTGTTCGTAGCTTTCGGGAGAAGAGCTAAGAAAGATCAAACCCTTTCTTTTTTCATCCACAGCTACCATTGATTATTTAACTTAAAATGTATGGATATGAAAATTAATGGTACTAGTAACACTGTACAAAAACGTGATGGGCGCATAGTCCCATTTGAAGCTGAGAAAATCACCTTTGCCATATTCAAAGCTTTGAGGGCAACAGGAAAACCAGACAGGAACCTGGCAGAAAAGATCACCCAAAATGTAGTTTCAAAGCTAACCCCTTCAAACAGGACAGTAGAAAACATACAGGATTTAGTTGAGTTTGAGCTGTTTAACCAAAAACAGTTTAAAGCAGCAAAAGCATACATCATTTACAGGAAACAGCATGAGGGGATAAGGAACATCAAAGAGCTGTTCTCAAATATTGATATTGTTGATAACTATATTAATAACAATGACTGGAGGATCAAGGAAAGTGCCAATTCAACCTATTCATTGCAAGGGATGAACCAGCATATATCCACCATTATCAGTTCACAATACTGGCTAAATAAAATCTACCCCAGTGAAATAAGCAATGCCCACAAGCAAGGCAAGCTTCATATCCACGACCTGGGTTTTGTGAGTGTGTACTGTGTAGGATGGGACTTATATGAACTGATCATAACAGGTTTTAAAGGAGTTCCTGGCAAAGTTGAAAGCAAACCTGCCAACCATTTCAGGACACTGCTGGGGCAAATTGTCAACTTCTTTTACACCATGCAGGGAGAAGCAGCTGGAGCCCAGGCATTCTCAAATTTTGACACTTACTTAGCCCCTTTTATCCGTCATGACAATTTATCATATGATGAAGTAAAACAGGCACTCCAGGAATTTTTGTTCAATATGAATATCCCCACAAGGGTTGGGTTTCAAACACCTTTTACAAACATTACTTTTGACCTTAATGTGCCCAATAACCTGAAAGATATACCTGTTATTATTGGGGGAAAACCCCAGGATACAACCTATGGTAGCTATCAGCATGAAATGGATATTTTCAACAAAGCTTTTGCTGAAGTAATGACTGAAGGTGATGCCAATGGGCGCATATTTTCATTCCCCATACCTACCTACAACATCACTGAAGACTTTGATTGGGAAAGCAAAAACCGTGAACCCATCTGGGAAATGACAGCCAAATATGGTATCCCCTACTTTTCAAATTTTATAAATTCTGATATGTCTCCTGATGATGTGCGCTCAATGTGTTGCAGGCTTAGGATTGACACCAGTGAACTAAAATCGCGTGGAGGTGGTTTGTTTGGGGCTAACCCCTTAACTGGCTCAGTAGGTGTGGTCACCCTTAACCTGCCAAGGGTAGCTTATGAGTCAAGATCAGAAGAAGAATTGTTCCAAAGGTTGGCTAAATTAATGGAGCTGGCCAAAGATAGCCTTGAGATAAAACGCAAAGCCATAGAAAAACTAACTGAAAATGGGCTGTATCCTTATTCCAAGTTTTACCTAAGGAACCTGAAAAAGAAAAATGGGGCTTATTGGGATAACCACTTCTCAACCATTGGGTTGATAGGCATGAATGAATTGCTGCTCAATTTTTATGGTACCGAAATTACCACCCCAGAAGGCAATAAATGTGCAGAGGAGATATTGGTTTTTATGCGCAACAAGCTGCAGGAATTCCAACAGGAAACAGGCCATATTTACAACCTGGAAGCTACACCTGCTGAGGGTACATCATACAGGTTGGCAAAAATGGACAAAGCTGAATTGCCTGATATTATTGTAGCCAATAACAACCAGGTAAACAATAACCAGGCAGCCCCATATTATACAAATTCAAGCCAGTTGCCAGTAGGTTACACTGATGATATCTTTGAAGCCCTGGAGCTACAAGATAACCTTCAGACAAAATATACTGGAGGGACTGTTTTCCATACATTTGTTGGAGAAAACCAATTACCCACAGAATCTGTAAAAAGGCTGGCAAAAATGATCTGCAATAATTTTAAGCTGCCCTATTTTTCATTGACACCCACATTCAGTATTTGCCCTGTCCATGGTTACATTTATGGGGAGCACAGGCAATGCCCTAAATGTGCAGAAGAAGGCACAATATCCCAATGTGAGGTATATTCAAGGATTGTGGGTTATTTGCGCCCTGTTGAACAATGGAACAATGGAAAACAGGCAGAATATGGTGAGCGCAAACTATTTGACAGGAAAATCCATCCTGAAATACATGAGGAAAGCCTTGAATTAAAGATGCAGGAACAATTTTGAAAATAGCAGGTTTTAAAAAACAAAGCCTGATAGACTTCCCTGGGTACATAAGCTCCGTGGTTTTTACCCTGGGATGTAATTTTCGTTGTGGATATTGCCATAACCCAGGATTGGTATTGCCCTCAAAAAAAGGGTTGCTGATTGAGGAAAACAAGGTTATGGAATACCTTGAAAAATATAATAAGCTGCTTGATGCTGTATGCATTACAGGAGGTGAACCAACCATTCACAAAAACCTGCCTGGCTTTATCAGCAAAATAAAAGGATTGGGCTTAAAAGTAAAACTGGATAGCAATGGAACCAACCCTGATATGCTAAACAGCCTGATTGAAAACAAGTTGGTTGATTGCATTGCCATGGATATAAAACATGTGCTGGTATATGAGAATTACTGCATGATTACAGGAGGTTGCATCAGCAAAAAAGCATTTTCAAAAATTCTTGCATCTATTGAACTGATCAAGCAAGCTAACATCAGCCATGAGTTCAGGACAACTGTTATAAAGGGAGTACATACAAAAGAGCAAATAAGGGTATTATACAGGCAATATAAACCCTATTATAAAATCCAGAATTTCAATGGTGGAATTACCCTAAACCCTGCATCCAATTTTGAACCTTTTCCTGAAAAAGAATTCAATAAATTATTGTATCTTAAAGGTTGATATTAGAGGACACTAACACTATTGTTAATCAATTGATTACAAGTGCATTTATTAGAAAAACAACAAGAGCCATAATTGCCAAAATAAGATGCTATGAAATACTTAAACCCAAATAGCCTTTTCCAAACCATTGATAATGTTTCTGAAGCATTGTTGTTCAATTTTGAAATTGAAAAAGCTGAAAAGCAGGAAATTGCTGATTTTATTGTCGGGCAGCAAAATAAACCACATGCCTATGCCAATACCTTTGCCCCCACTGAATCAGACCTAAAAAAAGATTTAGTCCTCTTTACAGGGGAAAAGATTACCACTGGGGCAGGGAAGTGCCATATGGCAGGTGAAGAAGCCAGCAGGGTTCTGCGCAAACTGGGCATTCATAATGAAAAGATCAGACAGGCTTTGCAAAAAGCTGACAATGGGATGCTGGAAATGGTACTGAACCTTACAGAAAGGTATGGGTATGTGGATGGTACATATTGTTGCAACCCCTGCTCATGCAGTTTATGGATCAACCTGGCAAGTGGTGGGATACCTGAACTAGCCCATATTCTCCCAGATGGGCTGGCTTACCTAAAAAGCACCAGGGATGGCAAAGGAAGGTGGAAAGGGTTTCCTTACTATTATATCATTTATGTATTGAATGAAATAGGTCCTGAGTTGGCACATGAAGAAATGGAATACACAGCCCCTTATATTGAAAAAAAGTTGAATAGCAAAAAATCCACTAAACCTAAATATGACCTAAGGAGGAACTACATTTGTGAACAGCTGCTAAAGAAAGTGGGATAAATATAACTCATATAAAATTAATTTTCATTTACCATGAAGTGAGTATAAATTTTCAGTATCTTAAAATATACCAACCGTGGATGATTAAAATTTTTGCGAAAGCAAAGCGGTTACAGTAGGTACGCAAATTTTTGTTTTCATTTTAACAAAAAACAAAAAATCTAAACATATGAAACACATCTTTATCCTTTTTTTACTAACAGTTATCTTTAGTAATTTATTTGGTTACCAACCAACTGCTGATGGAGAAGAGGAAGCCATCAGAAAAGCGGTTATCCACCTTTATGTAAAAGGGTTGCAAACCAGGGATTTTTCTTTGATCAGGGAAATATGTATTGATGAAGCCAGGCTTTATGGGGTAAGGAATGACAGCAACATAAACATAAACACACTTGATAAATGGGAAAAAAGGTTTGACCCAAATAACCCTCCTTTTAAATCATTGGATTATAAAATCAAGAAAATTGATTGGGAGGGTAATGCTGCCCAAGTAAAAATCTTGTTTACCATTGATGAAAAAAGGGAAGTGCATGATTTCCTGAACCTTTTAAAAGTTAAAGGCAAGTGGAGGATTATAAATATAATTGATAATTAAATATACCTATCTAAAGCCTATAGAATAAGTAGTTCATAATTGGGTATTAGCCCTTAATAAATTGTCTCTGATCTAAACCATTCTTTATTTCATGTTCAATATTCCTTATAAAATAAAAACAGCTACATGAAGAACCTTGTTTTACTACCCTTGCTTATAGCTTTACTTTTCAATTCATGCACCAAAAAACCACAGGATTGGCAGGCCACTGGGAAGCTGTTTTCAATGACTCCATTACCCATCCCAACCAATACCTCACCTTTTCACATGAAGAAAAAAGGTTGCAACTTACACTGGATGAACCTAGTGAAGACTGGTATGATATACCAGCAGAAAAATTATATTTTAAAGATGACAGCCTCTACTTTGAACGTTTTTGGGGAGTTGAAAAATATTCAGCAACATTCTCACCTGCTGATTCTACCTTTTATGGGGTTAAAGAAGTTGCCAACCATCAACCAACCAGTTTCACCATAAAAAAAGCCACTCCCAACAAATTAAAATTTAAAATCCCACTCACTAACCAATATGGCAAACCTGTAAACAAATACCAGTATACAAAGCCTACCTATCCTGATGGAAAAGTAACCTGTGCCAGCCTTGAAGATGCTGGAATGGATCCCACATTGCTTATTAAGCTAACCAATCAAATACTTTCAGGTGAAATACCCAATATACATAGCCTGCTGGTTATGAAAGATAACAAACTAGTGCTTGAAGAATATTTTTATGGATATACAGCTGACAAGACACATAGGGTGCATTCAGTAACCAAAAGCATTACCTCAGCTTTGGTGGGCATTACAATTGGGCAGGGATTTATAAAAGACGTGCATGAACCTGCCTGGCATTATTTCTCAGAAAGGGAAAACACCAAATGGGTTGATGAAAGATACCCAATCCAACTGCAACATTTGTTAAACATGTCAGCAGGGCTTGACTGGAAAGGGCTTACCCTGAATGAACCCAATGATGATATGGACATGTATAAAACAGCTGATTATATTGGCTACCTGCTTAATAAAAGCCTGAAATATACCCCTGGCTCACATTTCTGCTACAACAATGGGTTATCACTGATGCTGGGGCAGGCCATTGAAAAGTCTTCAGGGCTGCCTGTTGATGCCTTTGCCCAACAATATTTGTTTAATAAAATTGGTGCTGCACATTATTCCTGGGATATTGAGGCCAATGGAATTACCAGGACTGATGGAGGCTTAAAACTCAGGCCAATTGACATGCTGAAATTTGGCAACCTGTTTTTGAATGATGGGAAATGGAACAATGAACAGGTGATACCCACTGGTTGGGTTTATGCCTCAACTTCCCCAAAAATAAACTTGGGTAACCTAGCTTATGGGTATCATTGGTGGGTAAAAGATTATACCATTGGGCAAACTATTTTTAATACCTTCTATGCACTGGGGCATGGTGAGCAAAGTATTATGGTTGTACCCTCACATAACCTGGTTTTTGTAATGACAGCAGGAAACTACCTGCAACATGAACAAAAGCCTTTTGAAATAATAGAAAACTATATATTGCCATCATTAACCTAATAAATCATTTATTGAAGAATCGCAAAGCAAATCTTTGGTATTGAGTTGTTGTATTTTAACCAAAAAATTAAAACCAATCAACAGTTTCTTAGCCACAACAGCTAAATTCTATTTTATATAATGTATATTGTGAGGCATTCTGTAACTATCCAAAAAATAGTTAATATAAAATTTTAAATTATGAAACAGGTTGAAAATTTTGTTGTTATAGTGATATTGGGAATTTTAATTACAGCATGTAATCAAAAACATACCATTGAAGGCAATATTAGTGGTTTAGGAAATGATACCATTTTAGTGGAATATGCCCCTGTGGCTGGATTTTATAGGATTGATGAACCATACACAGATACCATATTTGCCAGCAATGGTGAATTTGTTTATAACATTCCTACAAATGAACCTACTCTATTATTTATGTTCCCTAAAAAAGGTGAATTTAAACGAAAAGGTGGGCATTTTTACAGGCCTATGCAAAAATATATGATCCTTTTAGCAAAGCCTGAAGATAGGATTAAAATCAGTGGACAGGTAAAAGAATATTACCTGGAATATGTTGCAGTTGGTACAACATTTAATGAGCAATACAGCCAGGTAAGAAAAAGCTATATAGAACAAACTTCTGAAGCTGCTAAAATAGAATTACAAATAGACACATTAAACCCTAAAAAAGAGAATGCTGAATTGAGGAATGAGCTTTTTAGAAAAAGGAATGAAGTTTTTGATATTGCAAAGGCAGCACAGCTTGAATACATTAAAAACAATTGGGATAAAGAACTTTCAGCATATTTCCTGACCAGGCAAAGGCTTGATACATTGGCTAAATATTATGATTACCTGGATGCTGGTTTAAAAGAGGGAATTTTTAAGGAGATGCTTGAAAACCAATACCTGAGGTATCAAAAATATACTAAAACCAAAGAAGCAGAGCAAAATATTGTAGAAGGTAAAGTTGCACCAGATTTTAAATTGAAATCATTAGATGGCACAGATATTTCACTAAATTCTGTCAATAGCCAATATGTTGTAATTGACTTTTGGGGTAGCTGGTGTGGTTGGTGCATAAAAGGATTTCCGAAAATGAAGGAATATTACAAAAAGTATAAAAATGAAATCGAGATCATAGGGATTGCTTGTAATGACACTGAAGAAAAATGGAGAAAATCAATCCAGGAAAATGAATTGCCCTGGCTACAAGTAATAAATGATGAAGATATCCAAAAAGATGTTGCCGTAACATATGGCATAAAAGGGTATCCAACTAAATTCATATTAGATAAAGAAAAAAAAATTGTGGCAAAATTTATTGGTGAAACAGATGATTTTTATAAAAAGCTAGATGAATTGATTGAAAAATAAAGTACTTGTGCTGCATAAACAATCACTGCCCTCAAAACGTTTTCCCTTAAAATTATAAGCTGTTAAGGTTTTGGAGTAACAGCTAACCTTACTTTTAATAATAAAGTTGTTAAAAGTTAAATTATCTAGAATGATAGTATGTCAATAAAAATAACCTTTCTGACTCTCCCTCTCTACCGTAAAGAGGTACGATCCCGAACACTCGGGATCAGGGTGAGTTGATATATGAAAAATGTTACACTTTTTTTAAAAATTATTAAGTGCAGTATTTCAGGTAGCTACAAGCATTTTTAGCATTTAACTTTAAACAAGTTCAATGAATAAAAACACATCAAGGGAAGAAAATGTGAACAGCATGATGCAACAATTCCCTATGCATAAAACCATTGCCCCATTTGGCAAGGATATTTATTTCCTTGAGGATAATGCCCCTGATATAGAAAAAAAATTCCCTTTTTATGCTGATGGTTTTGCAGGCATTATTTATTGTAAATCAAAATACCCATTTTACCAGCAGCCCATGAATAAAAAGCTATCTGATTTTTATTTGTATGGGCAAACCATTGAACCCATTACCCTTGACACCAGAGGGGAATTCCAAATGGTTATCATCAGGCTTTACCCTTTTGCTGTCAGGATATTGCTGGGTATTGACCCCAAAGTACTAAATGATGACTGCTTTGACTTGGAGCTGGCAGAAAATGTAAACACACAACTCACCCTTGATAAGCTCAGCCAAACAACTGATAAAGATGAAATAATTGAGGTACTGGCTGGTTATTTTAATGAGTTGTTGGAAAATGCATCCATTAACCCTGACAACAGGATAAAGCTTGCCATTAACCTGATCCTTAATTCAAAAGGGAAGATAAGCATTAAAAAGGTCAGGGATAAACTATGTGTAAGTGAAAGGACACTGGAAAGGCATTTCCTAAAGGAGATAGGGGTAACTGCCAAACAGTTTGCAAAAATTATCCAGTTTAGTTCATCCATACAACAAATGACCGAAACAGATTATATAAACCTGACAGAAGTGGGTTATGCCAATGGTTATGCTGACCAGTCCCATTTTATCAGAGCTTTTAAAAGGTACACAGGAAAAACACCCAAAGAGTTCCAAAAACAAGCTCCCTTTTAATTTCCTCCCTCATCCCATTTTGACGGTTTTATCCAATTTTAAAGACAAAAAGCTCTTTTATTTTGTGGGTAGTAAATTACTTATTCATTAAATAAAAAGCTATGAAAACAAAAAACATGTTAGTACTTGGAGGAAAAGGCAAAACTGGGCGCAGGGTTGCTGAAAGGTTAAGCAAACTTGGGCACAATGTAAGGATTGGTTCACGAACTGAAAACCCCCCTTTTGATTGGGAAAACCCAGAAACATGGGCAAATGTGTTGGAAGGGATAGATATGGCATACATTACCTTCCAGCCCGACCTGGCAGTTCCTGGGGCAGCCAAAGCTATTGAAGAATTAGCTGCCATGGCAGTAAGTGCTGGATTAAAAAAGCTGGTGCTACTTTCGGGGAAAGGAGAAAAAGAAGCAGAACATTGTGAGCAAATAGTTAAAAGTTCAGGAGTAAATTGGGTGATTGTCAGGGCAAGCTGGTTTAACCAAAACTTTAGCGAAAGTTTTTTCCTGCCTCCCATTTTAGCAGGGCAAGTAGCCTTGCCCAAAAGTGAGGTACTTGTACCTTATATAGATGCTGATGACATTGCAGATGTAGTGGTATCTGCCTTACTGGATGATAAACATATTGGCAAAACTTACCAACTGACTGGACCACGCCAATTAACATTTGAGCAAGCCACAAAAGAGATTGCAAAAGCTGCTGCCAGGGATATCCAATTTAATGCAATATCCATGGATCAGTACATAGCCATGCTCAAAGAATTCAAATTACCTGACAATTACATCTGGCTGGTCAATTACTTGTTTACAGAAGTATTGGTTGATAGCAACTCGGAAATTACCCATGATGTTGAGCTGGTGCTGGGCAGGAAAGCTAAAGATTTTAGTGAATATGCCAGGGAAACTGCTCTTTCTGGGGTATGGACCCCTAAACCTTAGGGTACAAAAAAGCTTCTATTAAACCAGTAGTGGTTTGTTGGTAATGCACCAACCAAGCCACTACTTTCTTATTTAATAAGTTAATTTTATAAAATGGTACTACAAAGTTTTTATAGCCAGGCAAATAACTTTAAAAAACTCCCATTAACTTTGGCACGCTATAAAGTTTGCCACCTGGTCATCTTCCTGTAGTTTTCTACATACTCTTTATACTCCTGATTCCCATTATTGGTTTCCATTAATTCTTCATGCCCTGTTCCTAAATGTAAGGCTTTTTTCATATTAAAGAATAATTTCTTTAATGATTCTTCTGAAAAATGGTGTTTAATTACTACTGTTTTCATGTTGTTCCCCTTTAAATTATTTTCCTAAATTACCACATCTGATTCTTCCAGCCTCTTTAAAAGGACTGCAACGTTTGAGTACATTGAAGTGTTCTGAACAATTATATTTTCTGGTAGTTTGAGGTATGCAGGTGTTAAATTCCATATAGCCTTTATCCTGCATGCTATCATCTTTTCAGCCATTTCCTGTGCTACATGCTCAGGAGTAGTTAAAATCCCAATTGATACATTGAGGCGTTTAACCATCTCTCCAAAGTTATTCATATGAAGCACATTCACTTGCCCTGTTTTTTCACCAATCCTGTCAGCTGAAATATCAAATGCAGCCAGTATTTTCAACCCCAGGCTTTGCCCTGCCTGGTAGGCCATTAAAGCTGACCCAAGGTTTCCTGCCCCAACCAAAAAAGCATTATTGGTCTTGTTAAAGCCTAAATATTCTTCAAGGTAATGGATTAATTCATAGATGTTATAACCTATTTTAGTCCTCCCCTTAATCCCTGTAAATGACAGGTCTTTAACAACTTGTGTAGGATCAAGTTTTAATTCCCCTGCAATAGTTGGAGCTGATATATTGATCACCCCTTCTAACCTTGCTTTGTTTAAGTAATGCAAATATACAGGCAACCTTTTTATGGTTGGTTCTGGTACAGGTTTTATTTTTTTATCTTTTTGCATTACACTCTCTGTTTTTAAATCTTATACAAATATATCCTTCTTTTCTTATAAAGAAAATTTTCTTTAAATATTTATATTTGAATTAACATTAAAAAAATATTCTTTCTAATTAATCTCATGCTTGAGCTTATGGTATGGAAGCTGAATCATCATATTCGGCTTTAGCCATTGACTTTGAAAAGCCATATTAACTAAATTCAAATTACTTTAACATAGCTAAATAACTGTTAGGAAATTTTAATTGTACCTGATTGCCAAACCCTTATCTTTTGTAATTCCTAGTGCCTTGTAGCTAAGAAAATTCATCTTAAAATTGCCATGAAACCACTAATCCACAAATCATAATATACATCCCAAATACAAATTATTTACTTGATAATTAAACAAGCAGCCCATTTCTAAGTTTTATTAACTAAAATAAAGCCAGTTACATTACACCTATTTGTTTGTAATAGCTTATATCTTACAAAAAGAAGTGTTTAAAACCCATCATATATGGTAAGGAAATTTATTGCTGAACACAAAAAGAAAGACAATAGGATAAAATATAGAGGTAAAGAGCCCTCCAGGCTGGACACCCTTACAGATGCTGTCTTTGGTATTGCCATTACCCTGCTAATCTTCAATATAAATGACTCCTATTCTTTTTCTGACCTGACCAGTTTTGTAAAAACCTTCCCAGCTTTGCTTATAAGTATCATTTTCCTGGTTATTATTTGGGATGAACATGTGCAGTTTTCAGTTATTTACTTTTTTCATGACAGGATACTTAAAATGCTAAATGTACTTTTTATTGCCCTGGTGATTTTTTATGTTTACCCATTGCGTTTCCTTACAAGGTTATTAACTAATTTGTTTTTTAACACTGATATTGCCATTAATATCAGCTCGAACCAAGTGCCTCAACTAATGATCTTTTATGGGTTTGTAGTGGTTGGATTATATCTGGTTATTTACCTGTTCCACTACAGGGTATTAAAAGTTGGTAAAGGTATAAAGCTAAATAAATATGAGAGGTTTTATTCAACATTCCAAAGCAGGAGGGTCATTATTATGTTCTCAATCCCTTTGCTATCCATCATCTTAACCTATGCTATAAGTTATGCATCCATACAATGGGCATCCATCATAGGAGGGTTTGTGTATGGGTTTTATCCACCTGCCATATTAACCTGGCAAAAGTGGTTTAAAAGAAAACAAAAAGAATTTATTGAAGGATAAATATTAGTCCCCTCATTTTCAGGAAACCAAAAATATAAACAGATGAAGAACATAAAAAAATATTTAGCTGAAGGGCTGCTTATCATATTCAGTGTACTTTTTGCACTGTTTATTAATAAGTTATTTGATGACCACCAAACCAATAAACAAAAACTCATTGCCCTTGCAAGTATCAAAAAAGAGCTGGTTACCAATGAGGCTATCCTGAGTAGCTGGAAAGATAAACACATTAGAGTTAGGGAAAGGATAACAGCCATGGTAGAAGGTAGAAATGACAGTTTATTGGGGGTACTGAAAAGCTATGATTACCTAAACATTGGGGTACTCACCAATAATGAAAGCCTGATGGATGCTTTCCTGACTAACACTGCCTGGGAAGCTGCAAAGACTACTGGTATTATTTCTGAATTTGATTTTGAAACCACCATGAAACTTACCCATGTTTATAATATGCAACAGGTGCTCACTGAAAAGACAATGGCTAAAATCCTGGATTATTACTTTGATACAAGCTCCCATAACATGGAAAATATAACCAAGGTATTGACCCAGTTCCAGCTTAGGTTTTGGGAACTGACTGAGCAAGAAGAGCTCATGGTGCACTTATATAAAGAAGCTATTGGAGCCTTAAATTCACTTTGATTTTGGTTTAAAAATTACGGATTTGGCCCTTTCTTTTGTCCCGACATGGAGAAAAGTCCAAATTTGGGACAAAAATTTAAGTTTACCCCTTGTATTTATTCCATTTTTATCTATTTTCCCAACTTATCATTAGAATAATAATAGAAATATTGCCTGAGCCTATCAAAACATTTTTTTGCTTTGTTGGAACCACTTAAGGAAAATAAGTTTAAGCATTAATGAAGCCCTTCATAAAACAATTTTTAGCTACTGCCTTTTTAATAACTTTTGGCACATTTGATTGTTACCCTCAGAATAATGGCCTTCCCAGTCAAAATGTAAACATTTCAATCCCCGAAATTGCTTTGATCAATATAAACAACTCATCACAAGTTGTACTATCTCCTAAAGTACCAACAGAAGCAGGAGAAGCCTTGGACTTTTCTTCAGCAGTTGATAACAGTGTGTGGCTTAATTATTCCTCAGTTATAAAACCATGGCAATGGAGGTGGATAACAGCAGAAATCACTTCAGGAAATGTACCAGAGGGACTTAGGCTCAGTGTAATGGCTTCTAATGATGCAGGTCAAGGAAGTGGCAGGGTTGGTATTCCGCGCAGGAGGTTTGTCAGGTTAACAAACAGTCCCAGGGTTATTATTTGGGCAATTAGGAGTTGCTATACAGGTATTGGTGAAGGTGCAGGGCATAATTTAACCTACAGGCTAGAAGAGATTCCAGGCTACATGTTTAGTTATGCAAACCTGGTTAATAATGAAGTGGAACTGGAAATTACCTATACAATTTCAGATTAATAAATAATACCTTTGAGGCAATTCAGCTGTGCTTTGAAGATAAAGCGCAGAAAGAAAACAAAAAACCCACTAAACCATGAACCCCAACCCCATAAAAATCCTTATATTATACATTAATAATTCAATCCTTTTAAGCTATGATTGACAAACTTGTCATTACCCCATTCCAGAAATTTGTGCGAATTGAGACCTTAAGTGGGCTGTTGCTTTTTGGGGCAACCTTTATTGCCCTGGTATGGGCTAACTCAGGATTAGGAAGTTTTTATGAAACCCTGTGGCAATATGAGATAGGGATACAATCTGCCCATTTTAAGCTGGTAAAACCACTGATCCTTTGGATCAATGATGGGCTAATGGCTTTGTTCTTTTTTGTGATTGGTTTAGAGATAAAACGCGAATTGCTAATTGGCGAATTAAATACCTTTAAAAAAGCTGCCTTTCCCCTGTTTGCAGCCACTGGAGGGATGCTAGTTCCTGTCGCACTTTTCCTGACACTTAACCAAACCCCTGAAACAGTGAATGGCTGGGGGATACCCATGGCCACTGATATTGCTTTTACACTTGCCATATTAAAGGTGCTGGGTAAAAGAATACCTCTCAGCCTTAAAATTTTCCTCACTGCTTTTGCTATTATTGACGACATTGGGGCAGTAATGGTCATTGCCATTTTTTACAGCAACAACATTAACTGGGGGTTGCTGGCTATTGGGCTATTGCTGCTAGGCATCCTCTTTTTCCTTTCTTATAAAAAAATATATGCGCGTTTCTTGTTGTTTGCATTTGGGATTATCATTTGGTACCTTTTCCTGAAGTCAGGCATCCACCCAACTATTGCAGGGGTATTGCTGGCATTTTCAGTACCCATCAGGCAAAAGATAAAGTCAGCTTCCTTTTCAAGGAGGCTGGGGCAAATTGTTTCCAATTTCCAAAAAGAAGTAGATGAAAACATCCCAGTGCTGACTAAAAAGCAAATTAAAGAAATTGACAACCTGGAAGACTGGACCCTGAATGTACAATCACCCTTGCAGCACCTTGAGCATAAACTGCATAATTGGGTTGCTTACCTCATTGTGCCACTATTTGCCCTGTCTAATGCTGGAGTTGAATTAAACACTACTGTTGAGATTGACCACCAACTGGCATTAAACATTATCCTGGGGCTATTTCTGGGGAAGATAGTAGGAATTTCAGCTTTCTCTTTTTTAGGGCTAAAACTAAAAATTGCAGAATTACCTGAAGGTATCAATTTCAGGCATGTTATTGGGGTAGCTTCCCTAGCAGGGGTTGGCTTCACCATGTCAGTATTTATTGGCAACCTGGCATTTTCTGCCCAGCCTACATACATAGATTCAGCTAAAGTTGGGATATTGGCAGGCTCATTTATCTCTGGGCTGGTTGGGTACATTATACTAAGAACTAATAAAAAATAATTGTTGCTAGATGTTTGGATGCTATTTTGCCTAATGAAGTAATTCACCCCTTATTTTTACTTTCAGGAAAACATAGTCCTTTTTGGCAATAAAGAGAATTATTTACTGATCCTTGTTTTTAAAAATGAATTTTTAGAATTGACATTGCTTATTGAATATTTTTTTAAAAATATCCCTACCTGCCTATAATTTTATAACAATCCGGGGATTAGAGGTTTCTTAACCTATAACAATGCAGTTGAAAACTGCACCACCCACATAAATAAATATTTGCAATTAAATACTGCCAATTGTTTACTGGTTTTCAAGGTTTATATTAGGTATTTAAAAAATCGTAATATTGGACAACCTTATTTTTTCTAACCAAAAATTGTAATTGGAATATATTCAATAAAATTGCAAATTGGATTTTGATTATTTATTTTAAATGCTTAAAGGCACTTAAAACTAAAAGCAATTGAATAACAGGACATTAAATAGATTTAGCGATAACTTTAAAGGGATGCTAATATCAAACTATTGGTAATAATTAAACTGGAATTATGAAATATTCTCGCATTGCCTTAATTGCTCTAAAATTAATCATAATAATAATATACTTCATGCAACAGAGACAAGCATAAAAAACCAAATATAATCTTAATTTATGCTGATGACTTAGGCATAGGATTACTTGGCCATGAAGGGCAGCAGATCATAAAAACCCCACATATAGACAAACTCGCGAAAGAAGGGTTGCGCTTCCGAAATGCTTATTCCTGCGTGTTATGTGCCCCAGCCAGGGCATCACTTTTAACTGGGCTTCATGATTGCAATTCAAGCAAATTTGAAATTACCAATGCAGGTATTTATAAAAAAATTAGCACAGGAGAATACACTCACCTAGAAATTGAGAAGCTCATTAACAAGAAATTATCTCCACCTCCTGAAAATTTTAAATTTCTTGCAGGAATTGCTAAAGAAGCAGGATACAAAACTGCCCAATTTGGAAAGTTGGAGTGGGGTTTTGCGGCAGCCCATCAACAACTAGCACAGCATGGCTGGGACCACTATTTCGGGTATATGAACCATGTCAGGGCACATGGATTCTATCCCCCATATTTATTCAGAAATGGCGAATTAATAAAAATTGAAAGAAATTCTCTTGCGAACTGTGGTAAATCAGGAGAACCTGAAACACCTGAAACATATAATGAGCGTTGGAATATAAAAGGCAAAAAGACCTATTCCCAGCATATATTCATGGACAGCATCCTCCAATTCATCTCAGAGAATAAGGATCAACCATTTTTCCTTTATTTTCCTACCCAATTGCCACATGGCCCTGTATCCATCCCAACTGTACATCCCGATTTTAAAAACAATGTGCACTTAACCCAAATTGAAAAAGAATATGCATCAATAGTTAAAATGCTTGATGACAACATTGGAGAGATAATGAGCAAATTAGAAAGCCTTAATATTCAGGAAAACACGATTTTGATATTCACTTCAGATAATGGGCATGAAATCTACTATGCTCAAGAGAGGCGCATCCAAAAACCTTACAGGAATATGCAAACAGATGAATTATTCAATGGCCTTGAATCAAAATATTATAGTGAGTTAGGAGGAGATATCTTTAATGGTAATGGTGGCAGGGCTGGGCTAAAAAAAAAGCAACCTGCAAGGAGGGATTGAAGTCCCATTAATTATTCAATGGCCAAAAAAAATTCGCCCAGGGAGAGAAAGTGACCTATTGGTTGCCAACTATTGCTGAAATATCAGGTTATAAAGGAAATATCAGAACTGATGGCCTATCTTTTTACAAAGAGTTGATAGAAAAAAATCATGTGGTTGAACATGACTTTATCGTTTTCTCATCATTTATTGGGCCTACACTCATTACACAAGATGGATGGAAGTTAAGGTCTTACCTTGTTAAGGATGCTTTTGAACTTTTTTATTTGCCAGATGATTATAGGGAAGAACATGATTTATCAAAAAACTATCCAGAGAAATTAAGAGAGCTTAAGGATAAGTTATTAGAGGCTTGTAATGGAGACTTTAATAATGGATTGTATTCATACAAAAAAAGCCAGATAAAAATCGAATAATCCTTGTTAGCAAAAACACTACAATGCACTTTTTGTCCAGATTATTACCTTACCAATACGCATAATGGGTATGAATAATAAATACGAAGAAATGCAACACATTATCCAAAACATCAGGCAGCAGCTACAACAAAATATTGATGAAAAAACAAAAACCATAAGCCAGAACTTTTTCAAAGAAAAGATAAAGTACTATGGGGTTAGGGTGCCTGTTGCGAGAAAAATTGGGAAAGAGGTTTTCAAGGAAATAAAAAACAGTCCAAAGCCAGAAATATTTGCCCTTTGCGAGCAGCTATGGCTATCTGGCTATATTGAAGAGTCATTTATAGCCTGCCACTGGTCATATGCTATCCATAAGCAATATGAACCTGATGATTTCAGGGTATTTGAAAAATGGGTAGCCAACTATGTAAACAACTGGGCTTCGTGTGACACCCTCTGTAACCACACCATTGGTGAATTTATTGAAATGTACCCTAGATTCCTGTCAAACTTAAAGAGCTTTACCAATTCTGAAAACAGGTGGATGCGCAGGGCAGCTGCAGTCAGCCTTATTATCCCTGCTAGGAAAGGAAAGTTTTTAAATGACATCCTGGAAATTGCTGCCCATATGCTTCTAGATAAAGATTACCTGGTGCAAAAAGGTTATGGGTGGATGCTGAAGGCTGCTAGTGAAACACACCAAAAAGAGGTTTTTGATTTTGTGTCCAGAAACAAAGCTGTTATGCCAAGAACTGCATTAAGGTATGCCATTGAAAAAATGCCCAAAGAAATGAAAACCATTGCAATGGCTAAATAGTTGTATCGATTTATTCCTGGATAGGCCTTAAAACAAAAAGGCTTTACTTCAAATTAATCAATTAAAATCTTTAAAAAAAGTTGCTAGAAATTTGGTTTGTATTACAAACTATATTAGGTATTGCAATACAAACTTGTTTTAAATATTAAACTTCATGCCATGAAAACAATTGAAAATAGGCCAGGTTCTTTTAATCAGCACGACTCCCTTCAGGTAATCAGGGAAATGATAGAGGTTTCCCAAAAAAAACTAAAAAGTGATGGGATACTATTTATTGCGTGGGGCTGGATTGCCTTTACCAACTATTTCTTCCTGAACTACCTGGTGGGGGTTTCCCCCCTGCTGAAAACATTATGCAACTGGTAAGGGTATTAAGAGTGATACTCTCTTTTGCAGCAATTGCATATACCCTCTTCTACATCTTGAGGCAACGCAGGAAAGTACAAACTTACATTGGGGTTTCTCTACGTCATGTGTGGGTTTCCTTATTTATTTGCCTGGTATTAGTAAATGTCATCAAATTTAATGTGTTGAAACTGTATATTTTGAGCTCCAGCACCCCATATTTATGGTCATGATAGCTTTCGCCTTAACAGCTACAGGAGGGATTTTGCGTTATAAGCTGGTCATTATTGGAGGGATTATTTTTGGGGGTTTAGCCCTACTGGCCTCCTTTTTTAGCCTGCAAGAGCAATTACTTATTGAAGCAATTGGCTGGATGGTAGCATTTATTATTCCTGGCCACATACTATATGCTAAAAGGAAAAGCTAATGCCATGTATAAAGATTTAGACCCTTTACTACACTCCCAGGTTAGGCTCTCTATCATGTCAATTTTGGTGGGTGTTAAAAAAGCTGAATTTAGCTACCTCCTTGAAAACATAAAAACTACAAAAGGCAATCTAAGCTTTCAGCTAAACAAGCTAAAAGAAGCAGGATACATTAAAATAATCAAGTCATTTAAAGGAAACTACCCCTTAACAACCTGCAATATAACAGAAAAGGGTATTAAAGCCTACGAAGTTTATTTTAATGCCATTAATGGTTACTTTAAGGAATTTAAAGAAGGTCAAAAATAAAACCGCCTTTTAATAATTTATCCAATAAAATTGTAAATTAGAAGGTACATACATATTATATGTTACCACATTAAAAAAGACATAAAATGAAACTACATCAATTAATTTTTACAATTCTAATAACTGGATTATTTAGCTGCCAAAACAATAAAAATGAGGTAATAATATCAGGAATAATAGATGGAGATATTCCAGAGAAGATTGAATACACATTACCATTAAACGGAGTGTGTGATTTTGCATTTAAAGAATCGGTTCAACCTGATTCATTGGGAAATTTTACAATTTCATTGAATATTGAAAAACCATCTTTTGTGAAAATATTTATTCCCGGAAAAGCATACGGAACTTTGTTAGTAGAAAAGGGAATAAACTATGAGGTACATTTTGATTTGAAACTGAAAGAAAAACAATTTAAAATTCTAGGCGAAAATCAAAAAGGACAAAAAATCTATAATTCCTTACCTAATCCTGGTCATATCCAATCAGGAGCCAGAGAGTTTCTTAAAGATTCTATTGCTACTGAAATTAAATTAAAACTAAAATCACTAAAAAAAGATGAAGTTGCTTTATTTGAAGAACTACTTAATAATGGAGAAATCTCCGAAGATTATTTTCAGCTTATAAAGATTGATAGAGATTGTTATTATTCAGCTATTCAAGGAACAGTTGCATTTATAAAGAAAATGCAAGATGACCAGCGCAACAATGGAGTATTTACCAAAGAAATTCAAAAAATGTGGGAAGAATCTTTTGTTGAGACATCACCAACGTCAAGTAGTCTAACTCGTTCTCCCTGGTATTTTTCTTTTGCAGAAAGTTTCATCATGTTTAAAGAGTATACCAATGATTCATTTGACCTTGAAAAACTAAAAGAAATATCGAAAAAAGGACTAAGGCATACCCATAATATTGAAGAATCAAAGAAAAACCTTAGTTCAAGTATGCTAGAATACTATATTGCCAGCTACTTATATACTGAGTGTTTCCAAAAAAAATATGAAAAGGAACTAATTACATTATTTGATGAGTTCAAAAAAGAATTTCCAAATAGTGAATACACGAGTTATATAGAGCCATTGGTAATCCCTATTGTTGAATTTCATAAAAAGAAAAAAGAACCATTCAGCAAAAACACAAAATTTATAGATGGCTATGAAAAAATTACTTCTTTAAAAGAAAGCGTTAGTTCATTAAATGGGAAAAAAGTTTACGTTGACGTGTGGGCAACATGGTGTGGTCCCTGCAAAGCAGAATTTAAACACAAAAAAGAATTAAAAAAATTGCTTGCTGCGAAAAACGTTGAGATACTTTATATATCAATAGACCGCGATAGATATGATACCCAATGGAAAGATATGATTAAGTTTTACGATTTAGAAGGCTATCATATTAGGGCGAATGAGGAGCTTGGTAATGATTTGAGAAAAATATTTGACCGAGATGGTTCATTAAGTATTCCATGGTATATACTGATTGATGAAAATGGAAATATTATAAAAGAACATGCCAGTCGTCCATCAAATTTAAAAGAATTAGAAAAAGAAATAAATATATAATAACATGCGGCAACAATGTACAAATGTAATGTGACCAGGCTTAGTTTTCCTACGTTTTGCCCTTGTTCAACCACCACCAACCTGTCTTTGACAGATGACGGTAATGCATGTGAATAATGCACATTGTTTGTCAAACATTCATAAAACATAAAATAATGATCTATCCTTACAATAAAAAAACAGAAGTACTGAAAACAGAAAAAGCAAGTGGTTACCTTTTGGCAGCTACCAGCAAAAATAATATTGTAGAACTACACATTCTTGAAGATGGTTTAGTTCCTGCACATGCCTTACCCATTGATGTTACCTTTTATGTTGTATCCGGAAAGGGAAATATCACTATTGTAAATGAAAAAACAGATGCTTCAGAAGGAGATGTTATCCATGTAAAAAAGAACCTGGAGAGAACCTGGCATAATCCTTATACTGAACCTTTAAAACTTCTGGCAATAAAGCAAAAAAAATAGCTATTTCTGGTACCCGAAAAAACAAAACCAGGCAGTAAAAGGTTTACCCTGTAAGGATATTTGTGGTAAATAAAAAGTGTACATAAAACAGGAACTAATGGTTGGAGAATATTATAAAACAAAAGAATCAGTACAGGAGTATATTAAGTTGGCAAAGGATGTTGATGGCAGCCAACTGATTGAAAAACTCAAGCAAGTTTTGCCTGAAAAATCAAATCTACTTGAAATTGGTTCAGGACCTGGGACAGATTGGAAAATCCTGGACAGTTTTTACAATGTTACAGGCTCAGACAATTCAAGGGAGTTTCTCAACCACTTAATCTCTAAAAACCCTAATGGGGAATTTCTTGAATTAGATGCCACAACTTTAAAAGTAAGCAAAAATTTTGATGGGATTTATTCCAATAAAGTACTTCATCACCTAAAAGACAATGAATTGGCTGACTCAATTAAGCGGCAACATGATATCCTACATCCTCGTGGTATTGTCTGCCATTCATTTTGGAAAGGAGATGGCTCTGAAACCTTCAAAGGGCTTTTTGTTAATTATCACAAAGATTCTGGTTTGAAACAATTCTTTGCTCCATATTTTGAGGTTCTTTCAGTTATAAGCTACCCAGAATTTGAAGAGAATGACTCCATTTTATTAATAGGCAGGAAAAAATAATGCATCACAATAATGTTGGGATTAATTACAAAAGGGGTTTTGATGGCTTTGAATTAAGGGTTGGCCATCTCCAAAGCTTATGCTGAAATGCTGGGAGGTAACATTTGGGTTGAATCTGAAGAAGGAAAAGGTTCAAGTTTCTATTTCACCCTTCCCCTAGGTGGTGTTCAACAAAATGGCAGTTATACTTCAATAGATAACTCCTTAAATATGTTGGGCACCAGTTCTAAAAATTAAAAAAACTCAAAAAAAATTGGTGGTTAAAAAATAATATCTATTTTTGCAAGTGATTACTCACAATCATCATTGATGACTGAAAAGCAAGAAAAGATATTACAGGCAGCATTGCAATTGTTTGCAAAAGAAGGTTACCATGCCACCTCAACTAGTAAAGTTGCAAAAAAGGCAGGAGTTTCTGAAGGGCTGATATTTAGGCATTTTGGAAATAAAGAAGGATTGTTGCAGGCTATTCTGGATGAAGGAGAGAAAAAATTCAAAGAACTTGTGGTTAACATAGTTATGGAATCAGACCCTAAAGGAGTAATCCAAAAAACCATTGAAATGCCTGTAAATATTGATAAAGCTGACTATGACTTCTGGAAACTGCAATTCAAACTGAAGTGGGAGCTGGAAGTAAGTGGTGATAAAAAAATGGAACCACTTCACATGGCACTAACCAATGCTTTTAGGAAATTAAACTACCAACACCCTGAGCTTGAAGCAAGTCTACTAATATTATTTATTGATGGGATAGGCTCAGCCACATTGAAAGGTTCATCACTCAATGTCAATGAACTAACCCAGTTTTTATTGCACAAGTATCAGGTTATCTAAAATTTTTTATATATGCAAAAAAGTAAGTACTCACATATTAAATTAAAAGAAAGATGAAAAAAGTAGCATTAATAACAGGAGCCTCCACAGGTATTGGAAAAGAGATGGCCCGCATCCATGCAGAAAGAGGTGGAGGCCTGGTAATAGTTGCCAGGAGTAAAAACAAACTGGAGCAATTAAAAACTGAACTGGAACAAAAATATTCAGTAAAAGTGTTGGTAATTGCCAAAGACCTTAGCTTGCCAGAAGCACCAAAAGAAATTTATGATGAGGTGAATCAGGCACAGGTTGAAATAGATTACCTGATCAACAATGCAGGGTTTGGAGGCCACGGGAAATTTTATGAAAGGGATTGGGAAACAGACCTTGCCATGATCAACCTGAATGTGGTTGCCCTTACTGCCTTGACAAGGCTCTTTTTACCCGGCTTTGTAAAAAAGAATGAAGGGAAAATCCTGAATGTATCCTCAACTGCCAGCTTTATGCCTGGCCCATTGCAGGCAGTTTATTTTGCCACCAAGGCTTATGTAACATTTTTTAGCAATGCAATAGCTGAAGAATTACATGACACAAACATCACAGCAACAAACCTTATGCCTGGTGCCACTGAAACAGAGTTTGCAAGTACATCTGGGATGGATAAAACCAGCTTGTTTGAAAAAACAGTTAGTGCCAGAAGTGTAGCTGAAGATGGATATTTTGGGATGCTGAAAGGGAAATTAGATGTTGTATCAGGGTTATCAACCCCACAAAAAATGATGATGGCAATGATCCCCTTCACTCCAAAAAAAATGCTGCTTAAGCAAGTCAGGAAAATGCAGGAGGTAAAATGATTAACACAAGGGAGGAATGAAACAATTTAATTGCTTTTTTGTCATATCAGAATAGAGAATATAAAAAAAGAAAACAATGAGTAAAACAATTTTAATTACAGGAGCAAGCAGTGGTATTGGAAAAGCTACTGCCATGTTATTTCAGGAAAAAGGGTGGAATGTTGTAGCCACCATGCGCACACCTGAAAAAGAAGAAGAACTTACAAAATTGGAAAATGTTTTGGTAATCAGGTTGGATGTACTGGATTTGCCTTCTATCAAAAGTGCCATCAGTGAAGGGGTCAAAAAATTTGGAAAGATTGATGTTTTGGTTAACAATGCAGGCTATGGGGCTTATGGCCCAATTGAGGCAGCCCCAAGAGAAAAAGTTGTCCGTCAGTTTAATGTAAATGTAATTGGGCTTATTGATGTAACACAGGCTATCCTTCCCCACTTCAGGGAAAACAAAAATGGTGTTATCATAAACATCTCCTCAGTTGGTGGGAAAATGACATTCCCACTGGGGTCACTATATCATGGGACCAAATTTGCAGTTGAAGGCATTTCTGAAGCCTTAAATTATGAATTTGAACAAATTGGCTGTAAAATAAAAATCGTAGAGCCAGGGGCTATTGCCACTGATTTTGCAGGAAGGTCATTCAATTTTAACAATGATGAGTCATTGGTTGAATACCAGGATATGATTACAAAACTATTTACAGCCTTTGAAAAACTCCTGGGCAATGCTTCACCTGCCAGCCTTGTTGCTGATGTGATTTATACTGCTGCAACTGATGGTACAAACCAGTTGCGTTACATAGCAGGAGAAGATGCAAAAACATGGATTGCCAACAGGAAACAAGTTGATGATGAAACATTTATAGAGGGGATAAAAAGCCAGTTTGGGCTTTAAAGGTGAATGCCTCTGGTTATTGCCAGGGGCTTTCTTCTTTTTTAAGGAACAATGTGATTGGCAAAACATTCCAGCATCAACAAAACATGGATAAAAAAAATATATTAATAACAGGAGCCACAGGGATGGTGGGAAGCCAGGCCCTTCAGCATTTGCTTCACCTCAATGAAGTTGAAAAAATAATTTCTGTTGGCAGGAGGGAAACAGGCATACAAAATACCAAACTTAAAGAAATTACCCACAACAACTTCCTTGATCTTCAACCTTTAAGGGAAGAATTGAAACAAATAGATGTTTGCATTTACTGCCTGGCTGTATATCAAAACCAGGTTTCTAAAGAAAAATATGAAGAAATAACCTGTGGCTACCAAAAAGCACTGACAGACATACTGGAAGAAACCAGCCCTAAAGCAACATTTACCCTTTTTGGTGCAGCAGGAGCTGACAGCAAAGAAAAAAGCAAAACTACTTTTGCCAAAATAAAAGGCAGGGCAGAAAACCTTTTGCTCAAAACCAGTTTCCCCGAAAAATACATTTTCAGGCCAGGCTACATACATCCCACGGGCAACAGGAAACCACCAGGATTGGCTTATAAACTGATGTTGCCTGTACTTGGTTTTTTGTTTAAACTTTTCCCTTCTTTGGGGATTACAGATAAAGCATTGGCTAAAGCCATGGTAACTGTAAGTTTAGATGGTGGAGACTTGCTTATTTATGAAAATTCAGATATCAGGAAAATAAATAAATTGCCGTAGAATTTGGAATACTGATTCATATATGGGCGTAAAAATTGGAATGCTAGTTCAAATATGGGCGTAAAAATTGGAATTAGAGATTGAAATTGATTACCTTTGTAAAAATATTCCTTATGAAGAACAGGTCAATTTTAAATACAATCTACACAAAAAGCAGTTCCAGGTTTGGGAGGATAATAGTGGTAACTGGAGCCAGGCAAACAGGAAAAACCACCCTTGTGAAAAAGATTTTTCCCCATTATCCATATATTTCCATTGAAGACCCTGTTACAATTGGGCAATACAAGTCATTAACAGCTTCCCAGTGGCAATCTATTTATCCCCATGCTATCCTGGATGAAATACAAAAAGAACCTCAATTGGTTGAAAGCATCAAATCAGTTTATGACCAATTTCAGGAACCAAGTTATATTTTGCTGGGTTCATCTCAAATAATGCTTTTAAAAAAAATCAGGGAATCACTTGCAGGCAGGTGCCATATTATTGAAATGTACCCCTTAACACTTCCTGAATTATTGACCAATGGATGGGATGAAGAAATAAAACCCTCCTGGTTTCAAAACTTAATGCTGAACTTTGATACAGATGATTTATCTTTCCTCTTGGATAAAAAACATACTCAAAAAATACAAGCCTTTCAACATTACCAGAATTTTGGTGGTTACCCTGCTATTTCTGATATAAATATCCCAGATAAAGAAAAATTTGAATGGCTGACAAATTACATAAGGACATACCTGGAAAGGGATATCAGAGACCTGGCAGAATTACGTAATCTGGAACCATTTGCCAAAACCCAAAAGTTAATGGCAATGAACACTGGGCAACTTATGAATAACTCCAGGATTGCAGTAGAAGCTGGTGTTTCATCTAAAACTGTCCAGCGTTTTATTGAATATATGAGCATCAGCTACCAAACATTGGTGTTGCAACCATGGAGCAGAAACCCTAAAAAAAGGTTGGTAAAGTCACCTAAAATCCATTTTATGGACACAGGTATTTTACGTGCAATTTTGCAGAAACAAGGAGAGCTTAATGGGCATGAATTTGAAAGCTCTATCATTGCAGAAATATACAAGCAGCTTAAAACCATTGATATAAAAGTACAAGTATATCATTTGCGTACATCAGATGGGCGTGAAGTAGACCTCCTTATTGAAACTGAAAAAGGGTATTTTGCTTTTGAAATAAAATACAGCCAGGCTGTCAGGGCAATTGATGCCAAACATTTAAATAACCTGGAGGATATACTGGATAAACCAGTACTAAAAAAGATAATTATTTCTAATGATATGGATTTTAAAGAATTTGAAAAGGGGGTAACAGCCATTCCTGCTGTAAAATTTTTAACCTAATATGACAATGACATGCCTACTAAAACAAAAAAAATAATCCTTAGCATAGAATTTATCCTCCTATTCTTTGGGGTTCCCCTTTTCCTGTTTTTTGACAAAAACCTGATCCATCCAAGTTCAATTTTATTGCCAGTCCTGGTTGCCCTGATCTTATATTTCAGGAAACAGAAAAATTTCCATTTAAGGGATTTGGTAAAAATGGGTATTCCCAAAAAAATGTGGTTTCAACAAGGGATTATTATACTAGCCATAGGAATATTCTTACAACTATATGTGCTGGTTTTTGAGCCTGAAAACATGTGGAATCTACCCAAAGGAAACCCATATATATGGATAGCCATGTTTTTCTTCTACCCTGTCTTTTCAGCTTATGGACAGGAAGTGGTGTTCAGGAAATTCCTTTTTATGAGGTACAAACCTTTGTTCCAGCAAAAATGGGCCATGGTACTTGCCAGTGGGATTACATTTAGTTTTGTCCACATTGTTTATTTCAGTACCCTCTCCCTTATACTTACTCTTCTTGCAGGCATTTACCTTGCCCTGGTATATCATAAAACCAAAAGTGTAATGTTTGCCAGTATCCTCCACGGGATTATGGGCTTCCTTATCTTTACAGTTGGCCTTGGGCAACATTTCTGGTTGGATATGATGGACTGGCTGTAAAGCTACTATTAAGGATCTTTAAATCTTTTCAAAAATCATTAAGGAGTAAAACCCTTGTTAACAACTATTTTTTTAACCCTCCCGGTTTTTTATCCGGATAAGCCTGAGGCTAGCCAATATTATAGAGACCTTAGGCTTTTGCCTTTAACCTGACACTTATTCAAACAATAGCTCCCATCTTTCACCTCATATAAATGTAAATCCCTAAATTTAAGGCTTAAGTTATGATTCTATAAAATCCACAAATGGGAACATATATTTCAATCCTTAGGGGGATCAATGTTGGGGGAAAAAGGAAGATGGCAATGGAAGACTTGCGAGCATTATATGCAAAACTGGGCTATTCCAATATTACCACATACATACAAAGTGGAAATGTTGTATTTAAAACTACCAGCACCCCAACCAATGTACTTGAAGATACCATTCAACTTGCCATAAAAAAGGAGTTTGGCTATGATGTACCTGTGATTACCAGGAGAAAGGAGGAAATAACCAACCTGGTTGAAATAATTCCATTCAGCCAAAATAATATTAACAACCTTTATGTTACATTTCTTAAAAATATACCAGAAGAAACTAACACCATTAAGCTAAAGGAAAATTCATTTGCTCCCGATAAGTTTGAGATAAAGGAGAACCATGTTTTTATTTACTGTGAAGGGAAATATCATCAATCAAAACTTACAAACAATTTCTTTGAACAGAAACTAAAGGTGGAGGCAACCACAAGAAATTGGAAAACTGTATTAAAAATCATTGAATTATCATCTCAATAAAAACCAGGTTTATGGATCATGTAGTGTACCTTGACCACAAGGCTAAAGAATTGGAAAATTTACAAAATGGGAGAAAAAACATGCTTATTAGGGGAGCAATGGGTAGGAAAATACCCTATGGAAGAGTGTTTGAAAATGATGCTTTATATTTTATTGAAAATAAAGGAGATGGGCTGGCAAAAGCCAAAGCATTGGTAAACAAGGTAATGCACACGAATAAACTTACCAAAGAAGAATCTGTAAAACTGGTTGATGCCCACCAGGATAAGTTAATGCTCAACCCTGGGTTACAGAAAAGGTTTGCAGGCAAACGTTATTTGGCGCTAATAGATGTAAAGTATTTTGAAGCTATTGAGCCATTCAAGATTGATAAGTCTGGTTTTGGGAATATGGATGACTGGTTACCAGTTGAAAACATTGAAAAAGTGAATTACAAGTAGGTTTCAAAATTCAATAATAAACAAATGATCATTATCCAATAAATAATAAACATATATAAAAAGAGGCAAAATAGAAAATTACAACCAATAAGCCATCTTTTATGTTAATAACTCTCCAAATTATTTCTTTTTTAAAAACAATCTCCTCTTGAATAAATGGTATATTTGTTATAAGCCCGTTTTAACGTCAGTTATTAATATTTTAAAATTATAAACTAAACCATACTCCTGTAATGCCACTAATATTTGTTGTGCTAAATGTAAAATTTGATAACCTAAAACATAAAAAACCAACAAAAGCTTATTTAAAAAACTATTGGGGAAAAACCAATAACTCAATACCCCTGAAGGAGATGGTTATATCATCAAGGATCAGCCTCAACAGCAAATAAATCAACCAGGTTATAAAAGAGAAGAAGGCCAATTATGAAGAGTTTCAATGAATATTTAATCATTAAAGAATTAGAACTTATTATCCAGGTACATAAGAAAGACCTCACACTTTGGGGGCTGAAAAATTTAAAGAAGAGGATAATAAAAGACCCAGACTTTAGCCCTGGTTTTTCCACACTAATTGATTCAAGGGATGCTGAAATTGTTATTACTACTGAAGAAACAATACAGTACCTTAATTTTGTTATTAATGATTTAAAATTAGCAAGCCCCAGGTCTGCTGGGTTAACAAAAAGCCCTGAACAAGTTGTAAAAGGCATGATATTTACATCAATGGCTAACCTGGATGCAAGCAAATATAAAATTTTCTCAACCATTGACCATGCTTTAAGCTGGCTAAAAATTAGCACATTACACACTAAACTCATAGAATCAGAAATTCAGAAAGTAAAAAATAATAATAAGCCTATGCAGGCCTAAGTAACTGTTAGAAAATTTGTCAAATATATTTTTACACAAATTACATTCATTAAAATAAAGCCTTGATGAATGATTTGTGAATTAGTGGTTTAGTGGCATTTTTAAAGTAAATACCCTTAGCCATAAAGGCATTAAGAGTCACAAAAAGGTTAGGAATTGACAAGGCACAATTAAAATTTCCTAATAGTTACTCAACAATACCTAATATAAATGGCAAAAGCAGTTTCTTTGAGAAGAACCATAATTCCTGATGGGAAATTTCAAAGTATGCTTCTTTTTATAAACATAATTTATTATACCTTATGATATGATGTCAGTAAAAAGGGTTGTAAATATTGCAGAACTCCAGCAATTTGGAGATATAACTACTTTCAATGGGCAGCTGCTGGCACTTATTGAGCAACAAAAAGCAACATGGGAAATAATGGAAGCCAACCTTGAAGCCCTTTCAACCACCCAAAACAAGGTATTTGTTTTTGGGAATTTCAAAATTATCATCCAACACAACCCTGAAAGGATCAGGTCATCAGCAGCTAAAACAGACAAGGAATCAATTAAGGGAAGGAAATGTTTCCTGTGCTTGCCCCATTTGCCTGTACAGCAAAGAGGTATCCTTGTCCATAATGATTTCCTGGCTTTATGCAACCCCTACCCCATTTTCAATCATCATTTCACCTTGTCAAAAACTGAACACTCTCCCCAATTGATAAAAAGTAATTTTGAAGACATGCTCCACATTAGCCAGAAACTATCTGGTTTCACAACCTTCTATAATGGGCCACAATGTGGGGCTTCAGCCCCTGACCATATGCACTTCCAGGCTTGTACAAAAGGGGTAATGCCTGTTGAAAAAGAATATGAAAACATAAAAAACAACTTCAGCTATACATTGGTCAGGAATAAATGGATAAGGGTGTTTACAGCCAAAGGCTATCTACGCAAACTGATTGCCATGGAATCTGCCAACCACCACTCCTTATTGGAATATTTTGAATACATCTACCGCCTGTTACCCATCCTTCAAGGTGAAGATGAACCCAGGTTGAATATTTTATGTAATTATAATGGAGAACAATGGCAAGTGGTAATTTTTCCAAGAAGCAAACAAAAACCTTCACAGTTTTTTGAAGAAGGCAAAAGGCAAATCATCATTGGCCCAGCTTCTGTTGAGCTGGGAGGTATTTTTGTCCTTCCCAGAAAAGAGGATTTTGAAAAGATCACAGAAGGAGACATAAAAGATATTTTAAGCCAGGTTACCATTGGAGAAAATGAATTTGAAAATGTTGTCCTTTACCTTTAAAAATAGGAAATATTGAATAAGGAGAAAACCATATCAGTAGGGATATTAGCCAATGAAAAGGTTGAATTCCAACTCTTAAATAATTTTCAAATAGAGGAGACTAAAACTATCCTAACAAAGGAGACCTACCTTGCATCCCTCAACAATAACAAGGTTTCTGTTTATAGTAAAGGCATGCTGGTTGCTGAAGCTTTTGAAGTAGTACTTGCCCCAATATCTGACAATGGGACATTCATACTGGAACAAGTTACCATTGGGATTGATTTTCATTGGGAACAACAGGAAGTACAGCAATTTTCAGGAGCACTAAAACTTGTTCAGGAAGAAAATAAGGTCAGGGCAATTAACCTGGTTGGCATTGAAAAATATTTGCAAAGTGTGGTCTCTTCTGAAATGAGCCCCCATGCCTCACTAGAATTCCTAAAAGCCCATGCTGTAATTTCAAGAAGCTGGGTACTTGCACAAATCCAAAAGAAAAAAAAGCCAGCTAAACCCAATAAAAAAACTCCAGCCAGCCAGGATGAACATATCATATGGTATGATAGTGAAGGGCACAACCTTTTTGATGTATGTGCTGATGACCATTGCCAACGCTACCAGGGTATTTCAAAAATCAGCTCAGAAAAAGCAATTGAAGCAGTAGTGCAGACCAAAGGGGAGGTATTAGCATTTAATGGGGAAATTTGTGATACACGTTTTTCAAAATGCTGTGGGGGGCTATCAGAAAATTTTGAAAATGTATGGGAACCTACCTACTACCCCTATCTTTCAAAAGTTGTTGATTCAGAATATGGAAATACAACTTGTGTTGATTTGCGCAAGGAAAAAGAAGCTGAACAATGGATCACGAGTAAACCTTATGCTTTTTGCAACACTGATGATCCTGCTATTTTACCTCAGATGCTTCCTGGTTTTGACCAGCAAACCACAGATTTTTACAGATGGCAGGTGGTTTATTCTCAAAAGGAAATAGCCTCAATCATCAAGAAAAAATCAGCTATTGATTTTGGAGAGGTTATTAAACTGGAAGCAATAAAAAGGGGGCATTCAGCCAGGATCATCAAACTAAAAATAATTGGGACAAACAAGGAAATGATAATTGGGAAGGAGCTTGAAATAAGGAAATGGTTATCAGAAAGCCACCTCTATAGTTCTGCTTTTGTGGTTGACTACCTTGACTTTGAAAATAATGTCCCTCAAAAATTTGTACTTACAGGAGCTGGCTGGGGCCATGGTGTGGGGCTATGCCAAATTGGTGCTGCTGCTATGGGAGAAAAAGGCTATTCATACAAAGAAATCCTTAACCACTATTTTCAAAGAGCTGAAATTGAAAATTACTTCAAGCTAAAAATTTCGGGAAGTGAACATTAAACTTTCTGTAATCAAAACACAAAACCACAAGTTTAACCTTGGATTTTCAGTTTTATTCATGAAATTCTGGGTATGAACACCAATTTCTCATGGATAATTGTTTTCTTGGGTTAAGAATTTAAATGTTATGAATAAACCAACTTCCAGAAATGCCTGGGCATGGATACCTTCACTATATTTTGCTGAAGGGCTGCCTTATGTTTTCGTGATGACAGTTTCAGTGATCATGTACAAAAGGCTTGATATTTCAAATACTGACATAGCTCTATATACCAGCTGGTTATACCTCCCTTGGATCATTAAACCATTATGGAGCCCGATAGTTGACATACTTAAAACCAAAAGGTATTGGATTGTTTCCATGCAACTGGTTATTGGGGCTGCCCTGGCTGGTGTGGCATTTACTATCCCCACTGGTAATTTTTTCCAATATACACTTGCCTTTTTTTGGTTGCTTGCATTTAGTTCAGCCACCCATGACATTGCTGCTGATGGGTTTTATATGCTGGGGTTAACCAACCATGAACAGGCTTTTTTTGTAGGCATCAGGAATACCTTTTACAGAGTTGCCATGCTCACAGGGCAAGGGCTGATTGTAATACTGGCTGGCCAGTTTGAACTATTCACCAACAATAATTTTATGGCCTGGAAATATACATTCCTGATATTGGTTGCCCTGTTTGCTATCCTTTATTTGTGGCATGCTTTTATACTCCCACACCCTCCTGCCGACCAAAAAAGAGGTTCAAAACCTGTTTCAAAAGTATTCAATGATTTTGTACTTACATTTATTTCCTTTTTCAAGAAAAAGGGCATTTGGCTGGGGTTGGTTTTTATCCTTGTTTTCAGGCTGGGTGAAGCACAATTGGTAAAGTTAGCATCTCCATTTTTATTGGACCAACCTGAGCAAGGAGGCTTAGGTTTATCTACCAGCAACATTGGGTTTATTTATGGTACTGCAGGGATGATAGCCCTTACCCTGGGAGGCATATTAGGGGGGATAGCTATTTCAAAGCATGGGCTGAAAAAATGGATGTTTACCATGGTTGTTGCCATGAACCTGCCCAACCTGGCTTATGTATTCCTGGCATATCTGCAACCTCAAAGCCTGTGGGTTATCACTAGTTTAGTTATAATAGAACAATTTGGTTATGGCTTTGGGTTTACAGCCCTTACTTTATATATGATCTACCTTGCTGATGGGCAACATAAAACAGCACATTATGCTTTATGTACTGGCTTTATGGCATTGGGGATGATGCTGCCAGGTATGGCAAGTGGATGGATCCAGGAGGTGATTGGCTACCAACACTTTTTTATTTGGGTACTGGTGTGTGCAATCCCTTCATTTATTGTTATCAGGTATTTAAAATATAATCCTGTGTTTAGGATAAAAGGTAAATAAAACCACCTCCAGTGAATCATATCCTGTTTTTTATTCAAATTGAATTTCAGCAAAAAAACCTAATTTTGTATAACACAACAGCCACATCCAATGAAAGAAAAATTAACCATACCCTTACTAAAAAAATCAGCTGAGGAGTTCTGTAAAGCTGAATCAAAATTTAAGAATAGAGAATTATATGGTATAACTGATGGCAAAGCTGTTGGGACTTATATTGAGCATAAATTTCAAAGATACCTTTCAGAAAGATATGAGTATGAGATGGGGTCTTCTGCGAAGGGGATTGATTTGCCCGAAGATGGCATCCAATCTGATATAAAGGTCACTTCCATAAGGCAACCCCAATCATCATGCCCTTTCAAAGATGCTCAACAAAAGATTTTTGGATTAGGCTATAACTTGCTCATTTTTGTCTATAAGAAAACTGATATTAAGCACCAGCAAGCAGCTTCCCTGGATTTTATGAGTTGTACATTTCTTGAAAAAAACAGGACTGCTGATTATACCACAACTTTCAGGTTAATAGAAATGGTAAAAGATGGGGCTATAAAAGAAGATATTATTGCCTACCTGGTTGACAGGAATATCCCTGTTGATGAAACTGGCTTAAATATAATAGCAAGCAAAATCATGGCAGGAGGCCTAGAACAAGGATATTTAACCATTTCAAATGCTTTACAATGGAGGTTGCAATATGCAAGGATTGTAACCCTTACAGATGATATTCAGGGTATATCAAAGTTGATAGATAAGGTGAATAAATGAATTATTTTGAAACACAAATACATGCTAAAACAGTAGGGTTTTTTAATCACCATATTAAAGCTCTATCTGATTACAAACAAGCCAATAGCATTGTAAAACAAATTTGTGGAATAAATAATTTTTTCATTAACCAAGAAGATGCACTGGGGCTAATCAAAGCACTGAACAAATACCAATTTATGGTTGCTGAACCGGGAAGGAGAGAGTATGGTGATTTCCAAACAAATGAACAATTAACTTTAGAGGTTGTCAAATACATTGCGTCAAAAGAACCACGATTTGAGTTTATTTTTGAACCCACATGTGGAAAAGGAAATTTTATTATTTCATCAATAAAACAATTCCAACATTTGAAAAAAATTGTAGGTATTGAAATATACCAACCTTATGTTTGGGAAGCCAAATTCAACATATTGAACTACTACCTTTCAAACCCGGCAGTGCAAAAACCTGAAATTGATATTATCCACACCAATACATTTGAATTCCCTTATGACAAATTAGGAAGAAATACAAAAACCTTAAAAACTTTAATCATAGGAAACCCACCTTGGGTAACAAATTCTGAGCTTGGTTCTGTATCATCTAAAAACCTTCCAAAAAAAATAAACCTCAAAGGATATTCTGGGATAGAAGCCATAACAGGAAAAGGTAACTTTGATATTGGCGAATACATTTCATTAATGCTTTTAAATGCCTTTCAGGAACACAATGGAATATTTGCCTTTTTAATAAAAAATTCTGTTATAAGAAATATTATTCATGGGCAGAAAAAAAACCAATATCATTTTTCAGGGTCAGAAAGCTTAATTATAGATGCAAAGAAAGAATTTGGTGCTTCTGTTAAAGCTTCATTATTTGTATCACAATTAAATACCAATCCAGGGTTAATTTGCCATGAGCTTGATTTTTATACTAAAAAACAGGGAACAACATTTGGATGGTTCAATAATAAATTTGTTTCCTCTGTAAATGGCCATAATAATGTAATTGATATTGATGGTAAATCTGGTTTAATCTGGCGTTCAGGCATTAAGCATGATTGTTCGAAAGTGATGGAATTTACCAGATATAATGAGCATTACCTTAATGGGATGAAACAAGTAATGCAACTTGAAGAAGGGTTAATATATGGGCTTTTAAAAAGTTCTGACCTAAAAAACAAAAAGGTAAGTACTTATAGGAAGCTCACCATTATTACACAAAAGAGAATTGGTCAAGAAACAACCTATATTGAGAAACTATATCCACTCACACACAAATACTTAACTTCTCACAAAGGACTTTTTGCCAAACGTAAATCTTCAATTTATAAAAACAAACCTAAATTCTCAATTTTTGGTATTGGCGATTATTCATTTAAACAATTCAAAGTAGCTATCTCTGGCCTTTATAAATCAACCATTTTTACATTGGTAGTTCCTGAAGAAAATAATAAACCAATAATGCTTGATGATACATGTTACTTTATTGGTTTTGACTCATTAAAAAATGCTGAAATTGCACATTATATTGTTAATTCTGATACAGTCCAACAATTCCTTAAGTCTATCATATTCATTGATTCAAAAAGGCCCGTTACGAAAGAAATATTAATGAGGCTTGATATTGAAAAAGCTTATAGAGCCATCAGTTTCAAAACAGCCAAAATAGAATTAAAAGGTATATCATTGAGGGATTGGCAAGATTTTGGCGAATTATTTAAAGAAGAAGGGAACCACAAACAAATGAAGCTATTTCAAACACAATAAAGTCATTCCTTCTTATTATGCTCTTGTAATAAAACCTGGTTGAAATATTTTTTTAAAGGATACAGGTTATTCCATCTGTATTTAATGTCTATCCCTTCATTTCCAATATATGCCCTGATTGTGTTTTTTTCGCAAAAAGCTATTTTATCATACATTTCCATTGGGATAGTGAATGTATGTTTCATAGTTTGGAAAGTAGATACCACAGTCGTGGTTTCAGTTGTGGTTTGTATTGAACTATTTTTATCTTCACCATCATCACTGGTGGTTGTTGAAAAGCTGCTGGTTAATGGGCTGTTATATGAAACCAGGCTTGTTTTATTTGCCTCCAGCTTAAATTTCTGCCCATCAATGTTAAAATAGATTATAAAATCCAGGGACTCATTCCTTACTGGAGTAGTTACCTTAAGCTCCATCTGCACTTCATTTTCTGATTGGGCATTGGCAATATAATTAAATGATGCATAGAATATATAATCATAATTATACACATTTACCCCAGTCCTGCTGTCAGACTTACCTTTTAACTCCTGTTTTATTTTTAGTGAAGAGGTTTCTTTATAAGGGTCGTCAACTTCAATGATCTGGTTGTAAGTAGAACAAGATGTAATTACAGTAAAGGCTAAAATAAAAATGGCTAATTGTTTCATGGCTTTTGGTATTTAATTGTTTTTTTTGCAAGTCCAAAAACCATACCATTCAGGGTAGGTTTAGAAAGGGGATGGAGCCAGGGAAGTAAATGGGTAAAAAGGTATGTTCCTGATAACCCAGAACAGCAAAATCAGCAAAGCAATAATTACAGGAGTTTTTGGATGGTTAAGGAAATTTTTAAATGAGGTATTGAAATATCTATTAGAAAATGGGACTATTATTCCATAAATACTGATAACCAGGGCAGGTAAAAAAAGGAAATTATTCTGGACAACCCCTTCAATATCAAAATGTAAAAGGTCATGAATTGCGCGCTGTGAACCACAGCCAGGGCAATGTAACCCAGTCAGGGAATGGAATATACATTTAGGAAAAATGGGTTGGGTAGCAGGGTCAAGGTGAAAAAATAGGGCTGCCAAAGGTACTAATAACAAAAGCAGCCCCAGTTTAATGTATTTTGACATTTTTTACCAATCAAACCCTTCAACCCAAAAAGCAGTAGCAACTCCCAATGCCACCAGGGTAAACCAAACAATAACCCCAATTAATGCTACTCCTGCTGATAGCCATGCCCACAGTTTGGCATTTTTGCTGGCCCTCATGGCTCCTTCATAGTCGCCAGAAATCCATTTTGAATTAACAGATGCTGCATAAACAATGGATATTATACCAAATGGTAAACAACATAAAATTGTTGTCAGGATTCCCCAAACCAGGTAATTAGGTGGTGGGTTTTGTGGATTTACAGTAGATTTTACTTCTTCCATACTTTATGATTTTAGTTAATATGAACTTAATTTTGTTCTTCCTTCTTAACAAATTTACCTTTTGCCATCCAAAATAAAAACTATTTTAATAGATTATTCGTCAAACCTTCCATGTTTCACGATTAATACAATGATATAAATGGTAAACCAGGAGTGGGGAAAAAGTTAAAAGGGGTATTGCTACCCCCTTTTCATTAATTAGTTATGATTACTTGTTTGCTTGCCCTGTATTTTGTACCTGTAACTACCAGGCTATAGTTACCAGGTTTCACACCATCCAGGTGTATTTCTTTTTTGGTGGAGTTTACAAATTTCTCCACAGATTCTTGATAAACAACCTTACCTGAAATATCATAAACTGAAACTTCAAATGTACCTGTTTCATCACCTATAATATCCAGGTTGAGTTTTCCTCTTGATGGGTTTGGGTACACACTCACATCCAAGTTACTAATTGAAGTGACCAACCCACTTGAAACCAGTTCATCATATTCAACTGTCCATATTCCACGCCCATAGGTAGCCATCACCACATTACCATCTTGTAAAAACATTTGGGTAATGGGGGCAGCAGGCATACCTGTTTCCAGGATTTCCCAAGTTTCCCCTGAATTTTTTGATTCAAAAATCCCAATATCTGTACCTGCCCACATTTGGTTAGGATGTTCTGGAAACACCAGTAAACAGTTACAAGGTACTTCTGGAAAACCATTGGTACTTCTTTCCCCTGTATCTCCATAGCCGGTCAGGTCAACCCATGTTTGCCCATAATCTGTTGATCTCAAAATCTTAGGTTCACCAAAAACTGCATAGGTAACAAACACTGTTGCTTCATCATTTGGATGTGGGTAAATTGACCTAAAATAATAGGGCATTGACCTTACTGTGTAGGGTTTTACTTCACTAAAAAATGTACCCTTGTTTTTGGAAACATACATTGCCAAAGAATTATTAGGGCTATTGGCAGCACCACAATAGATCACAGCATTGTTTGCTGGAGAAATCTCAACCTGATGCCATGATGTTACTTCACCACTAGTCCATTTGTTACCAACTGTCCTAGTTTCCCAATCAGTCGCCCCAAAATCATCAGACACCCATAGCCCATTTGTTCCTACTGCATAAAGCCTATCAGGTTCTTGTGATGAATTAGAAAGGCGTGTATAAAATGGACCATCTTCACCTATCCCCCCATCAGCACTTTGCCATGTGCTTCCACCATTTGATGTCACATAAAAATCATTATTATATATTGACCCCATTATTTTGCTGCTATTCTCCTGATGCCAAATACACTCAAAACCATCTCCTCCAAGCTGGAAAATATATTGTGATTTATCAGTTGCATTAAATATTGGAGGTGATTGCCATGACCCATTATCTTGGGTACCTCCAAAATAATTATGGAATCCTTGCCTTTTGGCCACACCATAAAACTGGGTGGTGATATAATTATTTTTTTTCTGCTCCCAGGTTTCACCCTGGTCTTTAGAGATACCTATCCCACCATCATTGGCATTAAGAATCCAAAATCTCTTTTGGTTATTATCAATTTTAATGGGTATCAAATTATGGTGGTCAGGATGGAAACCAGGTATAGAAGTAGTTCCCATGCCATTATTTTGTTCATAATTATCACCACCATCATAATTACCATAAGCATCAGCTACTGAACGTGCAGTCCCTAACCTTGATGTTACTGATGAGTAGTTTATTTTGATATTTGACTCAGGAAGGTTTTCAGGGCCCCAGGTGCCACCATCAGGTAAAATTACCCAAAGCATATACAGGTTTTTATAGGTGTGCCCACCTGCTATTGATACATTTGTTGAAGGTGTGTTTTCATCATACTCAATTGCATTTACATAAATGTATTCCCTACCTAGCAAACCATATTCTCCTGAAACTTCATCATCACTTCTTTCATATAAGTTAAACTGTCCATCCTTTTCCTGGTCGCGGAATGATACCATCAACTGCCTGTTATTTGTAATATCCCAAACTTCAAAAGGTACTTCAACATAATCCCTATAAAAATAGCTTGATGCAGGAACTCCTGAAGTAGCCTGGTTGGGCACCTCAAACCTGTGTGCTTTCTGTTTTTTATCAGGACCAAACCTTATTTCAACAGTTGCCCAATCAGATGGTACCAGCTCATTCTCATCAGCACCACTTACAGTTACCCCTGTAAAATCATTGCCAGTAAAGCTCACAAACTCAATAAATGTTTGGGTGTTGTTTTCATCAACCCTTGATACTTGAGGGTCTCCTTCACTTATTGAATCAGACAGGGTAAGTTTCCAAATATCTACCCCCCCAACAAATACATTATTATTATCATAAGGGTCAACCATTATGGTATTATCATACCATCCCTGACCACCAAGGAAATCTTTATAAGTATCTGTTTCATCTCTGAATACCTGCCAGTTAGCTCCACCATCATATGAAACATAAACTACAGATTCTTCATCTGAAAATTCAGCACTTACATATACCCTTTGAGGGTCTGATTCTGAGATAGCCAATTCAAAACGTTCTCCTTTGTTTATCCCATCACTTGATACACTCCAGGTTTCACCACTATCAGTTGACTTATATATACCACTTGAATTCCTGCATGCATACTGGATTGAAAAATCTGATGGGTCTGCATCTAAATCTTCTATATTTCTCCCACTGAATTTGCTTTGCCAAGTCTGCCCTCCATCAACTGTTTTAAATATCCCAGTTAATGTAGCAGCCAAAACAATATCTTCATTATTAGGGTCAATTATCAGCCTATTCACAAACCTAAAGTTTGGGTCATCAGCAGTAGCTAGCAATTGTACCCAACTTTGCCCCCTGTCTGTTGATTTGAAAATCCCACCTCCTGTATTAAACCTATTTCCAAAACTCTCGCCCGTCCCCACATAAATTACATTGGTATTTGAAGGAGCCATTATTATTGTTGAGGTAGAAAGGTATGGAATATCTGGTGTAAGGTTTGTCCAATTCTCTCCACCATCAGTAGTTTTCCAAACTCCACCAGTAGCAGAACCTGCAAACCAGGTATTATATAGAGGATCCTCTGGGTCAACAATCAGCCCACGTGTCCTTCCCCCAACATTGCCTGGTCCTCTTGAAACCCATTCAACAGCTTTAGCTGATTTTTCATATACTTTGTTTGATTTTGCTTTTTCAAGTTCAACCATTAGGTTATTGGGTGGGTATTCACGGGCTTCACCATTTATTGGCCCTTTCATCCCATTAAAATATTTAACCATTTCCCTTGCTTTGGCTTCTACATGTTTTTTGCTCTTTACAAAACCATTTGACCTTCTCTCCTTTTTCTTCATGTACTCATTGTGCCATTGGCCATATTGCTTTACAGGTGGTGAAGAAAAATCACAGGTCACAAAAGCTGCAATAACCAAAACACTAATTACTAATATCAAATGATGCCTTTTCATCTTAAAACTTTATTTATTCTCTTTTTCTGTTATTCCTAAATTTCCTGGCCTGAATTTACCTCTTTGCTTTCCAACAGTTTTGTTTCAGGGTTGAAATAATAAATTACCCTGTTTTCTGAACTTCTTTTATTTATCTGATTATTTTCAGGTTTAACCTGCCCTAAAACTTTTTCCAGGATTAACATATCTTCTTTCCAGTAAGCTTTATTAAACTCACCTTTGCTTGCATATATTTCTTCTAATTCCCTATTAAAAACCAATACTGTGATGAATTTCTTTACCCCTTTTTCTGTGGTGTTTTTTGTCAATATAAACTCTTCAGAAGATGAAAATACTATTTTGTATCCTGAACCTAGTTTATCTTTTACAACAATTTCAATTTGTTTTTTTATTTTTTTATTTTCTCTCGAAATTTTAGATGATGAAGAACATCCAAAACCCAACAACAAAACAAATAGATAAATTATCAATTGAATTTTCATAATCATGGAGTTTTATTTACTTGTTAAAAAACAATGTTTAACAGATAACTTATGCCTTAAATTATTCCCCCTTTTTAATAAAGAAGTACTAAACTAAGATATTTCTGTTAAATGGTTTTAATTTCTTTCAATATTTTTGAAACAAAAACAAAAAAGCCAGTAGAGAAGTTTTAGGAAACTAACTTATGTTAAATTTAAATATCAGGAGCAGAATAAAAAAAGAGCCTAAATGGCTCTTAAAATAAACAAAAATTATAATGGTTACACTCGAAAATATCTATTCATATTTTACATCAGCAACAAGCCTGAAGCATAAATGTTATTCTTCTAACTTAGCCTTTAAAACTATTTGGGCTGTCCCCCCTGCATATAATTTTGAAATCGGGCAATTTTCTTTGGCTGCTACTACTAGCTCTTCAAATTTTTCCTTAGTAAGCCCTTCACATTTTACACTACAGTTCAATGTTATATCAGTTATTGCAGGTCCTTTATCATCTTTCCCCAATGCAACAACAGCTTCAGTTTCAACACTTTCAGGATTCAATCCTTCTCCACTAATCAATGCAGAGAGAAACATTGAATAACAACCTGAATGGGCAGCCCCAACCAGCTCTTCAGGATTAGTCCCTTTTCCCTCTTCAAAACGTGATGCAAAAGTAAATGGACCACTATAATTACTAAAATTCATAGTACCATTACCCTCTTTTAATGTCCCATTCCAAAGGGATTTTGCTTTTCTTATTGTCATGATATTTGTTTTTTATTTAAATTATAGAGTTGCTTGTCCTGACTCCCAGTTACACCCAGTTAGCCCAGGGTTTTGTGTTGCTTCCAATGCCCTCAATATTTCTGCTACATTTCTTCCTGTTCCATCATTATTGACATTCACCCATTGGATCACACCTTCTGGGTCAATTATAAAAGTTGCCCTGTAGGCTACCTTGCTTGGTTGTAAAATCCCAAGTTCTTCACTAAGTGATTTTGATGTATCAGCCAAAAGAGGAAATTTAATTTCTTTTAACCTTGGGTCATTCATTCTCCAGGCTAAATGCACTTCTTCAGTATCAGTAGATGCCCCGTAAAGGTTGGCTCCCAATTCCACAAATTTTTCATATTGGTTATTAAACTCTATAATTTCAGTAGGGCAAATAAAAGTAAAGTCTTTTGGATACCAAAACAATACTGTCCATTTACCTTTGAGATCATCTAAAGTAACTGATTTAAACTCTTTCCCCGGTTCCAGGGATATGGTTGCTTCTTTATTAAATTCCGGAAATTTATCTCCAACTGTTAGCATAATTTTAAATTTTTATGGTTAATATCTTTATTTTGATTTTTCATCAAAGATACAGCCACAAAAGAGGATAATCAAATAGAAAATTTTTAAGCAGAATAGAGAAAAGCTATATCCCAACCCAGTTCCTAACAAAACCCTGAATTGGCAAAATCCATTAATTGAAAAACCAATAAATGTTAAATCAAGTTAAATACTTTCCTCTATTAAAATCATTTTTGCCATGATTATTAATATGCCTATATTTATTGCATTATTAATAACCTTTATCCAATTAAAACTATGAGAAAAGAAGAATCTAAGCAAACTAAAATTTCCAGGAGGTCTTTCCTGGGCACAAGTGCAGCAGCTGCTGCAGGAATTACAATCTTACCAAGCAATGTTGTAGCTGGCCTTGGGCATAAAGCTCCAAGCGATAAACTCAATATAGTTGGGATTGGTGTTGGGGGTATGGGTTTTGCCAACCTCAAGAATGTTGAATCAGAAAACGTGATTGGGCTTTGTGATGTTGACTGGAAATACAGCCAACGTGTATTTGACCATTTCCCAAATGCAAAAAAATACAAAGATTGGCGTAAAATGTATGATGAGCTGGGAAAATCAATTGATGGTGTTATTGTCGCCACAGCTGACCACACTCATGCAATTACAGCTGCCCATGCCATTGCAATGGGGAAACATGTGTATGTACAAAAGCCTTTGACTCATACTGTATATGAATCAAGGCTACTGACTAAATTGGCAGAGAAACACCAAGTCGCCACTTCTATGGGTAACCAGGGCTCTTCTGGTGAAGGTGTTAATTTAACTACTGAGTGGCTTGCCAATGGAGAGATTGGAGAAGTTACAAAAGTAGAGGCATTTACTGACCGCCCTATTTGGCCTCAGGGCTTAAACAGGCCAGAACCTGGAATGTGGGTACCTGACCATTTGGACTGGGATTTATTTATTGGTCCTGCAAAAATGCGTCCTTACCACGAAATTTACACCCCATGGAATTGGCGCGGATGGTGGGATTTTGGAACAGGTGCATTGGGCGATATGGCATGCCACATTTTGCATCCTGTATTTGTTGGGCTACAATTGGGATACCCAACAAAGGCTCAGGGAAGTTCTACACTATTAATGAATGATTGTGCACCAAATGCACAAATGGTAAAACTTACTTTCCCTGAAAGAAAGAAGCCCAAGATTATAAAAATAAAACTTCCTGAAGTAGAAGTTACTTGGTATGATGGAGGGTTACAGCCTCTTAAACCTGAGGGTTGGCCAGCAGGGAAAAACATGAATGATGCTGGTGGTGGAGTCCTGTTCCATGGTACTAAAGATATATTGGTTTGTGGATGCTATGGAAAAGACCCATGGTTGCTGTCAGGGCGTGTACCTGATGCTCCTAAATTCAGGCGTAGGATAGAGCTAAGCCACGAAATGGACTGGATAAGAGCATGTAAAGAAAGCCCTGAAAACCGTGTTCCTACTGCATCTGACTTCAGTGAAGCAGGACCATTCAATGAAATGGTGGTTATGGGAGTACTAGCAGTTCGTTTACAGGCACTTAACAAAGAGCTTGAATGGGATGGGCAAAAAATGGAATTTACCAACATTGGAGATGATGAAACTATTAAAACAGTTGTAAAAGATGGTTTCAAAATACATGATGGGCACCCAACTTTCGATAAAGAATGGACTGACCCTGTTTCAGCAAAAGAATATGCCAAGGAATTGATCAAACACAATTATCGTGCTCCATGGTCATTACCTGAAATGCCTGCTTAATAAGGCTCAAATGATACTATTGGGTGGGAAAATTTTTCCACCCTTTTTTTTACATAAATTATAGAAATTTAGGTTTTTATAAATGATCTCTGAATTAAAAGGCTTAGGAAGAATTCAATAATTTCTTTAATTTGTAACTTGAATCCCAATAAATAGAGTGGAAAAATGAAAGATAGGAGTAAGTGTAAAAAGCAACCAATCAGCCGCAGGAATTTTATCCAAACAACAGCAGTTACTGCAGCTGGTGTAACCATATTGCCCAGTAATGTTATAGCTGGGTTTGGGCATAAAGCTCCAAGTGATAAGCTCAACATTGCAGGAATTGGTGTTGGAGGGATGGGGTATCGCAACCTAGTTAATATGGAAACTGAAAATATTGTTGCCCTGTGTGATGTTGATTGGGATTATGCTGACAGGAATGCTTTTAAGCGTTGGACAAGGGCTAAAAAATACAAAGATTTCAGGGTGATGCTTGACCAACAGAAAGATATTGATGCTGTAATGGTTGCTACTCCTGACCATACCCATGCATTGCCTGCTGTTTTAGCAATGAGGCAAGGATACCATGCATATGTACAAAAACCTTTAACCCACTCAATTTATGAATCCAGGATATTGGCAGAAACTGCCCAGAAATATGGGGTTGCGACCCAAATGGGTAACCAGGGAAATTCAGGAGAAGGCATCAGGCAGGTTTGTGAATGGATATGGGCTGGAGCCATTGGGGAAATTACCCATGTTGATGCTTGGACCAACCGCCCAATTTGGCCACAGGGTTTAGAACGTCCGCAAAAAAGCAAACGTGTACCTAAAACCCTTGATTGGGACCTTTTTATTGGACCAGCCCCATGGCGCCCTTACCATCCTGTTTATACCCCATGGAATTGGCGTGGATGGTGGGATTTTGGCACAGGTGCATTAGGTGACATGGCATGCCATATACTTGACCCAGTATTCAAAGCCTTAAAATTAGAAGCTCCTGTTTCTGTTCAAGGGTCTTCTTCTGCTGTAAACCTGGAATCAGCTCCCAATGCCGAATTTGTAAAGTATGAATTTGCAAGGCGTGATAATTTACCCAAAGTGGCAATGCCTGAAGTCTCAGTACACTGGTATGATGGAGGGTTAATGCCCCCCCGCCCTGAAGAGCTTGAAGATGGTGAACAAATGGGAGATAATGGAGGTGGCTGTATTTTTTATGGTACAAAAGGAAAAATTATGTGTGGGACTTATAGTAAAAATCCCACTTTGCTTCCCTTGAAAACCATGGAAGGTTTTAACCCACCACAAAAAACTTTGCGCAGGATATCAAATGCCATGGAAGGAGGTCATGAACAAGATTGGATAAGGGCTTGTAAAGAAGACAAAAAATATCGTTTGGAAGCTTCCTCCAACTTTGCCTATGCTGGCCCACTAAATGAAATGGTTCTGTTGGGAGTACTTGCTGTTAGGTTACAAAACTTGCGCAGGAAACTTACCTGGGATCATGTAAATATGAGATTTACCAACATTGGAAGGTTTGAAGAAATGAAAATCCTTACCAAAGATAACTTTGAAATTATCAATGGTGACCCAAAATTCAATAAGGACTATAAAACCTTGCTTGCCCTTGAAACTGCCAATGAATGGATCAGGCACAACTACAGGCAAGGCTGGGAAGAAATTTAAGTTTACCAGTTTAAATCATTTTCTATTCATAACTAATAAGAATAGGGAACCGGGCTTTCTTAAGAGCCCAGTTCCTTAAAAGTATTCTTGCCAACAAAAAAGGCCAGCCCTTAAAAAGGGTGGCCTTACAGGCTAAAACGAATACATGAAATCGAAAATTTTTTTCGCCTGCACTCTAGTAAACGCAGTTTAATATTATATATTATTTTTCATGGCCTTCATTTTCCTCTTCTTTTTCTTCTTCTTCCTCTAGTTCCTCTTCTTCTATTTCAACTTCTACTTTTACCTCTACTTCTCCATCCTCTTTGATGGCCTTCTCAATTTTAACATTTTCATCTTCATGAATATGAAATACCCCATCACCTTCTTTTATCACTTTCACACGCTTTTCAATAATAGGATGGGCTCCATGCAGTTCATGTATTTTATGCAAACCATCAATTTGCTCAATGTGGACATCAACATCATGCATGACTTCATCTTTTACTTCTTTCCTAATGATTTCGATTTTTTCGCGCCCATCACTAAGTTTCTTTTTCTTATAAGAAATAATGCCAGGGTCACTCAGGTCAATTACATTACCACCTGATTTTTTCTTAACCACTTTCACATGTGGTACTGCAACATCTACCCCATGCCCATCATCAGAATGCATCCAAATGGCAGCATTGCCATGTACTTTTTTACAGCCATCATCAGAAAATATAAATACACCTTTTCCTTCATTATCACCAAACTTGAACTCTTTTACCATATTGCCTGATTTCATCATGATAACCTTGTGCCCTTTTTTATCCTCATCCACATCAATGTCAAAATCAAATGTTATGTCTTTTAATGAATCAAGGTTCTTGAAATCACCAAAGCTTTTTGATATCCATTTTAAATCTTTTAATGAATCATTTTTAAAATAAAATACATTTTCATCAGCAACCATGGTGTCAATAACTGTCTTTTTCCCATCTTGAACCTTTACAATTTTTATGCGTTTCTTTTTCCCACGTGGGGGGTCTTGGGGCTGTTCCCTTAATGATAAAGAGGTTAAAAGGAAAAAGCCAATGGTTAACATACTCAATACAGATAATAGATTTTTCATATTTTCAAAATTTATGATTTCCTGCAAACAAAGATAGCTTACCCCCACCTGTTCAATCAGTTATGAACTGGTTAAAATCTGTTAAGGAAAAGTTAAAATCAAAAACAGGCTATCATAAATTCCTATATTTGAAGCATGAACAAAAAATTATTCACGGGTTTAATTGTGTTAATGGGTGTTTCTATCATTGGTATCATTATAATCCAAATGATATGGATAAATAATGCCCTGAAAGTGAAAAATGAATTGTTCTCCCATGGCGTAAATGAGGCTTTGATCCACACCTCTAAACGCCTCCAGAAAATACAAGACCTGGATGTAATAAGTGATATAGTATTTCATGATTCACCGCAATGGACAAATGAAGAGATAACTGTTGATATTGACCTGCATGAAGATTTGCCGGAAGATGAACATGCTGACCATGAAGAGCATATCATAAAAAATCAACCAAAGATAGTGGCTCTAGGGCACAATGCAGTGGTCCAAACAATTAATCCCAAATTGATAAAAAAAGAATTAAAACCCATATCAGGGAATGCATCCATTAGTTTGTATTTTGAACCAGATAGCAACCAAAATGCTGTTTTTAAATACCACATAAAGCAATTCCATGATTCATCAAGGCAGGATGTTTATGTGAATTCATCTTCTGATGATGTTATTATTATAAGAAAAGATTCTATTATTGAGGTTGATAGCTTATTAACCAGAAGTTTTATCCACCTTGATTCTTTTGCCAACAACATTGATAATTCCATTATTTACACACCTGATATCACCACCAAAGCCAGGCAAAAAGTGTGGAAAATCAAAGAATCAATGAACCAGTTTGTATCAGAAATAACCACATTTGATTTAAAAAAGTTGGATAACAAATTAGTTGGGGATGTGTTAAAAGAAGAATTGGAAAACAGGAATATCCCCATCAATTTTGAGTATGGGGTTTTTATTGATACTATCCTCACAAGCCATTCAGAAAAAGCAGATACTTTAAAACTTGCTGACAGCTATTTCTCTACTAAGCTTTACCCTGATGACATTATTGAGAAAAATATAAAGCTAGCTTTATATTTTCCAAAACGCGACTCATTTATCTACAAATCAGTAAGTTGGCTTTTGATTACCTCTTTGGTTTTTTCATTATTTATCCTGATGACTTTTGCACTGAGTATTTTCTACATCCTCAAACAAAAGAAAATTTCAGAAATGAAATCTGATTTTATCAATAACATGACCCATGAATTTAAGACCCCCATTGCCACCATATCAGTAGCAGTTGATTCTATTTCAAATGACAAGGTTATTGATAAGCCTGATAAGATAAAATACTTTGCAGGGATGATAAAAAAAGAGAATATCAGGATGAACAGGCAGGTTGAAGATATACTTACCATTGCACGCCTTGACAAAGAAGATTTTGAATTTAAATGGGAAGCAATTGATGTGCATAGCCTGGTAAAAGATGCCATACAGGGGATTATCCTTCAGGTTGAAAAACGTGGTGGAAAAGTTGAATCTGAGCTTGCAGCCACCAACCCTGTAATTACAACTGACAAAATACATTGTACCAACATTGTGTATAATTTACTAGATAATGCCAATAAGTATTCACCAAATTCTCCTGAAATTTTTGTTTCTTCAAAAAATACCCAAAAAGGAGTTTTAATAACTGTGAGTGACAAAGGTATTGGAATGAGCAAAGTTGTCCAAGGGAAAATTTTTGAGCGTTTTTACAGGCAGTCCAGTGGAAATATCCATAATGTGAAAGGTTTTGGGTTGGGGTTGAGCTATGTTAAAGCTGTTGTTGAAGCCAACAAGGGAACCATTTCAGTACAGAGTGAACCTGGTAAAGGAAGTTATTTCCATGTTTTTTTACCATTTATGAGGGAATAAATAATAAGATGAAAGAAAAAGCAAAAATATTCCTGGTTGAAGATGACCTGAGTTTTGGGGCTGTTTTAAAATCATACCTAGAAATCCATGAATTTGAGGTTGCCTGGGTTGATGATGGTAAATGTGCCCTGGAAAGGTTTAAGAATGGAAAATTTGATATTTGCATACTGGATGTTATGCTTCCCAATATTGATGGCTTTACCATTGGTTCTGAAATAAGGAGCCTGGATGATGATGTTCCCATAATTTTCCTCACAGCCAAATCACTGAAAGAAGATATCCTTAAAGGGTACAAAATGGGTGCTGATGATTATATAACCAAACCTTTTGATACTGAGGTATTGGTTGTGAAGATCAGGGCAATATTGAAAAGGAATGACCACATACCTCCTGAAGAGGCAAATGAGTTTAAGGTAGGAAAATTCCATTTTGATTATAGGCTCAGGCAAGTAACCATGGGCAGAAATACCCAACAACTTTCACCAAAAGAGGCAGAACTATTGAAGCTGCTGTGCCAACATGAAAATGTGTTATTACCACGCGAAACTGCCCTTAACAAAATATGGGGGGAAGATGGGTATTTCACGGCCAGGAGCATGGATGTTTTTATCACAAAACTTAGAAAATACCTTGCTGCTGACCCTTCCATTGAAATAAAAAATATACATGGAAGTGGTTTCTTGCTAGAAATAAAATAGGAAATGGAGGTTTCTAGCTTACACAAATGCTGTTAAAAACTGCACCACCCATCTAAAATTAAAATATCAATTTTGATGTTGACAAAATGCACACAATGTACTAAATTTGGTACATGAAATATTTCAATTGGGATAACCACAAAAATAATTGGCTCAAAAAGAATAGGAATATAGGATTTGAGGATATTCTGTTTTACATATCCCAAAAATTGGTTATTGATATTATTGAACATCCAAATTTGGATAAATACCCTAACCAAAAAATATTTGTCATTGAAATTGAAGATTACATTTACCTTTTCCCATTTATTGAAAATGAGCAGGAAATATTTTTAAAAACAATTATTCCAAGCAGAAAGGCAACTAAAAAATATAGGAGGGATAAACCATGAGTATGAAACTAAATAAAGAAGAACTTGAAATATTGAACTCCATAAAAAATGAAGATTGGAGAAGCATTAGCCACCTGGAAGAGTCCAAAGAAGAATATGCTTCAATTGCATCATATACACTGAAAAAGGAAAAGAGGATCAATATTCGTTTATCAAGCAGGGACTTAAATGAATTAAAAAGGAAAGCTGTAAATGAAGGAATCCCTTACCAAACTTATGTGTCAAGTATCTTGCATAAATTTATTAATGGAAGGCTTATTGAAAAAACTTCATAATCAATTGATTAGAACACCTCACAAATAAGTAATGGAGGTTTCCAGCTTCCAAAAATGCTGTTAAAAACTGCACTACCCTTTTCATTAGGTTATCCTATAAATTGGTATCTTTACTAAACATGGGCTAAAACCTATGAAAATGGGCTTTGACCCTTAAACTAAAATTACAACTCTTTTAAAATTATCGTCATGATACCATATCCTGTAGCAATAATAACTGGGGCAAATCGTGGAATTGGAAGGTCAATAGCCCTGAAAATGGCAACATTAAAGTACCAACTTGTATTGGTTGCAAGAGAAGTTGGCAAGTTAAAATCAGTGGCCACAGAAATAAAAAAATTACCTGGTTCACATGTGCCCTTACTTTTTGGTTTTGATGTTACAAACACACAAGCCATTACTGGTTGTATAAATGAAATTACCAGTAAATTAGGCAGGATTGATGTATTGGTAAATAATGCAGGGATTTATAGAAGTGGCTCATCAGCTTTGGCTGATAATGAATTTAGCCTGCAAATAGATACCAACCTAAAAGCCCCATTTATTCTTATGAAGCAAGTAGCTACCCATATGAAATTGCAGCAAAGTGGTGCAATTTTTAATATTGCATCAAGGGCTGGCAAAGTTGGGTTCTCAGATAGTGGAGGGTATAGTGCTTCAAAGTTTGGGTTGGTTGGCCTGAGTGAATCATTTTATAGGGAACTAGCCCCCTATGGGGTTTCTGTTACTGCCATATGCCCTGGCTGGGTAGATACTGACATGGCCTATGAAGCTGGCTCATTGTTGGATGGGCATGAAATGATACAACCTGAAGATATTGCCAAAACCATTGAATTTTTATTGAGCCTTTCTCCAGGAGCAAGGATTAAAGAAGTAGTAATTGAATCTGCCAAAAGTATTTTTTAATATAATAATTATGGCTTTTTTTGTATGCCAGTTCCTAAATTCCCATAAACTAATTTTATTATGCCTGAACTAAAACCAAGCCCTACCCTAATTGATTTCCAGGAATATGTAAAAGAACTTGAAGTAGAACGTGGTTTTATTACCCAAACAATCCGTGACAAATGCCTGCTATTAGGTGAAGAAGTGGGTGAGTTATTTAAATCAGTCAGGAAACAAGAAGGGTTGTCTATTGATACAAATTCCAATTTTAATGAAGTTGGGGATGAACTCACTGACATATTTATTTACCTCTGTGCCATAGCCAACAGGAGTAATATTGACCTGGAAAAAGCCTTCAGGAGAAAAGAAGAAAAAAATAAAAAAAGGACTTGGAAATAAAATGCATATGGGTGGGAACTGGTCTCTAAAAAAAAGACCAGTTCTTTATATATTTCCTTCTGTTTTCAACTAAAAAAACTACATGATTTTACCTTAATAAATACCTAAATTGTTGGAATCTCATCTATTAAGTTCAAAAATCATACTTTTTGTTGTAACAAATCCCCATTTTAGACACCTATTTACATGGTTAAATATACTTAATTGTTATAACCTGATTTATTAAAATATCATAAAATACATCTAATATGAACTTAAAAACTTCTTTTATTGCAGTAGCATTCCTGCTTGTTACAATTTTCAGCAATGCTCAAAACAAACCCATTGAACATGCCAATTACAGGTTAGCTGAACGTTTTTCTCCAACAAAATTGGAAAAGATGGTTTTCAGTACCTCTGTAAGGCCAAACTGGTTAAAAACTGGCGACAAATTTTGGTATTCCTACAAAACAACAGAGGGTACATTCTATTACTTGGTTGACCTTAACAAAAAATCAAAAACACCTTTGTTTGATAACCATAAAATGGCAGCCATGCTCACCAGGATCACCAAAGACCCTTATGACTGGCAGCACCTGCCACCCATCAGGCCTAAATTTAAAAAGGAAGATATTGTTTTCCAGTTTGATGTAACAAGTACCCAATATGAAAAGGAAGATGAAGAGGCTGAGGAAGAAGAAGGTGATACTGAAAAAAAGGAAGATATAGAAGAAAAGGAGGAAGAGAAAAAAGATGATGATAAAAAAGGTAAAGAAAAATCAAAAAAGGATGGTAAAGATAAAAAACCTAAAAAGAAGGTATTTCATTTGGAATATAACCTTAATACAGGTGAGCTTTATGAAATAGAAGATTGGAAAGAAGAAAAGAAAAACCCTTCATGGGCAAATATTTCACCTGATGGCGAATATGTGGTTTTTGCAAGGAATTACAACTTGTACTGGATGGATAAGGAAAACTACCTGAAAGCCAAAGAAGATGAAAAAGATTCAACTATAGTTGAAAACCAGCTAACCACTGATGGTGTAAAAAACTATGCTTATGGTGGGGGCTGGGAAGCCAAGGTAAATGATGATGAAAAAAAGATAAAAGAAGAACAGGAAAAACGCAGGGGAGCTTGGGTCACCTGGTCGCGTGACTCAAAACGTTTTGCACTGACAAGGCAGGATACCAGGGAATTAAAAGACCTATGGGTAATAAATGTAATGGCACAACCACGCCCTGAATTGGAAACCTACAAATACCAGATGCCTGGTGAAAAAGGGGCAAAAGAAGTTGAACTATGGGTATTTGATATGGACACAAAAAAGGGTAAAACCATCAATGTTGAGAATTTTAAGAACCAAAGTGTTTCCATCAGCAATGGGGCTTTAACACATAAAGAACGCCTAGAAGATTATGTGCCAAGGGTTTGGCTGGCTGAAACATCTGATAAAATCTATTTTACCAGGACTAGCCGCGACTTACATAAAATTGATATCTGTGTGGCTGATGTTGAAACTGGTGAAGTAAGAGCCTTGGTTGAAGAACGTTTAAATACTTATGTTGAAATTCGTGCCCCAAGGATTCTAGGCAATGGGAAAGAACTGGTACACTGGTCAGAAAGGGATGGCTGGGCACATTTTTACCTGTATGATGAAAATGGGAATGTAAAAAAGCAAATTACTTCTGGTCCATGGCATTGCAATAATATTGTAAAAATAGATGAGAAAAACAGGGTGCTTTATTTCACTGCCAATGGGCGCGAAAAAGGAGAAAACCCTTATTATAACCATTTCTATAAAGTAAACCTTGATGGGACAGGGTTGGAACTATTGAACCCAGGCAATTTTACCCATTCAGTTACAATGAGTGATTCTTACAAGTATTTCATAAATAATTATTCAAGGGTAAATACTGTCCCTATGTCAGAGATCAGGGATAATAATGGCAACAGGGTTATGGCTTTAGAATCAGCTGACCTTAGCAACCTGTTTGCAGCTGGTTACCAATTCCCTGAACCATTTAAAACCAAAGCTGCTGATGGGATTACAGATATTTATGGGGTAATGTATAAACCTTTCAACTTTGACTCAACCCTGAAATACCCCATTATTGAATATGTATACCCAGGACCTCAAACAGAGGCTGTAAACACATCATTTTCAGCACGCATGGATAGGACTGACCGTTTTGCCCAATTGGGCTTTGTTGTAATTACCCTTGGAAACAGGGGAGGCCATCCAAGCCGCTCAAAATGGTATCACAACTATGGCTATGGTGACCTCAGGGATTATGGGTTGGCTGATAAAAAATATGTAGCAGAGCAGTTAGCTGACAAGCATAAATTCCTTGATATTGAAAAGGTCGGGATTTGTGGCCACTCTGGCGGTGGGTTCATGTCTACTGCAGCATTGTGCCAATACCCTGATTTCTATAAAGTAGCTGTCTCATCAGCAGGTAACCATGAGAATAATATCTACAATCGTTGGTGGAGTGAAAAGCACCATGGTGTGAAAGAGAAAATTGAAAAAGATGGTGAGGTCAAATTTTTATATGAAATTGAAAAGAATTCACAGCTTGCCAAAAACCTGAGAGGAAAGTTGTTATTAGTAACTGGGGACATGGACAACAATGTACACCCAGGGAATACTATAAGGATGGCGAATGCTTTGATAAAAGCTAAAAAACGTTTTGACTTTTTTATTATGCCAGGGCAAAGGCATGGTTTTGGGGGCCATACTGAATATTTTTTCTGGCTGAAAGCTGATTACTTCTGTAAACACCTGATTGGCGACTATTCTATCAGCACTGATATTTTTGAGATGCGCAGGGAAACGAAAATGACCCCTAGTAAAAAGAGGGCAAAATAATATAACTAAAAGAGAATAAACTAATGGGGAACTGGCCTTTTCAGAATGGCCAGTTCTTTTTATATAAATCCTTATTCATATTCCTGGATAATGGTTCCCATTGTCCTAAGCAATGCTGTGTGGGTATCAATAAAGTTGTAAATGGCTGTCGCCCTTTTCATCAAATAGCAATACATAAACTTGCTGCTCCTGTAAAACACAAAAAGGTAACCCTGCACTTAACATCATTTAACATATTCTATAACACAAAGAATACCTATAACACACCTAACATACTGAATACGTGAGATAAGTACCATTGCATAAAAACCAAAAGAAAGGGGGGGGTAAATTAAATTTGTAATATTGAAATCTTATTTCTAGATTTATACTGATGTTAATAACCCCTGCTTCTGTACCCCAGATGCAGGAAAAAATCAAATAATGGTATTAAATGCGCTAATTGGGAAAAACAAGTTTATTGGGTAAGCCTCCCTGGTGATGAGCCCATGCTTTATTTTGTTCCCAGGCCAGGGAGGCAGGCAGTTTTATAACCGCCCATGTAAAACTACCAACTGGGGGCGACTTTTGCAAGTTGGCAATTGTGAAAGTGGGGAGTGCCAAAATATATATTTAATTTAGAAATTATGAAAAAAGTATTTGGAGTTGCTGTTATTATATGCTTCATGGTAATCGGTCTAAGTAAAACAACTAGAGCTGAAGAAATATGTGGAACTGCTGTAATAGAATGTGATAATGGCAATGCAGGAATGGGACTTGTCTGTGGTGAAACTTTGGATGAACTTTTTCAGGATGTAGATGAGCTGGCAAGTGTAATTTGTGGTGATTAATTCAATTAATATATAGAGGCTGTCTCAAAAGGTTTTTGTATTCGGGTAGGTATCTGTAAGATTTTTCAAATACTCAACTCACCAGAACATAAATTGACTTTTAAGGCAGCCTCTATTAGAATATACAATTAAACTTATAATAATTAGATACAATTATGTATAAAATCTTAGCAATATCTTTTTTGCTCATTAATAACTTTGTCCTCGCTCAAGAATACATAACAATTGATACAGTTAAATATAAATGTATTTACAATTATGAATTTCAGCAGGATTCATTAAGCAAATATTCAATTAAAAGCCAAGAAATGGCTTTACTTATTGGAAACCGTTATTCCAAATTTTTAAGTACAACTCAGCTTTATAAAGACTCCATAGCCTACAAGTATAAGGATGAAACTGTTTCAAAAGTAACCTTTAATAAAATCTTACCCTTAATACAAGGTTCATTTACACATGCATATTGTAAGTACTATGTATTTAAGGACTTTCCTGAAAATGGAATAACATTGTTAAACAATTATATCAATAAAAAAAATTATAAGGTCTCAGAAAAAATTCATTTTAACTGGGATATTGAACATGATTCAGATACAACAATATTAGGGTTTATATGCAATAAAGCCACAACTACTTTTGCAGGAAGAGATTATATTGCCTGGTACACCATAGAGGTACCTAAAAATGAAGGACCATACAAATTTAGAGGATTACCTGGTTTGATTATAAAAATCAGAGATAAACAGAACCAGCACAGATTTGAATTAACAAGTATAAATGAATTAAAATGTATTAAACCAATCTTATTTAAAAAAAATAATTTCATTTCTGTATCACCTAAAGAATATGTAAAAATCTTAGATTATAGAATGAGAGAATTATTCAATAAAATTCAATCAGAGGATGGGATAATTTTAAAAAGCGATGAGAGCAAAGCCAAAGCATTAAATAATGTAAAATCCAGAAATAATTTTATTGAAAGGTATTAAGTTTTAGTATTCAAAAGCAATAAGCCTTTCATATAGCTCTACTATGTTTAGATCTTTTTACATTTTTAGTTTACTGTTATGTATTAATCCTATTTCAGCCCAAACTTTAATTAAAGGGGTCCTGTTATCAGAACAAGGGGATAAACCATTTGGTGTCAGCCTATTAGTTTACACTGAGAAAAATTCTGTTGATATCCTTACTTATGATATTTCTGACCAACTTGGTAAGTTTGAGCTGTCAATATCAAGCCATTATGATTCAGTTTTGGTTGCCACTAAATCAATGGTTTTTAAAGACACATTTATTTGGCTTGAAAATAAAAACCAGGAAATAGAAATAGTATTGCAAAGCCATATCAGAAAAATAAAGGAGGTTGACATAAGGGCACATCCTATTTCAACCAGGGGGGACACTATCAACTATGTTGTAAATTCATTTGCAAAAAAAAATGACCAGTCTATTGGTGATGTTATTGGGAACATGCCAGGGTTCGAAGTTACAGGGCTTGGGAAAATATACTACCAAGGCAGGCCTATCCAGAAATACTACATTGAAGGATTGGACTTGCTTGAAAAAAGATATGCCATAGCCAACAAGAACCTGCCCCACAAATCAGTTGGCTCCGTGGAAGTATTGCAAAACCACCAACCAATTAAACTACTGGAAGATAAAGTTGCTTCTGATGAAACATCCATTAACATAAAGCTGAAAAAGAATGTGGCAATTACTGGGACATTATACGCAGGGATTGGAACAACACCTTTTTTGCATGATGTCAACCTAACCCCAATGCTATTCCATAAAAAACAACAAATGATTGCCTCATGGCAAACAAATAATATTGGTGATGATTTAAATACCCAACACCAACCATTGTTCTTTTCTAATGGAAAACTCACAGGCCATAAAAACAGGAAACAGGAGTATGTTAGCATAACAGCAATCCCCAAACCTGACATAGACAGGAAATGGTACCTGGACAACAATGCTAATTTATTAACATACAACCACCTATTAAAAGTAAATCAAAAAACTGAACTAAAGATTAATAGCAGTTACTATAGGGATATCCTTAAAGAAAAAGGTAGTATTTTTACTTCATATTTTCTTGATGGAAGGACATTTATTATTGAAGAATCAACACAAAACACTTATTCCAATAAATCTATATTTACAGAATTTACCTTAACCCAAAACCACAAATCCCATTACTTTACCAACAAAATCAATTTGCAAGGATACTGGGATTCACAAAGTGGGGAAATGCTAAACCAAACCAGTCTTTCACAAAAAGCAGAAACGCCACATTTTACCTTCTCCAATGAATTCGACCTGTTGTTTCCAATACAAAATAACTTTATACATGTTTATTCTTTTGTTGATTTAAACCAATCTCCACACAGGCTTTCATTTTTTCCAGGGGTTTTCCCAAACATATTAAACCAGGGTCAAAATTTCAATGTTGTTGCGCAAAAATACAAAACAAGCAATTTTCTAACAGAAAACTACCTTCAATTTACATTGAGAAAGGGTAAATGGATATATGAAACTACTTCAGGGATAATCTTCAACACACAAGATTTAAAAACAAGCATTGAAAAAGATAATATTTTACTTGAAACAGACAGCCTAAACAACCAACTCAACTGGAAATATACTGAAACATATATAACTGAAGATGTGCAATTTAAAAACAACAGCTTTATGTTGTCCTTTTCAATTCCATTTAGGGGGGTATTTTATCATATTGCAGATAAATTCCATGATACACCAGATAAAATTAGAAAGTTCCTAGTTACCCCTTCCCTGAAATTCAAATTTGATATCGCAAAATTTATGACAGCCAGGTTATCAGCAAAATATAATTCATCACTTGGGGAAGTGAATGATTTAACCCAGGGATACATCATAAAAAGCCATAGGCTAATGCATAGACAAACAAATGAACTAATGAATAAAAACAGTTATTCTTACAGTTCAAGGCTGGAATATAAAAACCCAATTTCAGGTTTCTTTTACACAGCTTATTGGTTATATAAAAATGACACAAAAAACCTGTTATTGAAACAAAAGTTTACTGATACTGGATTGCTATTCCATGAAATCAAAAAAAGGAAGAATCAAATAATAAATAAAAACCTAAGTTTTAAAATAAGTCAATATGTTGCTAAACTTAACACCACATTCAGTATTAATTCCTTTGTTTTGACAATGCAAAAAGATTACATTCTTAACAATCAATTGGGAAAACTCACCCTCAAATCATTTGCACTTGAACCAGGTTTAAGCATAAGCAGGTGGGAATTTATTGATATTGGATACAAGTATAATTTTCAACTTTTGCAACAAAAGACCTTAAACGCAAACTTGGACATCATTGAGCAGAAACATAAAATAGACCTATATATTACACCATGCAAAAGACATCTGATAGGTATTAATCTTGATTATTACCAATCAAAGCAATCTGAACAAGAGCCATTTGACCTAAGCATAGCTAATATGTCATACCTCTATAAACCTAAAAGAGGAAAACTAAAGTTCAAGATAAATGTCCATAACTTACTTAACCACACCCAAATTGTAAACTATTACCAAAATGATATATCCTTAACTAAAACCAGTTATCAAATCAGGCCACGTCAGGTAATTGCAATTTTGTTAATTGGTTTATAACATTCTATTCATACTCCTGGATAATAGTTCCCACTGTCCTAAGCAATGCTGTGTGGGTATCAATAAAGTTATAAATGGCTACCAGCTTATTTTGGGCAGCATTCAGGTAAATATTTTGCACATCCCTGAAATTAAATGAATTGATAGCCCCTGCCTCAAACTTTTCCTGTGAGATTTGTAGGTTTAATTTGGCTGCCTCCAGGTTTTCATTAGCCACATTTAGCAATTCTTTCCTTACCAGGTAAAACTCATACAAATTGGCAAGGCTATTAGTTAGCTCATGTTTCATCTGGTCAATTTCAGTGAACCCAACCTGCTCCTCAATTTTTGCAATCTGGACTGCGCTTTTCCTGTTGCCACCACTATACAGGTTCATGCTTAAAGTAAAGTTCCCATAAAAATTTGCTGAGTTAGCCCAGTCTCCCCCATTTATTTCAAATTTTGTGTGCGCCCTGCTCAAAGAGGTCCCTCCACTAAAATTTAATGATGGGGAAAAATTGCTTTTAGCTGCTGCCACAGCATTTTCAAGCAACCTTTGGTTAATGTACTGGTTCTGCAAACTTTTATTGTTTTCAAACAATTGTGCCTGCAATCCTGCAATGGTGTAATCAACAGGTATGGCTTCAAATTTTTCAGTTAACTCATAAGAAGGGTTCCCTTCAACAGCCATCAGGAAGTTTAAATCCCTTAAAGCATTTTTATAGGCTACCTCCTGTGACAGATAAGCTGATTTATCAGCCAGGAATGAATTCTGGGCTTGTAGCACATCATAGGTAACTGATGTGCCAAATTCCTTTTTTTGCTCTTCCCTGGCAAACCTGTCTTGTGAAAGCTCCATGACCTCTTTAAACACATCAAGCCTCTCTTTTTGCAAAAGCACAGAATAATAAGCCAGTATCACAGATTGGATGGTTCCTTCAACCATGATGGCTGTATTCTGCTTTGAAAGCTGCTCCAATTGTTCAAACCTCTGTTTGCTGATCCTAACAGAAAACCCATCAAAAAGGGTCCAGTTAAGGTTAAGCCCGGCAGAAAGGGTATTCCTTGTAAAATCTTCATTTTTATTTTCATTGGCTGAATTATCAGAACCTAATGACATGGAAATGTAAGGATACCTCCCTGCAGAACCCCAACTATTATTGATCTCAGCTATTTGCTGCTTTTGTTGTACAACCTGGATATCATAGTTATTTTCAAGAGCTTGCCCAATGGCACCAGCTAAACTGAGAGGCTGTTGTGCCATGGAAAAATACCTAGCAAAAATAAACAGGGTTATATAAACTAATTTTTTCATTTTTCTACCTTTTCTGTTGAACCATTACCATTATTATCAATTTTTATTTGGGCATGTATCCAGGCAATCTCAACCTCCTCAGGTTTAAATTTCCGCCCATAATAGAGTTGCCTTAAAATCCTCCTTATATCATTTAAAACCATAATAAGGGCAGGGAAGAACAAGAGGATAAACATGGTCCCAAAAGCTACCCCATAAACCAGGGAGATAGCCATAGGAATTAGGAATTGTGCCTGGAAGCTTGTTTCAAGGATGAGTGGGAACAAGCCAAATGAAGTGGTCAATGTGGTTAGGATAATAGGCCTTAACCTTGATTTTCCTGCTGCAATAATTGCATCCTTAACTTTATTTCCTTGTTTGATCAGCAAGTTATATTTGGCCAGGAATACCACTGCATCATTTACAATTACACCTGTTAAAGCAACAATCCCCCATAAACTTAATATTGACAGAGGTTTACCATGAACGCCATGCCCCCATATTGAGCCCAGTACAGATAATGGGATCATTATAAGAATTAGAAGTGGCTGCTCAAATGACTTAAAGTTGATCATCAGGATAAAAATAATTGCCAGGAAAGCTAAGGGGAAAAGGATGATGAGGTCGCCCATACTCCTTTCACTTTCGCGCTGCTGCCCCTGGAATTCTACACTGATCCCTGGGTATAAGTGCTTCAATTCTGGGATAACCTCAGCTTTCACCACATCAAGGATTTCAGTTACTGAACCATCAGGATCAACCATGTCTGCATTTACCCTGATTTCCCTTTTACCATTGAACCTTTGGATGTTAACAGGCCCTCTTTTCATTTCATAATCAACCAATTCAGTAAGGGGGTAATACCCTTGTTGGGTTTTGATCTTCATTTTCTCCATCTGCCCAATCCTTTCGCGCCCTTCTTTTGGGTAACGCACCCAAATCCTTAGTTCATCACGCCCTTCCTGCAACCTTTGGGCTTGCCCTCCATAAAAACCTTGCCTTACCTGGTTGGCTATAGTTGTTTCAGTTAACCCAAGCATATGGGCTTTTGGTTTTAACTTTAACAGTATCTCCTGTTTACCAAGGGCATTGTTGCTCACCACATCTTTTAATTGTGAGTATTGCTGTAGGCTTTCAATAAGGTAATCCCGTGCTTGTTCCAGTTCCTGGATATTCCTTGAAAGTATCCCTATTGAAACTGGGTCCCCAAAACGGCTCCTGGCTCCTATGGTAAATTTCTCAGCTTCAGGTACTGTCCCAATTTTTTTCCTGATCCTGTTGATAATTTCAAATGAGCTTATCCCAGTTTCTTCTGAGTTTCTGGGAGAGACAAATACATTCCCCGCATGTGCTCCACTTTCTTGCCCATTAAAGCCACTACCCAACTGGATAATACTGTTTTCAATAATATCAACTGAGTCATTATATGCTTCTTTCAGTTCATCATTTACTTCCCACACTACTTTATCAAACTTTTCAAGGTAAACCATGGTTTGCTTTTCGCCAGAACCAGGGGTAAATGCTACATTTATATTAAATGAGTCAAACTCCATTCTCGGGAAAAAAGTGGTTTTAATCACCTGGCCTCCTATCAGCCCCAGTGTAATAATGATCATGCCAGCAGGGACCCCCAACACAATGTAGCGCCACTCAAGCACAAGGTTCATGACCCTGTCATAGGCATAATCCCTAAGCCATTTAAAAAAACGTTCAGTATATTTCCTAACCCCTCTGGCTTTTGATTTTAATGATTTTGCACTCAGCACCTTTTCATTCCCCAGGTGGGCAGGAAGTACAAAGAATGCTTCAAATAGTGATACTGCCAAGCTAACTACCACAATAAATGCCATTTCAAACATCATCTCCATCCTCCCACTGATAAAGAACAGAGGGGAAAAGGCTAATATAGTGGTGGTTACTGAAGTGACCACAGCAGGTATAACCTCTACTGTACCATCAACAGCAGCCCTCATGGGGCTTTTGCCCATTTCAAAATGCTGGAAAATATTCTCACCAATTACAATCCCATCATCAACCAGGATACCAATAACCAGGATCATCCCAAATAAGGATATCATATTTATGGTGACACCTGCCAGGTTGGCCACAATGAACATACCCAGGAATGATGCAGGTATCCCCCAGGCTACCCACAGGGATAACCTTGTACTTAACATTACCCCAAGGGCTAGAACTACCAAAAGCAAACCCTGCCCACCATTATTGTACAATAAGCTAAGCCTGCTTTTCAGGATATCAAGGAATGACCTGGATATAATTACCTCTACACCTGGGTTCTTTGCATTAAATTCTTCAACATAGTTTTTTATGTATTTATCAATTTTACTTAAATCTTCTGAAATAAGCTTATCCACCCTCAGGTTGATAATAGGATTCCCTTTTTCAAGAGATTTATTTGGGGTATCTGAAAATTTCTTTTTAACCAGGGCTATATCCCTTATCCTGACCACATTCCCATTGGGATTAGCACGTAAAATAATATCCCCAATTTTATTGGGATCAGCACTCCTTGAACGCAACCTGATAAGCATTTCTTCCTTTTCAGACCTTAACTGCCCTCCAGATACATCCCTGTTATTTTGGGATATGGCATTTTGCAGGTCATTAAAAGTAATCCCATACCTGATCAAATCCTGTTCATTGGCTTCAACTGAGATTTCCAAAGCAGGGTACCCTGAAATAGAAACCTGGCTTATGAGCCCTGAAGCAAGGAACTCTTCTTCAATTTGTTGGGCATAACCTTTTAAAGTAAGCAGGTCAAGGTCTCCTGTAATAATAAGCCTCATGGCAGGTGAGGTAGTCCTTGATTTATAGACAATGGGCCTTTCAGCAGCTGTTGGAAAAGATGATATCCCATCCACAGCATTTTTAACCTCAATCAGTGTTTCATCAATATCTTTCCCTGGGTCAATTTCAATAGTCACCCTACTCACATTCTCAGAGGAAGTTGAGGTAATCTCATAAATCCCTGGTATTCCCCTTACAGCTTCTTCTATCCTTGAAGTAACCCCTTCTTCCATCTCAACAGGAGATGCCCCAGGGTAAGCCACAGTTACAAATATGTAGCGTGACTCCCTTTCAGGGAAAAAGGATTTTTTCATGGTATAAAAGCTCAATCCCCCAACCAATAGCAAAAACACTATAAACAGGTTGGCATAAAATGGAAAACGAACAAATACTTCTACTAATTTCCTCATAGCCTACCTCCTTGCTTCAACTTTATCTTTTCCACCCTTTTTGCCCTGGGTATTGGCAGGTTGGTTTTCTCCTAAAATCCCAACCAAGCTGTTTTCTTTTACATTAATTAATGGCTCTGTAACAACCCTGCCATTTTCTTCAAGCCCATTGAATATTAATGTTGTTTCATTCCATTTTAGTATATTAATCATTTTCTTTTTCAGCTTCCCATCTTCAACAGTAAAAACTTCATTGGTGTTAAATACTGCACTCCTTGGTATTTCCATGGCATTCTTCACTACCTGCCCCATGAATTCAACCATAAAAAGTTCTCCTGCAAGCACCTCATGCCTGCCATTATCCTGAAGTTTGATAAACAGGCTCCTTGACTGGGTATCAGCATCTACAAAGTCAGCTTTCCTGACCACCTGGCCTCTCCATTTATTTCCTCTATCAGAATGGGCAATAACTTTATCCCCAATATTGATCCAATCACTTTGGAAGCCTTCAACAGGTACTTCAATTTCTAGTTGGTCAGTCCTGATCATAGTAGCAATTTGGGCACCTGTATTTACATATGCCCCAACTTCTGAATTGACTTTTGTAAAAGTCCCATCAAAAGGGGCATACAGGAAGTGCCTGTTCAATCTTTTTTCGTCCTGCCTGATGGTATAAAACTGGTTAAGGATATTCCTGCTAGCCAGGAAAATCTTAAGTTTGCCCTCTTTCACTTCAGGCAGTTCAGACAAGTCTTCCCCAATATCAATTTGATTGAAATAGGTCAAAAACTCCTGGTATGCATCAGGGAAATCAACTTTCAGGTCGGGTAATATGTTGGTGAAAGAATTCAGGAATGCACTTTTCTTTGATTTGAGTGCTAGCTCCACTTCATCCTTATAAATAACAGCAATTAACTCCCCCTTTTTAAAAGATGTGCCTTTTTTCAATGTGATATCACCAGCTTCAATTTTCCCTGAAGCCTCAGAAACCAAGTTTACTTCATTGCTAGATATTACCCATCCTTCCCTCATCAGGGAGGAAACAACATCTGCATATTTTATTGTGTCAGCTTTTACATACCTGACCATTTCAACATCAGGCCTTCTTTTAGGCTCTGGCTTCATTGAAACAAACAATAGTGATAAAGCAGCAGACCCTCCCAATAATACAATAAGGGCTACTACAATAAATGTAATTTTTCTCCAACTCATGGCTTTCTTTCTTCGTTAATTATTATTCTGCAATTTGTATCCATAAAATCAAATTCCCACTCTAAATTCCTGAACATAAGCAACAGTACTTCTTGCATTTCAGAAACCTTTTCAGGATCAATATTATTTAATAGCTTTTGGTTGTTGTTCCTTAAAATCCCAATAACTTGGTCTTTCAATTTACTTGCTTTGCTTGTATAGCTTATCAATTTTTTCCTTCTGTCTTTTGGGTCTGGTTTTCTTTCAACCCAACCATTTTTTTCCAATGTATCTACCAACCTTACCAGGGTCGTTTTATCCTTCCTGGTTTTATGTGCCAACTCTTGTTGGGTTAGTTCATTTTTTGTGAACAATTCCCTCATAATAGCCCATTGTTCAACCATAATAGGTATTCCCTGGGCTTGTAATGATTGGTTAATATTATGGTGTATTGCCCTCTCTGCCTGATAGATCAGGTAGCTTATTGGTATATGTTCAAATTCATTTTTCATGCACTATATAACAAATTGTATTGCCAATAGTTGCAGCACCAACTTTATTTGTTAAAAAAAAACCCAGTTTCACTACATGATAACAGAAAAATTTTATCATAAATTATTATTGAATATGTAAGGAACTTCTGTTTTCGTTTTATTAAATTATTTTTAGGCTAATAAAATAAGATTGTTAGTATAAGAAAAGGTTTAATCAGGTATGAAATTAAATACCATAAAAATTATTGGCTTTGATGCTGATGATACACTCTGGGTAAATGAACCCTATTACAGGGAATCTGAGGAAAAATTCTGTAAACTTTTATCAGGTTATTCTGACCAAGCAAATACAATGAAGGTGCTGTTCAATACAGAAATGGACAACCTGGCTTTATATGGGTATGGCACTAAATCATTTATGCTTTCTATGGTTGAAACTGCCATAAAAGTTTCAGGAAGGAAGGTAAAACCAACAGAAATCCAGGATATTATCAAACTTGGTAAAACACAAATTGAAAGGAGCAATGAATTGATCCCTGGGGTGGAGGAAGTATTGCAAAAACTAAGCACCAGTTACAGGTTGATAGTTGCAACCAAAGGGGATTTGCTTGACCAGGAAAGGAAACTTGAAAAATCAGAGCTATCTGGCTATTTCCACCATATTGAAATTATGCCTGAAAAAAAGGAAAATAATTACAGGAAGCTATTAAGCCACCTTGATATCCAGCCTCATGAATTTTTAATGGTAGGGAATTCCTTGAAGTCAGATATCCTTCCAGTGGTAAGAATTGGAGGCTATGCCATTTATGTACCATTCCACACAACCTGGGAGTATGAAAAAACCTTTGCCAACCCAGAAGATATTGATCTTTTTCAGGAAGTCCATTCTATTAAAGATGTGCCAAGTGTAGTTTTTAAAGGCAATAATAATATTTAATGGGAATTATTACGTGTGCTAATCTTTAACAGTAGCAGTAATAGTTCCATCACCAGCATCATCACCTGTTTTTGAAGCTACTTCCTTTACCATCTGAGCCCCAATGTTTTCATATGAGTCTTCAACTTCAATTTCTTTAGCTACCGTAACACCATCTTTTGTTATTAATACCCCTACTAACAAAAAGTTAACATAAATGCAGAAAACATCTTGTTTGAAAATTATCATGATTATCCCATAGAGAAGTATTACCTTTGCACTTCAAAAATAGGCTGCCTTTTAATGCACACACTAGAATTTGACACATTAGTAATTGGGAGTGGGCTTGCTGGTTTATCAGCAGCATACCATTCTTCAAATTATGGTTCAGTAGCCATTATCACTAAATCAGAACTGGATACCAGCAATTCTTATTATGCCCAGGGGGGGATTGCAGCAGCTTTAGCTGAAGATGATTCTCCTGAAAACCATTTACATGACACTCTTGTTGCAGGGCGTGGGCTTTGTGACAGGGATGCAGTTGAGATGCTGGTAAATGAAGGCAAGGAACGTGTACAGGAGCTCATTGAAATGGAAATGCCTTTTGATAAGTCTGAAGGATCATTAACATTTGGGTTAGAAGGAGGGCATACAAAAAGAAGGATATTACATGCTGGTGGTGATGCAACAGGTAAAGAACTAACCTGTTTTTTCCTAAATAAAGTAAAAGTACAAAAAAATGTCCACTCCTACGAGTACACAGCAGTGGTTAAACTACTGACCAAAGGAGGTTGTGTAACTGGAGTCCAGGCTATTGATTTTGTTTCAGGAGAGAATATCATTTTTAAAGCCAAAGCTGTGATCCTTGCCACAGGTGGGCTTTCCAGGGTATTTTCGCGTTCAACAAACCCACATACAGCAACGGGTGATGGAATTGCCCTGGCTTATGAAGCAGGGGCAAAAATTGCTGACCTGGAGTTTATACAATTCCACCCATCAGCTTTATATATCCCGGGCAAAGAGGCATTTTTGATCAGTGAAGCTGTGCGTGGAGAAGGTGCCTGGTTGCTCAATGAACAAGGCGAAAGGTTCCTGAAAGATGTACACCCTTTAGCAGAACTGGCACCAAGGGATGTAGTAGCTTACACCATTTTCAGGCAGATACAAAAGTCAAGCAATGATTTTGTTTACTTGTCATTATCACACCTCAACCCTATAAGGATCAAAAAAAGGTTTAGGAACATATACCTGAAATTACAGCAATATGGGTATGACCTTACCAAAGGCCTTTTACCTATTTCACCAGCAGCCCATTATATGGTAGGAGGGGTAAGGACAGGGCTTAATGGAGAAACAAATATAAAAGGGCTTTTTGTTTGTGGCGAAGCTGCATCAACAGGAGTTATGGGAGCTAATAGGCTGGCCAGCAATTCTTTATTAGAGTGTTTAGTCTTTGGGAGAAGGAGTAGTGAAGAAGCAGCCAAACTACAACCTGTTAATTGCAAGAACCAGGAGGTAAGCCCAATGAGCATTGATAAAAACAATGAAAAAACTTTCCTGGATATAAAAAATGAAGTAGCACAGTTAATGACTGAAAATGTTGGTATAGTCAGGAAAGCAAAAAAATTGAACAAAGCACTGGAAAGGCTGGAACAACTAAAAGCAGAAAATGCAGGAACAACCAATGAATACAACCTGTTAAAAATCAGGAACCTTATTTATGTAAGTATACTCATCACCAGGGCAGCGATCATCAGGGAAGAAAGCAGGGGAGTACACATTAGGGAAGATTTCCAAAAGCAAAACCATGACTTAAGAGTACACATTGTCCAGCAAAAAGGAAAGAAAACAGAATTTGAACCTATAAGAAGTTAACAGATGAACCAGGAAGAGTTAAATGCTGCCAATGACCTTATTGAGTTGGCACTGGCAGAAGACATAGCTGGAGGAGATATTACCACTAATAACCTTATCCCAGCAAATACAAAGAAAAAGGCAGTTATGGTTGCTAAAGCAAATGGGGTGGTTGCAGGATTAGAAGTAGCTGAAATGGTTTTTAGGAAATTAGATAATAACCTGCAATGGGAAGTTCACAAACCAGATGGTTCCGAGGTAAAAAAAGGAGATACCATAGTTACATTTTCTGCCTCTTACAGGGCTTTGCTTACAGGTGAGCGCACTGCCCTTAACTTCTTACAACGCCTGTCGGGGGTTGCAACTGTCTCAGCCCAATATGCAAAAGAGGTTGAAAGATTCAATACAAAAATCCTTGACACCAGGAAAACATTACCAGGCTTCAGGTTGCTTGATAAGTATGCAGTCAAAACAGGAGGGGCAACTAACCACAGGATAGGATTGTTTGATATGGTAATGATCAAAGACAACCACATCAAAGTGGCTGGTGGCATCACAGAAGCAGTAAATGAAATCCGCCCAAAAATCTCTGAAAAGGTAAAAGTGGAAGTGGAAACAACAACCCTTGAGGAAGTAGAGGAAGCTGTTAATGCAGGAGCTGATATCATCATGCTTGATAATATGGATAATAAAACCATGGCTGAAGCTGTAAAATTAATTGCAGGGAAAGCAGAAGTCGAGGCATCAGGAAATATGGTATTAGAAAGGCTCAAAGGTGTTGCTGAAACTGGTGTAGATTATATTTCCATTGGGGCACTCACACACTCTGTTAAAGCCCTTGATATAAGCCAAAGAATAATTGAAACATAGTGAATCTGGTTATTGACATAGGGAATACGCGCACAAAATTTGCCCTGTTCAACAGGGGGCAGTTGATGATATCTGTACCTGTAAATGAATTTCAACCACAACACATTGCACTATTAAAAGAAGAGCATCCATCATTGTGCAATGCCATTATTTCATCAGTAAAAGAGGTTCCAAAAGAGCTGCTCCAAACATTGGAAAAAAAAATTGATTCTTTCCTGGAACTAAACTATAACACACCCATTCCCATTGAAAATAAATACAGCACAAAGGAAACTCTTGGAAAAGACAGGATTGCTGCAGTAGTTGGAGCAAGCCAGTTATACCCTAATGAAAACATCCTGGTAATTGATGCAGGAACAGCTATAACCTATGATATTATTACCAGTGAAAGCCAATACCTTGGAGGGAATATTTCTCCAGGTTTGGATATACGCTTCAAATCATTACATCAATTTACTGGTAAACTTCCTTTAGTTTGTCTTAATGAAGATGATTTTCTATATGGAAATTCTACTGAGACAGCAATAAGGGCTGGTGTGCAAAATGGAATTACCTATGAAGTTGAAGGTGCAATTATGGAATTTAAAAAAAAGTTTGAAAGTTTAAGAATAATTTTAACAGGAGGGAATGCCGAATTCTTTGCTAAAAGGTTAAAAAATTCTTTCTTTGTAAATTCCAATTTGGTAGTCTTGGGTTTAAACTATATTTTGGAGCACAATAAAAATTTTGAATGAACAGTGAAATCCTATTCACCTGTTTTTTAGCGGGATATCAATTTGGCATGAGTTTTGAACTAAATGTTTAGGTGAAAAAAATAGTTGAAAGGCAAAATATAAACAAAACACATTCATTATGAAAGCTATATTTCGGAAATCGGTATTATTTACATTGGTTATTATGGTCGTGGCTATCAGCACCATGGCGCAAAGGGTTATTACAGGTACCGTTTACCGTGATGGAAAACCTGCTGCAGGAGTAATGGTTGAAGGCCATAAATGCTCTGACTCATATTATACCAGTTTTGATGGTAAATATGAACTTAAAGCAGACCAAAAATCAAAGTGGTTAAAATTTACCTTTGCTGATGAAACCAGGAAATTGGATATTGAGGGAAATACTAACAATGTTATTGACTATAGTTATGATGGGAAAATTCCTGTCGTAGAAGCTGCTGAAGGAGGAGTAGTCCTGAAAACAAGGGAAGAATTATTAAAAGACCAGGACAAGGATTTTATTAATGAATATTCCCTTTATACAGAATTTTACAGGCAAAGCGACTTCAAATCTGCTATGCCTCATTGGAAAAAGTTATATAAACGTTACCCAAAATGTTCTCCTAATATATACATCCAGGGGTTGAAAATGCACCAAGACTTACTTGAAAAGGCTGTCAACCAAGATGATAAAAACATGTATATTAATAAAATCATGGATATCTATGATAATAGGGTAAAACACTTCAAGCAAAAAGGGTATGTCCTTGGAAGGAAAGGTACATTTTGGTTCAAACATAAACTACTGGATGAAAATATTGATGAAAACAAATTAAAAGAGATTCATAAAACTGGGTATGGATGGTTGGAAGAATCAATCAATGAGCAAGGGAACAAAACTGAAACACCTGTAACAGTTGTGTTTATGCAAACCACCAACCAATTATTTAAAATGGGTGAAATTTCTAAAGAAACAGTTATCCAGAATTATGAGAAATGTATGGCTATAATTGAAAGCCACCTTGCTGATAACCCTGATGATAATAATATTGTTTTATCAAAAGAGACAATTGAAAGGTTATTTGGAATTTCAGGTGCAGCTGATTGTGATGCTTTAGTAAATATATATGCACCCCAGTTTGAGGAAAATCCTGATGATGCTGAATTTATTAAAGGCATGCTAAGGAAGCTTAACAGGGCAGGCTGTGATAACTCTGACCTGTTTGCCAATGCTACTGAAAGGCTTTATGAATTAGACCCATCTGGTGAAGCTGCATTCAATATGGCGCGCAGGTTCCTTAAAAGGGATGAATATGACAAAGCCAATGAATATTATAAAATGTCTACTGAACAAATAACAGACCCTGAGATTTTGGAACTTGCTTATTATGAATATGCTTTATTCATTTTCTTGAAAGAAAATGACCTTCAAACTGCAAGGTTTTATGCACGCAAAGCATTGGAAATTAACCCAAAAAATTGCCAGGCATTAATGCTGATTGGAAATATTTACTTGCAAGCCAGCTCTAAATTTAGCACTGACGATTTTGAAAAAGCCACAGTATTCTGGGTGGCTGTCGATTATTTTAACCGCGCGCGAAGGGCTGGTGATGAGTGCATGAGTGATGCTGCAACACAGGCTTCAAAGTATAGGGCTTACTTCCCTGATAAAGAAACAGGATTTTTCAATGGGCTAACAGAAGGGCAAAATTATACTGTTGGAGGTTGGATCAATGAAACTACAAAAGTCAGGTATTAAAACCTGGACAAAAAACATAAAGAAATATTTTATTGCAGCTCTGGTTCTTGGGGCTGCAATACTTTTTTGGGGGTGTGAAAATGACCTTGAAAAAATTAAAGCTTTTAGTTCCCCTGAAGACTTACCTATTGTTTATGCTGAAAATTATAAATCAACTTTTATCGATTCAGGGCAGGTTCGCAATTATTTAGAAGCTCCTGTATTACAACAATTTGAAACAGATGGGCAGCCATTTGTTGAATTTCCAAAAGGAGTAATCCTTGATAAGTTTGATAATAAGAAACAAATAATTTCAAGCATTTCTGCTGATTATGCAAAACAGTTCACTAAAGAAAAAAGGTGGGAAGCTAAAAACAATGTAGTTGCAGTAAATAGTGAAGGAGATACCCTAAAAACGGAACACCTAATTTGGGACGAGAAAGCTGGTAAAATTTATTCAGATAAGTTTGTGAAATTTGTCCGTGACGATAAAATAATTTACGGGAATGGTTTTGAATCTGACCAGGATATGGGCAACTGGAGGATAAACCAGGTGAAAGGTACAATTTATGTTGATGTAGAAGAAACAACAGAGAAAAAAAATTTAAATGTACCTGCTGAAAACAAAAACCCCCAACAAAACACTCCAATTCAGATACAGAAACCTGTAAATATTCAAAAATAGAATTGGTAAAAATGACAATAAAAGAAACCTAAACTTTGTATCATAACTTCATTCCCGGCAAGATTCTCCAGATAAGCTTATTCTCAGTACCAAAAGGTTTAAAAAAATAATAATTGCTAGGTATAATATTGAATTTTATTATCTTCGTAGCTCGAAAATTTCAAGTAAAATTTGCTAATAATAATTGTTTTATAAATGGCTACATTACAAAATATTAGAAATCGTGCTGGTATATTGGTTGCTGTTGTAATCGGGCTGGCTTTAGTCGCATTTATTTTGGGGGATATATTACAACAAGGAAACTCCATTTTCCAAAAATCAAGGAATAAAATAGCTGAAATAAATGGAGAATCAGTACAATACTTAGATTTCCAAAGAAAGGTTGAAGAGATTGGAGAAATCTACAAGATGAATTCAAACCGCAACCAACTTGATGAAAATGCCTGGACACAAGTACGCGAACAAACATGGCAAACTTTAGTAAGAGACATTTTAATGGTTGAAGTATATGACGATTTAGGGCTTGCTGTTGGTTCTGAAGAATTGTATGACCTTATACAAGGAAACAATATACACCCTATTGTTCAGCAAATTTTTGCTGACCCTAATACAGGGCAAATTGATAGGTCAGCTATTGTCCGTTTCCTGAAAAACCTGGAAACAGGAGTTGCTCCCGATCAAAGAGATTATTGGTTATACCTTGAGCAACAAATCTCTGACGACCGTGCACTTACTAAGTACAATAACCTTGTGAAACAAGGCCTATATGTAACCACTGAAGAGGCTCAAAACAGTGTAAACAACAATAACAGGCAAATAAGTTTTGATTACATTTCATTAGGGCACAGTACAGTTGCAGACAGTGCTTTTCAGATCACTGAAAGGGAATTAAAAAAATACTATAACGACCACCTGGAAGAATACTCAGAAGAAAAAACAAGGAAAATTGAATATATAACATTCCCTGTTGTCCCTTCTGACATGGACAACCAACATGCTAAAGATTGGATTGAGGAAATACAAGCTGATTTTACCAATGCTGAAGACAATATCCAGTTTGTAAATACAAACTCTGATGAAAGTTTTGTTAATGATTGGTTTGCACAAGAAGACCTTTCTACTGAATTAGGCAACTGGATTTATGAAGAAAATGCAGACACAAATCAAGTATATGGCCCATATTTTGAAGATGGAGCATATAAATTGGTAAAAGTACATGCAATTGATATGTTACCTGTGGATTCTGTTGAAGCTAGGCACATATTGCTAAGTATTAACACACAGGCAGAGGTTGCGACCAAAAGAGCCTTAGCAGATAGCTTAAAGAAAGTTATTGATGATGGTGGTGATTTTGCAGCACTTGCACGTGAATATTCAACTGACTCTGGCTCTGCAATAAATGGTGGAGACCTTGGTTGGTTTGCAAAAGGAACCATGGTTAAACCTTTCCAGGATGCTGCATTTCAGAATAAAAGAGGAGAAACATCTATTGCCTTTTCTGAGTTTGGTATCCATATTATTCAAACTACCCAAAGGAGTAAACTCTTTAAACATGTAAAGGTTGCCTTTATAACCCGCCAAGTAGTTGCAAGTGATGAAACATACCAAAAGGCATATGCTGATGCCAGCAAATTTGCAAGTGAAAACAGAACGCAAGAAGATTTTAACACAGCTGTTGCTGAACAAGGCCTTAATAAAAGGGTTGCAACCCTTCGCGAGCATGACCGCAATATTATTGGGTTAGAAAGTGCCAGGCCATTGGTTAGGGCAGCTTTTGATACTGAAGTTGGTGATGTACTGGTTGATTTCAGGGAGTCTTCTATTTTTGAATTGGGCGATAACTTTGTTCTAGCTACTTTAACTGAAGCTACTGAAGATGGTACTGCTCCATTTGAAAATGTAAGGACACGGGTTGAGTTAGCTGTTACCAAAGAGAAAAAAGGGGAAGTACTGGTTGAAAAAATGAACCAGGCAATTAGCAATAGTGGCGATTTTGCAGTTATTGCCCAAGACCTGAGTGTAGAAATAAAATCTGCTGACAACATCAATTTCAACTCATTCTCAATTCCTAATGAAGGGGTTGAGCCAGCAATTATAGGAACAATCTCTGTGATGGATACTGACCAAATTTCAAAACCCATTAATGGAAACAATGCTGTATATTTAGTAAAAGTGAAAACCATTAATGAGGATACTGGTTCTGATGTTGCTACTGAACAAAAAAACCTGATCTCAAGCCTGGGTTACAGGGCAGGTTTCCAAAGTTATGAAGCACTCAAAAATGCAGCTGTAATTGAAGACAACAGGTCAAAATTTTATTAGTATAGATCGTATTTATAAAATAGTAAAGCTGTTTATCTTGGGGTAAGCAGCTTTTTTATTGAGAAATATTTGCCTGCATCTTATGAGTTAATCAAGGGAACCTGCCTTTTTCTGAGGGGCCAGTTCCTTTTATTTTAAAATCCATCAAAACATAAAAAAACTGCCAACCATAGAGATTAGCAGCTTTTTAAATTACACCCAGGTATCATAAAACCCTGGATCAATACTACCTTTTCTCAGGTATAAAATATGTTTATTATCCCAACAGGCTTTTAACTTTGGCAGCAATATCTTTTCCATCAGCTTTACCTGCCAGTTGCTTTGATGCAATACCCATCACTTTTCCCATATCTTTCATTGAAGAAGCACCAGTTTGCTCAATAATTGCCTGAACAACTTTGGACAGTTCTTCATCACCCAATTTTTCGGGAAGGAAAGATTCAAAAATCTCAACCTGTACCATCTCGTGGGCATACAAGTCATCACGTCCCTGGTTCTTATAAATATCTGCTGAATCTTTGCCCTGCTTTGCCAGCTTCTGAATAATTTTCAAAGCTTCATCATCTGATAATTCATAACCTGCCCCTTTAGCTGCCTTAGCCTCAATCATCACTTTTTTTATGTTGCGCAAAGCTTCAAGCTTCTCTTTTTTGCGAGCCTTCATGGCTTCTTTAATATCATTGTTTATTTGGTCAAATAGAGTCATAATGGTTTTTATTAATCAATATTTTTATGAAGGTAACTGTTATTGGAACCAAAAATTATATTCCCGTATTTATCTGTTGATAATGAAGTCTTTGATTTATCTTCCTGCTTATGATCCATCACCCCTTTTTTTTTTCTTTGCTTCCTGAGGTATGCAGGAATGTCCTCCATTTCATCCACAGCATTATCATCCATTTCAGTGAAATCAATTTTCATGCGTGATTCTTCCTTAGCCTGGCTTCTTTCCTTGCTAGTCTTTGGGTAAAGGGCATCAAATTCATTTGCAGGATTTTGTTGCGATTTCAAATCAAATTCAAATGTGCGCTGCTTGGGGTTACTTTCAACAGTTTCATCTTCATCAACTTTATTTGTAGGTTTTACAAAAGCAACATCATCTTTCAGGTAGTGCATTTGTTTTTCAGGCTTTTTAGCCAACAGCATTTCAGGTATGCTGCTCATGCTAAATCCTGTTGCAATTACAGTTACTGAAATTTTATCCTCAAGGCTATCATCAATGCCATTACCCCAAATAAGGTCAGCTTCAAAGCCTGCTTTATCTTGTACAAAATCAGTAATCTCCCCTATCTCATCCATGGTGATTTCATCAACCCCTGATGTAACATTCAGCAAAATGTTTTTAGCCCCTGTTATGTCATTGTTGTTTAGCAAAGGAGAAACCAAAGCCTCTTCAACTGCTTTGAGAGCCCTGCCATCACCTTCAGCAATGCCAGTCCCCATCAGGGCTACCCCACTTTCGCGCATAACAGTTTCAACATCAGCAAAATCCACATTTATGTATCCTGGCACAGTGATAATTTCAGCAATTCCTTTAGCAGCAGTTGCCAGTACATTATCAGCTTTGGCAAATGCCTCAGAAATTGGGAAATCACCATACATTTCGCGAATTCGTTCATTGTTTATGACCAGCAAAGAATCAACATACCCTTCCAGTTCTGCAATTCCTTCAATGGCTTGCTTGATCCTTCTCCTTCCCTCATTCCTGAAAGGTATGGTTACAATACCCACTGTGAGCAACCCCATTTGGCTACAGGCTTCAGCAATTACAGGTGCAGCTCCAGTTCCTGTTCCACCACCCATACCAGCAGTTATAAAAACCATTTTTGTATTTGAATGAAGTGCACTTTTTACATCTTCAATATTTTCAATGGCAGCCTGCTTGCCCATATCGGGTTTGTTGCCGGCACCCCTGCCTTCAGTAAGTGATGCCCCCAATTGCAACTTACTTGGGATTGGGCTGGCTTCCAATGCCTGGGCATCAGTGTTACAGACAATAAAATCAACATCACGAATTCCCTGGGTATACATGTGGTTGACTGCATTGCCACCTCCACCACCAACACCAATTACTTTAATAAACTGGCCTCCATTGGTATCTTGCTTAAAATTTAATATTTCTGATGACATATTTTTTTCTTTCAAATTGTTTATTTCTTTTATTCAAACTCCTTATAGGATAAAATTCCTGGTTAAGGATTATCAGGGTTTTCTTCATCCAAGGACTGGTCATCACCATCGAAAAACCTTGAGAATTGCCTGTTAAACCAATTATCAATGCTTCCTCCCTGAGATTCTGTATGAGCTATTTCTTTTCTTCTCTTTTTCTTCTTTTTCCTGGTGCTGGTAGGTTTTTCCATTTCCATCAACAATGGCTCTTCTTCTTGCAAAGGTTCATCCACCATTTCTTCATAGCCAGCCACTCCTTCTTCTGATTCATCTTCAATGTAATTAATATCAGGCTCCTGATGGCCAAGCCCAAATTTTTCGGCTGGTTTTTCCTCTTGAAGGAGCTGGTTTGGGTTGGTTTCAAACCCTGTTGCCAAAATGGTTACACACACCTCTTCTCCCAGTGATTCATCAAATCCATTCCCCCAAATAATATCTGCATCCTGCCCTGCTTTATCCTGTAAATGTTCAATAATTTCACCTATTTCCCCAATGGTTATTTCTTCTTTCCCTGAAATAATATTTAAAAGGATATTTTTAGTCCCAAAAATGTCATTGCTATCAAGCAAAGGTGACTCCAAGGCTTTCTCCACAGCTGCCATTGCCCTGTTGTCACCACTTGCATAACCTGTTCCCATGATAAATACTTTGCTATCTGCCATAACAGTATGGACATCAGTAAAATCAATGTTTATATTCCCATGGACTGTTATGATCTCAGCAACTCCTTTTACTGCAGTTGCCACAATATTGTCAGCTTTTTTAAATGCCTGCCGGGCAGGGAGGTTTCCAAAAATATTGTGAAGCTTTTGGTTGCTGATAACCAACATACTATCAACCTGCTCTTTCAATTTTTTAATCCCTTCAATAGCTTGCCCAAAACGTTTTTTCCCTTCAGCTGGTGATGGGATTGTAACCACAGCAATGGTGAGTATTCCCAACTCTTTTGCCAATGAGGCAATTACAGGTGCTGCCCCAGTGCCAGTACCTCCCCCCATTCCTGCAGTAATGAAAACCATTTTTGTATTTTCCTGCAATACCTTTTTTATGTCTTCATAGTTTTCTTTGGCTGCTTCCTGCCCACGCTCGGGGTTATTGCCTGCCCCCCTGCCCTGGGTTAAAGTAACTCCCAGCTGTATCTTCACAGGGACAGGACTGTTTTGCATGGCTTGTGCATCAGTATTACACAGCACATAATCAACTCCCTTAATACCTTCTTCATACATGTAACTGACTGCATTACAACCTCCTCCTCCTACTCCCAGCACTTTAATAATGTTTGAAGAAGTACTTGGTAACCCAAAATTTAATATTTCTTCGGCCATATCATCAGTTTTAGTTTAATTCAATATCATCTTCATCAAAGATCATGGTGATCTGTTGAGACATTTTCTCAATCTGGCTTTTGAAAAATCCCCCAGATGCTTTTTTTTCTTTTTCCTTTTTTTTTCTCTTACCTTTTTTGGTGTTGGCACCATTTTCATGGTCATTAATTGAAAGCTTTAACAGCCCAAGTGCAGTAAAGAATTCTGGCTGGTCAAATTCCTCCTGTTTATTTCCCACATTTATTACAGGAAAACCAACACGGGCATCCATACCTGTCCTGTATTTGACAAGCTGAACTATATTATTTAATTTTGATGTCCCCCCAGTTAAAACAATCCCAGCTCCCAATTTATCAAGGTATCCTGAGTTTTCTATCTGGAAGAAAAAGCTATCAATGATCTCTTCCAACCTTGCCTGGATAATGTATGCCAGGCTTTTAAAAGATATCTCTTTAGGTTCCCATCCATTATATCCTGGAATGGTGACCACTTTTTGTTCTTCAGCAAAATTGCCCATTGCCTGCCCATATTCCACTTTAAGCTGTTCAGCCCACCTGTATAAAATAGAGCATCCTTCTTTAATGTCTTTTGTAATTACATTCCCTCCAAATGGGATGGCTGAACAATGGCACAATACTCCTTCATAATAAATGGCTGCTTTGGTTACCCCTCCTCCAATATCAACCAGTACCACACCAGCTTCTTTCTCATCTTCAGTGAGTACAGCTTCAGCAGTTGCCAAATGTGATACAATTATTTTATTGAGATTTATGTTGATTTTATTTAAAGCTGTTTCCACATTTGTAGTGTACTGCTCTGGAGCAGTTAGTAAATGATAAACAGCATCAATTTTTTTAGCTGAAAAGCCAATGGGGTTGCTATTGCCAGGCTCTCCATCAATGATATAATCCTGTGGGATTACATGGTAAATCTTTTCTCCCGGGGCAGATTGGCGATTTAACACCTCTTCATACAGCTCCATAATATCATCACGTGTAACTACCCCATCTTCTGAAGTATACCTGTACCCTTTGTATTCAACAGTTTTGATCAAATGCCCTGCCAGGGCTACATTTACTTCAGATACTTCATCATCAAATTGTTCTTCAATTTGGGTTATCACATCATTCAATGCAGCAATTGCCTCTTCAATATTGAGGACAAGCCCTCTTTTGATGCCTTTAGAGGCCACCTTGGCACAACCCAATATATTGATTTTTCCATCCTCTGTTTTTGTACCTGCCAAAGCCACAATTTTGGTACTTCCAATATCTACAACTGCAACAATTTTCTGTTTTGAAGCCATAATATCAGCGTTTTTTTCCAATGACCTGATCTTTATATTTCAGGTTTATGCGTTTGTATTTATTCCAGTTACCCTGTGCCAGCACTTGTTCATAAAATGCCTTTAGGTTCCTGAGTTTTTCCTTGTAACTACCTACTTTGCCAAAATCAACAAAATGCTCACCTACCAATGGAACCAGGACTAATTCATTTGAAGATGAAACATGTATCTGTTCAACTTGTGCTTTCCAAAAGGCATCTTTTTCAATAAAGGATACAAATTCAAGCAATTCCTTTTTGGCAAAGCTTTCGGCAACTGCTCCTGAAACCACCAGTACATTAGCTGTATATTTTGTTGAAACTGGAAATTTTTCACCTTTATTGTCCAGGTAATAACTCCCTGAAGATGAAATGATCCTGACCAATGGTTCCCTGTGCTTTATTTTTACAGCCAATATCCCTTTATAATTATAATCCTGCTTTGCAGCCATTTTGTAAACCTCTGCTTTTTCAATAACCTGGTGTTTTTCAACTGCTTTCTCAATAAGTTCAGCATTTATGTGGGCAAGGTTTTTCTCTAATACTTTATTGTCAGCATTTTTCACCAACCCCAACACTTCTTCTTTATCAATGGCTATGCTTTGCCTATCATCATACAAAATGTCAATCCCTGAACAGGTAATATTTTTTGTCTCTGTTGAAGTAAAAGCAAGTGTCCCAACCAGGAATACAGCCAGCACAATCCAACCTAATATGTTGAAAACCTTCCTAACCATTTTTTGCTTTTACAATTTCTAACATTTCATCAGCCACTTTATCAATATCACCAGCTCCCAAGGTTAATAGCACCTCTGTTTTATTTATTTTTATCCATTCCAGTACCTCATTTTTATCCATCACCAATAAAGAAGGATGATCAATATAAGAGCCTATCAACTGTGATGTTACCCCTTCAATGGGCAATTCCCTGGCAGGGTATATGGGTAGCAAAATAATTTGGTCAAGCAGGGAGAGGCTTTGAGCAAATTCTTTGGCAAAATCACGAGTCCTGGTATATAAATGAGGCTGGAAAATACCTGTTATTTCCTTTTCAGGAAATAGCTTTTTTACTGAACTGATGACTGCATTCAACTCTTCAGGATGGTGTGCATAATCATCAATAAAGATGGTATTTGTATTCCTGAATTTAATATCAAACCTGCGCTGGACCCCCTGGTATGCTTCAACTCCTTTTTTAACCTCATCAGTGGTTACTCCTGCCAGTAATGCAAGGGCTGCAGCCCCAATGGCATTCTCCACATTGATCAAACCAGGATAGGTAGTCCTTATTCCTGAAATTTGCCCCATTGGGGTTTGCAAATTGAATGTGTAGGCTTCATTTTCAAGCTTTAAATTGGTTGCATAAAAGTCGGCTTTTTCATCCAAAGAATAAGTAAATATCTTCAAATTACCAGTTGGGTTGCTTCCCAGTTCCAGCCCTTTTTTTATAACCAGGTTTCCTTCAGGTTTTATTTGGGAAACAAATTCTGAAAATGATTTTTCTACCTCTTCATGTTCCCCATAAATATCCAGGTGGTCAGCATCCATTGAGGTGATCAATGCCATTTTTGGAAAAAGGTTCAGGAATGACCTATCATATTCATCAGCTTCTGCTACAATCCAATCATCCTCATTTTCAGGTAAAATAGTGTTGGTATCATAGTTTTTAGAAATGCCTCCAAGAAATGCACCACAACCCAATAAAGACTCTTTCAGGATAACAGCCAACATGGTTGAAACTGTGGTTTTTCCATGGGTGCCAGCCACTGCCATGCAATTGTTTGAGCTACACAAAATACCAAGGACTTTAGCCCTCTTCAGAATATTGAACCCTTTTTCCTTCAGCCAGTTGAATTCAATGTGGTCATCAGGGATAGCAGGGGTATAAATAACCAATGTATCATTCTGATGTAAATAAGCAGGGATTTGGGCAATGTTATCATCATAATGTACATCAATTCCCTCCTCTACCAAGCTGATGGTCAACTGGGTTTTTGCACGGTCATAGCCTACTACTGTTTTCCCAATTGACTGAAAGTACCTGGCAAGGGAACTCATCCCTATGCCTCCAATGCCCAGGAAATAAATATTCTTTATGTTCTCAAGGTTATCCATCCACTAATTCACCAGGTTAATAATCTCATCCACAATATCTTTTGTTGCATTGGGTTTAGCCAGTTTTTTACAATTGGTTTCCAGCTTCTTTAAGGCTGCCTTATCATTCACCAATTCAAAAGCTGTTGCAAATAGCTTTTCATTGATCTCATTATCTTTCACCATTACAGCAGCTTCTTTATCAGCTAAGGCCATAGCATTTTTTGTTTGATGGTCTTCAGCCACATTGGGTGATGGCACCAACACAGATGCTTTACCTACCATGCACAGTTCAGAAATGGTACCAGCCCCTGCCCTTGTTATAACCAGGCTAGCAGCAGCATAGGCCATATCCATGCGTGACAAAAACTTGTGTAATTGAAGGTTTTCAGGCTTTTTCCCTTCAACCAGTTCTTTCATTTCATCAAAATAAAAAGCTCCTGTTTGCCAGATCACCTCTACCCCAGACTTTCCAATCTTTTCCAGGTTATTTATTACTGAATTATTTATTGACCTGGCTCCTAAACTTCCTCCAATAATCAAAATGGTTTTTGCATCTTCTTTTATCCCAAAAAATTCTTTGGCTTCTTTCTGCCCGGGTTCTTTTTCAAATAGGCCTTTCCTTACAGGGTTTCCTGTGTAGATTATTTTTTCTTTTGGGAAATATCTTTCCATCTGACCATAAGCTACGCAAATCTTGTCTACCTTTTTGCTCAATAGTTTGTTTGTTATGCCCGCATATGAGTTCTGTTCCTGGATCAATGCAGGTATTCCTTTCCTGACTGCTGCCCTCAATGTTGGTCCACTGGCATAGCCTCCCACCCCAATAGCCACATCAGGTTTAAAATCTTTTACCACTTTCCTGGCTTTCATCACACTTGAAAACAGCCTCCATATAAACTTCAATAACCTGATACCAGGTTTGCGTGGAAACCCAATTACAGGTAGCCCAATGATATCATAGCCAGCAGCAGGAACCTTTTCCATTTCCATCCTGTCCTGAGCCCCAACAAAAAGTATCTCCACTTCAGGAAACCTTTCCTTTAGCTCATTGGCTATGGAAAGTGCAGGAAATATGTGCCCTCCTGTTCCTCCCCCACTAATTATGGCTTTTATTTTACTCATCTTTTTATAATATAACATCCTCATCAGGTGTAGCCACTTTAACTAGCTGTTCCTGTGATTCTTTATTTTTTTGGTTATTATGGCTGACACTTAAAATGCACCCAAATGCAATGGAGGTAAATAACATGGATGTACCTCCCATGCTAACCCAGGGAAGTGGTTGCCCAGTTACAGGCAAAACACCAGCTGACACCCCAATATTTATCATGGCCTGATAAACCAGCAACAGGGTGAGTCCTGTGACCAGGAAAGCAGGGAATGTCCTGGTTGCCCTTCTCACTATTACTACCCCCCTGAAGAAAAATATGAGGTACAGGAAGATGATCAACCCTGCTATAACCAACCCATATTCTTCAACAATGATGGCAAAAATGAAATCATTATATGCTGAAGCCATGTAGTTGCTCACATCAGAATGCCCGGGACCCTTGCCCAGCATACCTCCTTCATAAATAGCTAGTTTGGCATAATCAGCCTGGGTGATGCCTTTTTCTGAATTAGGGTCACCATGGATAAAACGTTCTATCCTTCCTTTTATGGTGGCTACCCTTGAAAGCTTGCCAGGCATATAGTCTGCTGTTAAATAGATGAGGGTTACCAGCAATATACCTGCTCCAATAACCATCCCCAGGTATTTAAAAGGTATACGCCCAATAAATAGCATAGACATGATGGTTACAAATAACAAAGCTGATGTGGAAAAATCTGAATAGAAGATCAACCCACAAATAATTATGGTGAAAAAGATGGATGTTTTAAATGCCCTGAACAGCTCCTCTTTTGATTTTTGTGCCCTGCTAAGCACCCGTGCCACAAACATAATCAAGGATATTTTTGCTACCTCAGCAGGCTGGAATGAAATAAAGCCCAGGTTTAATGTCCTGCCTGTGGCATCACCTGCATGGCCAGTAATTTTCATGCCAAATGCCAGCAGCAAAAGCCCAATACTTAAATAAACAGCTAAACGTGAAATAATTGCATACAGTTTTACGGGAATAATATTCACCAGGATTAAAATAATACCAAACCCAGTTGACAGGAATATAACCTGACGCACCAGGTAGTGCCATGTTGCCCCTCCCTGCCTTCTGTAAGCCAATGCCCCTGTTGAGCTATATACTATCAGGATGGATAACAATGACAATAAGAGCAAGACTATCCAGATAACCTTGTCTCCTTTGATTATTTTTCCAGGTGTAAATTGCATCTTTTAACTACTTATAAATCACGGACAGCAGCTTTAAATTGCTTGCCCCTGTCTTCATAATTTTCAAAAAGGTCAAAACTGGCACATGCTGGTGACAGCAACACTATGTCTCCATTTCGTGCAAGGTAGTAGGCTGATTTCACAGCATCCTGCATAGTGTACACATCAATAATATCATTAACAACCTTGCCAAAAGCTTTATGTATTTTGGCATTGTTTTTACCCAGGCATACAATAGCTTTTACCTTTTTCTTTACCAGGTCATTGATCATGGAGTAGTCATTCCCTTTGTCAATCCCCCCTGCAATCCAAACTACCTTTTTATTCATGCTTTCAAGGGCATACCATGTTGAATTTACATTGGTAGCCTTTGAATCATTAATAAATTCAATACCATGAACCTGCAGGAATCTTTCCAACCTGTGTTCAACACCCTTAAAATCTGATAGGCTTTCACGCAATTGGTCATCACGAATTTTGAAAACCATACTGGCAATCCCTGCTGCCATTGAATTGTAGGAATTGTGCTTCCCTTGTAGTGATAAATCCAGAATAGACATACTGAATTGTTTTTCGTTTAACTGTATAATTAATTTCCCGTTTGATATTCCAGCTCCAGTTTTTTCAGGCTCTCCCAATGTAAAGGGAACCTGCCTTGCCTTTATATCCCTCTCTTTTATTTCTTCAGTGATGATGTTATCATCTGAACAGTAGATGAATACATCTTTTTCTGTTTGATTTTGAAGTATCCCAAATTTGGAATCCACATAGTTTTGCATCTGGTAGTTGTACCTATCTAGGTGGTCAGGTGTAATGTTTAACAGGATGGCTACATCAGCTTTAAACTGGTACATCCCATCTAACTGAAAGCTGCTCAATTCAATTACATACACCTCATACTTTTCAGTTGCCACCTGCGATGCAAAACTTTTCCCTACATTCCCTGCCAACCCCACATTGACCCCTGCATTCTTCAGGATATGGTATGTTAGCATAGCTGTTGTTGTTTTGCCATTGCTTCCTGTTATGCAAATTGTTTTTGCATTGGTGTACTTTCCTGCAAATTCAATTTCTGAGATAACTGGTATCCCCTGTTTTTTCAACCCTATAATTAAAGGAGCATCATCAGGAATGCCCGGACTTTTAACCACCAGGGAAGCATCCATGATTTTTTCTTCTGAATGCTTTCCTTCTTCAAAATCAAGCTCAAATTGCCTAAGAACGTTTTTGTATTTTTCTTTTATCTTGCCCAGGTCAGAGATAAACACCTCAAACCCTTGTTTTCTTGCCAGTATTGCAGCACCAACACCACTTTCACCTGCTCCCAATATGACTGCCCTGCCTGCCACCTTTACCTGATCTTTAAGGTTACAATGGTGATAACAGCCAGCATGATCCCTACAATCCAAAATCGTGTAACTATCTTGGCTTCAGGGAATCCTTGCTTTTGAAAATGGTGGTGGATTGGGCTCATCAGGAATACCCTGCGCCCTTCTCCATATTTGCGTTTTGTATATTTGAACCAAAATACCTGGATAACCACAGACAGGTTTTCAATCAGGAAAATGCCACAGAGCAATGGGACCAAAATTTCTTTCCTAATGATAACAGAGAAAACAGCCAGTATACCACCCAATGCCAGGCTACCTGTATCTCCCATAAATACTTGAGCAGGGTAAGAGTTATACCATAAAAACCCTACTGTTGCCCCAATAAATGCACTGACAAAAATGGTCAACTCACCAATGTTAGGGATGTACATAATATTCAGGTATTCAGAATAAATAACATTACCGCTTACATATGCCAGTATACCCAATGTGGCACCACTGATGGCAGATGTCCCAGTGGCCAGCCCATCCAACCCATCTGTGAGGTTGGCAGCATTTGAAACAGCTACAATGATCAAGATGATGGCTATGGCATAAATTATCCACCTGAAATGGGTAGCACTTTCACCTGTAAAGCCAACCAGCCATTTATAATCAAATTCATTCTTCTTAAAAAATGGGATAGTGGTTTTAGTTGATTTCACATCATGGGTCAATACTTCAATGGATTGTTCCCCTGTTTCACTGTCAACCACAATTTCCTCTACCACATTGCCCTTGGAGTCTAATACATTTTCGCGCACCAGCACTTCATTGCTCAGTAAAAGTGTTGATGCTACCATTAACCCCAAGCTTACCTGACCAATGATCTTAAATTTCCCGGCCAACCCTTTTTTGTTTTTCAGGAATACTTTAATGTAATCATCAATAAAGCCAATCAACCCCAACCATGAGGTTGTGATAAGCATAAGCAGTATATAGATGTTGGTAAGTTTTGCAAATAGCAGGGTTGGAATTATTATTGACAAAAGGATAATGATCCCCCCCATTGTAGGAGTACCTTTTTTTTGCAGCTGCCCCTCAAGCCCCAAGTCACGGATTTCTTCACCAATTTGTTTCCTTTGCAGGAAATTGATCAGCTTTTTACCAAAAGCCAGGGTAATGAAAAGTGAAAGGATGATAGCAGCTCCTGAGCGGAATGATATATATTGCAGCATCCCAATCCCAGGGATATCATACTCATTCAGAAACTCATACAAATAATAGATCATAACAATATCTTTTCAATTAGTCCAATCCAAACAATTCTTCCAGTACTTCTTTATCATCAAAATGATGTTTCACCCCATTTGCCTCCTGGTAATCTTCATGCCCTTTCCCTGCTACCAGGATAATGTCGCCAGGCATGGCTATCATCACTGCTGTTTTGATGGCTTCCTTCCTGTTTACAATAGAGAGCACTTTATTCTTTTTTGAAGCATCTACCCCAGCTTCCATATCTTTAATGATTGCTTCTGGTTCTTCTGTCCTTGGGTTATCTGAAGTTAGTACCACTTTATCACTGGCTGCCAGTGCTTCTTTTGCCATTTGTGGGCGTTTGGTTTTATCCCTGTCGCCTCCTGCTCCAACTACAGTGATCACCTGTTCATTCCTTGTCCTTATTTCAGAAATGGTATGCAATACATTTTTTAGTGCATCAGGGGTGTGTGCATAATCCACAATAGCCAGTTTCCCATCTGTGCTTCTTATGGTTTCAAACCTTCCTTTTACAGGTGTTAACTCACTTATGGCTGTTAAAACCTCATCTTTATCATGCCCCAGGTTTATGGCTGCTACATAGACAGCCAGCAGGTTGTAGGCATTGAATTTCCCAACAAACTTTGTCCACACCTCACTCCCATCAACATTGAGCAGCATCCCATCAAAATGGCTTTCCAGAACCTTGCATTTAAAATCAGCCAATGACCTTAATGAATAGGACACTACTTTAGCTTTTGTATTTTGAACCATTACCCTCCCATTCCTATCATCCAAATTGATAATTGCAATGGCATTTCCTGGCAGTCCATCAAAAAATTTCTTTTTTGCTTTTATGTATTCTGAAAAGGTTTTGTGGTAATCCAGGTGGTCATGCGAGAGGTTGGTAAAAACCCCAGCCTTGAATTCAATTCCTGAAATCCTTTCCTGGTGGATGGCATGAGAACTGACTTCCATAAAACAATATTCACACCCTTCATCTACCATTTCTGCCAGAAGTGACTGGATTTTTATGGCATCAGGAGTGGTATGTGAGGCCACAGTTTCTTCCTTGCCAGTTATGTATTTAATTGTAGAGATCAACCCTGATTTATATCCTAGCTTTTGGGTCAATGTGTGGAGTAAGGTAGCTATACTTGTTTTTCCATTGGTGCCAGTTACCCCAACTACTTTCAGGTTAGATGATGGGTGGTTGTAGAAAGCTGCTGCCAATCTCCCAAATGCCTGGTTACTATCTGCAACCTGAATGTAAGTTACATCAGGTTGGATGTTTTTGGGTAGGGTTTCACACAAAATACCAACAGCTCCCTTTTCAATAGCCATTTCAACAAAGCTGTGCCCGTCAACTTGTGTCCCTTTTGTGGCTATAAACAAAAAACCTTCTTTCACCAACCTGGAATCAAAAGCCAGCCCTTGGATCAATGCTTCTGCATCACCCATTATTTTAGCTTCTAACCCTTTTGTTATTTCTGCAATTTTTTTCATTTAACCTTAACTCAATGCCAGATATACTGTTTGCCCCTTCCTGAAACTACTTCCGGCGACAGGTGCTTGTTTTTTTACTTTTCCAATGCCTGATATTTTCACTTTCAACCCTTTGCTTTCAAGAAGGTAGATTGCATTTGCAGCACCCATACCACGAACATCAGGGATTTTGTTTCCTGTGACCAGGATTTGCCCCTCCTTATTGCCAGTTTTGACAAATTCAGTATTTGCATCTGCCTGCACTAGGTGTTCTTCCAATTCAAGCTGCTCTATGACCTCCTCAATGTCATTCTTCTTCCCACTTTTTATTTTTGGGATTGATTTTTCAGGCTCTGTGTTTTGAGCATATTCAGCTGGTTGGATTTTTAAAGCATAGATTTTTTCAGCCATTTCTTTAAACACTGGCCCTGCCACTGAACCTCCATAATAGATTCCTGACCTAGGTTTATTGACAGTTACCATGATTGAATATTCAGGGTCATCAGCAGGGAAATAACCAGCAAAAGAAGAGAGATACAAGCCTTTTGCATAGCTGCCATCCACTGCAATCTGGGCAGTACCTGTTTTGCCTGCCATTTTGAAAATATTATTGGACAACCTCTTTCCTGTGCCTGTTTCACAAACCCCTTCCAACATATCTTTTGCTTTGCCCAGGGTCTCCTCTGAAACTATCATGGGGTTCATAACCTCAGTTTCAAAATTTTTAACCAGGACTCCTTCATCCATTATCTTTTCAACCAACTGGGGTTTGACCATTTTGCCATCATTGGCTATGGCATTGTAGAATGTCAATATCTGCAATGGGGTCATTTTTATTTCATACCCATATGACATCCATGCCAATGAAGTTCCCCACCAGTTCCTTTCTCCCGGGTATTTGAAATATGGTATTCCTTCTCCTTTTATTTCTAACCCAAGGGGTTTATTTAACCCCAGGTTGTAAAGCCTGTCTATATAATCTTTTGGGTTATCAGCATAACAATGGGTAATTATTTTGGCAACCCCCACATTTGACGACCTCTCAAATATCTGCCTAACAGTCATTTCACCATGCTCACCCCTGCCATAGTCACTATCATAAATAATCTTGTCATAATGTTTCCATGACCCATTTTCTGTATCAAAGACATCACTGGTATCAACTAGCCCTTGCTCCATTGCCACTACCAATGACATGAGTTTGAAAGTGGAACCTGGTTCATAGTTGCCTGCATGGCCTAAAGCATAATTGTATATTTCATCATAATAGTCATCATCTACCCTACCCAGGTTTGCAATGGCTTTGACTTTTCCTGTCTTCACTTCCATCAAAATGGCAGTTCCCCACTCTGCCCTGGTTTTTTCCAATTGGCGGTACAGGGCATTTTCTGTGATGTCCTGAAGTTTAACATTGAGGGTTGTGAAAATATCCATGCCATCTTTGGGCTCAATCTCAGTCCTATTAACCCACCTTCCAGATAAGTTTTGTTTGTAACTAACACCCTGTTCTCCCTTTAAGAAAGGTTCATAAGCACCTTCAATGCCTGTATAACCAATGCTTCCCTGTGTTATGCCATAAGCACTTTTACTTAATTCCCCTATAGTCCTGGATGCAAGTATTCCCAATGGAACTATCCTTGTATTTTCCTGTTCAATTATCCTTCCTCCTCCATATTGCCCACGCCTAAGTATGGGAAACTGCTTTATTTTCTGAAGTTCCAGATAGTCTATTTTCCTGGGTGTAAGTTTTAACCCCCTATTTCCCTTTTTGTAGTTGTCATCTAACCTCTTTTTATGCTCCCATTTGGTTTTTTCAGGGAACATTTCAGCAAGGCTCTGAGCCAATGCATCACTTTCTTCACCATACACTTTTTTCACCCCAGGGGCAGCTAAATCAATCCTAACAATGTAACCCGGCACTGAAGTGGCCAACACACTGCCATCATCAGCACAAATGTTACCCCTGTTTGCTTCAATAATGACTGTATTTTTGTTCAGGTTGTCAGCAATTTGTTTCCAGCGCTCAGTTTTGATATTCTGGACAGTAACCAGCTTGAATACAACTATTACCCCTAATGCAAACATTAGGAAATAGATGACCCCCAGCCTTGATATGATTGCCCTCCTTATTTCCATTTACGTTTTTTTTCAACGACAATTTTTTGGGGTGGCTTAGTTGGTTCTTCTAAGCCCAGTCCTGCTTCATTTACCCTGTTCACCACTTCTGAAGGCCTACTTACATCCATCAGTTTTGCTGAGTTGGTAATTGATTCAGACCTTAATTCTTTTAAACTATCTTGTAAATCTTCAATTTCGCGGATGGTTTTTTCAGACCAGTTCCTGTTTGTTATAAGTAGCAACCCCAGAAATGCCAAAAAGAAAATAAAAGGTATCTGGCGCGTAACCCTTTCATCTGTAAGGATAGTCCCACCAATAATTGGCTTAAAACCTTTCTTTTGCTTATTTGTATCTTTTTTTGCCATCCTCAAATTTTCTCAGCAACCCTTAGCTTTGCACTTCTTGATCGTGGGTTATCTTTTAATTCCTCCTCTCCTGGGATAATAACTTTCCTGTTAACCAGCTTGAAAGGTGAACTTATATTGCCATAAAAATCTTTCTCTTGTTTCCCTTCAAAATTGCCAGCCTTCATGAAATTTTTAACCAGCCTGTCTTCCAAACTATGGTAGGTCATTACCACTAACCTGCCTCCAGGGCTTAGTATATCCAGTGTTGCTTTCAGGAACTCCTTTAATACTTCCATTTCCTGGTTAACCTCTATCCTTAAAGCCTGGTAAACCTGAGCCAGATATTTGTTTTCAATCCCCCTGGGAATACAGGTTTTAATTGCTTCTCTTAGTTGTGAAGTAGTACTGATTTTTTTTTCCTCACGTGCCTTGACCAATTGTTTTGTAAGGCTCCAGGCATTCTTCACTTCACCATAATCTTTAAAAACCTGCTTTAGCTTTTCCTCAGGGTATTTATTTACAATGTCTGCTGCTGTGGTGTTTGCTTTTTGGTTCATCCTCATATCCAGGTTTCCTTCAAAACGATAAGAAAACCCCCTTGAGGCAACATCAAAATCATGTGACGAAACACCAAGGTCAGCTAAAACCCCATCTACTTTTTCAACTTTATAATACCTTAGGAAATTCCTTAGGTACTTGAAATTGTGCATGATAAAAAAAAACCGGCCGTCTGAAAGGACGTTGCCGGTTGCATCCATATCCTGATCGAACGCGAACAACCTACCTTTGTTCAGCTTCTCTAAAATTTCCCTGGAATGGCCTCCTCCCCCAAAAGTTGCATCAACATAATCCCCATCAGGCTTTATTGCCAATCCTCCCAAACATTCCTGAAGCATTACTGGTATATGATATTCGCCCATTGTACTTACCCATTAGGATTATTCCCCAGCTTTTCCTTATACATGTCACGCAATGACTTTCTTGTCTTTTTGCGTTCTTCATACCTTGCCGCATCCCAAAGTCTGATCATCCTCCCCATTCCTGTGAAAACCACATCTTTTTTGGCGCCGGCATGGTTCAGGAAATCCAAAGGAATGTTGATGCGGCCGTTTGTTGCCATTTTTGCAGTTGTAAAGTTCTCATAGATCTGCTCCAACAGTTCCAGGTCACCCTCGTCAAAATGGTTCAGTTTTGATTCGACTTCATCCAACTTCTGATCCCATATTCTTTCAGGATAAAAATTGAGGCAACCCACGTAAATATCCTTTTCAATCACAACCGGCTGGTTAGCCAATTCCTCCATTGCTTTTTTAAAAGCTGCCGGAAGAACTACCCTGCCTTTGTCATCGATAATTGCCGTATGTTTTGCTGAAAGTCGCCTCATTTAAAACTCAAATGCTAATAATTAATGCTAAAATATAAATTTTCTGCCACTTTCTTACACTATTTGCCATTATATTCCACTTTGACATCCCTGCTAAATGTTGATAATTCACAATTAATTGTTAAAAACGTCTTGATAACCCTACAGACCATATATCCAAAGCATTAAATGACAGGAATTTAAAATGGCAGGAAATCTTGCCAACAGGCATTAATAACTCAGCATCAGGATGAATGAGCGAATGCAGGCTGCCTGCCCACCGGGTAAGGAAAGGTCTCATTTATTCAATAAATTACCCCGAATGGCATAAAAGTGGGGCCCGGATTCTCATATTGTAATCCCCTCCAGAAATCCGTTTTTTCCTCTGAAAGTAAAATTCGGAAAATACACGTAAAAAAATTCTTTTCCCACGCAACCATTTATTAATTCTATTCATCTATTCAATCAATAAATCGTATATTACTATATAGAACTAAACCACTATGCACTGGAAGTATATAGGTTGAAGATTGAATGAAATTCAAAATGAAGAAACAAATAGATATGAGTAAAAAGTAATGAGTCATGAGAGAAGAAAAAGCACGAATGAACTTCTCAATACTCAAATCTCTGTACTCAAATCAGCATATTAAAAAATTTATAGAAACTGACCCCGAGGATTCGGGGCAATGAAATTGCAGGGTTTTAACCTTTTACTAGATAATAAATTATTTTTATATATAACCAAAAATTATGACATTAAATGATTATTCTTTATTTATTTCTTAAGTAACAGTTACTTAGGAAATTATATTTAAGTTCTATTAATGAAAATCCTTATCATTGCCAAGCTTCACTTGTTCCAGCCAGCCTTTCATAATCCCTAGAACTTCTTCTCGAATAAAAAATCCATGCTAAAGTACTTTCAACTATCCATCTTTTAGGTAATACTTTAAATTCAGGATGTTCTGAGCGTTTGATGATTTCAAGTTTCCAAGAAAGGATATCCTTTACCCAATCAATAATTGGTTGCCCACTGTACCCACCGTCAGCAATTATGGTTTTAATGCTACCTAAAAATTTGGCTTTCAAGACA
>JANQHI010000061.1 GCA_028282705.1 Prolixibacteraceae bacterium | reverse complement strand
ACAGCTGGGAAAAAACAAAAAAACAAAGCCCCTTAAACCCACAGGCTTAGTAACCATAAAGTACCCCTGTAAAGCGGCTGCAAATGTAAACAGGTTTTTTTAAAGACCAAAACTTTTTTACTTTATTTTTTGCATTTTTATTCCCTAATTGCCCTATATGCTTATTAACCAACAAAAACCAGCCTGAAAAGTTTTTAGCCGAATAATAAATACGAAAGTTCATTAAAATAAGTTACACCAATAAATGAAGAATATATTGTTTTAAAAGACCACATTTTAGAAATTATAATTATCAATTTTTCATGCAGAGGTATAAAAAAAGGCCGATAAAAATCGGCCTTTTCAATAAAATATCTCTTTCTAGAAACAATATTTATTTTCTTCAATTAGCTTTTCAGCTATACTACGACGAGCATCTTTAACATTTACACCTTTAGCACAACTATAGTGTTTGATGCCTTTCATAAATAATTTATGCTGCTCTTCGTCCTCAACAAATGAATTTATACAATCTTTTGCTTCCTTTCTAATGTACTCGGCAGAATCATACACTAAGACATCAAGCATATCCTTATTAAGTGCTACATCCTGAGCAAGTACTTTTTCCTTTTTCTGAACACGAAGCATGGTTGATTCTGCTACATAAACCCTCATAACAATATTAGCTATATTATTGAGTATTTCCTGCTCATCCATCATCTTACGCCCGAAAGTAGTTGAAACTGCCTGTAAAAGCATTTTGGCTATTGATTTGAAGTTGTTAATAGTGGCTTTCTTATTTTCATAATAACCCTCAACACAACAATTGCATCCATCCAATTCAGATAAGCCAGCCACAATTGCTTCACCCTGGGCATATAGATCATAATCTTTCTTGGCTCCCCGTTTATTTAATGTATCAATTGTAACCAGCCTGTTAATTTCATTGGTTCCTTCAAAAATTCTGTTGATACGTGAATCACGATAACCACGCTCAATTGGCATTTCAGCAGAATAGCCCATACCTCCATGAATCTGTACACCTTCATCTACTACATAATCTAATGCTTCAGACCCATAAACTTTAAGGATGGCTGCTTCAATTGCATATTCTTCAAAAGCTTTAACAATTGCTTCTTCTTTGCTCATCTCTTCAATATGGGCTTCAACAAACTCATCAACATTTTTGCTTGCCCTATAAACAGCAGATTCATTTGCAAATGTCCTGATTGCCTGTTCTGCTAATTTGTATTTTATGGCTCCAAAGTTTGAAATCTCTTTTCCAAATTGTTTGCGTTCATTTGAGTAATTAACTGATTGGTCAATGGCCATTTTGGCTGCACCAATTACATTACCCCCAAGCTTAATACGTCCCATATGAAGGATATCAAGTGCAATGCGGAAACCTTTTCCACGCCCCCATAACAGGTTTTCTACAGGAACAGGAGTATTCTCAAAGAAAATCTGGCGAGTTGAAGAACCTTTAATCCCTAATTTTTTCTCTTCAGGGTTGAATGTGATACCCGGGAAATCCCTTTCAACAATAAAAGCACTTAATACACGGTCGTTATCAATTTTAGCAAATACTGTGAAGATATCTCCAAAACCTGTATTGGTGATCCACATTTTTTGCCCGTTAAGGATATAATGTTTCCCATCTTCACTTAAAGTGGCTTTTGTTTTTCCTGAATTAGCATCAGAACCTGCACCAGGCTCAGTTAAACAATATGCACCTGCCCACTCTCCAGTAGAAAGCTTAGGGATGTATTTTTGCTTTTGCTCTTCATTCCCAAAATAGAGGATAGGCATTGAACCAATACCTGTGTGGCAAGAATATGTTACAGCAAATGAATAAGCAGACCCCATTACCTCACTTGCCAACATAGAGGTAACAAATGATTGCCCAAATCCTTCATATTCTTCGGGAGTTGAGATTCCCAAAAGACCAAGTTCTCCTGCTTTATCAAGTAGACCACGCACAAACCCTTCTTCTTGCCTGTCAATCTTATCCAGGTTAGGGAATACTTCTGTATCTAAAAAATCGCGGCAAGTTTCTGCGATCATCTTTTGCTCTTCATCAAATTCTTCAGGGATGAAAATATCTTTTGGCTCAAGATCCTGAACCATAAATTCTCCACCCTTAACTATTTTCTTCATAACTATCTTATTTTTGTTGATTTTCAGTTATAGGTTTAAAGACATTGCCACCAACTCTGCAATATCATAATTTTTTATTTTTTCTTCTTTATTTGAATACTTTAGCCCGTCAGTCATCATTACCATACAATATGGGCATGCAGTGGCTATGATCTCAGCACCTGTTTCCAGGGCATCTTCTGTGCGCTCTATGAATACTTCCTTATTTCCTTTTTCAGCTTCTTTAAACATTTGGCCTCCTCCTGCACCACAACATAAGGCAAAACTCCTGTTCCTTTTCATTTCAATTAATGAAGAGGAAAGGGTATTGATTACTTTTCGAGGAGCATTATATTCTCCATTTGCCCTTCCCAAATAACAGGGATCATGGTAGGTAATGGATTTCCCTTTAAAAACATCAGTATCCAATTTCAATTTGCCATCATCAATTAATTGCTTTAGAAATTGTGAATGATGGATGACTTCATAGTTCCCATCATAATCAGGATATTCATTTTTAAAGGTATTATATACATGTGGGTCACAGGTTATTATCTTTTTTACCTCATACCCCTTGAGTATCTCAACATTCATAAGTGCCTGCATCTGAAAAAGCATTTCATTTCCTGCCCTTCTTGCTACATCACCACTTGATGATTCTTCTGTCCCTAAAACTGCATAATCAATACCCAAATATGCCAGTATTTTTACAAATGTACGGGTAACATTTTTATACCTATCATCAAAAGCTCCTGCACTTCCTACCCACAAGAGGTATTCTGGTTTTTCTCCATTGGCAAATTTATCAGCCATTACAGGAACCTCAATTTTCACTTTTGTTTTTTCCATATCAGAATTGAACTACATTATTTATTGAGGTAAAGCTCTTCAGCCCACAGCATCCTGTCATCTTGTGCAAATTGCCATGGAGCACCATTGTTTTCAATGTTTGAAAAAATCTGGTTAAGCTCGCCAGGGGCTGCTGATTCTTCCATCACTAAATATCTTCTCATATCCAGTATCAGTGCTGGCTGATTAATATTAATTGGGCATTCCTGTGCACAGGCATTGCATGTGGTACAAGCCCAAAGTTCCTCTTTTGTAATATAATTGCCAATGAGTGCTTTGCCATCATCAAATGTTACCCCATCTTTTAGCAAGCCAGGAGCTTTTTCTTTCATCCTTTCACGCACATTCATTACAATTTTACGTGGAGATAAAAGTTTGCCTGTGATGTTAGCAGGGCATACAGAGGTACACCTTCCACACTGGGTACAAGCCAAAGAATCCATATAATTTTTCCAGTTCACATCCTGGGCATCAAGCACACCAAAACGTTCAACTGCCTCTTCCTCTTCAGGTGCGTCAGCAAATGCAGCTTCAGGGTCGAGCATTAACTTAACTTCTTTGGTGATGTTTTCCATATTTGCCATTTTCCCTAATGGTGCCAGGTTACTGAAGAACACATTAGGAACTGACATGAACACATGGAAGTGTTTTGAATAGGGTAGATAATTGGCAAAAAAGAAAATACCTAAAATATGCCCCCACCAATTGGCTTCATGCAAAATGTAAAGCTGTGTTTCATTCATTCCTGAGAACCAACCTACCAGGTATTGGCTTACAGGATAAATACCTGTAATTTCGTGCCCTGTTGCTGTTGCATGTGCCAGATAAAATGTATTCATCCCCAAAAGGGTAACCATCAGGAACAGGATCAATGAAAGGGCTATGTTTGCATCAACATGAGATTTGTGCTTCATCTCAATACCATCAAAACGTTTCACTTTCATAAAAATCCTCCTGAAAAGGAAAGCTACAATAAATAGGGCTATCAGTAACGCAAAAATATCTCCTGATGCCATAATAATATTGTACACTACCCCAAGGAAAGCCAGCACACGCTCAGTACCAGCCAAGCCATCAATTACCATTTCAATACTTCCAACCAGAATAACCAGAAACCCCCACCACACTAAAGCATGCATTAGCCCTATTACAGACCTTCTGAGGATTTTAGTTTGCCCAAAGGCTACCTTTAATGTTACTTCAACCCTTTTCCCTATATCCTTTATTGGGAAAGCTGGCTTGGTAAGTTTGAAAATTGCAATAAGTCGCCTGACTGTATAGGTAAATACTCCTAATGTTACAACCAGTGATAATGCAAATAAAATCTGTTTGATCATATATACTAACTTAGTTAGGTACTAATAAGCAAGACCAATTATTTTGCTTTTGCTTCTTTTACTGCATTGATAAAATCAGGTAAAATTTTCATTGCATCACCCACAATACCATAATCAGCAGCTTCAAAAATTGGGGCATCAGCATCAGTGTTGATAGCCACCAAACATTTTGAAGAACTTACCCCTGCCAGGTGTTGGATAGCACCAGAAATACCAGCAGCAATGTACAGGTTTGGAGCAATGATCTTACCAGTTTGCCCAGTGTGCTCTTCATGAGGACGCCAACCTTCATCAGAAACTGGCCTTGAGCAAGCTGTTGCAGCTCCCAACAAATCTGCTAATTCTTCAATTGATCCCCAGTTGTCAGCTGACTTCATACCACGCCCACCTGAAACAACTACTTCGGCATCATTGAGCAAAATTTTACCAGTTTGCTTTTGGACATCTTTTACAATGGTTTTTACTTCACCCACCTCAGGAGTGAATGCCTCTATTGCAGCATTGCCACCTGATTCAACTACCTCAAATGAGTTTTGTGCCAGGGTTAATACTTTTACTTCAGTATTCAGGGCAACATTACCAGCTGCTTTTCCTGAAAATACTTTTTTAGAAACTACAAAAGGTTCAACTGAAACGGGTAGTTCTACCAAAGCTGACCCTAAGGCTGCTTTTAATTTAACTGATAACCTTGGGGCTAAAGCTTTTCCGTTATTGTTATGGGAAAGTATAACAACCTTTGCACCTTCCTTTTCAGCTGCCTGGGCAATTATGTTTGTAAAAACCTGGCTGTCTAATGAGCTATACCCATCACCTTCAACTTTTACCACTTTTGAAGCACCATAGTTGCCAAGTTTTGCCAGTTCATCATCATCAACATTACCAATAGAAACTGCTGAAATAGTTGTCCCTAACATTTCAGCTACTTTTGAAGCATAAGAAACAAGCTCAAAAGATAGTTTCTTGAACTTCCCATCCCAATTTTCTGTATATACTAATACTGCCATAATTTCAAATTTTGCGTGTTACTATAAAACTTTAGCTTCATTTTGTAAAAACTCAACCAATTCAGCCACATTTTCAGGGTCAACCATCTTACATGGAGCTTTTGGTTGTGGAAGTTCAAATTTTGTAAAATCAGTTAATGCATCAACCTGGGTAGGTTCAACCACTGCAAGAGGTTTTTTGCGTGCCATCATAATCCCACGCATTGCAGGAATCCTGGGTTCTTTGGTTATCCCTTTCTGCACAACAGCCACAAATGGTGTTTGAACTGAAACTATTTCTTTCCCACCATCAATATCACGAGTCATTTCAACTTCTTCTCCAGCTATTGACATTCCTGACACGGCTGAAACAGAAGGGAGTTCAAGGAACTCAGCTACCATGCTACCAACTGCTGCACCATTATAATCACTTGATTCAATACCACACATTACCAGGTCAAACCCTTTTTCTTTGATCACACCTGCCAATTGAGATGCCACTGTGTATGCATCAGTTGGTTCTGCATTTACACGAATTGCATCATCAGCACCAATTGCCAATGCTTTGCGCATGGTTGGTTCTGCCTCTTTAGGCCCTACTGTAATTAATGTAACAGAGCTAACAGCATTGCCAGCATCTTCTTTTAATTCCATGGCCCTGGTTAAAGCCAACTCATCCCAAGGATTTATTATCCATTGTACACCTGTCTTGTCGAATGCAGTGCCATCATCACCAAACTTTACTTTGGTGGTGGTATCAGGTACATTCCCTAAACATACTACTAACTTCATGTGTATACTATTTGATTTTTGAAATTCATTTTTGGTAAAACCAAAAATAGTAAAAGTATTTAACTAATTGCTAAATCCTTCTTTACCTGTATCTTTAAATTTTAGGATGACAAATATATAAACAGAACCTAAAGAAACAAAGTGCTTTACCATGTTGAACCTGTTGCTGAAATGCTAATAAATGTTAATTGCCTCCTTCTTTAAAAAAATTGTGCTGTAATTACTGGCCTCACAAGTGATTGGAATAATTTACCCATTTTTTCTATTTTTCAAGATTAAAATAGGCAATAACTATTTAGATTTATTTTAATTAAGAAAAAGCTAAATCAACTTCATTTCTATGATAAAGAAATCATATTGATTCCTATTTCCTAAAAAGTACCTTACTTCCTACAACAAGCAACCAATTGGTTAAAGTTATTATCAAAACTGAAATTACGGCCAATATATAATTTTTATCTTGTAGGAAAGACATCAAGTTATTTATCATAGCCCAAATAGTCATTATCAAAACAAATACCATTGGGATAATAGCATAGATTGGATTTTTCTTTTTAAGAAGAAGATAAATGGCTACTACTCCAAGAGCCAGGGCTGCTACCAGTTGGTTTAGTGCCCCAAAAAGTGGCCAAAGCAACAAAGCTCCTTTTGCACCAGGTTGCAGGAATGTTAATATGGCAGCTGCCCCAACCACAATAAATGTAGCCACATACCTATTGTTTACAGGTTTCTTTATCTCACCATCTTTATTTTTGAAAATTTCCTGAAGGGAAAGCCTTTGTATCCTGCATGAAGAATCAAGGGTGGTATTGGCAAAACTTACAATAAAGACAGCAATGATGGCTTCACCCAATTCCAGGGGGATACCATAACTATTCAGAAGGTTGGCACTTCCTACAATAAAAGCTTCCAATTTTGCACCCAAGCCTGAAGCTGTTGCCCATGAATGGTAGTGGGCATGGAAAGCATCAGCCCCTTTTAGCAATTCTCCTTCATGGCTTAACCCCAAACCTAACCCTCCAGCAATAGCCATCAATACTAACACTGCAAGGAAACTCTCAAGCAACATACCTCCATATCCAATAAACAATGTATGTTTTTCTTTCTGAACTTGCTTGACAGTTGTACCTGTACTTGCCAATGAATGGAACCCTGATATGGCTCCACATGCAATGGTTATAAACATAAGGGGCATCAAAGCAGGGACTTCATTTGAAGAAAAAGCTTCCTGGTTTATGGCAGGAGCAGTAATTACTGGATGGGCTACCAATAACCCAATTATGATCATTACAATGGCTATGACCAATTGGTGAGAGTTAATATAGTCCCTTGGCTGCAGTAATTTTTGTACTGGCATTGTTGAAGCAAAAAATGCATATACATATAAAATAATAGCCCAGGTTATTACTGATGACCCCATGATGGGAGGCATTATTACAGGAGGCAGGTAATAGACACTTGCCAAAATGGAGAGATATAATAAAACCAAGGCTATGATAGAATACAGCAAGTCACTTTTTCCTTTTGCTACCTGCCTACCTAACCAAATAGCAATAGGGATTTCAACCCAAACAGGGATTACTGCTTGTGGGTACTTATCAAAAAGCACACCTACTATCATGGCAAATACAGCCAGGACAATCAATAATAAAAGCTGCATGATGAACTGGAAAACATACCTCACTGATGGGTGGATAATGTTTCCTGAAAGGTCGCCAATGGTTTTTCCTTTATTTCTTGCTGAAATTATCAGTGTAGAAAAATCGTGCAGGCCTCCCATAAAAATTGCCCCCACAAAAACCCAGATAAATGCAGGCAGCCATCCCCAAATGATACCAATGGCAGGCCCTACAATGGGACCAATCCCAGCAATGGTAGTAAAGTGATGCCCAAAAATGATGTTCTTTTTTGAAGGTACATAGTCTATACCATCATTCAACTCAGAAGAGGGCATTTTGTTTTTATTGGATAACGCAAAAATCTTTGATCCCAAGAATTTTCCATATACCTTATATGCAATAATATATCCAATAAAAGCTAAGACTGTTAGAAAAAGGCTGTTCATTCTTATCTCATTTAGATTATTTAAAGATAGTATTCTAAATTAAAGAACGGTTTTAGCCCAAAATACTTGAAAGACAAATTTGATTATATTGATGTTTAATCCCCCTTATTCCCCCTCTTCTAAAAAGGGGGAATAATTGTAGGTTTGTTTATTCTTTGTAATATACGGTTAGTTTTGGATGTTTTGTTTGATCCTTCCTGTCACTTGAGTAAAACACCATTGAACAAATTGGATCTTCATTTACAAGTTTTATTAGAAATCCATGGTACATTTCTGCATTTGAAATACTCAGTTGAATAAGATTTGTAACATCAACTTTAATTGAATCAAAATCGTTATTCGTATCAATTACCACTGAATGATCTAAAGAATAGGAAGGCTGATTTTTCCAATTGATTGTATATTCATCCCAATTCTCAGTAACTAAATGTATTTGGCATTGATTTTCACCTACTGAGCCATCCAAATGATAACTATCCCCATAATGTAGAACCAAAGTAGCTGAATCTACTACTGCGTGTTTTGATACTTTTTTAATATCAATAAACTCTATTAAACTACGCCAATATTCATCACCATAACCAACCCACGCCATATTTTGCATCCATTCAATATCTCCTAGATTTGAGGTTGATCTACTGCAAATTGAGACATCTTTCCCAGAGAATTTATCAGGTTTTAAATCTAGAATCTTTTTTTCTTTGGGTATATCTTTTTCAAAGAATCCACAGGAAAAAAGAATTACACCTACAAAAAGGAATATTAATAAATGAATTTTTATGTTTAACATATTTAGATAACATTTTTCAGTCTTAGTTTCAAAGATAAATAATAATCTTCGAGATTTAATATTACTTATCCTAACCAAATCAAGAAGTTTAAAGATGTTTTTTAGGACATTTAAGCAAAAAAAAGCCCTGTTTAAAAAACAGAGCTTCCATTTATTATGCAATAATAATTTATGCTTGCCCAACAGGACCTCCAAAATTCATTGGGGTTGCCATTGAGTCTGGTCCTCCTTTTGATACTTTTATTGGTCCATGAATAGCTTCATATTTTTTTACATTATCTTGCAAAGCAGATAACAACCTCTTGGCATGTTCTGGTGTTAAAATAATCCTGGATTTCACGTTTGCCTTAGGAACGCCAGGCATGATCCTAACAAAATCAACTACAAATTCTGAACTTGAGTGGGTAATAACAGCCAGGTTTGAATAAACCCCTTGGGCTACATCTTCACTCAATTCAATATTAATTTGGTTTCCTTGTTGTTTTTGTTTTTCGTCCATGGCATCCAATTATTTTATATAACCTTCATACTCTTTGCGCTCAACAAGCTGGTCATACTCTGATTTAGAGCCAACCACAATGTTCTTGTATTCCTTCAACCCGGTACCAGCAGGTATCAGGTGCCCACAAATCACATTTTCTTTCAACCCATCCAGGTAATCAGTTTTACCCTGGATTGCTGCCTCATTCAGTACTTTTGTTGTTTCCTGGAATGAAGCTGCTGAAAGCCAACTCCTTGTTTGCAGTGCTGCTCTTGTAATACCCTGAAGTATCTGGCTTGAAGTTGCTGGGATAGCATCCCTTGATTCAATCAACTTCTTGTCTTTCCTCCTAAGTACAGAATTCTCATCCCTCAGCTTCCTTGCAGAAATGATCTGCCCTGCTTTATACTCATTTGAATCACTAGGATCTACAACAACTTTCTTGTTATAAATCCAGTCATTCTCTTGCAAGAAGTCATTTTTATCCACAATTTGTTTTTCAAGGAACCTGGTATCACCCGGGTCAACAATTTCCACCTTGCGCATCATCTGCCTGATGATCACCTCATAGTGTTTATCATTGATTTTCACACCCTGCATCCTATACACATCCTGCACTTCATTAAGGATATATTCCTGAACAGCAGTGGGTCCTTTAATTGCTAAGATATCAGAAGGTGTGGTTGCCCCATCAGACAGAGGGGTACCAGCTCTGATATAGTCATTCTCCTGGACTAATATCTGTTTAGAAAGAGGTACCAGGTATTTCTTAACATCATCAGTTTTAGATGTAATAATGATCTCCCTGTTACCACGCTTGATCTTACCTAAAGAAACTTCACCATCAATTTCAGAAACAACTGCAGGGTTTGAAGGATTCCTTGCCTCAAACAATTCAGTTACACGTGGAAGGCCACCAGTGATATCACCAGCTTTACCTGCTGCCCTTGGAATTTTAACCAAGATCTGCCCTGCTTTAACCTTTTCTTTATCCCGTACAGCCATATGGCCTCCAACAGGCAGGTTATATGAGCGGATAAGCTCTCCCTTGGCATCCATTATTTTTAGGGTAGCATTCTTAGTTTTATCCCTGGTTTCTATGATCACCATTTCATTATACCCAGTCTGCTCGTCTGATTCTTCACGGAAGGTAACCCCTTCAATCATATTTTCAAACTCAACAGTACCATCATATTCAGTGATGATAACACCATTATATGGATCCCATTCACAAATTAACTGCCCTTTTGAAACCTCATCGCCATTTTTAATATATAGTTTTGAACCATATGAAATTGGATGGGTTGACAGTGGGATATTGGTATTTTTATCAATGATCTTCAGTTCAGCTAGACGGCTAACAACTATATTAACCTTGCTTCCATCTTCATCTTTAAATTCAACTGTCCTAAGTTCTTCAATCTCAGCATAGCCATCATATTTTGACTCTACTGTTGATTGTGCTGAAATGTTTCCTGCAATACCACCAACATGAAAAGTCCTCAGAGTAAGCTGTGTTCCAGGTTCTCCAATTGATTGGGCAGCAATGACCCCAACAGATTCACCTTTTTGAACTTGCTTTCCTGTAGCAAGGTTCCTTCCATAACATTTTGAACATACACCAACTTCAGCTTCACATGTAAGTACTGAACGTATTTCCACGCTTTCAATAGGTGAACTTTCAATTATTTGAGCAATATGCTCATCAATTTCTTCACCAGACTTAACAATCAGTTCCCCATTCAATGGATGGAAAATATCGTGTACTGAAATTCGGCCCAAAATACGCTCAGAAAGTGAAGCTACAATTTCTTCATTGTTCTTTACAGCTGTTGCTACAATCCCTCTCAATGTGCCACAATCAGGCTCAGAAATAATAACATCTTGTGCCACATCAACCAAACGACGTGTCAGGTACCCAGCATCAGCGGTTTTCAATGCAGTATCTGCCAAACCTTTACGCGCCCCATGAGTTGAGATGAAGTACTCAAGTACTGACAGCCCTTCTTTAAAGTTTGCCAAAATCGGGTTTTCAATAATCTGAGAACCTGTAGAACCAGACTTTTGTGGTTTTGCCATCAACCCCCTCATCCCACATAACTGGCGAATTTGCTCTTTTGAACCACGAGCACCAGAATCTAGCATCATATACACAGAGTTAAACCCTTGTTTATCAGTACTCAGTGTTTTCATTACTGATTGGGTTAACTTTGAGTTAGCATGTGTCCAGATATCAATAACCTGGTTATATCTTTCATTGTTGGTAATGAATCCCATGTTATAGTTAGACATTACCTCTTCAACTTCATTGTACCCTTCTCCAACAATCGAGCGTTTATCTTCAGGAATAATAACATCATCAAGGTTGAATGATAACCCACCTCTATATGCCATATTATATCCCAAGTTTTTGATTGCATCAAGGAAGGCAACTGTTGTTGCGTTACCACTCACCTTGAACACATCTGAGATAATATTCCTTAACGATTTTTTTGTAAGAAGTTGATTTATAAATCCTGCCTCTCTTGGTACAAATTCATTAAATAGAACCCTTCCAACAGTGGTCTCAATGATATGGTTGAAGTACTCACCATTTTCGTCAACATCTTCTACCTTCACTTTAATGATGGAGTGCATCTCAACTACTCCTTCATTATGAGCTATAATAACCTCTTCAGGAGAATAGAAAGTTGTCCCTTCACTTGCTGACCCTTTACGTGGTTTGGTCATATAATAAAGCCCAAGAACCATATCCTGTGATGGGACTGTAATTGGTGCACCATTAGCAGGGTTAAGCAAGTTGTGAGAAGAAAGCATCAGTAACTGAGCTTCTAATATTGCGGCATTTCCAAGTGGTAAATGCACTGCCATTTGGTCACCATCAAAGTCAGCATTAAACCCAGTACAAACAAGAGGGTGTAACTGAATTGCTTTACCCTCAATTAATACAGGCTGGAATGCCTGGATAGACAATCTATGCAGTGTGGGTGCCCTGTTCAATAATACAGGATGCCCTTTTAATACATTTTCAAGGATCTCCCAAACAACAGGGTCTTTCCTGTCTACAATTTTTTTAGCTGATTTTACTGTTTTTACAATACCTCTTTCAATCAATTTCCTGATCACAAAAGGTTTGTATAATTCAGCAGCCATATTTTTAGGAAGCCCACATTCATGTAACCTCAACTTAGGACCCACCACAATAACAGAACGAGCAGAATAATCAACACGCTTACCTAACAAGTTTTGGCGGAAACGGCCTTGTTTACCTTTCAAACTATCAGATAATGATTTTAACGCCCTGTTGTTTTCTGTTTTAACAGCATTGGCTTTACGCGAATTATCAAATAATGAATCAACAGCTTCCTGCAACATACGCTTTTCATTACGTAATATTACCTCAGGAGCTTTGATTTCAATAAGCCTTTTTAACCTGTTGTTACGAATAATTACCCTCCTATACAGGTCATTTAAATCTGATGTTGCAAAACGCCCACCATCTAGTGGAACTAATGGACGCAAATCAGGAGGTATTACAGGTACAACACGCACAATCATCCACTCAGGGCGGTTAAGGTTTTTGCTCGCCCTAAATGCCTCAACAACCTGAAGGCGTTTAAGTGCTTCATTTTTGCGTTGCTGAGAAGTTTCAGTATTTGCTTTATGCCTTAAAGTGTATGATAAATCATCTAGCTCAATCCTCATCAATAAATCATACAAAGCTTCTGCACCCATTTTTGCGATGAACTTATTAGGGTCATCGTCATCAAGCAGGTAGTTATCTTTTGGAAGAGTATCCAGGATATCCAGGTATTCCTCTTCTGTCAGAAAATCGAGTGTTTTGATACCATCAGTTGCTTTCACCCCTGGGTTTATTACAACATAACGTTCGTAATAAATAATGGTATCTAATTTTTTGGTTGGTAAACCTAGCAGGTATCCAATTTTATTTGGCAGTGATTTAAAATACCAAATATGTGCAACAGGGACAACCAGGGAAATGTGCCCCATCCTTTCGCGCCTGACTTTTTTCTCAGTTACCTCAACACCACAACGGTCACAAACTATCCCTTTGTAACGAATACGTTTATATTTACCACAATGACACTCATAATCTTTTACAGGGCCGAAAATCCTCTCACAAAACAAACCGTCACGTTCAGGTTTATATGTCCTGTAGTTTATGGTTTCTGGCTTTAGAACTTCACCAAACGACCTTTCCAATATCTCTTCAGGAGAGGCTAAACTAATGGAAACTTTAGCGAAATTACTTTTTGCTTTTACATCTTTTCTAAATGCCATAGAATAAGGTTATTAATATTTTTATAACAGAACCTTCATAATCTTGGTTCAACGTATTATTCCATTCTAACACTAAGTCCTAGCCCTCTTAATTCGTGTAACAACACATTAAGGGATTCAGGAATTCCTGGTTGAGGCATTGGTTCGCCTTTAACAATAGACTCATAGGCTTTTGCCCTACCCATCACATCATCAGATTTTACAGTAAGTATTTCCTGTAGGATATGTGAAGCACCAAATGCTTCAAGAGCCCAAACTTCCATTTCACCAAAACGCTGCCCACCAAATTGTGCTTTACCACCAAGAGGTTGCTGTGTAATCAATGAATATGGACCAATTGAACGGGCATGCATTTTATCTTCAACCATGTGCCCTAGTTTCATCATATAAATGATTCCAACAGTAGCTGGTTGGTCAAATGGCTGCCCTGTTTCTCCATTATGTAACAGTGTTTTCCCAAACCTGGGAACAGATGCTTTCTCAGTATATTCTGTGATCTGCTCAAGCGATGCACCATCAAAAATTGGGGTAGCAAATGTTAGCCCAAGTTCTTTTCCTGCCCATCCTAATACTGTTTCATAAATTTGCCCAAGGTTCATCCTTGAAGGTACACCTAGTGGGTTTAATACAATGTCAACAGGAGTCCCATCAGCTAAAAATGGCATATCCTCTTCACGAACAACCCTTGACACAATACCTTTGTTACCATGGCGTCCTGCCATTTTATCGCCAATTGCTAATTTACGTTTTTTGGCTATGTAAACTTTAGCCAATTGGATAATACCTGCTGGCAACTCGTCACCAATGGTTACATTATAACGCTCTCTGCGCGAAACAGCCTCGGCTTCTTTATATTTCATGATGAAATTGTTCACCAACTTAAATATCATCTCATTTTTAGACTTATCAGTTGTCCATTTATTTGGATTGATATTTAGGTAATCAATTTCCTGAAGTTGTTTCAAAGTAAATTTAACACCTTTACTAATCACTTCAGCTCCATAGTAGTCTTTCACTCCCTGAGAAGTTTTCCCAGTCACCAATGAGAACAATTTATCCTCAAGTTTTGCTTTTAATGCAGCTACATCCAGGTCAAATTTTTCATCAATTTGCTCCAATAATGATTTTGTAGCTAACTTCCCTTTTTTCTCTTTTACTACCCTTGAGAAAAGTTTTTTATCAATAACGACCCCTGCCAAAGATGGAGGAGCTTTCAGTGAAGCATCTTTAACGTCACCTGCTTTGTCTCCAAAGATTGCCCTAAGAAGTTTTTCTTCAGGAGAAGGGTCAGATTCTCCTTTTGGAGTAATTTTCCCAATAAGGATATCTCCAGGTTGCACATTAGCACCAATCCTTATCAAACCATTTTCATCAAGGTTCCTGGTTGCTTCTTCACTTACATTAGGTATATCTGATGTAAATTCTTCTACCCCACGTTTGGTGTCACGCACCTCCAGGCTATATTCATCAACATGGATTGAAGTAAATATATCTTCCCTAACAATTTTTTCTGATATTACAATAGCATCCTCATAGTTATACCCTTGCCATGGCATAAAAGCAACCATAAGGTTCCGCCCTAATGCCAATTCCCCATTTTGGGTTGCATATCCTTCTGTTAATACTTGCCCTGCCTTTATGCGTTGCCCTTTTCTAACAATTGGTTTCAGGTCTATCGTAGTCCCTTGGTTTGTTTTATTATGTTTTGGCAATTCATAGGTTACAACTTCAGGATCAAAGCTAACAAAACGATCGTCTTCAGATATATCATAACGAACAATGATCTGGTTTGCATCAACATATTCTACAATACCATCAGCATCTGCTTTGATTAATATCCTGGAGTCTTTTGCAGCTCTGGCTTCTAAGCCTGTACCAACAATTGGGGCTTCAGGGCGTAAAAGTGGAACAGCCTGGCGCATCATGTTTGATCCCATTAATGCACGGTTTGCATCATCATGTTCTAAAAATGAAATCAATGATGCTGCAACAGAAGCAATTTGGTTTGGACCAACATCCATCAAATTTACACGCCCTTTTTCTACCACAGGATAATCACCATCAAGCCTTGACTTTACCTTTTCATTGACAAAGTTTCCTTCTTCATCAATTGGCGCATTTGCTTGTGCAATAATTTTCCCTTCTTCCTCTTCGGCAGTCAGGTAATAGATCCCCTCTGGAGAAAGGTCAACTTTTCCTTCTTCAACCGTCCTATACGGGGTTGATATAAACCCAAGGTCAGTAATCTTTGCAAAAACGCATAATGAAGAAATCAACCCAATATTTGGACCTTCAGGGGTTTCAATAGGACATAACCTTCCATAGTGGGTATAGTGGACGTCCCTAACTTCAAATCCAGCCCTTTCACGAGATAAACCTCCAGGCCCTAAAGCAGACATACGACGTTTGTGCGTCATTTCTGCCAATGGGTTTGTTTGATCCATAAATTGTGACAATGCATTTGTCCCAAAAAATGAATTAATTACTGATGAAAGTGTTTTTGAATTTATAAGGTCAATAGGAGTAAACACCTCATTATCACGAACATTCATCCTTTCACGGATAGTCCTTGCCATCCTTGCCAAACCTACGCCAAATTGGTTGTACATTTGTTCGCCAACTGTACGTACCCTCCTATTACTAAGGTGGTCAATATCGTCAATATCAGTTTTTGAATTAACCAACTGGATCAGATACTTGATAATCTCAATAATATCTTCTTTGGTTAAAACTTTAGTGTCCATATCAATTTCCAGGTCAAGCTTCTTGTTAATCCTATAGCGACCAACATCACCAAGGTCATAACGCTTGTCTGAAAAGAACAATTTGTCAATTACATCACGCGCAGTAGCCTCATCTGGTGGTTCTGCATTACGTAATTGCCTGTATATATGTAATACTGCCTCTTTTTCTGAATTACAAGGATCTTTTTGAAGTGTATTGTATATGATTGCAAAATCCTGTTGATTTTGGTCTTCCTTGTGGAGCAAGATGGTTTTAACTCCTGAATCAACAATTTCTTCAATGTGATCGTCTTCAATTATAGTTTCCCGGTCAATAATAATTTCGTTACGTTCAATAGATACTACTTCACCTGTATCTTCATCAACAAAATCTTCGACCCAAGACTTAAGCACACGTGCTGCCAACCTGCGCCCAACAACTTTTTTAAGCCCCGATTTTGAGACTTTTATTTCATCAGCCAGGTTGAATATTTCAAGGATATCTTTATCGCTTTCGTAACCAATAGCACGTAAAAGGGTAGTTACAGGAAGTTTCTTTTTCCTGTCAATATAGGCGAACATGACACTGTTAATGTCAGTGGCAAATTCAATCCAGGATCCTTTAAACGGGATGATACGTGCTGAATACAATTTTGTGCCATTCGCATGCAGGCTATGCCCAAAGAACACGCCAGGTGAACGGTGTAACTGAGAAACGATAACCCTTTCAGCACCATTGATGATGAAAGTTCCCCTCTCAGTCATATAAGGCACTGTACCCAGGTATACATCCTGAACCACTGTATCAAAGTCTTCATGTTCAGGATCGGTACAGTAAAGTTTTAATTTTGCCTTAAGCGGCACACTAAATGTCAAACCCCTCTCAATGCACTCTTCAATGGAATAACGTGGTGGATCGACCTGATAGTCAATAAACTCAAGGACAAAGTTATTCCTTGTGTCAGACAAAGGGAAGTTTTCTTCAAAAACTCCAAACAATCCTTCACTCTTCCTTAACTCGGGAGTTGTTCCCAACTGGAAAAATTCCCTAAATGATTTAACTTGTACTTCTAAAAAGTCAGGGTAATCAAACCTGGTTTGCGTTGAGGAAAAATTTATCCTCTGTTTTTCTGTATTTACATACATGTATTTATACCATTTAAAGTATATAAAAAAGGAAAATATAAATACACAAAAGGTTTAGAACCTCATCCCATTAAAATAGTCAGAGATTCTAAACCGTTTTAACCTTTAAAGGCCAATAAGAATTATTTAACTTCAACCTCTGCCCCTGCTTCTTCTAATTGAGCTTTTAAGGCTTCAGCTTCGTCTTTTGCTACTTTTTCTTTTATAGCTTTAGGAGCTTCGTCAACTACAGCTTTAGCTTCTTTTAAGCCAAGTCCTGTTAATTCTTTAACGAGTTTTACTACTGCAAGTTTCGATTGCCCTGCAGCTTTTAATATAACGTCGAATTCAGTTTGTTCTGCTGCTCCACCCTCTTCGCCACCACCAGCGGCTGGACCTGCAACTGCAACTGCTGCTGCAGCTGGTTCGATTCCATGTTCTTCTTTAAGGATTTCAGCTAATTCGTTAACCTCTTTAACAGTCAAGTTTACTAACTCTTCTGCAAGCTGTTTTAAATCTGCCATTTCTATTTGATTTTAATTATAATTATTCTAAAACTATTCTTTTTCTCCAAGTGTCTTCAAAACACCATGTATGGTACCACCACCAGATTGTAATTGTGAAACTACAGTCTTCATTGGTGATTGTAACAAGGCTACAACATCAGCAATCAATTCACTCTTCGATTTTATTGAAATCAAAGTTTCCAATTGGTTTTCGCCAACATAAACTGATTCTTCAACATAAGCACCTTTCAGGATAGGCCTGTCATGGTCTTTACGGAATTCTTTAATCAGTTTAGCAGGGATATTACCTGCATCTGTGAGCATTACTGAGGTGTTACCTTTAAGAACATCATAAAGTTCTTCTGCCTGTTTTCCAGACTGTTCAAGAGCTTTACGCAAGAGTGTATTCTTTACAACAATCAGTTTTACTTCCCTTTTGAAACAAAGACGTCTCAGGTCACTGGTATCAGAAGCATTAAGGTCGCTAATATCAGCCAGGTAAAAGTGATTGCTTGAATTGATCTGTTCAGTTAAATTGTCAATTATTGCTTGTTTTTCTGATCTTTTCATTTCTTTTCAATTACTTTTCAAACACTGACTTTGATTCAACCTGTATTCCAGGACTCATAGTACTAGATAAGTAAATACTTTTTATATAGGTTCCTTTTGCAGCAGAAGGTTTTAATTTATTAATCATAGCTATAAATTCAATTGCATTGTCCCTAATTTTATCAGCAGTGAAAGATACTTTCCCTATTGAAGTATGAACAATCCCAAATTTATCTACTTTAAAATCAATTTTACCCTGCTTAACTTCACCGATCGCCTTACCTATTTCCATGGTAACAGTACCACTTTTAGGATTTGGCATTAATCCCCTGGGGCCAAGTATACGACCTAGTGGCCCTACTTTCCCCATTACTGGTGGCATGGTGATAACAACATCAAAGTCTGTCCACCCACCTTTTATCTTATCGATCAGATCGTCTAAACCTACAAAGTCGGCACCAGCATCTTTGGCTTCCTGTTCTTTATCAGGCGTAACCAATGCTAATACCCTAATTTCTTTTCCAGTACCATGGGGTAACGAAACTACGCCTCTTACCATCTGGTTAGCTTTCCTTGGGTCAACTCCCAGGCGTACATCAATATCAACTGAAGCATCAAACTTAGTGAAAGTAATATTCTTAACTAGTTCAACAGCTTCATCCAATGTATAGACTTTGCCTTTTTCGAGTTTTTCAAGTGCAGCTTTTTTATTTTTCGTAATTCTGCCCATCGTAAAAGATTTTATTAGTTATTTGCCGGGAATTCCCCTTTAATAGTAACTCCCATACTTCTGGCTGTTCCAGCAACCATCTTCATTGCAGACTCTACCGTAAAGCAATTCAGGTCTGACATTTTTGATTCGGCAATTTGCCTTACCTGATCCCAAGTCAACGACCCCACCTTTATAACATGTGGTTCAGAAGACCCGCTTTTTAGTTTTGCTGCTTCCAAGATTTGAGCTGCCACAGGAGGTTGTTTTATGATAAAATCAAATGATTTATCAGCATACACTGTAATGATAACGGGAAGTAGCTTACCTGCCTGGTCTTGCGTCCTTCCATTAAACTGCTTACAGAATTGCATTATATTTACCCCTTTGGCACCTAATGCTGGTCCTACCGGAGGTGATGGATTAGCAGCACCCCCTCTTATCTGTAATTTAATTAATCCAGCAACTTCTTTCGCCATATTAAAATATTATCACGTTTTTACTCCTTCTCAACTTGCATGAAGCTAAGTTCCAAAGGTGTTTTTCGTCCAAAGATCTTGACCATTACCTTCAGTTTTTTCTTTTCCTCATTGATGTCTTCAATAATTCCATTAAAACCGTTGAATGGCCCGTCGATCACTTTTATGGTTTCTCCCACAACATAAGGAATGTTCAATTCTTCCCCGGTTTCAGCAAGTTCATCAACACGTCCCAGAATCCTATTAACCTCATTTTGCCTCATTGGTACAGGATCTCCTCCTTTGGTGTCGCCCAGGAAACCTATCACGTTTGGAATATTCCTTAGCGTGTGGGTTACCTCACCTACCAATGCTGCTTCAATAAGAACGTATCCTGGAAAAAAGTTTCTTTCCTTACTGATCTTTTTACCGTTTCTGATTTGATACACCTTTTCTGTTGGGATCAAAACCTGAGAAACAAACCCCTGTAGGTCTCCATTTGCGATTTCGTTTTCGATATATTCTTTCACTTTCTTCTCTTTCCCGCCTATAGCACGCAGAACATACCACTTTTTACTATTTTCGCTCATTATACCTCAGGTGTTTAATTAATAAAATAACCCATAAATAAATTCCATTATGTTCTCAAAAGAGACATCCATAAGGAATATTAAGAGTGATATAATTAAGGAAGCAACCATTACAACTAATGCACTGTTTTGCAATTCTTTCCAAGTAGGCCATGTTACTTTATGAACTAATTCATCGTAGGCCTCTTCCAAATAAACTTTAAGTTTCATTATTCTTGGTTAATCTTTTTGACGATTAGGTAAGAGTCGAACTTACTTTGCTAAATAAGCAAAAGCTCCCTTTTTGAGCTACAATCGTAAATAGTCCCGGGTATAAAAAATACCCGGGATCTATAAATTATCTATGTTATAGAATATTAGTCTATAATTTCAGTTACCTGACCAGCACCAACTGTACGTCCACCTTCGCGGATTGCAAAACGAAGACCTACATTAAGAGCTACAGGATAAATAAGCGAAACAGTAATTGAAACATTATCGCCAGGCATAACCATTTCACGTCCTTCTTCTAAACTAATTTCACCTGTTACGTCAAGTGTGCGAAGATAGAACTGAGGACGGTAATTGTTATGGAATGGAGTGTGGCGCCCACCTTCTTCTTTTTTCAATACATAAACCTCTGCATTAAATTTAGTATGAGGAGTGATTGAACCAGGAGCTGCCAAAATCTGACCACGCTTGATTTCTTTTTTATCAACACCACGCAATAATAAACCTACGTTATCACCAGCTTGACCATCATCAAGAATTTTACGGAACATCTCAACACCAGTACAAACTGTTTTACGCCCTTCTGCTCCTAAACCAATTAACTGAAGTTCGTCTCCTGTATGAATTTTACCAGTTTCAATACGACCAGTTGCAACAGTACCACGACCGGTAATTGAGAAAACGTCCTCAACAGGCATCAGGAATGGTTTGTCAACATCACGTGGAGGAAGTGGGATCCAAGTATCACAAGCATCCATTAATTCCATAATTTTATCTTCCCACTGAGCTTCGCCGTTCATTGCACCGAGTGCAGAACCCATGATAACTGGAGTATCATCGCCTTCAAATTCATAGAAATCTAACAATTCACGGATTTCCATTTCAACAAGTTCGAGTAATTCCTCATCGTCAACCATGTCAACTTTGTTCATAAACACAACTAATTTAGGAACGTTAACCTGGCGGGCCAAAAGGATGTGCTCGCGAGTTTGTGGCATAGGACCGTCTGTTGCAGCAACAACAATAATTGCCCCGTCCATCTGAGCAGCACCAGTTACCATGTTTTTAACATAGTCGGCGTGTCCAGGACAGTCAACGTGAGCATAATGACGTTTTTCAGTTTGATACTCAACGTGAGCTGTGTTAATTGTAATACCCCTTTCTTTTTCTTCTGGAGCATTATCAATTGAATCAAAAGATTTAATTTCAGACAGACCCCTTTTCGCTAATACCATAGTAATGGCAGCGGTAAGGGTAGTTTTTCCATGGTCAACGTGGCCAATAGTACCTATGTTGACATGTTCTTTATCCCTAACAAATGTTTCTTTAGCCATAACTTCAAAATAATTTTAATTTATATTTTTTTATCATCTGAGCCGAAGACGAGAATTGAACTCGTGACCTCATCCTTACCAAGGATGCGCTCTACCCCTGAGCTACTCCGGCATTATTACACAATGAGAAATGAGCAAAAAGCTGTAATAGCAATTTACTCAAATCCCCGTTATACAGAGCGGGAGACGGGATTCAAACCCGCGACCCTTAGCTTGGAAGGCTAATGCTCTATCAGCTGAGCTACTCCCGCGTTCTATACACCTCTGCAAAAATGCCGTGCAAAATTACAAAAAATCTTCTTAAAGAACTTATAAAATATACTTTTCTCAAAAAAATCTGCCCAATTGAAAAACTAAAACCTGATTTTCAGAAATTATGCTGCACATATTTCTTATTTGACTAAATTTAATCAACCATAGAATCTTCAAAATATACTCAAAAGGCTTAAAATTCAATGGTTTCAGGAACTTTCCCAAAAGGGTCTGCAAATGTAAAAATATTTTTAATTAATTCACAAAAATAGAAGTAATTTTTCGGAATTATTTATTTTTAAGTTTATCCTTAAATTTCCCCAGTTGTTTCCTTATGGCATCTATTGCCAAATCAGTAGCTTCTTCAAATGTATCTGCTTGTTTTTTTGCAAATAAATAATCTTTCACAGGAATAGAAACCTTTATTTCTGCAACCTTATTTTTTGCACTTTCAGGTTTCTCTACTTTTAATGTAACCTCAGTGTTGATAATTCCCTCGAATAAGGTATCGAGTTTTTTTGCTTTTTTGTTGATAAAGTCAACTAACCTCTGATCTGCATTAAAATTTACGGCTTTCACTCTTATTTCCATAACTTATCCTTTTAACCCCTTGGGTGAGTTTGTTCATATATATTTTGTAATTTTTCAAATGTAGTGTGGGTATAAACCTGTGTTGCCGAAAGATTTGAATGCCCTAGTAATTCTTTAACAGCATTTAAATCAGCCCCTTTGTTAAGCAAATGGGTGGCATAGCTGTGCCTAAGCACATGAGGGCTCTTTTTTTCGAGTGAAGTAACTTTCATCAAGTTATTTTTTACTACCCTATATATCAATTTCTCGTAAACTTTTTCGCCTTTTTTTGTTATCAATAGATAAGGGCTGCCTACTTCCGATGTTTCTTTCTTATGTCCTATATAACCATCAATAACCCTGTTTAGACTTCTTGGATATGGAATTATTCTTTCTTTCTTTCGTTTCCCAAGGACTTTAATAAGAAACTGTTTCCTATCTATGTCAACTTCTTTCAAAGAAATAAGTTCAGAAAGACGTATGCCTGTACCATACAACAAAGCTATTATCAACTTATCGCGTGAACCTTCAAAACTATTTTCAAAAAAACCATCATCCAGCAAATGGTGCAAACTATTCTCCTCGACAAACAAAGGAAGTTTTTTCCTGATCTTGGGTAGTGAAACATTCAAAACAGGGTTGTTTTCCACAACTTCTTGTTTCATTAAATATTTATAAAATGATTTTACGGTTGAAGCTTTCCTGTTTACTGACCTTGGAGATATGTTATTCTCCATTAAAAAAACCACCCAGTCACGAATAAGCTTAGAATCTACCCCTTTTACATTAAATTCCCCGACCACTTCTGTACAAAACTGCACAAATTGATCGAGGTCATTTTTATAGGCCGTAAATGTATGAGTGGAAAACCTCCTCTCATACTTTAAATAGTTTAAAAAAGATTCCTGATAATTCATCCAATCATTCTCACAAAATCAGGAACTAAAAAATTATTAGTCTTCCTGACGTTGTAAACCTTGTACGTAAATAGCTTTTTTTACTGTTGCCCTTCTTTTAACTGAAGGTTTAGTAAACATTTTGCGTTCACGTAATTCTTTAATTACACCAGTTTTTTCAAATTTCCTTTTAAACCTTTTTAAGGCTCTTTCAATGTTTTCGCCCTCTTTTACGGGAATGATGATCATATTTTTCCGTTTTACTTTTTAAAATTGAGGCGCAAATTTAGAAAATATTCATTGTATATCAAATTTAAAACAAAAAATTTATAATTAAAAATGAGCTTCCGTTTCAAATAATTCCTTGTAAATGCTCAGGCATCTTAATTGGTTTTAAGATAGGGAATTAGTTCATCATATTCTTCTTGAAATAATATTTCGTTTCTTAACAAATCAGTGCACTCATTGTATGCTCCATTCTTATTACGAAAAGCAACAATCTTTTCAGCTAATTCCTTTGAAATATATGGATGTTTTGATAAAGAATAGGCATCAGAAAAGTTTAAAGATAGTTTAGTAATACCACAAGTATCAATAGTTATGGTATTTTTGATTTGAAAATATGTTTCCTCTGGGAAGTTATATACCTCAAGCAGTTGTTTCCTATCACTGAATCCTCCCAGCAGATTCCTATATTTGATAATCCTGGAAGCATATACAGAACCTATTCCTTTTAAACCTAACAATTGTAGAGAATCTACACTGTTCAATTCTATTAATTTTTGGGGAACAGGTTTAAAATCCTTTTTATTGTGCTTTGTAGATTCTTTAATAATTATCCATGGCTTTATTGAGTTCAAAAATGTTGTATCAATTCCATAAATCTTGGTGAGTTCTCCTGCATTTGTAAAGCTTCCCCCTTTTTCCCTATACTTGATTAAGTTTTGTATTTGATACCTGTTAAAACCTAACTTTTTGAACTCTTCAGCAGAAATCAGGTTGGGGTCAAAATAAAAAAACTGGCTTTCCCTAGTTTTATTTCTTAGAGGTTTTATTGAGTTTTTCTTTACCCTTCTATTCTTCAGAATAACATAACCAGAAATTTCATTATACAAGCTGTCGCCCATCCCATAAATCTTTTTCAGGTCATCAGCTTTATATAAATACACCACCTTTTTCGCGGTACCTGACCAGGTTTCTCTTTACATGAATGGGTAATGCTAATGAATCAAGTTTTTCTTTTGGTATTTGGTTTGGGTCAAACAGGAAAAGCCTGGTGGCAGATTTTTTATTTTCATTGGCTTGTGATTCCCACTGGGCAATCAATTCTTTTAATTCCGAGAAATCTGTCTTAGCCTCATTTGGGAATTTATCAATGAAATAATTTACAGCAATTAGGATAAACAACAGGATGCACAATGCAGTAATCCCATTCCTTTCCTGACGTGAAAAATTAAAATATTGGCGGAATACCCTTTTTATGTGCTTGAGTTCCATAGCCAGTAAGATACAAAAAATCAGGATACAAAAAAAGCGTCCTGCCTTGTGCTGAAATTTATCCTGTCAGCCCTTCAATAAACAGAGCTGCTACTGCTATAATACCAATTGCTATTGGTGCAATGTACCTAATGATAAAAAATACAGTTTTATGGAAGGAAGAAATAATTATCCCTTTATTGCTAATCTCATCCATAAAATTGGATTTACCCAAACTCCACCCAACAAAGATCACTATAAGCAAAGCTCCAAAGGTCAACATAATATTGGCTGAAGCATAGTTCAATAAGCCAAAAATAGTTTGCCCTAGGATTGTAAAGTTGCCTAACACACCAAATGAAAGGGTGGCAAAAACACCTATGACACTAATTGACACAGAAGCTACCAAAGTTGCTTTACCCCTTGAAAGCTTTAATTCCTCTTTCATATAAGCAACCACAACTTCAAGAACAGAAATAGTTGATGTTAATGCAGCCACACATAAAAGGAAAAAGAATATGATTGAAAAGATTACTCCACCGGGCATTGATTTAAACACATTGGGTAATACTTCAAAAACTAAACCTGGACCAGGAGATATATCTCCAATGCTTCCTGTAGAAAAAGCAAAAATTGCAGGAACAACCATCAAACTTGATAAAATTGCAATACTGGTATCAGCTAGGGCTACTTGTGTTGATGTTTTCAATAGGTTATTTCTTTTCCTAATATAAGACCCATAAGTTATAAGGGTTCCCATCCCAATGCTCAATGAAAATGCTGCCTGCCCAAGTGCCATCAATACAGTTTTAAAATTCACAGCACTCCAGTCAGGTACGAAAAGATATTTCACACCTTCTTTTGCTCCATCCAGGGTAACAGAACGCACAACTACAAAGATGATGAGCACCACTAAAATGGGCATTAATATTTTGGTAATTTTTTCAATCCCTTTTTTGATGCCTGCAAATACAACCACTGCTGTCAACACCATAAATACCAATTGCCACAGCACTGGACGATAAGGATGTGAGCTAAAATCAGCAAAGTTTTGTTCCATGTTTTCAGATTGGAACAAAGTACCTGTTACTGCCTGGATCAGATATTCCAATGTCCATCCTGCTACTGTGCTGTAAAAAGCCAGGATAACAAATGCAGTTATAATGCCTAAAAACCCCACCATATACCATGGTGTTCCAGGTGCAAGTTTTTTAAATGACCCAAAAGCATTTGACTGAGCCCTACGCCCAATTGAGAATTCAGATAACATAACAGGAATACCAATGAACAGTATAAAACCCACATATAACAGGAGGAATGCACCTCCCCCATTTTGTGTTGTTACCAGAGGGAATCTCCAAATATTACCTAAGCCAACTGCTGAACCTGCTGCTGCTGCAATAACGCCAAACTTTGAGCTAAAAGTGTCGCGTTTTAAAAAATTATCTGACATTATAAAATAGTATTATGTAATCACTTGCATTAAAATCACTTAAAAATGCAAAAATAAATGGATGGAAAAAAGTAAAAATAAAAAAAGGCTGCCAAAACATGGCAGCCCTTTGTAACAATATTATTTTTATAAGCTTATGCCCTTCCAATACAATTAAGGTCTTCAAAAGCTTTAACAAGGCGTTCAACCATTGTAACTTCACCAGCCCTTAACCAAACACGTGGGTCATAAAATTTCTTATTTGGCTTATCTTCTCCTTCAGGGTTACCAATTTGCCCTTGCAGGTAATCACGGTTTTTAGCTTCAAATTGACGGACACCATCCCAACATGCCCACTGGGTGTCAGTGTCAATGTTCATTTTGATTACACCATAGCTAATAGCTTCACGGATTTCTTCTAAAGAAGAACCTGAACCACCATGGAAAACAAAGTTAACAGGCTTTGTTTCCAACCCATGTTTTTCTGAAATAAACTTTTGAGAATTATCAAGGATTTTTGGGGTCAGTTTCACATTCCCTGGCTTGTAAACACCATGTACATTCCCAAATGATGCTGCAATGGTAAAATTAGGGCTAACCTGTATCAGCTCTTCATAAGCATAATTTACCTCTTCAGGACGTGTGTACAGTGAAGCATGGTCAACATCAGTATTGTCAACACCATCTTCTTCGCCACCAGTGATCCCCAATTCAATTTCAAGGGTCATATCAATTTTGCTCATCCTTTCCAGGTAGCTTTTACAAATGGCTATATTTTCTTCAAGAGGTTCTTCAGAAAGGTCTAACATATGAGATGAAAACAATGGTTTCCCTGTTTCAGCAAAATTCTTTTCACTGGCATCTAACAACCCATCAATCCATGGCAACAATTTTTTGGCTGCATGGTCAGTATGAAGTATTACATGAATTCCATAAGCCTCAGCTAAGGTGTGGATATGTTTTGCTCCAGCAATAGCACCTAAAATTTGGCCCTTTTGCCCTTCTAACCCAATACCTTTACCCGCCACAAATGCAGCTCCTCCATTTGAAAGTTGAATGATTATAGGTGAGTTAACTTTTTTAGCTGCTTCCATAACAGCATTAATTGAATTTGAACCAACAACATTAACTGCAGGCAGTGCAAATTCATTTTCTTTGGCAACTTTAAATATTGTTTGTACATCCTCACCTGTCACTACTCCAGGCTTAATGTTTCCAAATAATGATTCACTCATGATATTTTAATAAATTAAAAATGATACAATATGATTTTTTAGCGTTAAAGCCTCTGCAAAAATAACCTAGAAAGGATAACCTATGGCAAAAGAGACATTAAAATCATCATTATTTAACCTTCTGTTTCCAATTATCCAACCATTCCCAAGTTCCTGGGAAGGGTCATGAAGTTTCATCCCCAGGTCGAGGCGGAAAATGAAGTAGCTAAAATCGAAACGCAAACCAGCACCTGTGCCAAGTGCTATTTGTTTGTAAAATTTATTGAAATGGAATGTTGCACCTTCCCTATTATCTTTTGAATTTATTGCCCAAATATTTCCTGCATCAAGGAATAAAGCCCCTTCCAGTATTTTCATTAGCTGGAACCTGTATTCAATGTTAGCTTCTAACTTGATATCTGATGATTGGTTTGGATAATCTTCAGGGCTTGACTGATAAGACCCTGGTCCTAATGACCTTACCTGCCATGCCCTGATGCCATTAGCTCCTCCTGTAAAATACTTTTTCTCAAATGGCAGGACATCAAAATTCCCATAAGGCAGGCCTACCCCAATGAATGCCCTTCCTACTATGGCATTGTATTTATCAATCATGTGCCCATACCTGTATTCAAAATCAGCCTTCACATATTGGGCAAAACGTTTGTTCAATACTTCATAATATGAATAGTTGCCTAACCCATCTTCATCCACATAAGCAATTTTGTCCCTTCCTGCAAGGGTTGATGCCAATTGGAGGACATTCCCAGCAGACTCGAAAGAGAACCTCATGTAGGCATAATTACTTCTTTTCCCAATTTCCTGGGTATTATAAACCAATGATAAATTGGTAGCCAAAATAAGGTGGTCAGTAAAACTGCTTTTAATATAAAGGTCTTCAATTGAATTGATGAAATCTGGGTCAAACTCATAAAGTTCAACCATGTTAAAATCAATTAAATTCCAGTTATACCTGACAACCTTTGAGGACTTCCAATCATACCCAAATTTAAAATTTGAAATAGTCCTTGTATAATCAGGCCTTCTCTGGTAATTATACCCAAGTGAGAATACAGTATGCGGCAGGTAATTACTAAAATACCTGATGGCATTTCCAGGTCCCAGTAGTTTTGGGATTTCAAGTACTGATTCAACCCCAAGCTCCAATGTATTAAAATCATTAGAAACATTATTAACAACTGCCTGTTGCCTTTCAACTGCCCCTTTAAAGTTTACTTTCCATATTTCTGCCCCATGGAATAAATTCCTGTGTTGGTAATTCAGGTTCCCTGCAATACCAAAGTTCCCTGATGTATTTGTACCCTCCACATCAAAAGAAACAGATTGTTTGGTTAATGGAGCCAACTGCATGGTACAGTCTAATTGTTTTAATTCAGGATTAGGTGTTTCTTCAAACTGGATATTTATAAAACGGAATTGCTTCAGGCGGTTTAGCCCGTTAAAAGTTTGCCTAACATTATCGACTTGGTATAAATCCCCACTTTTTAATTTGTTAAGCCTGAAAAACAGCTCGGGGTTATACTTGTAAGCTTTTGCATGGTGGAATGTATAGTTGCCAACAAATGATGTATCTACTTCCAAAAAATTTTTCTTTTTAAGCCCTTTAAAACCTGTTGCACTTGGAACTACTGATACCTCAAAGTCATTTAAAGTATATGCATCATAAGCTTTCCTGCCTTCTTTTATATCAATGTTATTTGGGGTTTCAATTAACAGGTTCAAATTAACTTCATTTGAATACAATGTGCTATCAACAAGATACCTTATATAATCTTTATTGAAATAATAATAGCCATGGTTTTTAAACAGGTTTACAATCCTCCCCCTTTCTGCATCCAACTGGCTTACATCAAAAATTTGATCTGGCTGGATAAGCCTGGCTGTATCTGTCAAGAATAGGGCTTTCAGGTTATTGTCTTCAATGGCATATTCAATTTCCCTAACATGGTATGGTTCACCAACTTTTATAGTATATTTTAGGTTTGCTTTCTTTTTTTTCTCATTTAATACCACCTCATTGCTGATGTTTGCATTAAAGTACCCCTTGTTATTAAAAAGTTGCTTCAGCTGGCTATTTGACCTTTGGGCAAGTATTTTATCATAAATAACAGGTTCTTCCCCAATCCTTTTTAGCCAATCATTTTGTTTCTTTTTTGAAGAGAGGTTATACAGCCATAAATGAAACCTGAATGCACCAAGGATTTTAAGGTTTTCTTTTTGCCTGATATAGGCTTCCATATCTTCTTTGGCAACTTCCCTGGTATCTGCTTCTATATCAACTTTATTTAACAGATAGCTTCCTTCTGGCACATACTTAACAGGTGAGCAAGAACCACCTATGATCATGATAAGTATATAAAAAATCCAATATTTAAACTTATTTTTTGCCAACCTGGTAGTATATTTCTTTTCTATCAGTTATTGTTATTTAGAAACTGTAACTTTAAGATAATTATTTTAAATACCTGTATTTTTATCAAATGATAAGTAAAAATAAAATTAAACAAATCAAATCTCTCTCCCAAAAAAAATACCGAGCCAAAAATAACCTATTTCTGGCAGAAGGCAACAAACTTGTAACAGAAGTGGCTAAATCTGGGATTGAAATTGAGTTTTTAGCTGCAACAGAGGAGTTCATGGCTTCATTGGGCAGCTTCAAAGTGCAGGGCAATGAAATTGTTATTGTAACACATAAGGAAATAAAAAAGGTTAGCTTGTTGAAAAACCCTCAGCAAGCACTTGCATTGTGCCACATCCCACAGCAGGAATTTTCAATTGATAAAATACAACATTCATTGGCACTATACCTTGATAATGTACAAGACCCCGGAAATTTGGGGACTATCATAAGGATTGCTGATTGGTTTGGCATTGAAACAGTTTGTGCTTCTTCAGGTACTGCAGATATTTACAACCCAAAAGCTGTGCAAGCTACCATGGGGGCATTTTGCAGGGTCCAGGTAAATTATATTGAACCTGAAGTTTTTTTTACTGAAGTTAAACAGATGGGCATCCCTGTTTTTGGGGCTTACCTTGATGGAGAAAATATTTACAACCAGGATTTACCCCGTTCAGGCATTATAATAATGGGGAGTGAGGGGCATGGCATATCCAAAAAGATTGAACCATTTATCACCCAAAAACTTCACATACCAGGATACCAAACATCAGAATCATTGAATGTATCAATTGCCACAGCCATAATTTGCTCTGAATTCAGGAGGAAGGGGTTAGCAGGTAAATAATAACTGCTATTTACTCGAAGTGGAATGAAAGAGTAAATATATTTGAAGTCAGTTTGTCGATTGAAGCAGTATAGTACTGCCTTTGTGTTGCATCAGGAGCCCTTCCCAACTGGTCAAATAAGCCAATACTCACTTTAGCTTCCATTGAGAAACGGAAAAAGAGCAGGTATGTATCCCAGCCAGCACCAACTTCAGCATATATCCCACTTTTTTTCAACCTCACCAGGTCTTCCCTGGCTGACCTTGATATATCCTGGCGATAAGCCAACCCAAATATGGCATATGGCCTGTCATTATTGATCCTCCTTGCTTTGTATTTTATCAGTAATGGAAAATCAATAAAAGTTGATTTTATGGAATATTGAAAATTGCCTTCATTAAATGGTGCATTGGTATCAATAACAGGGATATTATAAACCAGCCTTCTTTCTCCAAAAGATAACCCTGGTAAAAAACGCAATTCTAAATCCCTGGTTAAGCGTAAACTGGTAATAATACCCACAGTAAATCCTGGGACATTTTTCCCCACATCAGCCCTCACAGTATCCAATGCAGTAATTTGCCTTGTATCACCTGCCCATGTATGTGGTACAAAGCCAGGGTTGTTCCCAATTGGCGAAAAGTGTTTTATGCCAAAATCAAGTGAATTAATCCCCAGGGAAAACCCAAAATGCAGCCTTTTATCATCAAAAGTGGTTAGGTAATTTATTTTTGGTTTTTGGGCACTTGCATGAAGCACTAAAAACAACACTAATATGGTAAGAAGGTTTTTCTTCACAGGTAATGTTTAATTCCTTTTCAGTTCAAACAACAATATTATAAATTTATTGCCATATTGAAGAAAATTATTCAACTTTTCAATTTTGTTGCCATATATATGGTAGCCACCCCAAATGTTACAGGAAACTGTTTAGTTTCTTTAAATCCTGCCTTTTCCAAAACATCCATAAATTGCTTACCATAAGGAAATGCATGAACAGAATCAGGCAAATAACTGTATGCTGATATATCTTTTGAAACCACCCTGCCAATTTTGGGTAAAATGTATTTGAAATAAAAGTTATAAAGTTGCTTGAAAGGAAATTTTGGGGGCATGGAAAACTCCAATACCAAACATACCCCATTATCATTTAATACACGAAAAATTTCTTCAAGCCCTTTTTCAAGGTTTTCAAAATTCCTGACACCAAAAGCACAAATAGCAGCATCAAATGACCTTTCTTCAAAAGGGAGGTTTTCAGAATCAGCCTGTACCAATTCAACCAAGTTTTGCAGCCCTTTTTTTACTACCTTCTTTTTGCCCACTTCAAGCATCCCTGAAGATATATCAACTCCAACAATTTTTTGAGGCTTGAGCTTCCTTGCTGCTATAGCAAAATCAGCTGTACCAGTGGCTACATCAAGTATAGTTTTTGGCGTAACAGGCTTTAACAACCTGATTGATTTATTCCTCCATGCTTTATCAATATTGAATGAAAGCAGGTGGTTTAACAAATCATATTTTGCTGAAATATTATCAAACATTTCAGCCACTTGTTTTTTCTTGCTGTCACCTGAATTTTTATAAGGAACAACTGGCATTACACTCCAAGGGTCATTTTATCAGTATACCCAAAAGACTCATCATCAATCCTTATTTCACCTTTTGTAATATGCCCCAATGTGAAGAATGGTATTTTTAGTTCAGAAAGTGCATCCACAAATTCGTCTTCCTTGTCACTATTCACATCCACAATAATCCTCCCCATTGCTTCACCAAACAGGAATATATCTTTCCTGATTTCAGCATCAGTGGTTATGTCAAACCCAAGGCTGTTAGGGATAGCCGCCCTCAGCAAAGTAAAAAACAAACCACCTTTCCCAACAGGGCTTGCACTGTTTACCAACTGCTTGTCTATCAAAACCCTTAATACATTTTGGATTGAGGTTTCCACATCAATTTCAAAAGCTGGAAGTGGAGTTTCAGATATTTTATGGTAAAACTCAAGGTATTCAGAAGAACCCATATCATTTTTGGGTTTACCAATCATAAAAATGTTATTCCCTTTGGTGTTGAACTGATGCCCAACCAATTTACTCCTGTTATTGACCATACCCATCATACTGATTATGATTGTAGGAGGAACAGGTCCATGCCCTGAAAAGTGGTCAAAACGGATTTTCCTATCTGTTACTTTCAACCCAAATTTAGCTGCTGCATTTTCCAGCCCTTTTTTAGCTCCAGAAGCAATCTGGTGGCCATTGGGGTCAGCAATATCAATGTGGTATAAAAATGCACTTATTGCCACAGGGTTTGCCCCTGAGCATAACATTTTCCTGGTAGCCCTTGATACTAATATTTCAGTAGCTTTTTGGGGGTCACTTTGCAAATGATGGTGAAAGGCATGTGTACCCATAGCCATACATTGCCCACCAGTACCTATTTCAAAGATCCCAGCATCTTCAGTATCATTCCCCCCAATTGAATCAGGAGAAATGCCCATATCACTAAAATCATTGAAATAATTGACTGTAGATAAGTTTGGATTAACAATTAGTGAATAAATAACATCTTCAATATTTTCAGGTTCAGGAACCATATCAGATGAAAAACCCTTTTCTTTTTGTAATGTTTCGCTCATTGTTCTTTTTCTATGAATACCAAACAAAAATAATTAAGTACTCCATTTTTGCCTAATAAAAGCAGTTTTTTTTAATTTAGCTCATCATTCAAGAACATGTACAAATGAGCAAAATAGTATTAATTACAGGTGCCACAGCAGGAATTGGAGAAGCTACTGCACATATATTAGCCAAAAACAATTTCAACCTGATCCTTACAGGAAGAAGGAAAGAGTTATTAGAAAAATTAGCCAACCATTTGAGGGAAACTTTTGGTATTAGCATAAAAACCCTGAATTTTGATGTCAGGAACTTTGATGAAGTTGAAGAAGCCATAGATTCCTTGCCAGATAATTGGAAACATATAGATATCCTGATCAATAATGCAGGGCTCGCAGTAGGTTTAAACACTATTGACCAAGGGGTAATTGATGATTGGGAAAGGATGATTGATACCAACATTAAAGGGTTGTTATACATTACCAGGAAAATATCACCCCTGATGGTACAACAGGGGTCAGGCCATATTATCAATGTCTCATCAGTTGCAGGGAAAGAGACCTACCCTAATGGCAATGTGTACTGTGCAACTAAACATGCAGTCCAGTCACTCACCAAGGGCATGCGCCTTGACTTGCTTAAACATGGTATAAAGGTTAGCTCAGTTTCGCCAGGTGCAGTTGATACAGAATTCTCTCTTGTCAGGTTTAAAGGAGATTCTGATAAAGCCTCCCTGGTTTACAAAGGTTTTACCCCTTTAAATGCCCTGGACATTGCAGAATCAATCTTGTTTATGGTTACACGCCCTGCACATGTGAATATTGATGATATTTTGATTATGCCATCTTCACAGGCGTTTTCACGAGATTTTAACAGAAAAACTGAATCATAAGTTATCACTTTCAAAAATAAACTACCTTTGTTTGACTATTATATTCAATATACCCACTAATGGCTGAAGCAATTGTTATTACACCTGTAAAAGATTCATTGGAAACAACAAAGAGGACTATCCTGGCTGTATCACAGTCTGTTGGCAATTTTTCTTATTACATTTTTAATGACTTTAGTTCCACAGCCACAAAAACCTTCCTGGAAGAAAACCAGGAAAAGTTCAACTATCAGGTTATACATCTTGAAAATATTACTTCCAATCCTTCACCCAATTATAATTTGGTTTTGGTGGAGGCGCAAAAAATGGCACTGGAAAAAAAAGTTCCACTGATTATTATTGAATCTGATGTTGTGGTACAGGACAATACTATACTATCATTAATTAAGCTGGGTCGTGAAAAAGATCAGCCGGGTATCATTGGAGCCATTACTGTTGACAGCCAGGGGAACTATAACTTCCCTTATGAATTTGAGAAGGTAAAATCTGGTGAGGTTGTGGAAACCAACCACAGGATAAGTTTTTGTTGCACTTTAATTACTCATAACCTTTTGCAAAAAGCTGATTTTAATGACCTGCCCAAAAAGAAGGATTGGTATGATATTTACCTTTCAAGAAGGTCAAAAAAATTAGGATTTTTAAATTACCTTGCAAAAGGGCTTGAGGTACAGCACTTGCCCCATAGCAGCCGCCCCTGGAAGCAATTGAAGTATGAAAAACCCATTAAATATTATATCCACAAATACTTGAAAAAGAGAGATAGGATATAAGTATGGCTGAACTAAAAAAATATAAAAGATACAGTTTCCTGGGGCATATATCTTTCTGGGTTATTAGTATTTCTTTTTGGTTATTTCAACTGTACCTGGCAAGTGAAAGAAGTATTGATTCTTTCCCTGCAACCCTTATTAAGGCTATTGTCCCCAATGTTGGATTTGCAATTGCTGTCTATTTAAACCTTTATGTGTTAATCCCTAAAGTACTTAAAGCCAAAAACTATATTTTCTATGCTTTTTGGCTTATTGTCCTGATGGCTTCAATTTCTTTCCTGATCCAACTGGTTTTCATGTACCCCTTGAATTACATGTTTACTGACACAGGCCATTTTGAGGTTTTTAATAAAGATATATATTCAGCAGGCTTTTTTGTTACAGGTTTTTATCTGGGCCTAACTTCTTTTCTCAAGTTTGTAAAAGACTGGTTCCTTTTGCAAGATTTAAACCTAAAGTATGCCCAAATTGAAAGGCAAAAACTGGAGGCTGAATTAAAAACACTTAAAGGCCAGGTTAACCCACATTTTTTATTTAACTCATTGAATAATATTTATTCTCTGGCACTTACCCATTCTGAAAAAGTCCCTGAGCTTATCCTGAAGCTTTCTGACCTTATGCGCCATGTTATCTATGAATCCCGTGAGAACTATATCTCCTTATACAAAGAACTTGAATTTGTAAAAAACTTTGTTTCTCTTCAAAAGATCAGGGTAAGTGAAAATGCGAGAGTTTCATTTAAGGTTGAAGGAGAAATCCCCAGTAAAAAAATTGCCCCTTTGCTTTTTGAACCATTCATTGACAATGCCTTTAAACATGGGTTAAAAAACACCAATGGGCAACAATTCTTAACCATCAGTTTCCAGTTTGAAAACAAGGGTAAGTTACACTTTCTAATTCAGAATAGTTTTGATGACCCTGTTGATATGGATTCAAAATATAAAGGGATTGGTATTGATAATGTAAAACAAAGGCTGGCCCATTTGTATAAGGAAAATGAATATAACCTGGATATTACCAAAAAAGATGGTATTTTCACAGTAGAACTATTATTGGATTTAAAAGATTAAAATATGGAAATCCGAGCCATAATTATAGATGATGAACCTTTAGCCAGAAATGTTATTTTACAATATGCCAATAAGATTTCATTTTTGTCAATACTGAAAAGCTTTGAAGATCCTGTCCAAGCTTTAGAATTCCTGAACAAAGAGGAAATAGACCTTATTTTCCTGGACATTAACATGCCTGTATTGTCTGGGATATCTTTCCTTAAAACGCTTAAAAATCCGCCTTTAGTTGCTTTTACAACAGCTTATACTGAATATGCATTAGAAAGTTATGAATTGAATGCGTTGGATTACCTGAAAAAACCCTTTTCATTTGAAAGGTTCCTGAAAACAATCCACAAAGCAAGTGATTCTCTTCAGAGTAAAAATACAGCTACTGCCATACAATATAATTATGAACCAGCTAAAGGAGCAGAATTCACATATATAAAAGCCAATAAAAAGACTTACAAAGTTAATTTTAAAGACATCCTTTTTATTGAAGGATTAGGGGATTATATTAAGGTACATCTGGAGAAGCAACACATTGTTACCAACCTAACTATGAAAAAAATCCAGGAGATACTGCCTTCTAACGATTTTTATCGCATTCATAAATCATTTATTATCTCTGTAAATAAAATAGAGGTAATTGAAGGTAACCTGGTTCAAATCAAAGATATTAAGTTACCCATAGGTAATAGTTATCGTCAGGATTTTTTCGCAATTATAAACAAAGAATTACCCTAGTGTCAAGTCAAGTGTGAAATTATGGGTAAGTCGCAGTTGCTTTTTGAATTTTTCGAATTAGAAAAAGTAAGCATAGCCGTAGCTACGTGAGTCTTTTTATAATGAGAAAAAACGAAAATGAACAAGACTTGGCGCGTAAGGGCATGCTTGACTTGACACTAACCTACATAAAGCCTTGTTCTTTTAAAACCTCCAATACTTTGTCAGAAAAGTATTCATTATCACCTTTCTTATACCTAACATCAGTAAATACCTGTGCTAATGTTTCCTTATCATTCTCTTTTATAAACTGCAAAGATTCTTTCAGGCTTTCTTTGTATGCATAATAGCTATTTATCTGCCCCTCAGTATAACTTCTGTACTTTTCTTTATGTACAACTGCTTCCAATGGTAGGCGGTCAACCATAGGTGGGTTTTCATCTGGCCAACCAATAGCAATGGTGGTTACGGGAAACACAAGTTTTGGTAAATCCAGTACTTCAATTATTTCCTTTGCGTTATATGTTGTGGTGCCGAGGTAACAAATACCTAGCCCTTTATCTTCAGCAGCAATACAGGCGTTTTGAGCTACTAAAAGGACATCAATAGCAGCAGTTAAAAACGAAAGGAAGTTATCATATCCTGGTTCAGCATTGCGCATTTCACACCATCTAACAAACCTGTGAAAATCAGCACAAAATGTAATTAAAATGGGAGCAGATTTTGCCACAGGCTGATTAAAATGCAAAGGGATTAGTTGGTTCTTGATGTCCTCATCTTCTGAAACAATAATGCTATATACTTGCATATTGCCAGTTGTTGAAGCCCTACAGCCTGCTGTTAATATTTGATTCAATAATTCAGAAGAAACTGGCTGATCCTTAAATTTCCTGATTGTTTTATGTTTTAATAAAACTTCCATAATAAAAACAAACATTTATATAATAAAAAAGGGAAGCATAAGCTTCCCCTTTTTAATCAATCAATTCGGTATTACCTTTTAACAATCCTTTCAGTTTTGGCAATTCCACTTTCAGTAAACATAGTTACTACGTAGACACCACTAACCAGATTAGGTGTACGAACTTCGCGTTCTGGATATTCAATATCAATTACTCTTTGACCAGCAATGTTAGAAATTACAAGACGAGTCAATTCTTGAGCATTGTCAATATATATCTTATCATTAAATGGATTTGGATAAACACTGAATTCAATGTCTAATCCTTTTGGTCCATCTGTTGTTAATATTTCAGTTAACTCAACTTTAAATGCATCAGCAGCTCCGTTTACAATACCTGCCAGGTCATAGAATGCATCTACTGTTAATGTGATACCTAATGCTAACAAGTTGTCACTTACAGTAGCTGTATTAGTGTCCTCAGTAAATACTGACCACTCACCAGCAGCAGCGCCAGCAGCAGTACGAACACCTGCTAATTCGACAAGTACACTTTCGTAATCTTCGCTTGCAACAGCAGAAGGTCCAGCTACTTCTAATGGAGTAACATTAATAGGAGTGGCAGGTTCAGCTGATGTAGCTGTTAATGTTGTTACACCATTGTTTTCAGAAATAACACCTGTAACAGTTACAGCAGAACCAACATTTACAGTGGTTGTAGCATCAGCAACACGGATACCACTTCTTACTGCACTTGCATCTTGCATGAAGTAACCTTCTCCTGGAATTATTCCGGTTACAGTACCAGTAACTGCTGCAGTTTCCCCGGCATATGGAGAATCATCTCCAGTACCCTGAACTTCAGCAATTGTTAATACTTGTGCCACCTCAACAACAGTCACAGTTAATGTACGTGGGCAACCTCCAACAGTATAATTGAATACATACGGAGAACCAGCAGCATTCAACATAGTATCTGTTAAACCAGCTTCTACATTACTGTATGCTACATCTTCACCAATCAATGTTGTAATTGTTTCCTCATTGGCTACAGGATTCCCTGCTACCACTGCTGTTTCAGTTGCTTCGCACCTCAAATGTGCATCAGTAACTAAGATTACATCACCATCAGATACTGTTTGAGCAACAGTGTAGTCAACTTCAGTACCATTTATGGTTACAGTGTAAGGCTCAATACCTCCAGCAGGCGTAATCATTACTTCATTAGTACATTCACCTTCAGAAACTGTAGCAACAGTCATTGTTAATGGATGCTGTACCGGCACAAAAGTAATGAATGTATCTTTAGCCATACAACCTAAGTTATCACGTACATAGAATATATAGTGCCCACCATCCTGGTCAACATCACCATAACTTAATGCATTGATCAGTGTATCTGTTCCAAACGGCATCCAGCTTGATTGTGCAATAATATCAGATTGCCCTACACCTGTTACCTGTACCCACTTAACTTCATGTGTACGTCCAGGATTACTTGAAGTCACTGTAATCTGAGCATAAGCACCAGTTTCAGCATCTTCATGACAAGAAACATCATTTACATTATAAACAATCTTCTCAGGAGCCTCAACATACCTGATTGCACTTGTTACACAATCATTAGCATCCTTAGCAAATACTTTATACCAAACACCTGCCTGGCCCTGGAATGTAGAAGTGAACGCATATTCAGTTTCTTCAACTTTCCCTGTTAATCCTTCGGCTTCAGTGCTATCAGTATAGATTTCCCAACGATACAAGAATTCATCCTGGTTACCACTGAATGGTACACCACCCTGAAGGACAATCACTTCAAATACACCAGCCAAGTCATCAGGGCAAATAAATGCATCCTGTTGTACATCTAATGCTACAATGAACTCCATTGGTTGATAAACAATTACCTTGTATACCGAAGAAACACAGCCTTCACTATCGTAGAATACTATTGAATAGTAGTCATCATCAGTTAAAATATCAAGATCAGCAGAAACTTGTTCACGAGTCCAAGGTGTACTCGCAGGTAAGCCATCAAGATCTTCATCAGAACCTTCAAGGTCACCATAGCTCCAAGCACCTCCTGTTGAGTTCACTAATGCTTTACCTTCCCAGGTTGTACCAGTTACAACAGCAGTATAGTCACCACCATTTCCTCCAGAAATTGCATCAACAGTAATAATACCATCAGTTCCTGCATAGCAGTTAACATCAGTTACACTGAGACCATCTGCTTCAACTGCAGTTGGGTTGTCAATTTCAACACGGTGGATAAGGATAGGAGTACCTTCCTCATCAGTAGCAAATCCTTGTACACATCCATTTGCATCCATTACGAAACCAATATATATCCCCCATGGTACTTCAAATGTATCTGAATCTACCATTTCTGGTGACCAGTCAAGGTTAGCTACAGCTTCCTCATCTGAGGTTGGGAATTCAGTATCACTTACATCAATGATAGCAAATTTATATGTACCTGCACCTGTACCACCACTCGCATGCATTGCAACAATACCATTACCATCGTGGCATAATGGGTTTTCAACAAGCTCAGTAACTAATTGTAAGCTATCTGCATTTTCAAGCTCACCTGATTCACGGAAAATAGTACAACCATTTCCATCTCTTACAAATACTGTATAGTGACCATTAACTAAGTCATCCCAAGTCCACTCGTCTTTTGGCAGATCGTAATTGTCAGGATCATACCATACATCATTGTATAAGTAATCTTTAGGTCCCTGAACCATATATTTATAGTCACCATCACCGCCTGTTACACCTGATATTGTAATTGCACCAGTTGCAGTATGTGGTACACCAGAGTCTATTGGGTCATGGCACAATAGGTCAGCCCATGTAATAGTATCGTATTCAATTGGGCTATCATCTAATGTCTCAACTCCAGTAGCAAAACAATCCGTTACATCAGGATTCTGGAATGGTACATAGTCATCATATTCATGCCACTTTTCAAGATAATCTATATACTGATTGTATGGTTTAGAATAACCATCACTTGCTATATTATCATTGAATTCAGTTACAGTTACAGTATAATCACCTGCAACAAGATTCTCAAATTTATAAAAACCTCCTGAATCTATTAAAGGACTTGTTGTAGTTGTAGTACCAATTTTCAATGTTACTGTATACATAAAATCATCATCAGTACTTTCCCAACCACCAGTAGGCCAAATAGTAATAGCACCATCATTTGAGACTCCCTGAGTATCATCAGTTGAACAACTTGGGTCATCCAAATCAGCAACATAACCAAGTTCTGCTGGCTCTACCACTGTCCTGTAATAAGGACCAGAAATACAACCTTTTTCATCGCGAATCCAAACTTCATATTCACCTGCTTCAACAGCCCTGTCAAATACTGATTGATTACCATGAACAACGTCTTCAACATTTACGTCAAACCATCTTTCTTCAGGAATATCATTTACATCTTCAAATTCGCCAACATTATTAGTAGCTTCCTGGTAACCAGTATATAAACCAGTACTTGAAACATAAGTTACATTACCTCCACTTAACCTGTAAACCAATAAACCATCGTGTTTACCATAGCAAGATGGATTTACATGGTCTAATTCTAATTTTAAACCATAAGGCATGGTAATGTCAAAGCTATATTCATATACAGGACAGTTCAATGAGTCCGAAATAGTAACAACATAACTACCTGTATCTAAGCCTGTAAATATACCTGTTGTATTAGGTCCATCACTTTCCTGACCTGAAAGAGTAAACTCATAAGGAGGATAACCACCACTTACATAATCAGGGTCAATGGTTATAGCACCTACCTCTTCATATACAAATTCTTCTTCTATTGGATCCCAAGTATGGCAATCTATATTTTCAATTGTTACGCCATCAGTATCTAATGCAATAGCATCCCTTCCGTCAATTACTACAGTATCCATTTTAATCAACTCAGGACGCCCGTGAGCACCACAGTAATCTCTTACGGCAACAAAATAAACACCTTTCATTGCATCAGCAACCATTACACTGTCATTAGCCGGGTCATCATTTTCAAAGTCTGACCAATCAACCTGTGTATCATACCATGTAGGATCTTCTAATATATCCCAATGAGCATCTTCTTTAGTTGTTCCGGTAGTTGCCTCAAAAATTACATATTGATACCTTGGTGAAGAATAAGAAGAACTATCATCTACATTAAGCATTGAATTAAATGCCTCAATTGTTATTGTTCCACCAAATTCGCCAGCACATTCTGCATCAGTTGGAGTAACGGTAATCATTAATTCTTCTGGTTGGTAAACATCATATTCTGCAACATTAGAATAACAACCCCATTCATCCTTACCTACTACATAGTAAGTTCCTGCACCTAATTCAGTTGGAACTAATGGATCAACCACTGTAGATGGATAGAAACGGTTACCTTCAGCAACAATCTCTGTTGCTACACTTGTTGTAGCTGAATAATAGAACCTTGGTTCACGTTTACCCTGGTTAAGGTGTGCAGGTTCTTTAATCCAAGATATTGTATCAATATCCATAGTAACTACATCACCATAACATACAACTGTTGCCTCTTCATCACCAATAAGATTTGGAGTCAATTCAAGAGTAACAGTAATAGAAGCAATGCAACCATTAGCATCCTGTATTTTGATTTCATGAACACCATCACCTAATGGTCCCATACCTGCAGCAAATGTATTGTTTACATCCTCACTCGCTTCCCATGCACGACCATCAAATTGATATAAATAATATTGAGTACCTCCTTCATCTACAAATGGAGTACCTCCATATCCACGAACCTGGATATTACCATCATTATTATCATGGCAGGTTGGAGGCAGTGTTAATTCTTTTATCTCTTTTACCCATAATGAATCAGGTTGGCAAATTGGTAAAACCTCTACATACTCACAATTAATTGTACTATCTATTGCTGTAAAAGTAAATGTATCACATGAACCAGTTTCTACTGATATATCAAAAGAATTACTTTTTTGTGGTGTTCCATCATTTAGTTTATACCATAAATCATGGCTTCCATCACCTGAAACAAGGTCAATTGTAGCCGTAGTTGAACCATTATAACATGCAATAGGATCATAGTTTACATCAAACTCAAGAGTCAGAACTTTTACTGAATTATCACCCTGGTCATTCATATAATCAGCAAAACAACCATTGCTATCAAATATACGGATGTAATATACACCTCCTGGAATATTTTCTGCAGTATCTGCCACGCTTGCAATTTCAGTGTAACTACTGAAATCTGGCACAGTTGAATACCACCACTTACCATATGATTCTGACCCTCCGGTAATTGTACCTGGCTCAATCCAAATTTCGCCAATATCAGCCTCACAAGATGCATCAGTATGGCCAACCTCAAATTTCATTGAAGCAGGTTCTGTCAATGTTACACTTGTTGTATAAAAACAACCTTCAGAATCCCTGATATCAATTGTATAAGTGCCATCAACTAATTCATCCCAGTTTTTATTGCTTGTTTCAATTTCAGTACCACCTTCAAATGACACATAATAAGGAGCAGTAGCACCAGAAATGCTAATTGATATCTCTCCATTATCTGCACCATTACAATTTGGGTCTATGGTACTTATGGTTACATCCCATGGATCATTATTATCTTCCACAGTGATCATTTTCCAACTACCAGAATCTGTAAGGTCAACGCAATCGTTAGCATCCTGAACAGCAACATAATATGTTCCTGTATCCTTCTGTGAAACACCTATTGAAGAAGAATACCCGGTCAGGCTTCCTGACAATGCACCAGGGAAATCTGCGTCCGGGATTATGTAATAAGTATAAGGTACAGCCCCATAATTAGCATCTATTTCAACATCAGCCTGCCCACCAGGACATAATACATCTGTGCCAGAAACAGTAAAAGAAACCATTTTAGTAGTTTCAACATCAAAACGTTCCTGGTAAGAAATGCAATCTCCTTTACGCACTAAAACAGTTACGTCAGTTGCGGGAGCATCAACATTAGTTGAAGGATTATCAGTGAAAGTAGTCCCATTCCAGGAATATTCCATCCCTGCAACATTTTCGGGAGTTACCACTGTTGCAACCACTATATCTGTATCACATAATGCAGGAGTAACGTCAACAACTATTTGATCCCACATTTGATCCACGTCAATTTTACCATGGCCAGCTAAATCTTCAGTTAAAATATCTGTTACCTGGCCTTCGTCATTCCAGAATTCTGAACCACTTTGCCAAGTTAAAGCAGTATAAAAACTAGTTGGAGGAGCAGGAACAGCATCATAATTATGGCGATAGTTATTTATATTAAAACATATCTCCATAACTGGTGTTTTTTCATTGTTTGGTTCGATCGTTTTGAAACTGTCACTGCCCGGCTCATTATTCACATCCCACATGAACTCAAGTGTCCCAGAAGTAGATTCATAAACCATGGCTGAACTAATTTCATCTGTTCTTAAAACTTTAAATGACAACAAATCAGCGTCATACACTGTATGGTCGTATTTAAGCTTTAAAATAAACGAATCGATTTTTACAAAGTCCCTAAATGATATTTGAACTTTGTAAGTGTTATCTTCTCGATAACAATCTTCAACATCATCGGCCCAAACATGGTACGTATCCTGAGCCTGGCTGAAAGCAACCACTGCTAAAAGAACCGCAACCACACTTAAGCCAATTTTTCGAAGAACCTGAAATATACCATGCTCTCCGTGCAAGAAATTTCCAGTAAATTTTTTCATAGCAACTTGCTTTTTAATTGAACTTAATTGATTGATTGATTTTGATTTATTTAATTTTTTATTATCAAATTCAGACATACTTGTCCTAATCATATTAATCTAATATTACAAACGTATAAAATTTCTCAACAACGTACAAAATAATTGCCGCACAAATATTACATTTTTTATCACAATTTCAGCAAATATTATAAACAAATAATTAGTTTCTACTAATTTTTGCTTCTTTCCCTCTCTCTCCCCAACTATTTCAACTGCTTAAATTTTCAACGAGGTTAAAATTATGATATTATCAAAAACGCAATAAATATACACTTTTTTAGCATAATACTTGCTATCATAGCAATTTTAACAAAAAATTTAAGTTACATTAAAATAATCGTTAATATTGAATATGAAACTTTATCTATACATTATTATATATGTGTTACTCCTATTGTTTATTTCATCATGCAAAACTTGTGAATGCCCTGCTTATTCACACAATATAAACCCGGAAATTGAAAAGAATTCATAAACACTAATTAAGATTACCTAATTTCTACCCTACTGATTAAACAACTAACCAAACTATTTTTTTTGGATTTTTAATAGGTTTAGCATAATGATTAAAGAAACATACGCTTAGAAGTTGTCTAAAGTTGAAGGGGAATTTCGAAAGTGACATATTGATTATCAGTGGCAAAGCTCCATTTTTCTTGCATAGCCATAGCTATGGAAGAAAAATTAGCTGAAGCCCAATGGGATCAAGATGTTGCTTGCAGTTTTTCAGTTTAACTTTAGACAACTTCCTAATATCTTCCTGAGATTCAACTATGCTTTCTTTTAAATTAATATTAAGGTTAATTTGTTTTTTGATGAAACATTCTTTGAATATTTGATGGTTAAAAATATTAATATTTATTTTGCCATTGCTCAAATAGATTATGTACTGTAATCTAATTATTTAGGGCTTATCAATAATGTAAACAAATTATAAAAAATTCAACTATGTCAAAAATTAAAATCGGTATCAACGGATTTGGCCGCATTGGAAGGTTAGTATTCCGCGCAGCAGTAAAAAATGAAAACATTGAAGTTGTTGGTATTAATGACCTGATTGATGTTGACTACATCGCTTACATGCTAAAATATGATTCTGTTCATGGAAAATTTGATGGTGAAGTTGCTGTTGAAGATGGCAAATTAGTGGTTGATGGCCAGGCTATCAGGATTACAGCAGAAAAAAACCCTGCAGACCTTAAATGGGACGAAGTTGGTGCTGAATATGTTGTAGAAGCTACAGGTATATTCCTTACTAAGGAAAAAGCACAAGGGCACATTGATGCAGGTGCCAAAAAAGTTATAATGTCAGCTCCATCGAAAGATGACACTCCAATGTTTGTTATGGGTGTCAACAATGATAAATACACCAATGACATGGATTTTGTTTCAAATGCTTCATGTACCACTAACTGCCTTGCTCCAATTGCAAAGGTTTTACATGATAAATTTGGAATTGTTGAAGGTTTAATGACTACCGTTCATGCTACAACAGCTACCCAAAAAACTGTTGATGGCCCTTCAATGAAAGATTGGAGAGGTGGCCGTGGTGCAGGACAAAATATTATTCCTTCTTCAACTGGTGCTGCTAAAGCTGTTGGTAAAGTTATCCCTGAACTAAATGGTAAACTTACAGGTATGGCTTTCCGTGTTCCTACTCCTGACGTTTCTGTTGTTGACCTGACTGTAAGGTTAGAAAAAGGTGCTTCATATGCTGATATTTGTGCAGCAATGAAAGAAGCTTCTGAGACCAACCTGAAAGGGGTACTTGGTTACACAGAAGATGCAGTTGTTTCTAATGACTTTGTTGGTGATGCAAGGGCTTCTATTTTCGATGCAGGTGCTGGAATAGGCTTAAATGACAATTTCGCTAAAGTTGTTTCATGGTATGACAATGAGTGGGGATATTCTTGTAAAGTGGTTGAGTTAATTGAATATATGGATTCTGTAAAGTAAAACCATATTTATAATATTATTGCAATGGGCTGCTCAAAATATTGGGCAGCTTTTTCTTTTTATAAAAAATTGAGATGAATTAACTCCTTCAGGTTTGAATATTTCAGGAACTGTAGGTGCCTTTTATCATAAATTGAATTTTAAAGAGGTTAAAAAGTCTTTAAAACTGGGGCTTGCAGGGAAAGTATAATGAATTAACTTCTGAACCAATGCTGTAAAAAGATTTTCTTATTCGTAACGCAAAGATTCAATAGGGTCGAATTTTGCTGCCTTTTGTGCAGGATAATATCCCGAAACAATCCCAACAACAAAACATAAGGCCACACCCATTATAATCCAAACCCATGGTATAATAAAAGAACTACCAATAAGCACTGAAATCCCATTGCCAACCAGAATACCAGCAATAACCCCAAGGACACCACCAATTTGCCCAATAACAATGGCTTCAACCAAGAATTGCTGTTTTACAGTTTTCCCTTTAGCCCCAATGGCTTTTCTTACACCAATCTCTCTTGTCCTTTCTGTTACAGAAACGAGCATAATATTCATTAAACCAATGGCGGCCCCAAACAGGGTTATAATCCCAATCACCGTTGCAACCATAGTAATGTTTTTAATATTATCCAATAAAATATTAACCAGGTTGTCACTCTTTTCAATATTGAAATCTGTTTCATCTAAGGGTGTTAAATCCCTCACAATCCTAAATTCAGCTTCAGATTCCCCAATTGCAGCATCCATAAGTTCGGCATTTGCTACTTTCACCTGGATATCAAAATTCATGTTTGGCCTTGAAAAATAACTCCTGGCGTTGGTATATGGAACAAAACATAAACGGTCGTTATTATTGCCAAAACCACTTCCTTTTGACTTAAGCACACCTATAACTTTATATTTACCACTTCCAACACTTATTACCTTATCAATAGGGTCTTCATCAGAAGAGAACAATTTTTTAACTAATGCACTCCCTATTAAAACAACACTCCTGCCATTTTCAATATCATGAAGGCTAAAACTTCTTCCTTTGTCAATTTCAAAACCGCCTGTGAAAAGATAATTCTCATCAATCCCCCTTACAGTAATATTTGGGTTCGTTTTTTCTGATTCAAATTTTAATGTAGCAGTCCCACTACCATAAGTTGATACTGAAACTGTAGCAGGGAAATCAAATTTCTCTTTAAACTCCTTTGCCTGGTAATAGGATATAAATGCATGATTTTTAGTGCGATACCTACTATTTCCAACTTGCACCCTCATTCCCCTGCTCGATATAGTAAAAGTATTAACCCCTAGTACTGTAAACTCTTTTGTAAAATAAGTTTTAATAGAATCAATTGCTGTAAGGATCCCCACCAAGGCAGTAATACCCACAGCAATGATCAATACAGTCAGGATTGTGCGCAAAAGGTTGCTCCTTATGGACTGCAAAGAAATCCTGATATTTTCAAAAAAAAGCGCGCTAGACTTCATAGGATAACAATGTAAATAAAAATCAAGGCTAAAGTATTAGTTTTATTTAAAGGATTGAAATTACAAATTTCTTTTGGCTTTTCTGAAATTTGGCGAACACCAGACGAAAATGTTCGATAATTATACCCAATTAATCTTTTTTAACATTTTTTAAACATCACTATTTTTCCCTTTTTTTCACGAAAAATATGTGTTGCATTTCCACGGTCAAAAAACATTATATCAATTATTTAAACTTATTCAAAACAAAACCTTTTTTAACATAAAAAGAGAAAAAGACCTGATTGGTCATTGAAGTTGAAGTTGAAATTTTTTGGAATTTGCCAAGAAACATTTATAAATTTGAATCCTATTGATCTTGTAAGTTATGATTTATAAATTTAAAATTATATCTCAAGAATCTGATAATTTCCACATGGAAGTTCAAATGGATAGCAACAATACTTTTTATGAGTTGCATGAAACCATTAGGAACGCCATGGGATACCAAACACACCAACTTGCATCCTTTTTTGTATCTGAAAGATATGGTAAAAAGCTACATGAGGTTTCGCTTGTAGATGCTGGTGATGGCATTAATGGGTTACCTAATTTTACCATGTTCAGGACAAAAATTTCTGATTTGATCCAATCGAATGAGAATTACCTCTTATATACTTTTGATTTATTCAATAATAGGTCTTTAAACTTAGAACTAACAGGAATTTTTATGGAAAAAAATCTCAAAGAACCGTTAGTCGCTCTTAATGAGGGTGACGCCCCTGTCCAAATTCTGGAAGATGAATTTAAAGCAGAGGAGTCTACTATTATTCAAGAAGACGATCTACTCCATGACTTTGGAGTGCTCGAAGACTATTCACAGATTTTCGGAGAGATGGAAGACTTCTAGAAGCCCCGCTTCTGTTTTTCTATTGGCAATAAAAAGCCTCAATAACTTACAGACTGTTTGATTCCATATCATTCAGTCTTTTTTTATTTCAATACTTTCTATATTTGCCCATATCTTGATTTTTTATGAAACGACCATTATAAAATTTTTAACACAAACACGTATGATTATAATTCATAGGAGTTACATCTGTTTCCATAAAAAATAAATAATTACAAACAGATGAAAAAATTACTCATTGTTTTATTGGGTCCCACAGGTGTTGGGAAAACCAAAGTAAGCTTACAAATTGCCCAACATTTTAATACTGAAATCATTTCTTCTGATTCAAGGCAGGTTTATAAAGAACTGGCCATTGGCACAGCAATTCCTTTACCTGAAAAGTTGAAAGTTGTTAAGCACCACTTCATACAAACAAAATCAATACATGAAACATATAATGCAAGCCTGTTTGAAAATGAAGCCCTAGAGGTTTTGCAAAAACTATTCTTGTTAAAAAACCTTGCCATCATGGCTGGTGGCTCAATGCTCTATATTGATGCCGTTTGTAATGGCATAGATGACCTCCCAACTGTTGATCCTGAAATCAGGGCAACTTTGGCTGAAAAATTTGATAATGAAGGTGTTGAAATACTAAGAAGGCAGCTAAAAAAACTTGATCCTGAATATTATTCTGAAGTTGACCTAAAAAACCCCAAAAGGATATTACACGCCCTTGAGATATGCCTGATGACAGGAAAGCCCTACTCTACTTTCAGGACAAATAAGGTAAAAACAAGACCATTTGAAATCCTAAAAGTTGGGTTAAACTGTGAAAGGAGTTATTTGTATGAGCGCATAAACTCGCGTGTAGATGAGATGGTAAAAAAAGGGCTTATTAATGAAGCACAAAAAGTATATAAATTCAAAGGGCTAAATGCATTGAATACAGTGGGATACAAAGAACTTTTTTCTCATTTTGATGGAGAAATACCTCTAGAAACAGCAATAGATAAAATTAAGACCCATACTCGCAATTATGCCAGGAAACAATTAACATGGTTTCGAAAAGACAAAAACATTAATTGGTTTCTTAATAATGCCACAAATGATATAATCAAATTTATTGAAGAGAAGGTCAATGAGTAAAAAAAATAATTTCAACATTAGGGTATATGGGTTAATTTTCAAACAAGATGAAGAGGTACTCATATCTGATGAAATCCAGCTTGGGATGAAAATGACTAAATTCCCTGGTGGAGGGCTAAAGCAGGGAGAGGGGCCTATTGATTGCCTGGTTAGGGAAATTAGGGAAGAATGCAATGGGCAGGAAATCAAAAATATAAAGCATTTTTATACAACTGATTTTTATCAGAAAGCACTATTTTATAATGATATACAATTAATAAGCATTTATTACCAGGCAAAATTAGCTAACCCATTAAAATTTAAAATTTCTACCATCCCTTTTGATTTCATCGACCATGAAAATGGCAACCAGTCATTCAGGTGGGTAAACCTCAAAAGTTTTTCTGCAGATAACCTAACTTTCCCAATTGATAAGAAAGTGTTTTGTATGCTATAAAAGCTGCAACTTTAAAGAGACTAATATTAGGTTAAAAGGTAGTATTTTAAACATTTTTTTTACCTTGAACTTTATTTGCCAATTTCAAAAAGAAACAGATGATCTCAAATAAAATAGATTCACTGGTTAAAGTAGTTAACCTTATAAAAAATGACCCGTTTTTTGCAAAAACTGTAGAAGGTGCCATCGCTGAAATAGTTAAAAGTTATCATGCTGGGGGCAAGGTTTTGTTTTGCGGTAATGGAGGAAGTGCTGCTGAAGCCCAACATCTGGCTGCTGAACTGTCAGGAAGGTTTTACCTTGACCGCCCACCAATTCCTGCTGAAGCATGCCATGTCAATTCCTCTTTTATAACAGCAGTTTCAAATGATTATGATTTCACAAAAACCTATTCAAGGTACATTGAAGCAGTTGGGAAAAATGGGGATGTGCTGGTTGGTTTATCCACTTCAGGCAATTCAATAAATATTGTTCAGGCATTCCAGGTTGCGAAAAAGAAGGGAATGGCCACAGTTGGGCTAACAGGCAAAGATGGTGGGCATTTAAAAGAAATCAGCAATTATTTGCTAATGGTTCCTTCAACAGATGTCCCAAGAATTCAGGAAACCCACCTTTTGATAGGCCATTATATTTGTGAGCAGGTTGAAAAAAAACTATTTGGTGAAAAAAGCAAATAAAAATAAAGCTGTTTTTCTCGACCGTGATGGAGTGATCAATGTAGATAAAGGATACCTCCACAAAATTGAAGATGTGGAATTTATTGAGGAGTTCCTGCCCATTTTATCATCTTATCAAAAAGCAGGTTACCTACTGATAATCATAACCAACCAATCTGGGATTGCTCGTGGGTATTATTCTGGAAATGACTTTCATAAATTAAATACCTGGATGTTAAATTCATTGGCTGAGAAAGGCATTGAAATCACCAAAACTTATTTTTGCCCTCATCATCCCAGTTTCACGGGCGAATGTAATTGCAGGAAACCCAAACCTGGCATGATCATAGAAGCTATTAAAGAATATAATATTGACCCTTCAATATCTATCCTGATAGGTAATAAAAAAACAGATATTTTAGCTGGCAAAGAAGCACAAATAGGAAAGAATTTTTATATTCATGATTTAATTTGAAGAAGAGGGAATGCAGCATTTCACAAAAGCAGAAATAAGGCAGATTAATGATTATTATGATGACCTGAAAAAGGACATCCACCCAAAATTTACCAAAGACAAACTGGCTATGGTAGATAAAGCATTTAAGTTTGCCAATGCAGCCCATAATGGTGTGAAAAGAAAATCGGGAGAGCCTTACATTATACACCCCATTGCAGTGGCCAAGATTGTCACCCATGATATGGGTTTAGGAGCTACATCAGCCATTTCTGCTATTTTACATGATGTTGTTGAAGACACTGACTTTACTGTGCGTGACATCAAAAACATGTTCAATAAAAAAATCGCCAATATTGTTGATGGCTTGACCAAACTTTCAGGGGATTTTGATTCAAGGCAGGCAATGACTTTAAAGAAAATGCTGATGACCCTATCTGATGATGTGAGGGTGATCCTGATAAAAATTGCTGACCGCCTTCATAACATGAGGACATTGGATGCCATGCCTCCACACAAACAAGTAAAAATTGCAGGTGAAACACTTTACTTATATGCCCCTCTTTCTCATAGGCTTGGCTTATACAGCATCAAAAATGAGCTGGAAGATTTAAGCTTAAAGTACAAACATCCTGAAGAATACAACCAAATCCTTTACAGGCTTCATGACCAGGAAAGCAAACGAAATTTTTTGGTTGATGAATTTATCCAACCAATTAAAGAGCGCCTGGAGGACGAAAAAATAGAAAGTACCATCAATGGAAGGTTAAAATCTAAATTTTCCATTTGGGAAAAAATGCAAAAGAAGGGGGTAACATTTGATGAGGTATATGATATTTTGGCCATTAGGATTGTTTTCACGCCAAAACCAAAAGTCTCTGAAAAAAGGCAGTGCTTTGATATCCTTTCATTGATTACTGATATATATACACCTAAGCCTGACAGGATAAGGGATTGGATAACCACTCCCAAAGCAAATGGATATGAATCCTTGCATGTAACTGTAATGGGTCCCCAGGGCAAATGGGTTGAGGTGCAAATCCGCACACAAAGGATGGAGCAAATTGCTGAATATGGCTTTGCTGCACACTACAAATACAAAGGTGCAGCCTCCATTGAGCAAGAATTGGAAAAATGGCTTGAACACATCAGGGAAGTTTTACAAAGCCCTGATTCAGATGCTTTTGAATTCCTTGATGAATTTAAGCTAAACCTTTTCTCTTCTGAAATAATTATTTTTTCACCAAAAGGGGAAATGTTTAATTTACCAAAAAGTTCCACTGTACTTGACTTTGCCTATGAAATCCACACTGACCTGGGCAACAAATGTATAGGTGCCAAAATAAACCAAAAACTTGTCCCGGCAAGCCATGTGCTAAATAGTGGTGACCAAATTGAGATACTTACAGCAGAAAACCAGGAACCTAAAATTGAATGGTTAAAATTTGTAACCACTGCAAAGGCAAAATCAAAAATCAAGAATGCTTTTAAACTCGAAAAACGCAAGCATATCAGCAAGGGTAAAAAAATTATTGAGCAGGCTCTAAAAAAGGTCAATATGCCTCCAACTGCTGATGCATTAAAAAGAATAACTGGTTATTTCAATTTATCCAATAAAGACCAGCTTTATTCACAGGTTGGCATGGGTTTCATTGAAGTAGATGACCTAAATAAAATGCTAAAGAAAAAAGCTGAAAATATTTTAATAAGATATTGGAAATTAACCTTTAGCCGCAAAAAAAAGGAGGGCGAAGAAGATAAATCAAATATTGACCAAAAGAAACCATATATCTTAAAAGAAAAAAAAGAACAAACTTCTTATTCATTGGCAAAATGCTGCAATCCAATCCCTGGTGATGATGTTATTGGTTACATCTCATCCAATGACCACATATTGATACATAAAAAAGAATGCCCCAAAGCTGAAATCTTTTTAACCAGCCATGGTGAAAAAATTGTAACAGCTAAATGGACAAATTTCAAAAAGCTTTCCTACCTCACAAAACTCAAGCTATCTGGTTTTGATAGGATAGGTGTAGTAAATGAAGTAACCACTGTTATTTCAAAATTACATAACATCAATATGCGCACCATCAAGTTTGATACCCACGATGGCATTTTTGAAGGTGAACTCTATATTTATGTGCACAATTCTGGTGACCTTCAAAACCTCATTGGAAAACTGGAAAAAATAAAAGGAATTGACAAAATAGCCAGGGTTGAAGACCTTAATGAATAATCCTTTACACATATGTTAATTTCAGAAAATTATTCTATTTTTGAATATTATTTAAAATTAGTTTAATTATGAATAGTCAAAAGACAAAAGAGACGGTCAAAAAAATGTTCATTGATTACCTTGAAAGAAATGGGCATAGAAAGACCCCTGAGAGGTTTGCTATTCTTGAAGAAATATATTCACATGAAGGGCATTTTGATATTGAGACCTTATATATCTCAATGAAAAATAAAAATTACAGGGTCAGCAGGGCAACTTTATACAATACCATTGAGATTTTGCTTGAATGCAAGCTGGTTGTGAAACACCAGTTCGGGAAGAATATAGCTCAATTTGAAAAGGCTTTTGCAACTTTACAGCATGACCACCTTATTGATGTTGATTCAGGAAATGTTGTTGAATTTTATGACCCCAGGATAAGGGAAATTATTGAAGATGCATGTAAGAAAAACAATTTCAAACTTTCCCATCACACCCTTTACATTTATGGGACAAGTTCTGATAAATAATTATTATTCAAATACATACTAAATAAAGCAATATCCTTCATAACTATGAAGGATTTTTTTATGCAGCTTTACCAAAAATAATTTGTACTTTTAACCTGTAAATAATTGACCCGTGGAAATGAATAAGTTGTAGATTGTATTTCCGCGGTTTTGTTTGTCTAAATAAATATTATCACATGAAAGTTGATGTTCTACTGGGGCTCCAATGGGGAGATGAAGGTAAAGGAAAAGTTGTTGATGTACTTACACCTAAATATGATGCAATATCACGTTTTCAAGGAGGTCCAAATGCTGGGCATACACTTGAATTCAACAACATAAAGCAAATTTTGCACACAATCCCTTCCGGAATTTTCAGGGATAATAAAATCAATATTATTGGGAATGGTGTGGTAATAGACCCTATTGTTTTCAAAAAAGAAATTGATTCATTAAAAGGGAAAGGCTTTGATATTTCAGGTAACCTTTACATTTCCAAAAAAGCTCATTTGATCCTTCCCACACACCGCCTGCTGGATGAGGCTTCAGAAAAAGCAAAAGGCAAAACAAAAATTGGGTCAACACTAAAAGGGATTGGTCCAACTTACCGTGACAAAATTGGTAGGGATGGTTTAAGGATTGGTGATATAGTCAATGATTTTGAAGATAAATACACTGCCAGGGTTGATAACCACAAAGTTATCCTTGAAAAACGCTATGGCTTTGATTATGAAAAAGCACTGGACGCCTGTGAAAAAGAATGGTTTGAAGGCATTACCCTTATTAAATCCTTTAATATTATTGACAGTGAACACCTGGTTAACAACTTGTTAAAAGAAGGCAAATCAGTATTGGCAGAAGGGGCGCAAGGCACATTATTGGATATTGACTTTGGGTCATACCCATTTGTAACTTCATCCAATACAATTTGTGCAGGTGCATGCACTGGATTAGGTATTGCCCCAAATAAAATAGGTGAAGTTTTTGGTATATTTAAAGCTTATTGTACCAGGGTTGGCATGGGGCCATTCCCCACTGAGTTAAATGATGAAACTGGAGACAAATTGCGCAAAGCAGGGCATGAATTTGGCTCAACAACTGGCAGGCCAAGGCGCTGTGGATGGCTTGACCTGGTTGCACTGAATTATTCCATAATGCTGAATGGTGTTACCCAACTTATTATGATGAAGGCTGATGTGTTGGATGAATTTGACACCATAAAAATATGTGTAGGCTATGAAGTGGGTGGAGAGGTTATTGAGCAATTCCCATTTGAACTTAGTGAAGAAGTAAAACCTATTTATGTTGAGTTACCAGGCTGGAAAACAGATCTCACCAAGATTACCAACCAGAATGAGTTTCCAGAGGAATTGAACAGCTACATCAATTTTATTGAAGAAGAAACAGGTGCACCTGTTACCATTGCTTCAGTAGGCCCTAATAGGGCACAGACCATTTTTATTGAAACAGAAGAGGAATAACAAGATATAACATCATAGTTTTAAAGCCTTGCTAAAAATAAATAGCAGGGCTTTCTTTTTTATTTAATTCAGATTTGTAGCCTGAAACTTTCCATTTCAATTATTGATTTATACCTTTAAAGTGTCACCTCAATAACTTTGCTAATGCCTTTTTCAGTAGGGAAAATAGGTTTATATACTGACCTGTATGAGCTAACAATGGCTCAAGGGTATTAAACAAAATGAACAAACTGTATTTGACTATTTTTTCAGGACAAACTCTTTTAATAAAAACTTCTCTGTTTTTGCAGGAATCTATGATTTTATGGAGTTATTAGTTGATTTTGCCTTTTCTGGTTCTGATATACAGTATTTAAAAAGCCTTGGTTTTCATAGCAAGTTCCTGGATTATTTAAAAACTTTTTCATTTAATGGGGATATTTACAGTGTCAGGGAAGGGGAAATTGTTTTCCCCAATGAACCACTGGTAAGGGTTGAAGGCAATATTATTGAATGCCAGCTCATTGAAAGCCTCCTGTTGAATATATTAAATTTTGAGACCCTTATAGCCACAAAGTCTTTTCAGGTGAAACAAGCAACCAGGAAACAAATCTTTGCTGATTTTGGGCTAAGGAGGGCACAAGGCTTTGGGGCAATCCATGCCAGCAGGGCAGCTTGTATTGGTGGTGCTGCATCCACATCAAACACCCTGGCAGGAAAATTATTTGACATACCTGTTACTGGAACCATGGCACATTCGTGGATACAAAGCTTCCCTGATGAACTTACTGCTTTTAAAACCTATGCAAACCAATACCCTGGCAATTCAACCCTTTTGGTTGACACCTATGATACCTTAAAATCAGGTGTCCCAAATGCCATTAAAACAGCCCTGTTTTTGAGGCAAAAAGGGTATGGATTAAAAGCCATAAGGCTGGACAGTGGAGACCTTGCCTCCCTTAGCAAAAAAGCCAGGAAGATGCTTGATGAAGCAGGATTGCATGATGTAAAAATAGTAGCCTCCAACCAACTCAATGAACACAACATTAAATGGTTGGTTGAGGAAAGCAATGCACCTATTGATGCATTTGGGGTAGGTACAGAACTAATAACAGGAAAACCTGATGCTGCATTAGATGGTGTTTATAAGCTGTCATGGATTGACAATACCCCAAAAATGAAGTTCTCAGAAAACTTGGAGAAAACAACCTTGCCAGGACAAAAAGATTTGGTAAGGTTCTCAGATAAAAATGGGAAATTTACGGCTGATGGGATCAAGCTGAAAGATGAAAAACCAAGCACAGTTCAAAAGTTATTTAATCCTTATGGCAATGACAAATTAACTAAAATAAACCCTTCTGAATGGGAATTATTAATTAAGAAAGCCTATTCAGGAAAAAAAATCTTGTTTAAAAAAGAAAAACCATCAGAAATTTTTGCATATTTAACAAAGCGTTTTGAAAGGTTACCATCTGAACATAAAAGGTTTAGCAATCCTCTTCCATACAATGTAGGTATTTCCAACTCATTGCTTGGCCTCAGAAATAAGATACTAGGCCAATATTGAAAATAGCATAAATAACTTTTTTGTTTTCTGGAATAATGGTAGAAATCTTGCGTCCCACCTTACTGCTTGACAAAAACACCTGCCTCCAAAATATTGAACATATGGTTGAGAAAGCCAGCCAAAACAAGTTACACTTCAGGCCTCATTTTAAAACCCACCAATCTGCCAAAATTGGTAACTGGTTTAAAATATATGGGGTTGAGGCTATAACTGTCTCATCAGTCAGGATGGCTGAATATTTTGCAGTTAATGGTTGGAGTGATATTACCATTGCATTTCCTGTTAATATACTTGAACTGGAAAATATAAACAGGCTGGCAGCTTCAATAAAGATAAACCTTCTGGTAGAAAGCAAAGAGACAATACTTGCATTGGGCAAAAAATTAACCAATAAAGTAGGGGTATTTTTAAAAATAGACACTGGCTACTACAGGACAGGTATCCCCTCTGGAAGATTCAACCTGATGGAATCATACATTGAACTGTTTTCAAATTATGAAACCCTTGTGTTTAAAGGGTTCCTTTCTCATACTGGGCATACATATAAAACCAACACCTCTTATGAAATACATAGCCACCACTTTGATGCCCTACTGAAAATGAAAGCCATTAAACAAAGGTTTAAAAAAGTATGCCCTACATTGATTGTTTCAATAGGAGACACACCATCCTGCACCCTTTCTGATAACTTTAGGGGAGTGGATGAGATCAGGCCTGGTAATTTTGTATTTTATGATTTAATGCAACATAAATTGGGGGTATGCAGCCTTGATGATATTGCAGTCAAGCTAGCCTGCCCTGTGGTTGCAAAACACCCTTCACGTAATGAAGTAGTGATCTATGGTGGAGCCATACACCTTTCAAAAGAATACATTACCAATATTGATGGGAAAAAAATGTTTGGAAGGATTATCATTAGGCAAAATGGAGAAAGAATCCTTCTTGATGAATTAAATTATGTAAGTGCCCTCTCTCAGGAACATGGTATTTTAAAGGTTATGAGAAAAGACCTGAAATATTTTAATGTTGGTGATATTATAGAAATAATTCCTGTCCATTCTTGCTTGACAGCCAACCTGATGAGGAAATACATGACCACTGATGGCGAAGAAATTACCATGATGAACTGTTAATTCTATTCAGATGTCTTGAAATGATATTCATTTTTCATCAGGAGAATGGATAATCCTTATTTTGCAATCTCAAACTTAAAAATAAGATATGAAACCAAGGATAAGCATTATTACCCTGGGGGTGAAGAATTTGCAAGTATCAAGGGCCTTTTATGCAAATGCCCTGGGGTGGGAAGAAACAAAAGACAGTGACGAAAAAATTGTGTTTTATTACCAGCAAGGTATTGTCTTTGGATTATATCCCATTAACAAACTAGCTGAAGATGCAGGCCTACCACCTGAGAGAAAGGGTTTTTCAGGGATTTCCCTTGCCATCAACCTGGAGAGTAAAGAAGCTGTTGACCAGCTCTATTGAAAAAGGAGGCAAACCACTTATTGAACCTCGTGAAACATTTTGGGGAGGATATGATTGCTATTTTGCTGACCCAGATGGGCATCATTGGGAAATTGCCTGGGCTCCATTTTGGGAATTTGATGAACAAGGAAGCTTAATAATGGAATAATTCAGTAGGTAACATTATTGAGCAGGTAACTTTTAGCCACCTGCTCAATAGATAAGCTTATTTTTCAGGGATATTCTTTAATGTTTCAACTAAGAAATCCCAGAATTTTTGTACAGTTTCAATATTCACTTTTTCATCAGGAGAGTGAGGGAACCTAATGGTTGGTCCAAATGAGATCATATCCCAATGAGGGTATGCACCACCCAGGATACCACATTCCAGCCCTGCATGGATTGCCTTTATTTCAGGCACTTTTCCATACTTATCCTCATAAACTTTTAACATAGTTTTCAGGATAGGTGAATCCATATTAGGCTGCCACCCTGGGTAAACTCCTGAGAATTGCACATCAGCCCCAGCCAGGTTAAATACAGCTGCAATCCTTGTGCCCAACTCAGCCTTGGCAGTATCAACAGAACTGCGCATCAGGCAAGCTCCCAATATGGTTTTTGTTTCAGCATTTGATTTAATGATAGCTAGGTTTGTTGAAGTCTCTACAAGCCCTTCCATGCTATTGCTCATCCTGACCACCCCATTGGGGCATGCTATCACAGCCCAGGTAAGTTTTTGCTGGGTATCAGCATCAATCACCTTTTCAGGGACTGCCACCTCTTCTATGGCTACTTTCATATCAGGCTCAGTTGCTGAAAGTTCAGCTTTAACCTCATCAGCAATCTCATCAACCAGTGCTGCCAGGTCTGTTGCTTTTGACTCTTCAATTGCCATCACCCCAAATGCTTCCCTTGGTATAGCATTCCTCAAGCTGCCCCCATCAATTGAAGCCAGTTTAACACCTAATCTGGCAGAAGCTGCATTCAGTATCCTGAAAAATACTTTGATTGCATTTCCTCGCCCCAGTGGGATATCAATTCCTGAATGCCCACCTTTTAAACCAGTTACACCAAGCTTCATTCCTGTGAAACCAATTGGGGTGCCTTCCTCAGTATAGCTAAAAGAGATATTAGCATCTTCACCTCCTGCACAACCAACATAAAGCTCTCCCTCATCTTCTGAATCAGTATTCAGCAATATGTCACCCTGAAGCAACCCAGGTTTTAAACCATTGGCTCCATCCATACCAGTCTCTTCAGTGGCAGTAAACAATGCCTCAACAGAACCATGCACAAGGCCTTTTGATGCCAGAACAGCCATTGCTGCTGAAACACCTATCCCATTGTCTGCCCCCAAAGTAGTACCATTGGCAGTTACCCATCCACCATCAACAAAAGCATCAATTGGGTCATTTACAAAATCATGTTCCTTATCACTGTTTTTCTGGGGAACCATATCCAGGTGCCCCTGAAAGATGACCCCTTTCCTGTTTTCCATTCCAGGTGTAGCAGGTTTCCTTATGATAACATTGCCTACCTCATCCTTGATGGTTTTTAAGCCTAAACTTTCCCCAAACTTCACTGCCCAATCCTGAATTTTATCTTCATGGTTTGATGGGCGTGGAATTTCCAGCATTTGGCTAAAAATGCCCCATACCTCTTTTGGCTCAATATTTTTAATTTCTGACATATTATTATTGTTATTTATATTGAATGAATATTTTGTAATACAATATTTAAGATGGGCAACTCCCATTTTATTCAGGTTTTTGACCAGAAGGTAATTCTAATCCAAAACCTTGTTTTTTATCTGCTTGCTTCAATTTATATGAAAGAAAAATAGAAATAACACCACATAAAACCAATAATAAAATTGGTATTGTATAATTGTAACTTGCATCTCCTGCCCTAATAGCATCAATATTTGATCTATTTGTAAGATCCAATAGAGCTCCTATCCCCCAAAAGAACAAACCTAAACCCCAATTCTGAATTGTAAACATTGAAGCATATGCAGTTCCTAACCTAGATTCAGGGACAATTTTTGCCACTGAAGGCCACATGGCTGCAGGAACCAAAGAAAAAGCGATTCCAAGACTTAATAATCCAGCATAACCTAAAAGAGGGCTATTGAACACTGATAAGGACAAATGAGCAAAAATAAGTAGCAATGACCCTAGCATCATTAGTGAAGCAGCTTTACCCTTCTTGTCAACTATGTTGCCAAAAATTGGAGTAAATAGAATAGTCCCTAATGGAATTAAACTTGCTGTTTTAGGTCCATTCTTCAACCAAACAGCCAAAACATCTTTTAAAGAATTTACAAATAATACAAACAATGCCAGTATAATAACAACAGCAAGGTTCTTAAAAGTTTTAGACTTTATCTGTGCTGGAATTAAAGTTATGGATAATGCAAATAAAAACAGACCTACATAAACACTTGTTGTTCCCAATGCTGCACTTCCAAATAAAACAATTACACCTGCACCTTCTGGTATCACACTTGTAAAACCAAATTTATTTACCAAAAGGTCTGCTGCATACTGTATAAATGGGAAGACTGCAGCATAGAAAGCTAAGCATAATAATGCAATATATACAAAAGAACTATTCTTCAACAACTTAAATAAATCTGAGAATTTAAATTCTTCTTCACTCTCCTCATTCTCAATTGACTTTGCTTTAAGTTGTTTGTCTACTTTAATATCAAAAAACAAATAAATTACAAACATTATTAAAGCTATACCAATCAAAGTAGCAGCAAATACTACTGCTGGTGGCACGGATTCAACTGCAAGATCTGGAGAAACTGCAATTCCTAGAGCAGACCCTAACCTTCCAAATCCCATATTTATTGCCATTGCCAAAGCAAGCTCATATCCTTTAAACCATTTTACAATTGTTCTTGTTGCAACAACACAAACTACCTCAAGCCCTACTCCAAAGAAAATTCTTCCAAGTATCATAAAATTTAAAATGGTTGAATGTTCCTCTCCAAAAAATCCAATACTAGCCAAGGCACTAAGGGCACCACCAATAACAGCCAATCCACCAAACAATAGTCCAGCTACCCTAACACCCCATTTATCTAAGATCATCCCTCCAATTATGATCATCCCAAACATGTTGGCAATAGTTGTTAAACCTATTAGCCTTCCAAATTCCTCACTAGTAAAACCCATTTGAGATTCCATCAAAGGTTTTATACCCCCAAAAAAATCTTGAAACCAATAAGTACTAAATGTAAGTCCACTGATTAATATTAGTGCTAGCCACCTTATTGCAGCAGAATCTCTAAGTGTTTTTTTCATAGTGTTTATATTTTTTAAATAAAAAATTTCTAGGTGGATAAAAATAAGAAAAATAACAAGCTAGAAAAATGATATAAAAATAGGCAGCATTTTGTATTGCCACCTACCCTATTTATTTCTGTTTTATGTTTTTAATTGCCCCAGTCCCTGGGTGGAATTCCAAACTATATTTCCCATCTAAAAATGCTTCTGGGACAGGTGCAACCATACCAAACTGCCCAAAAGCCAACCTTGAGTTTGCTATTGGTTTAAGCTCATATGACAAAACAATTTCAGCCAACCCAGGCATGTTGTAATAAACACCACTGGCCCCTGCATTTGGGTTGTCAGAGGCTACCTTCCCACTAAAAGCTGAAGTTAATGCATCCATTTTTTTGATGCTTAGCATCACTGGTTTCCCTGCCAGGTCTGTTTTATCCAGCACCCCATTTTGCCCTGAAAACCTAAACAAAACTTCCCCTTTACTGGTATTTTTTGTTGGGACATATTCAAAACTATATTTAGAAACTTTGCTTTTTGTTTTCCCAATAAAAAGGGACAAATATTCCAGTTCTATTTCCTTGAGCTGCCCCAAGCTTTGTTTATATGCTTCCCCATCAGGGTGGAATTCATCCAACAGGCCAGCAGCAGTTTCAAACCTTGCAGTCCTGCATTCCATAATTTTGGCTGCTGCTTCTGCTGCCTTCTGTTCCATTGAAATCCTGGTTGGCCTAAAATTATTGGTAGAATCACCTGGCACATAAAAGGTGGTTTCAGAAAAATTGGTAAAGCTTGCCATTGAGCTTTTTAACCCTTGGTTTAGCAAAAGGTTGGTAACAAGTTCCCTTTTTTCCCCTTCATTGCTTGGGGTATTTATTCCTGCAATACACCCATTGGGTGACAAACTGATTAATGAGGCTGTTTTCCCCAATGCTTTAAATACCTTTTCAGGGTCAGGCACAGCAAATGCTTCTATATGGACCTTTTCCATTGCCCAGCTGGAGGTAGCTTGTGCTTTTGCATCAGGTATCCCCAATAGCTCATCAGCAAAGCTTGCAAATGGGCCAGGTATAAATACTTCTTCTTTGGCTACTACCCATACCCTAATGCCTGTTTGTGGCAATGCATATGCAATACCTTCTTTATAAGTTGGTACCACTACTGCTTCGTCCTTTTTCCTTTGCCCAAAAACAGGCAATACCAAAAGGCTCACAATTATCATTGTTATAAATCTCATGGCTTATTTTTTGAATTTGATTTAAAAATATTAAAATTATTTTTCCAAGCCAGTATTTAATTGAAGAAATGCACTGCCCAATGCATTTATTATATCCCCAGCAATTAGTGCTTGTTGTGATGTTGTTTTTGCTGCAATATCCCCAGCCAGGCCATGCACATACACCCCTGCCAAAGTAGCATCTAATGGGGAAATGCCCTGGGCTAGCAAGCCAACAATTATGCCAGTAAGTGCATCCCCACTTCCTGCTGTTGCCATGCCAGGGTTCCCTGTTGTGTTGAAATATACTTCCCCTTTGGGGGTGGTAATTGTAGTGTGTGCCCCCTTTAATGCTATTATTACCCTGTGTTTTTTTGAAAAGCTTACTTGCCCCTGCAAACGCCCATAAGGGCCATTAAAACTTCCAACCAGCCTTTCAAACTCTCCAGGATGGGGGGTTAAAATGGAATTCTCAGGCAACTCTTCCATCCAATGTTTATGTTCAGAGAGGATGTTTAATGCATCAGCATCAAGCACCAATGGTTTGGTTGATTGTTCCATTAAATGATACAAGACCCTTTGGGTATTTTGTTTTGTCCCCAAACCTGGGCCTACACCAACTGCCTTAAATTGTTTCAGTGTTGGGAACTCAGTTATTATATAATCAGATTGGTCAATGCTAACCATAGCCTCAGGGACTGCAACTTGTATAATGCTGTAACCCAACCTTGGCAAATGGGTTGTTAGCAGCCCTGCCCCAGACCTCAGGCAAGCTTTAGAAGCCAAAATTGCTGCCCCAATTTTGCCATAGCTCCCTGCAACCAGCAATGCATGGCCCATGCTGCCCTTATGTGCAAACTTAGACCTTGTTTTTATGGTGCCTGCAACTTTTTCTTTATCAATGGTATAATAATCTGAAACGGTTTTTTTTATGCCCTGTGGGTGCAAACCAATTGGCAAAACATGCCAACAGCCAACAAATTTTTCATTTTCAGGAAAGAAAAAACTGAGCTTCGGGAACTGTAATGTTAAAGTAGATGTTGCTTTTACAATAGATTCCTGGGTATTGCTCCTATTATCTTCTCCCATTAACCCACTTGGTATGTCAATGGCTATTACCTCATTTCCTGATTTATTGATTTGTTGGACTACCTGTGCTGGAAGCCCTGATAATGGCCTTGTCAGCCCTGAGCCAAACAAACCATCCACAATAATTTCATCCTTTTTTATTTTGGGGATATCACTTTCTGAATGAATTAAATACAACCCAGCTTTGTTTTGCCCCTCAAGCCTTTCCCAGTTAACTGCTGGAGGCCCTTTTAAGCCTTTCCCAAAAGATAATTGATAAACTTTGACAGGATAATTTTTCTCCCCTACCATCCTGGCCACTGCCAATGCATCACCACCATTGTTGCCAGGCCCTGCAAAAAAGGCCAGCTTTTTATCTGCAGGGACATTCTGGAAAATCCATTTTGCTATCTGCCAGGATGCCCTTTCCATTAAACCAATATCACTTATTGGCTCATTATCAATGGTATATTTATCTATTTCTGCAATTTGTTTTGTGGAGAATACCTTCATGCCTAAAAATCATTTTCAGTAAAGTTACAAAATTTAGCCATGGGCAAACAAGCTATTGGTAGATACCTGGAGATGTGGCATAGCTGCACACCATGTTACCCCAAGCTTCCCAATGCTAAACCAATATTACTGATTAAAATCAAGTTGTCCTAGCTAAAAAGATTTCTATATTTGTTAGCTTATGCAAACTATGAATCAAATTAACTAAAATCAATAACTATGTTTCAAAAGCATCCTAAGGGATTAATTGTAGCCTTTTTTGCCAACATGGGCGAAAGGTTTGGTTTCTACACCATGATGGCTATACTGGTACTGTTCCTGCAAGCAAAATTTGATGTAAATGCACAAACTGCAGGCAGTATTTATAGCTGGTTCTACTTTGCCATTTATGCCTTGGCTCTTCTTGGTGGTATTATTGCTGATGCAACCAAAAAGTATAAAACAGTTATTTTAACAGGTATTGTAATCATGTTTCTGGGATATGTGTTGATGGCCATGCCCGGAATGTCTCTGACACTAACTGTAATATTCCTTTTTACCATTGCCTTGGGTAATGGTTTGTTTAAAGGAAACCTACAAGCTGTGGTAGGGCAAATGTATGATAACCCAAAATATGAAAAATTACGTGACAAAGCTTACCTGCTCTTCTATATGGGGATCAATATTGGTGCCTTTTTTGCGCCATTTGCTGCCAATGCTGCACGTAACTGGTGGCTAAAGGCTAATGGGTTAAACCATGATGCCAGTTTGCCTGCTATGTGCCACCAAATGATCAAAGGGAAACTAACAGATACTGAAACATTCTCGGAACTGGCAAATGCAGCCAGCACAACTGGGCCTGTTACTGACCTGGGAGCTTTTGCCCAAAACTATATTGATGTATTTTCTCGTGGATACAATTATGCATTTGCTGTAGCTGCTGGTGCTATGCTAATTTCATTGGTTGTTTATTTATTCTTCAACAAGTTGCTTCCTACCAAAGAGGTTGTTAAAGCTGAAACTAAAGATAAAGAAGTTGGGACAGGAATTGTCAAGATTGGTGTTTCATTAGGAGTTATGGCTGCAGTGGTAGCTATCTTCCTGCTTTTCTTGCGCGAAAGTGTGGATATTGGTTTTGCTGTTGGTTTGTTTGCAGGTTTTGTTGCCTGGATCATGCAGATATCAAATAAAGAAGAGCGCCCACGTGTAGCAGCACTGCTACTTGTTTTTGGTGTGGTCATCTTTTTCTGGATGTCATTCCACCAAAATGGGCTGACCATGACCATGTTTGCACGTGACTATACAGTGAAAGCTGTTGAACCATTCACATTCATATTCTTCCAGCTTGATTATATTTTAATATTTATTGGAGCTATTGTTGGGTTGGTATTATTACTGAAAAAGGGAATGAATATTTTAACCAAGGTCATTGGAGCTGCCATGTTCCTTGGACTGGGCATATGGACTTATTTTAATGTAAAAAATGGCCAGGCTAGCAATGAAATACAACCTGAGATTTTCCAATCATTCAACCCATTATTCATTGTTTCACTTACTTTCCTTGTAATGGGCATTTTTACATGGTTGGCCAATCGTGGCAAAGAACCATCAACACCACGCAAAATTGGTATTGGTATGGTGATAGCCTCATTTGGGTTCCTGATCATGGTTGCAGGTTCATTTGAATTAATGTCTCCATTTGAGTTAAATGGTTCTCCAGTCCCTGATTCATCAAGGGTTTCTCCATATTGGCTTATTAACAGTTACCTGGTTTTAACCATTGCTGAACTATTCCTCAGCCCAATGGGTCTTTCATTTGTATCAAAGGTTTCACCTGTGCGTTTCCAGGGCTTGATGCAAGGAGGATGGCTACTGGCAACTGCTGTTGGTAATAAATTATTGAGTGTGGGTAGCTTCTTCTGGGATAGGATTGAGATATGGCAAATGTGGACTATTTTTGTGGTTTGCTGCTTACTCTCAGCTGCCTTTATATTTGCAATTATGAAACGCCTTGAAAGGCTGACAAAATAAATTAAAAGAAAAGGAGCGAAAATTCGCTCCTTTTTTTATTCAGTTATATTTTTTTATTACCTGTTCACCCCAAACATTTCAGTAAAAAAGAAAAGGATAATAAACAAAACAATAATAAACAACACTACAAAAAACAGGACAATCCCAATTTTATATTGCTTTTTTGATTTTTTAAGGCTTCTGACTGATAAAATCTGGTTTACCTTATTCACCATTTTTTCAAGGGTCATCTGGTCTTTTACAATATAATCATAAGCCCCATACTTCATGGTGTTTATTGCCACATCCATGCTGTCCTGCCCAGACAGGAAAATAAACTCAGTTTCAGGCTTTATCTTTTTTACCTTTTTAAGCACATCAATCCCATTCATCCCTTCAAGCAAATAATCCTGAATGATGATATCAGGGCTCAACTTGATATTCTCAACACAATCTTCTCCTGTATAAAATGCTTTTACATTGGTAAATTTGTTAGAGTTCAGATAATTAACAATAAGTTTGTTATAGACTTTATTATCTTCTACAACAAAAATCAATGGATTTTTTACGTTCTGCATGATAAAAAATTTAACCTTCAACTACCAAATTAAACCCAAATTATTTATAATCCCAACTTGAATAATAATATTTCTTATAAAACTAGAAAAATTACAGATACAATATGCAGGAAATTTTAAAAATCCCACATATTTTCACTATTTGGTTTTTTTAGGACCTTGAATAAACTTATGTTCCCAGCTATGAGTAATTTGTTTTCAGATCGTCATAAATACAGTAAATGAAATACAGTGGAAGCTATGTATATTTGTTAATTGTTTTATTCAACCACATTTAAACAAAACTAAAAATGAAATTACCTGGTTTACTAATGCTTTTTATAATTTTAATAACTATGTCATGTACTAACATGGCAGAAAACACTGATAAACGTGAAAAACCAAATATAATCCTAATCAATATTGATGACCTGGGTTGGCGTGACGTGGGTTTTATGGGGTCAGAATATTATGAAACCCCTAACCTGGATGCCCTTGCTGCTGATGGGATGATTTTTACTGAAGCTTATGCTTCTGCTGCAAATTGTGCGCCCAGCAGAGCCTGTATGATGAGTGGGCAATGGACCCCAAGGCACGGGATATATACTGTGGATACCTCTGAAAGGGGAAAAAGTAAAGACAGGAAGTTAATTCCCACAAAAAATAATACCATTATCCCTGAAAATAACTATTTGTTACCTCAGGCTATGCATGATGCTGGATATGTAACATGCCATGCAGGAAAATGGCACCTTAATGATGACCCAACAACCAAAGGGTTTGATGTAAACATTGGAGGCTGCCATACCGGGAGCCCTGGTAGTTATTATCCTCCTTACACAAAAGTCCCAATTGAAGCTCCTGCTGATGATTATTACCTCACTAATTTGATCATGGATAAAACCATTGATTTTGTTAGTTCAGTAAATAATAAACCATTTTTCCTTTATTACTCACCTTATGCTGTTCATACACCTATCCAACCTGTAAAAGAACTGTTACCGAAATATGAAACTAAAGCTGAGTGGAATGGCCAAAAGAATGCTAAATATGCAACCATGGTTGAAAACATGGACACCCAAATTGGGCGTTTGATTGAAACATTAAAAAAGGAAGGTAAGTTTGAAAACACTTTTATATTATTTATTTCAGATAATGGTGGGTTATTCAGGGTAACCAAACAATGGCCATTACGAGCAGGAAAAGGAGCCTATTATGAGGGTGGCATCAGGGAACCCATGTTTGCTTTCTGGAAAGGAAAAATTGAAGGTGGTACAAAAAATGAAACCCCCATAACCAATCTTGACTTTTACCCAACTATCCTTGAAGTTGCAGGAATTTCAAAACCTGTGGGGAAAATATTGGACGGAAAATCTATGTTACCTGTTATGACAAGCAATGGGGGTATGAATGAAAGGCCCCTCTTCTGGCATTTCCCTATTTACCTTCAATCTTACAGTTCCAAATCATACCATGAAAACCAGGATTCATTGTTCAGGACAAGGCCAGGCTCTGCCATTAGGCTGGGAGACTGGAAGTTGATCCAATATTTTGAAAATAATGACCTTGAACTATATAATATCAAAGAAGATATTGGTGAGAAGGTAAATAAAGCTAAAGGCAATCCTGAAAAATTAAATGAACTTTTGGAAATATTAGAAAATTGGAGAAAAGAGGTAAATGCCCCAGTTCCAACTGAACTTAACCCTGACTTTGAAGGTTAAAATATACCATGGGCAAAATTGCAAATATTGTAGGTGCAACTGGGTTGGTTGGCAAAGAACTAACCCAGCAACTTCTTGAAAACCCTTCTTTTTCAAGAGTAAATATTTTTGTAAGGAGGCCTTCAGGTATTAAACATCCTAAACTGCAAGAATATATTGTTGATTTCAGCACCCCAGGGCAATGGGTACAACTTGTTGAAGGAGATGTATTGTTTTCTGCGCTAGGCACCACTTTAAAACAGGCTGGTAGCAAAGAAAAGGAGTATGAAGTTGATTTTATCTATAACCTGAACTTTGCAAAGGCAGCTTTAAAAAACAATATCCCCGCTTATGTGCTTGTTTCATCTGTTGGTGCAAACCCTAAATCAAGGATATTTTACACGCGCATGAAAGGAGAACTGGAGGCAGAGGTAACTAAACTAGGTTTTAATAAACTGGTTATTTTGCGTCCATCAGTTTTGGTTGGCAAACGTTCAGAAAAGCGCCCTATGGAACAACTGGGTATTACTTTAGGAAACTTTTTTACCAGGTTTATTTTCAAAAAGTATAAGCCCATAAAAGGGGAAACTGTTGCCAGGGCAATGGTGCAATCTGTAGGCCATAAAACAGAAAAGAAAACCAGAGTTTATGAACTTGATGAACTATTTTCTTTAGCTAATGCTTAAGATTCTTTAAAAGAAAACCAAGCCTCAAAAACCTAATGTGGTTTTATCTGTTATACATCAAAAAATAAATTCATAATAAACATGTATACTGGATTTTTACATTTACATAACATGTTGCGCTGGTTTGTGCTCATAATTGCACTTATAGTTTTAATCCGCTCGTATTATGGCTGGCTGGGCAAAGCCAAATGGAACAAAGCAGACAATATTTTTGGGATAATTTTCACTGCTTCCATGGATTTCCAATTTTTAGTAGGGACTGTACTTTATGCCTTTTTAAGCCCAATAACTAAAGCAGCTTTTAGCAATTTTGGGGCAGCCATGCAAAACACTGAGTTGCGTTTTTATGCAGTTGAACATATTTTAATGATGGTAGTAGCATTGATACTAGTACACATTGGCAGGGCTAAGTTAAAAAGGGCTACTTCTGGCAAAAAGAAATTCATGATGGCTTCTGTTTTTTATACCCTTGCAATTATAATCATTTTGGCTGCCATCCCCTGGGACAGGGCATTGGTTTAAATATAAGGGTTTACTATTGTAAGTTCATATATTTTTTGCCCATGCTGCAAATCTTCTGAATAAAGAACCTTACTTGAAGATTCCAATGCTGCAGCAATAATTAAAGAATCATAAAATGAGAGCTTCCACCTTTCTTTTATATCCAATGCTATATGATAAAGCCCCTCAGAAGGAAAAATTTCACATAAAGGAAATAAGATCTTAGCAAGGTATTTTTGTGCTTCATCACCACTCATTGGAGAACTAAATTTTTGGGTAGCCACATTTAAAAATTCTTGCACGACTTGGTAGCTTATACATCCATTCCCTAAATGTGCTTCTTTAATTAATTTACCAGAAATCAACCTTTTATGAGAATCTGGTTTATAAAAAGAGTAAACTAAAATATTTGTATCAAGAAAAAACTTACCTTTCATTCAATTCATCTCTTGAAAATTTTTTCCCTGAATAGACATGGTTTAACGATTCCATTACCCTATCTATTTCTCCTGAATCCTTTTCTCTCTCAATATATTGTTTCAACCATCTTCTAAATAAAATATTGAGCGTTGACTTCTCTGATAATGCTTTTTCCCTAGCTCTTTTAATTAATTCCTCATCAGCACTAAATGTAATGTTTTTTAACATAGTGTACACTATTTTCGTGTAAAACTAATAAATACTAATGAAAAAGAAAAACCACCCTTTTCAGCATGGTTTTAGGTTGTATGCCTTAGTAACCATCAGGGAATTTTAATTGTGCCTGATTGTCAGGTTCCTATCTTTTTGTGATTCTTAATGCCCTGGTGATTCTGTGGCTAAGTATATTTACTTTAAAATGCCACTAAGCAACTAATTCACAAAGCATTCACCAAGGTTTTATTTTAATGATTGTAATTTGTGTAAAAATATATTTGACAAATTTCCTAACAGTTACTAAGTAAGCTTAATTCCTTGATACAGAATATATATCATCAATTAACTGCTGATATTTAACAGCTACTGCATTCCTCCTTAGCTTCAATGTTGGTGATAATTCTCCGGTAACAGGGCTCCATTCATCATTTACAAGCCTTATGCGACTTATCTGTTCATGAGACCCCAGTGTTTTGTTAATCTCATTTACCTCTTTCTGAATCTGGGCAACCACATCCAGGTTATTGACCAAGTCAAAGTTATCTTTAAACTCAATTTTATTTTTAGTGCACCAATCCTGCAAAATAGCAAAATTTGGAGAGATCAAAGCACTTGCAAATTTCTCATTAGCACCAATAACCATAACTTGCTCAATAAAATTTGAGGCCTTCAATTTATTCTCGATCATCTGTGGGGCAATGTATTTCCCCCCTGAGAGTTTAAATATTTCTTTTTTGCGGTCAGTTATCCTCAGGTATCTTCCATCTTCAAGGACTCCTATGTCTCCTGTATGGAACCAGCCAGCACTGTCCATCACCTCGGCTGTCAACTCGGGGGCTTTGTAGTAGCCCATCATCACACCAGGTCCTTTGCACAAAATTTCCCCATCTTCAGCAATTTTAACCTCATACCCTTCAAGGATTGGGCCTACGGTACCTATCTTCATTTCCCCACTGGCAGGGTTATTTACTGCAATTACAGGTGAGGTTTCAGTCAGCCCATACCCTTCCAGGTTAGCCATTTTTGCCATACCCAGGACCCTGGCAATATTAGGTTGCAGTGCTGCCCCTCCTGAAACAATATAAACAATATTCCCACCAAGTGCCTCCCTCCATTTAGAATAGATTAATTTATCAGCCAGTTTTATTTTTAATTTTAATATAGGACTAAACTTTTTGTTGTATTCAAAATGGCGGGTAAGTTTCATTGCCCAAAAATAGATCATCCTTTTTATGGCAGGAAGCTCTTTCCCTTTTGAAACAAAACCATCATATACTTTTTCCAATAAACGTGGAACAGAATTAAACATATGGGGTTTTATTTCCCTGACTGCAGAAATAATTTGGCTAAGGTTTCCCACATAATATATTCCCATGCCTTTGTATTGGAAGTGGTAATTGACACTTCTTTCATACACATGGCAAAGGGGCAGGAAGCTTATTACCCTGTGATCCTTCCCTAAATGATGCATTTTTGCATGTGCCACAAAATTGGAAACCAGGTTCCTCTGTGACAGCATTACCCCTTTGGGCACCCCAGTTGTCCCTGAAGTATAGATTAAAGTTGCTAAATCATCTGGAGTTACAGAATCTTTTATTTCCTCTAATTCCTTTTCCAGTTCCTCCTTTTTCTTTTCTCCCAGTTCTAGTATTTCTTCATATAGAGTAGCCCCTTCTACTTCTTCAAAAACATATACTTTTTCCAGGTTAGGTAACATGTTTGCCAATGGGTTCAACTTTTCAAAAAGTTTTTGGTCACCCACTATCAACAACCTGGATTCAGAATGTTCCAAAATGTATCTATATTCCTCTTCACTAATGGTTGGATAGATGGGTACATGCACTACCCCTACCATAGCCATGCCCATATCAGCAAAATTCCACTCAGGCCTGTTTGTTGTTACAGTAGCTACCTTATCACCTTTTTTCAACCCCATTGCCATTAGCCCCAATGCAAACTGATGTGATTTTTTAACATACTCTTCAGTTGAGAACTTATACCATTTGCCATCTTTTTTTCCGGCAATAGCATCTTCTCGGGGGAAATTTTTCATATAACGGTCAAGGATATCAAACGTACGGGTAACTTCCATAATTCTTTGGTTTAAGATGAGTCAAACTCAACAAATATAATTAATCTAACCCCCTGTTGGCAGTGATAACAGTGAGGCTAAATAGATTTCTATTTATTTAGAAAAAATACAAATAGCAGCCAATGGTTTGATTTTGTGAATCTTACAAAGATGATAATGGATTTTTTTAGTCTAATGTTCTAAAAATCTAAACCCAGAAATAATCATCCCCCGGCTTCTTCAACTGTTTTTTGGAAGTTTGAATCCCTTATCCATGCCACAATAATCAAAACAGCCAATACTCCAAAACTAACAGGCACAGCCCAATGGATACCATCAGCTACCCCCTTGCCATATGAATGCAAACCTGAAAGGTAATAGTTGACACCAAAATAGGTCATGAGCACTGAAGCAAAGCCAATTACTGAAGCCAGATTATAATTATAAACTCCTTTTAGTGAAGGAATTAAACGCATATGTGCAATAAATGAGTAGAGTACTATGGTAATCAAAGCCCATGTTTCTTTTGGATCCCAACCCCAGTAACGCCCCCAGCTTTCATTTGCCCAGATTGCCCCCAGGAAAGTCCCAATAGTGAGAAAATATAAACCCACCATAGCCGACATTTCATTAATGGTAGTCAATTGTGTTATAAACCTACCTACCTTATCAGAATTAGCTTTTGTGCGCAAGGAGATCAGTATTAAAACAAGGATACCCAAGAATGCACTTAAACCTATAAAACCATAACTGGCAGTAATTATGGCCACATGGATTGTCAACCAATAGGATTTTAGCACAGGTACAAGGTTTGTAACTTCAGGGTTCATCCAGCTTAAATGGGCTACAAACAACCCAATCCCTGATAATACTGCTGCCGTACCAATTACCATAAAATATTTCCGCCCAAAAATTAACCCAGCAAGCATAGCTGCCCACGAAACATACACAACTGACTCAAAGCCATTGCTCCATGGAGCATGCCCTGATATATACCATCTGGCAACCAAGCCTATTGTATGCCCTATGAATGCTAAAATAATAACTGCCAGGAAACCACCTTTTAACCAAACAGGCATTAGCTTTTGGCGAAAAATATTTATAAATAACACAAAAAGCAATAAAAAGCCAAAAAGCAGGTAATAAGGGAAAATCCGTTTAAAAATATTTACTTTATTATAAAGTATCTCTATTCCCTTTTTGCTTTCAGAAGGGAGGATCCCCTCTCCAAATTTTTGCTGGTATTTACCAATGGCATTAACCACCTGTAGGGCTTCAACATTTTTTTGCCCTAAAATTGATTCAACCATTAATTGTGTTCCATTTTTTATAAATATTGAATCACCAGCTGGCATTCCTAAAGTTGTGCTGCCTGGGGTAAGCCATGGGTCTTCATAGTTTCCTGTTGGGAACATGGCCAACAACCCACCTCTCATCAGCATGAAAAATATATTCACGCGTTCATCAACATAAATGACCTCTTTTTCAATCTTATTCCTAAAAGCTGGGGTTTTATTGTGGGCAGCCATTACCCTGTCCATCAATTTATAGGCACCCTGCTCATCAAATAATTGTTTGATGGTTGCATATTTTCCTGCAATGCCCAGGTCTGTTGCCAACTGCTTATTTGAAACTTTTATGATGGGTAGCTCCTGCCATATTTCAGGCCATGCCATAACACTAAGCATCACTTCCTCTGGCTGCTTGCCATACAACTTAGATTTCCTACTAACCTTCCTTACCACTTCACTTGCTAAAGTAGACATTGGCTCAATGCGCCCATCAGGACCTTGTACCCAAACCTTGCTAAATTCTTCTACAATTGCTTTATTTACAGTAGGGATTGCAGTTCCTGCTGAGCCAGATTGTGCAGAAACAGATAGGGCACTCATTAATAGCACCAAGCCCACCACAACCTTAGCTATTTGCGTGGTTTTTAACCTTTTGACCAGCACATGGAAATAAGATTTTTTATTTAGTAAAGACAAAATTATTCCCAGAGTAAGAAGTAGGTAGCCAAAATAAGTTATCCAGGTTCCCCAAAAATCATGGTTAACTGAAAGGACAGTCCCTTTTTCATCCTGGTCATAAGATGACTGGAAAAACTTAAACCCTTTATAGGTCAATGTATTATTCATAAATATCCTGATATTTTTTGACAACCCTTCTGACTCATCATTTAAAACTACTTCTGAAGCATAAGAAGAAGGTGAATTTGACCCAGGGTATTTTTCCATCTGAAAATCTTTGAGGAATAAAGAAAGTGGGACTTTTATTCTTTTAGCCCCATAGGCTAATTTTAGGTTACCCTCAGATAAAGGAACTTTTAATGTATCTCCAACTACTGAAGGATGCCCGAAAACAGGTACAGTTTTCTCTTTAACCCCATCTGATATTTTTACAATAATTGCATTCTCTCCTGTCTCTCCTTGCTGGCTTTTTACTGCTGTAAAAGTTGCGTTTTCGTAAAAATTCCTAACCAAAAAACGTATATCACCATAGCCATACAAGAACATTTTTTTAATAGGGATTGTATCTCCAGCATTGAATTTTACCTTATCCTGGGTTGCCATAGCCATTTCTTCTAACACAACCTCTGAAACCATGGATAACTGGCTGCCTTCACTGAAGAACCTAATAGTAGCTTTTTCCCCTGCTCCAAAAGTAACTGAAAAACCAGGAAAATTAACCCCATCTCCCCTTCTTATGTTATAACTTTGCATACCTTTTACCCCAGGGACTGAGAATACAAAATCAATTACAGGCTCTCCATTTTCAGATGGGATAGGTTGGCGCACAGCATTCTCAATATACCCCACTGCTTTTACCTTGAAACTGGCCCCATTGTCATTGAATTTGGCAGAAAACTGTTTTGGGGTAATTTCAGAAAAGATGACCCTCTTTTCTTTCACTTCTCCATTAAATGATGCTGAAAAATAGTCATCAGTTGAGATAATGGATTCAGCACTTTTCCCTTCCCTGATATGCATCAACCCTTCATAGCCAATATACCTGGTGATAACAGCACCCAAAAGCATGATTAGAAAAGATACATGGAAAATCCCCATGGTAAGCTTTTCTTTTGAATACAATTTGAAACGGAAAAAGTTATTCAATAAATTAAGGGCAAACAGAGCCCAAAGCAATTCAAACCACCAGGTACGATAAATTAATGACCTTGCTGCAGGTGTTCCATAACTGCTTTCAACAAAGGTTGCAATAGCCATTGAAAAACCCAATGTTAAAAAAATAAAAGCCATAAATGGCAGGGAGGTCAGGGTGAAATATATTTTTTTCATACCATTATATATTGAACCTGTGAAATTAGATGTTTTTCTATATGTCCCAAAAAAAATGCCCGGAACATTCCAGACATTTTTCAAACAGTAATATGAAGTGTTTTGTTTAATCAATAAATGATAAAGCTTTTTCAATGGCAGCCTGTATGCCATTTACATCTTTGCCCCCTGCTGTGGCATAGAAAGGCTGACCACCACCACCACCTTTAAACTCACGCCCTGCTTCACGAACAATTTGCCCTGCATTCAACCCTTTTTCTTCTACAATGTTATTTGATATCATCACTGTTAAATGTGGCTTCCCATTAACTTCTGCTCCCAATACCAGATAAAGGTTCTCAACTTCATTTTTTAACTGGAATGCCAAATCTTTAATAACATCAGCATCTTCAAATTCTACTTTTTGAGCTATGATATTAACCCCCCTCTCTAATAGGGCATGGCTTTTCAGGTTCTCTTTTATAATTTTTAATTGCCCTGCTGTAAATTTTTCAATTTGTTTTGAAAGCAGTGAGTTTTCCTCTATCAACCCCATTACTGAATCACGAATATCTTTGCTTCCTTTGATCATCCCTTTGATGCTTTTGAGCAGTTCCATCTGGCTGTTTATGTAATTCTCTGCACGTTCAGCAGTGACAGCCTCAACTCGCCTGATGCCAGCAGCAATAGCACCCTCTGAAAGTATCTTTAGCACGCCTATTTGCCCAGTGGCTTTTACATGTGTACCACCACATAGCTCCACTGAATTGCCAAACTTAATTACACGCACCAGGTCACCATATTTTTCACCAAATAAGGATATAGCTCCCAATGATTTTGCCTCAGCCATAGGGATAGCCCTCTTTTCTTCCAATAAATAATTTGCCCTTATCTCTTTATTAACAATGGCTTCCACTTTACTAATTTCTTCATCAGTCATTTTCTGGAAGTGCGAAAAATCAAAACGCAAATGGTCAGCATTTACCAATGAGCCTTTTTGCTCAACATGGCTTCCTAACACCTCCCTTAAAGCAGCATGCAGCAGATGTGTTGCTGTATGGTTGTTGGCCGTGAGCAACCTCTTATTTTCATTCACAACTGCCTTAAAAGTAGCTGATGGATCAGCAGGCAACTGTTTAGTTAAATGAACGATCAGGTTGTTCTCTTTTTTTGTATCAATAATGCTAGTTTTTTCTCCATCAGCCTCAACGTAGCCAGTATCACCAACCTGCCCACCACTTTCACCATAAAATGGGGTGATGTTAAATACTAATTGGTACAAGTCTTTTCCTTTAAATGAAATTTTCCTGTAACGTGCAATTTTTACCTCAGTAGCCAGGTAATCATAGCCTACAAACTCTTCAACATCATCTGGTGTTAATATGATCCAGTCTCCTGTTTCTAAAGAAGTAGCTGACCTTGACCTGTTTTTCTGAGCTTCCATCTCTACATCAAATTCTTTCTGGTTGACCACAAGGCCAGTCTCTTTCAGGATAAGTTCTGTGAGGTCAAGGGGGAACCCAAAAGTATCATACAATTCAAAAGCTACCTTCCCTGAAACTGTTTGCTGTTTTTCTTCTTTTGTTTTTTTGATGATCTGGTCAAGGAGCCTGATGCCATTTTCCAATGTACGCAAAAATGAATTTTCCTCTTCCCTGATCACCTTCTCAATGAGTTTTTGCTGAGCCCCTATTTCAGGGAAAGCATCACCCATGGTATCTTTCAATGTTTCAACCAGCTGGTATATGAATGCATCTTTTAACTCAAGGAAAGTGTACCCATAACGCACAGCCCTCCTCAGAATCCTCCTGATCACATATCCTGCTTTATTATTTGAGGGCAATTGCCCATCAGCTATGGCAAATGACACAGCCCTTAAATGGTCAGCTATAACCCTCATGGCTATATCTGTTTTTACATCCTTGCCATATCCCTTACCCGAAATTTTCTCTAATTCCTTGATAATATTTTGGAAAATATCAGTATCATAATTTGATTTTTTCCCTTGAAGTATCATACACAGACGCTCAAACCCCATCCCTGTATCAACATGTTTATCAGGCAATTCTTCCAGGCTACCATTAGCTTTCCTGTTATACTGGATAAACACCAGGTTCCATATTTCAATTACCTCTGGATGGTCTTTGTTTACCAATTCATGCCCGGGGATTTTTTCACGCTCTTCCTCATCACGCAAGTCTACATGTATCTCAGAGCAGGGGCCGCAAGGACCAGTATCTCCCATTTCCCAGAAGTTATCTTTTTTACTTCCATTCAATATCCTTCCTTGAGGCAAATAGGCACCCCAAAAACCAGCAGCTTCATCATCCCTTTCTAGGTTGTCTTCTTTGCTGCCTTTAAAAACAGTAGCATAAATCCTGTCTTCTGAAATCCCAAAACGCTTCACTAACAGCTCCCAGCCCCAGTCAATAGCCTCTTTTTTGAAGTAATCACCAAAAGACCAGTTGCCCAACATTTCAAACATGGTGTGGTGGTATGTATCCAACCCTACTTCTTCCAGGTCATTGTGTTTTCCTGAAACCCTTAAGCATTTCTGGGTATCTGCAATGCGGCTCCATTTCACAGGTTGGTTACCCAAAAACAGGTCTTTAAACTGGTTCATCCCTGCATTGGTAAACATTAAAGTTGGGTCATCTTTTACTACCATAGGGGCTGAATCAACAATTTGGTGACCTTTTTCAGTAAAAAAATCAAGAAAGGTTTTTCTGATCTCTTTTGAAGCCTTCATATCCAGATAATTTATTCTTTATTTTTATTGTTAAAAAAAGCTAATCCTTATACAACAAATTAGCTAACATTTAGTTAAATGTTTAGTTTTGTACCTTATTCAACTTAACCATGTTTTCAAGGTTTGCAAAGTTAACGTAAATAATTAATTTCAATAACTCTAAATTGCAGTTTTATATGCTGAAAAAATATTACAGATTTGATAATGATTCTTTAAACTATAAAAAGCCGAAGCCTGGTTTAAAGCAAAAAATCAACTCTGCAATGCAATTTTTTGCTATCTCATTAGCATTGGCTGCAATCATTATTACGAGCATTGTATGGTCATTAGGATGGCCAAAGCTGAACCACCTTCAGGAAGAAAAATCAGAAATGTTCAACCAATATACTGAACTTGAAAAGGAGTTTAACAGGGTTGAAAGCAAGTTGAATGAGATTAGCAAACGTGATGATAGCCTGTACAGGGTAATTACTGAATCTGAGCCTATCCCCAAGTCAGTTAGGGAAAGTGGTTTTGGGGGGTCAGAAGTGTACAAAAAATATGAAAATTTTGAAAATGCCAACCTTCTGGTTGAGGCTGCTAAGAAGATTGACAAACTTTCTAAAAAAGCTTATATCCAATCAAAATCATATGATGAGTTGTTGGCAATGGCCAAAGAAAGGAAAAAAAGGCTTATATATTTTCCTGCTATTTCACCCATCCCAAAAGAAGATGTGGCTTACATCTCGGATTATTTTGGATACAGGATGCACCCTGTCCATAAAAAAAGGTTGTTCCACTGGGGGGTTGACTTAAGTGCTGATGTTGGCACCCCAATACATGCCCCTGCCAATGGTGTTGTTGAAGAATTAAATTATGCATCTTATGGTTTTGGCAAACTATTGACCATTGACCATGGGTATGGGCTTAAAACACTTTATGGCCACCTTTCGCGTTTCAATGTTACCCAAGGGCAAGTTGTGAAAAGAGGAGATACCATTGCTTTTGTAGGCAATGCAGGTATTACTTCTGGTCCTCATTTACACTATGGGATGGTCAAAGATGGTAAAAAAATAAACCCTTTCAACTTTTTCACACTTGATATACCCAAGGATGAATATGAACAAATAATTGCCCAAAGCAATGATGGGCATTGATGCCTTTTTGTAATATTTTTCAGATTTAATTAATTTTGCTGAACAGATATTTAAAATTCTGAGAATTAAAATGCCAAAGAAAAAATACAAATTTAATCCACAGACCCTCAATTACGAGAAAGTTGGATTAAAATCCAAAGATAGGATTTTGGGCTACCTGGCTTATTTTCTGAGCAGCCTTGCTTTGGCATTGGTTATTGTGGTACTTTTCCTGCGTTTTTATGAAACCCCAAGGATGAAATCTTTGAAACGTGAAAACCAGAGGCTTCAAACCCAATATGAATTAATGTCAAAAGACCTGGATAATATTGACCAGGTTTTACATGATATACAGCAGCGTGACGATAATATTTACCGCGTAATTTTTGAGACTGACCCTATCCCAACAACTATCAGGAAGGCTGGCTTCGGTGGTGTAAACAAATATTCAAAGCTGGAAAGCCTTGAAAATTCAGAATTGGTTATCAATACTTCACGAAAACTGGATGTAATTTCTAAAGAAGCTTACATTCAATCAAAATCATATGATGAAGTAATGAACTTTGCTAAAAACAAGGAAAAAATGTTGTCTGCAATCCCTGCAATTATGCCCATTTCAAACAAAGACCTAACGCGCACAGCTTCAGGTTTTGCTTACAGGATACATCCCATTTACAAAATCAGGAAATTCCATTATGGCATGGATTTCACCTCTCCAACAGGGACAGAAGTTTATGCTACTGGAGATGGGAAAGTGGTTGAAGTAAAAGGGAATAAGCGCAGCAGGGTTGGCTTTGGAATGGTCATTAAAATTGACCATGGCTATGGTTATGAAACTGTATATGCCCACCTCAGCAAATTTAATGTCAGGCATGGTGCTAAAGTAAAACGTGGTGATGTGATTGGATATGTTGGAAATACTGGTGGTTCAACTGCCCCACACCTGCATTATGAAGTCCATAAAAATGGAGTGGCTGTTAACCCACAGTATTATTATTACAAAGACCTGACACCAGAAGAATATGAAAAAATGATTGCCATCTCTGCTAATGCAGGGCAAAGTTTTGATTAAATTTAAAGGTGCCTTATAAAGAACCCAAAATAGAAAAGATTTATTACTCCATGAAGGAGGTTACCCAGCTATTTGAGGTGAACCATTCAACCATACGTTTTTGGGAAGAAGCATTCCCTTCTGTTAAACCTTTTAGGAACAAAAAAGGGAACAGGCTGTTTACCAAGAAAGACATTGAAGAACTCAGGCTTATTTACCACCTTGTAAAAGAAAAAGGGATGACCCTGAAAGGAGCCAAGAAAAAGCTTAAAGAAAACAGGGAAGAAACAGTAAACACTTTTGAAATCATTAAACGCCTGCAAAACATAAGGTCTCAGGTTGAAGACATCAAGAATGCTTTAGATGAATAATTTCTCCAAAAAATGAAATTTAAGCTGATGGAACTAAGAGTAAAAGAGATAACCAGTTACTTTGAGTCAGTAGCTTCATTGAGCTACCAGGAATCATATGATAACTCAGGCCTGCTGGCTGGTAACCCTAACCAGGTTGTTACAGGGGCTTTAACCACCATTGATGTAACTGAAGAAGTTGTTGAAGAGGCCATAAAACTACAGTGCAACCTGATAATAGCACACCATCCCATCATTTTTTCAGGGCTAAAGAAACTTACCGGGAAAAATTACATTGAAAGGACACTTATAAAAGCCATTAAAAATGATGTGGCTATTTATGCAGCCCACACCAATATGGACAGTATCCAGGGAGGTGTAAACAGCAAAATATGTGAGAAGCTTGGGCTTACAAATTGTACTATCCTTCAACCTGCTGTAGGCCAATTGCAGAAGCTGGCAACTTTTGTCCCTTTTGACCAGGCAGAAAAAGTCAGGTCTGCTATATTTAATGCAGGAGCAGGGGTAATTGGAAACTATGATTCATGCAGCTATAACCTTCAAGGCACAGGGAGTTTTAGGGCAGGAAACAATACTAACCCTTATGTAGGCAACAAAAATGAGATTCATTTTGAAAAAGAAACAAGGGTTGAAACCATATTCCCAAAACATTTACAAAATAAAGTCATCAGTGCTTTATTAAATGCCCACCCATATGAGGAGGTTGCTTATGATATATACCCTCTTGAAAATAAACACAACCAGGTTGGGATGGGCATGGTAGGTACTTTGGAAAAGCCTGTTTCAGAAGAGGCCTTTTTAATCCAACTGAAAAAAACATTTAATTGTGGTGTAATTAAACATACCAGTTTGTTGGGTAAGGAGGTTTCTAAAATTGCAGTTTGTGGAGGCTCTGGTTCTTTTTTATTACCCAATGCAATTACTGCAAATGCTGACTTTTTTGTTACTGGTGATTTTAAATACCACCAGTTTTTTGATGCTGATAAAAAAATAGTCATTGCAGATATTGGGCACTTTGAAAGTGAACAATTCACTAAAGAGCTTTTTTATGAATTACTTATAAAAAAATTCCCTAAATTTGCAGTCCATTTATCAAAAGTAAAAACTAACCCAGTTAGTTATTTTTGATGGTGCAAATTAAATTGAAATATAATTTATAAAGCATGAATACACAATATTCAAAATCAGAAGAGAAAGACATTTCAATTGAGGAGAAACTCAGGGCTTTATTTGAATTACAAACTGTTTATTCTGAAGCTGACAAGATAAAAATACTTAGGGGTGAACTGCCTTTAGAAGTACAAGACCTTGAAGATGATATTGCAGGGTTAAAAACCAGGATCACCAACCTTGAAGATGAAATAAAAAACCTTGAAACTTCCATCAATAATAAAAAAATTGCTATTAAGGAATCACAATCATCAATAGCTAAATATACAGAGCAGCAAAATAATGTCCGCAACAACCGCGAATATGATTCTTTATCAAAAGAAATTGAATTTCAGAACCTTGAAATCCAGCTATCAGAGAAGAGGATCAAAGAATTCACTGCTGAGATGGAAGAAAAGAAAGAACTGATTGGCACCTCAACAACTGACCTTTCAGAAAGGGAAGGAGACCTGGAATCAAAGAAGAATGAGCTTGATGAAATTATCTCTGAAACCAAGATTGAAGAGGAAAAAATGAAGGCTAAATCAGAGAAAATTGAGATTTTTATTGAGCCCAGGTTATTGTCAGCATTTAAAAGGATCAGGAAAAATGCACGCAATGGGTTAGCAGTGGTTACCATCCAACGTGATGCATGTGGTGGATGTTTCAATAAAATACCACCGCAAAGGCAATTGGATATTGCCAGCCGCAAAAAAATTATTGTTTGTGAATATTGTGGGCGCATCCTGGTTGATGATAACATCAGTGAGATCAATGTAGAGATTTAAAAATATTTCAATATAAATTAAAATGCACTGCAAAATTTGTAGTGCATTTTTTTTTGCTTCAAAGAATTGAGTAACACTTTTATTCCTGCCCAACAAAACAAAAAGTATTTATAATAGTTAACTATACATTAAAGGTTTAGCTAACTCAAGAAATAAGCACTATATGAAACATCCACTTGTAAATCCCAAATCTCCTGAAGGAGACCCTGAATTAGAAAAGCTTGTCCTCTTTTTCAATGAAACCCTGGGTTTTTGCCCAAACAGTGTATTAACCATGCAAATAAGGCCAGAAATTGCTTATGCTTTTATCAGGCTGAACAAAGCTGTTATGAAAAACCATGGCCAGGTAACCAGTGCACTAAAGCGTTTGGTAGGCTACCTGTCCAGCTACACAGCAGGTTGCCAATATTGCCAGGCACATACCATAAGGGCAGCAGAAAGGTATGGAAGCGAGCAGGAAAAGCTGGAAAATATTTGGGAGTATAAAACCCACCCTGCCTTTTCTGAAGCAGAAAGGGCAGCCCTTGATTTTGCTGTGGCAGCCTCAAGCATACCCAATTCAGTAGATGATGCTATTGCAGAAAACCTGCACAAACACTGGGATGATGGTGAGATAGTGGAAATCCTGGGGGTTATCAGCCTGTTTGGATACCTAAACAGGTGGAATGATTCAATGGGTACCCAAATTGAAGATGGAGCCATTGATTCAGGCGAAATATACCTAACAAAAAAAAGATGGTCTGGAGGCAAACATCTTTATTAACAAAAACTCTAAAAGTAGCTACTACAATGGCAAAAATAACCACTAGCAATTCTGCATCAGCAACCTATTCTTTAGTGTTCACCATCCAGGTTGAAAATACATTCAGGTAGTTCCAGTATGATTGGATCAAATGCTCTGGTAAATCAAGTCCCAAAAGGAGCTCTTTATAAAACCCTAACCAAATATTCCTTGCTGAAGGGGTGATTTTAAAAGGCATGTGTCGCCTGGTCATCATGGGGTTTCCCCTATTTTCATTGTAATACTGAGGACCTCCCAAAATCTGGATAAAAAAATCAGCAGCCCTTTCTTTAGCAGCATCAAGTGCAACAGGATTTCCAGGAAACAAGTTCTTTATTTCACTTTCAACAAGCAGGTCATAATGGTCACTTACCAACTTCCTCACCCTTTCTTCTCCAAGCAGTTCAAGTATTTGTTTATCTGGCATTGCCACGCCTGGGCGCATACCAAATGCATAATCTGTGATTGTTAACTCCATCAAATCTGTAAAAATGATTGGTTTTTCAGTAAACACACTGAAGGCAGAAGTGTTCATGGTTTTTTACCAACTACCTCCTGCACCTCCACCTCCAAAGCTGCCACCACCAAATCCACCAAATCCACCACTGCCAAAACTTCCTCCTCCTAAAGAGAAATTCCCAAATGAACCTGAATGGCTGCTCCTATTTGAGCCCATCATCCCCATAGCTATCCAGAATGGCAAGCTCCTACCAGGGGAATAAGCCCTTCTTCTCCTTCCACTTAACAAAGGTATGATCACAAAAAAGAGCAGGAATAGTAAAAAGAAAGCTGAGCCACCCCCTGAACTTTTCTTTGCCCTTTCTTGGTATTCACTGGCTGTGTATTCTTCACTTGCCAAGTCCATTATCACCTGTATACCAGCAGCTAGCCCACCATAGTAATCATCTTTTTTAAAATGTGGGATCATCTCCCCATCAACAATATCCCTGTTTGCTATGGCATCAGGTATTAAATGTTCCAGCCCATAACCTGTGGCTACAAATACTTGTCCCCTTTCATTGCCCTTTTTAGGTTTGAGGATAATAACTGCACCATTATTCTTTTCACCTTGCCCAACACCCCATTTTTCACCTAATTTAAAAGCAAAGTCTGAAATTGAGGTTTCAAGCTCATCAATAATCACCACCACAATCTGGGTTGAAGTCTCCCGAGCAAAAGCAACCAGGTAGCTTTCCAGGTTATTTTCTTCATTTGCATTTAAAATATTGGAATAGTCATTCACTAATTTAGGTGGGTCGGGAGGTTCAGGGATAGTTTGTGCCTGAAGGTTCAGCAAAGAACCTGTTAAAAAGAATATTATGGCTATAAATTGTTTCATTGGTTTATATTATTAATTTTCAATGGTAACTCATGTTTTATTTTTCTCCAAATGAGATTTCATCATCTAATTCATTTACATCATCTGCCTGGTATGGAAAATGCTGTTTCAACTGCTCCCCTGCTTTTATGATTGATTTCTCAAGCCCTTCAGCAAAATTACCTTCTTTAAAAAAGGAGATGGCTATTTCTTTTACCTCTTCCCAAAAGTTTTCAGGAACTTTGTTGTTGATACCAGCATCACCTAAAATGGCAAATTTATGGTCATCCACAGCCAGGTAAAAAAGTACACCATTCCTTAATTCAGTTTTGTGCATTTCTAATTTTTCAAAAATGTAGGCTGCCCTGTCAAGTGGACCAGCTTTACATTTCCTTTCAATATGCACCCTGACTTCTCCTGAGGTATTGGTTTCTGCCACTTTTACAGCATTTGTAATTTGCTGTTTCTGCTCTTCTGTAAACTGTTTTGCTACTGACATTTCAAATTTCTTATAATTTTCAGATACTTAAATCAACCTAAAATTGAACCTCTGGTGCCTTTTCTGTTCCAGCTGCAGCTTCAAAATAGTTTTTCTTTTCAAATCCAAACATTCCAGAATATAAGAGCATTGGAAACTTTCTAATGTAGGTATTGTATTGTTTTGTAGTTTCATTAAACTTTCTTCTTTCCACTGCTATCCTATTTTCAGTCCCTTCCAGTTGAGCCTGCAAATCCCTGAAGTTTTGGTTAGCTTTTAAATCAGGGTAACGTTCAACAACTACCATTAGCCTGCTTAATGCTGAAGAGAGTCCATCTTGTGCCCCCTGAAATTGTTGCAATGTTTGTGGGGTTAAATTTTCAGGGTTAATATTTACTGAAGTTGCCTTTGAGCGTGCCTCAATCACTCCTTCCAATGTCTCTTTTTCATGTTCAGCATACCCTTTTACTGTATTCACCAGGTTAGGGATAAGGTCAGCCCTCCTTTGATATACATTTTCAACTTGAGACCACTGAGATGTCACAGATTCATCTAAACTTACCATTTTATTATAACCACAGCTACTAAAGAATAATACTGCAATTAAAGCTAATACACCATACAAAAACTTTTTCATTTTTATCTAAATTTTAATTTCTATTTGTCTGTATTTATAAAGATTTAAAAACTATGTTATAAATCATCAAAAATATCGGCGAAACCCAATAATTTGCCACCAATTTGTATGTATCAAAAGACAAACCAATCATTACAAAATGACAAGGGAAGAATTTAAAACATCAATCATAGAAGGAATACCTAGTGATTTACCAAACCCAAAACCTTTGGATGTAACTGTAAATCATGCACCTAAAAGAAAAGGCATTTTAAACCAAACTGAAAAAAAGCTGGCTTTAAAAAATGCACTAAGATACTTCCCTCCTGAACAACATGCCATTTTGGCACCCGAATTCCTTTATGAATTGAATACCTATGGGCGTATATACATGTACAGGTTACGCCCTGATTATGAAATGAAAGCACGTCCCATTGGGGATTATCCACACAAATCTGTCCAAGCTGCTTCTATCATGTTAATGATACAAAACAACCTTGACCCTGCAGTGGCGCAACACCCACATGAGTTGATTACATATGGTGGCAATGGTGCTGTATTCCAAAACTGGGCTCAGTACAGGCTCACCATGAAATACCTTTCAGAAATGACAGATGAGCAAACCCTGGTTATTTATTCAGGGCACCCTATGGGATTATTCCCATCAAGGGTTGAAGCCCCCAGGGTAGTTGTGACCAATGGGATAATGATCCCAAACTATTCTTCCAAAGATGACTATGAAAAGTTTAATGCCCTGGGAGTTACCCAATATGGGCAGATGACTGCTGGTTCATATATGTATATTGGACCTCAGGGGATTGTACATGGCACAACCATTACCTTACTAAATGCTGCCAGGATTCATCAAAGGAGTTCAGGTAAAAAGAAAATATTTATTTCATCAGGGCTTGGGGGGATGTCAGGGGCACAACCTAAAGCTGCTGTTATTTCAGGGTTGATTGGGGTAGTTGCTGAAATAAACCCCATGGCTGCCAAAAAAAGGCATGAGCAAGGCTGGGTTGATGAACTCCATAATGACCTGGGTGTACTTATCCAGAGGATCACTAAAGCACAGGAAAATGATGAAGCAGTTTCATTGGCTTATGTGGGCAATATTGTTGACCTATGGGAAAAAATTGCTGAAACCAATATAGAAATTGAGCTGGGTTCAGACCAGACCTCATTGCATAACCCTTTTGCTGGTGGCTATTACCCTGTTGGGTTGAGTTTTGAAGAATCAAACCAAATGATGGCTGAAAATCCAGGGCTTTTTAAAGAAAAAGTTTATGGATCACTAAGGAGGCATGTGGCTGCCATTAATAAAGTGGTACAAAAGGGTATGTACTTCTTTGATTATGGAAATGCTTTCTTGCTGGAATCACAAAGGGCTAATGCTGAAATAACCAACCCTGATGGCAGTTTTATTTATCCCTCTTATGTTCAGGATATAATGGGTCCACTATTCTTTGATTATGGCTTTGGCCCATTCAGGTGGGTATGTACATCAGGCAAAGCTGATGACCTGGAAACTACAGATAAGATTGCTGCTGAAGTGCTGGAGCAAATGGCAAAAGGATCTCCTGTTGAAATAAGGAAACAGATGGAAGATAATATCCACTGGATCAAAGAGGCAGGAAAAAACAAGATGGTGGTAGGTTCACAAGCGAGGATATTATATGCTGATTACCTGGGAAGGACTAAAATTGCTGAAGCCTTTAACAAAGCCATTCAGGAAGGGCTAATTTCTGCCCCTGTTGTATTGGGGCGTGACCACCATGATGTATCAGGTACTGATTCGCCATACAGGGAGACCTCCAATATTTATGATGGTTCATCATTCACTGCTGACATGGCTGTCCATAATTTTATTGGAGACAGTTTCAGGGGAGCTACCTGGGTATCACTCCATAATGGTGGGGGTGTTGGTTGGGGAGAAGTAATTAATGGAGGCTTTGGGCTTACCCTTGATGGCAGTGCTGAAGCTGATGCAAGGTTAAAATTAATGCTCCATTGGGATGTAAATAATGGGATAGCCAGAAGAAGTTGGGCTCAAAATGAACCTGCCCTATTTGCTATTAAAGAGGCTATGAAACTAAATCCTGGCTTAAAAGTTACCCTGCCTAATAAAGCAGAAGATCAATTAATTGACAACCTTTTTTAGTAAATAACGCATGAGGTCAGGAAGTAGATTTTTGCATAGTAAAACAGAAAATGCTTCCTTTCTCAGAAGTTTCCTTGAGGTATAGTTTACCATTGTTCCTTTCAACAAAGTCTTTGCATAAGATCAACCCCAGGCCAGTACCTTTTTCTTTGTTAGTTCCATAGGTTGAAATATGCTCATTGCTAAACAGCCTTTCCTGGTTCTGTTTTGATATCCCAATCCCCGTATCTTTTACACAGAATTCAACAACTCCATCTTTTTCTTTAGTGTAAATGGTAACCTCACCCCCCTCAGGTGTAAATTTTATAGCATTTGACACCAGGTTCCTAACTACAAGCCCAACCATATTCTGGTCACAATAAACTTTTAGCCCAGGATCAATATCTGAAGTTATTTTTATGGATTTCGATTCTGCATTCCTCTTATGCAACTGAATACTATATCTCACTATTTTCCTAAGAGTAAAATCTTCCAGGTTCTTTGACTCACCCTCATTTTGGCTTTTTGCCCAGGTCAATAAATTTGTTAAAAGGAAATAAGTGCTATCAGCTTCCAGGCGCATGTCAGTTATTATTGCCACCCTTTCTTCCTCTGTAAACATTTCAGGATAATCAGCTAACTGTATGATGACATCACGAATTGCTCCTACTGGTGATAAAAGGTCATGCCCAATAATAGACAGAAATTTGTTTTTCATATCATTAGCCATAACCAGTTGGTCATGTTGTTCAGAAATCTGGCGGTTTTTCCCTTCCACAACCTGTTGGGATTTTTTTCTTTGGTTGCTGAAATATAACACCACAATGGCAAATGCAAACACCAATACCAATAAAGCATAGAGAAACCTTGACTGTAATGTCCTCCTTTTAATTTCCAGGTCTTTAATGGCATTATCCTTTTGCAAAAGACCTATTTCAGTTTCCCTTTGGCTTATTTCCATTTGAGCCAATATATCATTCAACTGCTTGCTTTTGTAAATATCTAATAAGGAGTCTTCAATTGCATTGTGCAAAATGGCATAATTTAAGGCTTGTTGAAATTTATTTTCATCCTTTTTCACATTTGAAAGAAGTTTATAAATATCAGATTCAAGTTCTTTGATCCCAATCTCCTGCGCCAGTTTTAAAGCCTCATTTAGATAATTATTAGCTACCTTGAAATCACTCCTGATATATGCAAGTTCTCCTGCTAAAGCCCTTGACCTGGCAATTCCTTCCTTAAAATTATTTTCCTTGAAAATTTTATATGACTGGGTAATATAAATTTCTGCATTTTCAATTTCTCCAGACTTTAAATAAACTTCTGCCAACCCAACCATTGGCACAGCCCTGAATACCATATTAGACCTTGTCTTTGAAATTTCCAGAGAATGCTCATAATATTCAATGGCTTTGCTATATTGTTTCTTGTCTTTAAAAATCTCACCAATATTATTCATTGCAGCTACCTGCCCCAAAGGATTATTTATTTCCTCATAAATTTTTGCTGCATTCTGGTAATTTTCAAGGGCTTGGTCCAAATTCCCCCATGAATGGTAATTAACAGCTATGTTATTAAATATCCTTGCAATTATTTCTTTTTTACCAGACTCTTTAAAAAAGTCCAATGCCTGTTTAAATTTTATAAGTCCTTTTATGGATTCCCCCTGGTTAGTGTGCACTGCTCCAATATTAAACTGGATCATAGCTACCTCAGAAGTAAAACCATTGTCAATTGCTAATTGCAATGATTCATTGAAAAGTTGTAAGGACTGTTCATAGTCTCCTGTATTCATAAAATAAACAGCCTTGGCATTTAAGCCCTGGCACATCAACATAGGGTTGCTTACTTTTTTTGACAAATCTATGGCTGTATCAATCTCTTTAATCCCAGGTTCAAACTGCCCATTGAACAGGAGCCCATTGCCGAGGTAAATATGTGATCTGGCTATTTGTTCAATGTTCCCCAATTCTTCAGCTAACTTAAGAGCCAATTCAGCATTTTTTATGGTGACAGAGGGGTCAATGTATATATTTTCCTTGGCTATTTGCAGGTAGGCATCCACCAATTCTTCACCTTCAAGGTTAGGTATTTCACTTTTAAGGCCATTTATTGTTTCTGTTTGGGAAGAAACAATATTTCCTTGAAATAAAAATATTAAAAGAATAGCAATTATATGTAGTACTTTGGTTTTCACTTTAGGGATTTTTACTTGAAATTCAAAATTAAGCTATTTAACAAAACTATCAAAACAAAATAGCTTAACTTAAAATAAAATTGAATAAAGCCTTTTTATTTCCTTTTTGAGTTCCTGAATACCTATATTCCTGCTTTTCCTAATGAATTCTTTTCCTTCAAGATAGACAATTATTGTAGGGGCAATAAAAACATTTTGCTGGGCAGCCAGGGCAGGTTGGCTTACCAAATCAACATATATTAGTTCCACTTGTGGAAACTCAGTGCAAATAAGTTCTGCGACTTTGGGCTTCAATATTTTACATACATTGCAATCAGGGGTAAGGAAGTAAGCTAATACAGTCACTCCTGATACAATTTTCTCATTAAATCCATTTATGTTTTTGATTTCCTGAAACATCCAACCAATATCCAATCTTATCAACTAAGAAATGAAAGATATAAAAGATTAAATGAGTTTTTAAACCTTTTCAATGAGCGCAACTGCATAAGCTGCAATCCCTTTTTCCTCCCCAACAAAACCCATCTTCTCTGTGGTTGTGGCTTTTATTGAGATTTGCCCAACCTCAAGCTGCATTACCTTTGCCAGCACTTTTTCCATTTCAGGGATATACCCTTTTAGTTTTGGTTGTTGAGCACAAATTGTGGAATCAATGTTTACTACCTGATAGTTTTCCTTTTGCAGTAACTCACACGTTTTTTTAAGCAGGATTTTGCTATCAATATTTTTGAATTCTTCATCAGTATCAGGAAAGTGACACCCAATATCCCTCAGCTTGGCTGCCCCCAGCAAAGCATCACAAATGGCATGGATCAACACATCTCCATCTGAGTGTGCTATTGTCCCTTTGCTGTGTGGGATTTTTATTCCCCCCAGCCATAATTCTTCCCCTTTGGCCAGGCAATGAACATCATATCCCTGCCCAATCCTGAAATTCATGCTTACCTCCTTTGGTTGCTGAATGCATCCACATCAAATGAAAGGGTAAAACGCAATGTGTTTTCCAATGGATGGTTACGAACTGTAGGCAATAGGTATGAAAAATCAAGGGCAAAAACATTCAGCTTTAAACCTGCACCAGCAGTTATAAACTTTCTGTTACCTTTTTCTTCATCCTCATAAAAGTATCCTGCCCTTAAAGCAAACTGCTTATTATACCAGTATTCAATACCAGCAGACAAGGAGATTTCCCTTAGTTCTTCTGAAAAGCCACCAGGAGCGTCACTGAATGAACTAAAAATACCAGCAATTACTGATTTATCAGAACTAAAATCTGACCCAATGACTACTCCATCATTATTGACCACATTCTTTTTTACAGGTGTTGGCACCAATAATTTATTTGCATCAAAAGCAATGGTAAATGTATTATAGTCATCCAGCTCCATTTGGTATGCTAAGCCAAGCCTCAGGTTGGTTGGGATAAAGTCTTTTCTTTCACCATCAGTATAAGAAATCTTTGCACCAATATTGGATATATTTATCCCAGCTGAAAAGATGTTATCTTTCCTCCTTGCTTGTACTTCTTTGTAATAATAAAAAGCTACATCAGCTGCAAATGAGTTACCAGCATGAGATTCAACACCATCAATTAACTGCCCACCAGTTAAATCAGAACGAATATACCTTACAGCTACTGCACCTGAGAGTGTTTCAGACAACAACCTGGTGTATGAAAAGTCAATTGCAAATTCATTTGGGCTTTGCTGCCCCAGGTATTCTCCAGTATTACTGGTAAAAACAATATCTCCAAGGGCAAAATAACGCAATGACCCACCCAAAATTTGCTGGTCATCAATTTTTTTATAACCAACCAAATATGCCAGGTTTATATCATCAACCAGTGCACGTAACCAAGGGCTGTATGACATCCCTATCCCCATATCACTTTCAATAAATGCATATTTTGCAGGGTTCCAGTGTTGAGCTGTTACATCAGGGGTTGTGGCAACACCCACATCACCCATACCTCCTGCCCTTGAATCAGGAGTAATGGTTAAAAATGAAACTGCAGTTGTAATCACATTGGCTCCTGTTGTTGTTGATTGAGCCTTTAATCCTTCAGCAGCTGAAACGAATAAAATAATCAGAGCTATAAACCTGGTAAGTTTTGTCATAATATTCCTTTATTGAAAATGCAAAGATATAATTTCTACTTATTCATTTAATTTTTTACGTAGAAAGAGAACGAAACTAATTTCAAAAAATTATATGGGTATGGAAAATTTACTTAACAAATAACATTTTTCCTGCTTTACTTGCCATAGACCCATCACTTGCTTTTATAGTAATCTGGTATAAATAAAGCCCATTCATCATTCTAATGCCTTTGGATTGAGGATCCCAATTTATTGGGACACTCTTTGTACCACTTGAAGGGATAGTCTTATAAAATGAATCAATGGTTCTCCCATTCCTGTCAATAACCTGGATGTGTGTTTCAAATAACTCATTAGGTTGGTTGTGGGTAAATATAAAATCAGTACTGTTTGTTACCGGGTTAGGATAATTTGAAATTTCCTCAATTTTTAAATCATTGTTTACTATAAATTCTATTTCTACTTCAGAAGAATTATTTGCAACATCCCAAACCTTCAATTTCAATGTATGTTTTCCAACTGACAACCCAGACAAAGGGTATTCTACTTTGCCACTTTTATAGTTATCCAGGTCAGCCTGGTAGTAACTATTCAATACAATGCTGTTTGAATAGTCCCCATCCAGTACAGCAGTAATATCATGGCCAATCCCTGTACCTACAGTATTAATACCATTTTCATCAGAAATGTAAGCCAACAAAAGAGGGTTTGCACTGGTCTGCCCCCCAGAAATAAAATCAGTATTGTCAAGGTAAAGTTGAACCTGTGGCCCTGTATTATCAGCGACCTGGTTATTTGATGACCCACCTATATAAAAATTCTCAAAAGCACCATTTGCATCTTTACTTCCGTCTTGTGCATAATAAATAATTTTACCCTCTCCCAGGTTATAAGAAATATCTTTGGGAACCACAAAAGAGAATGAAAACTCACCACTGGTAACACTAGCCAATCCTTTATAAATAACATTGTCCTGTACTTTAAAAGTTACAGGCAGCCCACCATCATTCCCCAATGTTTGCAACATTACTGATTTATCATAAACCACTGGTGTTAGTTCCCCATTAAAATCTACCAATTTATTCCCCTGGAAATCTGCCACATAACCAGTAACGACTACTTCGTTAAGAGCCGTTATAGTATCAGCATCTCCATGGGCATCATTTTGGTTAATTGTAGTTGTTACAATATTAAACTCTGGATAAGAAAGCCTGAGTGCTGGGTCAGCCATCAATGAGAAACTCCTTTTATTAATGGAATTATGTGCACCAACTTTAGCATTCTTCATAATATCCCCCAGCCTTAGGTTTTTCCCATCATCCCCTTTTGCAAAAACTGTATTGTAAAAACTTTTACTTAAGTTAAAGTTCGAGCTTGAGAACACAAGCCTGGTTGTAGAAAACAACCCAATACCACCTCCATTGGGATTGAATAATATATATTCACCTGCTGACATTTCATCATCATCAAACCTGCTAAATTCACAAGTTGCAGTTACAAAAATAGGGAGGTTATTTTCATTGGTCCATGAGTTAATGTTACTTACATCAAGGACATGTTCATCAGCCATAAACCTTTCATTGGCGTGCCCCACATAATTTAGTATCAATACCCCATCTTTCACACGTTCATTAATAGCATCAGTAACATCTGGGTAACGTTCACCAGCAGTGGTTGATTCTTCAGGATATGCATCAAAATATATTTTATCAGTTACAAAAGCCCCATTAATTTCATTTACTTTATTAGCAAGGGTTTCTGAATCTTCCATATGGTCAACCTCAGTACCATTTCCACCATCCTGGTCGTCCGCAATGAAGCAAACAATATTCCTCCAGTTCCCTAATGCTTCTGATGAATAATAGTTTTTAATTTTATCTACAACAATGTCAGCTTCACGTGTAGTTGAGCAAGGAATCCTTCCAATTCCAAGGTCAACAGCCCCATTGAACACACTTTCTCCTTCATCAAGGATTACAAAATAGTCATCAGTAACAAATGAGTTTGTTGGCAGCAATGAGTTATTTGCCTGGTATGTGGGAATAAAATTGTGGCTTTCCCCCAATATGTTCCTGTTATCATACGTGCCATCCCCAACCAACAAAATATACTTCAGGTTGCTGTTTTTATCCCTGCTCATTTTAATGAACCTTTTAATGCCTGTAGCATCAGCCATACCTGAGCTAAACTCATTATATACCTCTGTGCTTTTAACTACCAAAACATCCATCCCATCATAGTTTTTATGGAATTCTGCTATTTCATTTGATGCAGCTATGAAATCAGGATGTGAAATAATAACCATTTCTGAATTGGAGCCAGCATGCAAGTTTTGGTTTTCAATATCACTAACTTTTTCAGGAGTTGGAAAATCTCCTGTTGGGTTAAATACAACATATTCCTTTAAATCATTTGAGCCCCTTTTGAAGTTTATAGTATTCCCATTTAAGTTGTAAGGCACTTCCACAACATCTGTTATTCCTGAAACATCAAAAACTTTTAAGTTTGAATTTGCATTACTGATTTCAAATAAAGTAACATTACCTTCCCCAACTGTTGTAACATCCCTAAAAAACAGTTCTGGTTCAATAAAAGAAATATTCCTCTTATAGTTTAATTCCACATAATCTAACCAGGCTATTGCTGATGAATTTGAGGCATTGTATGTAAAATCAATACTGACATTCTCTCCTCCAGGGGTAAATTCAAACTCCTCTAAATCCTCTCTGGCATAAGTTCCTGAAGCACTTGTAATATCAACATTGTATAAATAAAGTGAATCTTTATATGTATTATTTACATTTAAGTTTAATGAAGAAATTGTTGATGAACGTGCTACCCCATTAATGGTAAATTCTACAGGAGAATCAGTTACCCTGCCACTCAGGTTAAAACTTACATTTTTGCTTGAACCTCTTATAAAGTTTTCCCCATACCATTTTTTCCCTGAGCGTATCAGGTTATACTTTTCTATTTCATGCAAAGCATATTCATCAAATGTACTTGTTGTATTAGTTTCTGGGGCTACAACCTCATCATACATGCCCACAGGTTTTTCATTCCCAACATTTTCTGAAAGGAAATAATAGGTTGATGTGGCATATACATTTGTTTTGTGCCTGAATTTATTATCACCTTCATCCCAACCCCATTTTGTATTTCCTGTAGAGAAGAAAAACAAGCAGTCATTTCCACCATTGTCCTTGCCTTTCCATGTTGATAGTTGCTGAAGGCCATCATATTCAATTTCTGAATTATTTTCAGATAACATATACCCATTATTCCCAAAGATGTTTACATTCTGAGGATTGGAAAAGCCCCAGTCTCCCAATGTACTGTATGGGATCTTATGTATCCCTTTAGATGTGGTTGCAATTTTAACCCAACTACCATTTGCCAAAACTGATGCTGATTTCCAATTAAATTGTTGCATAGCATTCAGGCTGCTTTCTTTAGGGATATATTTTAGGTCAAATTTTGTTAACCTGAAATATTTATCTCCTTCTCTCCTAAAAGGAAGTATTTCTATATAGAGATGTTGGGATGAACCTGATCTTAGGCTAGAAGTATGAACATTTATTTTATTTGGGATCATGTTTTCGCTGACCATCCCTTCAATACCATTAATTTGTTCAAAAACAGGATTTTCCAATTCGACATAAAAGTCCTTTCCATTAGATATAGGTAATGTTTTTACAAAATATGGCAATTGTGATATCTGATCTAAATATTCACACCCCTCAAAACCAACACTTTCAAGGCTATTAGAAAAAGATGTACTTGCTTCCCAATTTAATATAAATGAATGTTTTCCAATATCATTTACACTGAATGCAAATACAAATATTAGTAAGATTATAGTAAATCTAAACATAGTCACTTTTTTTGTACATCAAGAACGCAGCCACAATATTAATTATTGTTGTTGACAATCCTATAAAGCCACCTTTCAAAATCCTTTATATATAACAAAGTTATTAACAAGTTGATTAATATAACTTCGCAAAATAATAATTAGCCTGGACAATAAGAATACAACAATTTAGTTATATTTGTGACAATCAAATTGTAATAACAAATTAACAGTACAATGAAGCTAAAAACTTTTCTACTAGTGTTTTTAGCCGCATCCATAGCTGGGTGTGGATTATTTGACAGGTCGGGAGGAGGAGATGTTTCCCGTACTACAGGATGGAAATATAATGATCCCGAGTATGGGAATATACCATATCAAACAGATTATGAGCAAGAGGCTGGTCCTGGCCTAGTTTTTATACAAGGGGGTACATTCACCATGGGGCGTGTTGAGCAAGATGTAATGTATAGCTGGGATAATAATCCAAGAAGGGTGACTGTTGCCTCATTTTATATGGATGAAACTGAAGTATCCAACCAAGATTACCTTGAATATCTTTATTGGTTGGATAGGGTTTACCCAGGTGATAAGGTAAAAAAGGAAGCTGCTAAGCCAGACACCCTACAATGGAGGAAAGAGTTGGCATACAATGACCCATATATAAGGAATTATTTGCGCCATCCTGCTTATAGTGATTACCCTGTTGTGGGTGTTTCATGGGAGCAGGCAAATGAATATTGTAAATGGAGGACTGATAGGGTAAATGAACAAATACTAATTGAAAAAGGTATCCTTGCAATAGATAACACCCAAGGAGGGCAAAATGTATTTACTACTGATACTTACCTTGCAGGGCTTTATCAGGGGACAACAGGTGAAACGCCCCTTGAAAATGAAGATGGTTCAGAAAAAAGGTTAAGATGGGAAGATGGGATATTGCTCCCAAATTACCGCCTGCCAACTGAAGCAGAATGGGAATATGCAGCTTATGGGTTAATTGGGAATACTGATGGAGAACTTTTATCAGACAGGAAACTTTTCCCATGGAATGGAACTTATGTACGTAATGATTCAAAAAAGGAAAAAGGGAGGCTAAAGGCTAACTTTACCCGTGGACGTGGAGACCTTATGGGTATGGCAGGTGCATTAAATGATAATGCTGATATAACTGCTCCTGTTTATTCATATGACCCAAATGATTATGGGCTATATTGTATGGCCGGAAATGTAAACGAATGGGTATTTGATGTGTATCGTCCTTTATCATTTGCTGACATTGAAGAATTTCAGCCTGTCAGGGGAAATGTATTTACAGAATATAGCAGGGATGCTGAAGGAAACCTTGTCAGGGATGAATATGGAAGGTTAGCTGTTGATACTGTTGCTGATTTCAGGAATTTTGAAGATGGTGATTATCGTTCACAAATTATTGATGGAAACGATTGGAATGCTACAAGTGAAGTGGGAACTGAAGGCATGTACATCCAAGGTGAGACACCAGGAAGTGTCTCTTCCCTTGTTGGAGATAATGTTAGGGTTTACAAAGGTGGATCGTGGAAAGACAGGGCATATTGGTTAGTGCCTGGTACCAGAAGGTATCTTGAGCAAGATAAATCAAAAAGTGATTTGGGATTCCGTTGCGCTATGACCAGGGTAGGAAGTCCTGATGGATTTTAAAATATTGATTACTCAATTGAAAGCCTCATTTTACTAAAGTGGGGTTTTCTTTTTTTAGTACCCTATGAATATAAATAAACTATATGAATTGTTCCTTCATTCAAGTGGTGTATCCATTGATACCAGGAAAATTAAGCCAGGGTCAATGTTCTTTGCTTTAAAAGGGGCTAATTTTGATGGAAATATTTTTGCTTCAAAGGCTTTGGAAGAAGGAGCAGCTTATGCTGTAGTTGACAACCCAGAAATTGCCAAAAATGCTAATTATATCCTTGTAAGCAATGTGTTAAACACGCTCCAGGAGTTAGCAACATTCCATAGAAAAAAATTGGGTATCCCAATAATAGCAATTACAGGGACAAATGGAAAAACCACCACCAAAGAGCTTGCTGCATCTGTTTTAAGTAAAAAATACAAAATTACTTATACACAGGGAAACCTAAACAATCATATTGGTGTTCCCCTCACCTTACTAAGCATAGGGCTTGACACAGAAATGGCTGTTGTGGAAATGGGAGCAAACCACATAGGAGAAATCAACCAATTATGTGAAATCGCCCAACCAGATTATGGTTTAATTACCAACATAGGGAAAGCCCATCTTGAAGGGTTTGGTTCAATTGAGGGTATTAAGCAAACTAAGGCAGAACTTTACCGTTTTTTGGAAAAGAATAATGGGCATATTTTTATTAATGGTGAAAATGATATTTTGTTAGGGCTGATTAAAGAAAAAATAAACTTTTCGGCCTATGGTAACTATGAAAATTCTTTGGCCAATGGAACCATAACACATGCTGAAGCATTTCTTGAAGTTAATTCTCAAATTGATAATAAAAACATTCACATAAGAACGAAGTTAATTGGAGCTTACAATTTAGAAAATGTATTGGCTGCTATTTGCGTTGGAAGTTATTTTAAAGTAGCTCCTGATGAAATAAAAAATGCACTTGAAAACTATGTTCCTGGGAATAACAGGTCACAACTTATTGAGCATGGTAGCAATAAAATAATTATGGATGCCTACAATGCTAACCCCACAAGCATGCATACATCCATAAAAAATTTCTTATCTCTTAAACACCCTAATAAAATCCTGATACTGGGAGATATGCTTGAACTTGGTAAAGATTCCCATAATGAACATCAGAAAATTGTTGACCTTATCAAAAATGAAAGCATTTCTCGCATTTTTTTGGTGGGTAGCAACTTTTGCCAAACATCAATAAATGATAAAATTACTTGTTTCCCAGAAGTTACAGAGTTAACCAAACATATCCAAAATTACCCAATCAAAGATAGCTTATGCTTTATTAAAGGTTCAAGGGGTGTTAAGCTGGAAACAATCTTAAAAGCTTTTTAATTAGCCAAAGGTTTATCAACTTTTAGTACATCTTTGATAGCTTTCTCAAAAGTATCTTTAGGCAATGCCCCCATGGCCATTTGTGGCTGCCCATCAATTGGGACAAATAACAATGAAGGGATACTTTGAATACCAAACATACCTGCCAATTCCTTTTGGTCTTCAGTATCAACTTTATAAATTACAATTTCATCTCCATACTCACTTTGTAATTCCTCCAACACTGGAGCTACAACTTTACACGGTCCACACCAATCAGCATAAAAATCAATTAAACATGGCTTGTCTCCTTCATATTTCCAATCCTTATTTACTTCAAAATTGAATACTTTTTCTTTAAATGTTTCTTTTGTTAAATGTTCTAACATGATTATGAATTTTATTTATATCTATATATCTATATTTTTTCATATCAATAATAATACCAATCCAGCAAACCTGCATTCACTTACAATATAGAACTAATAAATTGTAATTTTGTCACGTTTTGAACCAAAATGACATTTATCTACTATTTTTGCAGCGTTTTATGGCAGTACTAATGAAAGATAAATTAGGACATCAGGTATTCACTGTCATTTCAGATATTGCTTCTGAATTAGGACAGGATACATATGTTATTGGTGGCTTTGTCAGGGATTTATTCCTGAACAGGCCTTCAGTTGATATTGATGTAGTGACCATTGGAAGTGGCATTAAGCTGGCCGAAGAAGTTGCCAAAAGAATAAACCCCAAGATCAAAGTCAGTGTTTTCAAAAATTTTGGAACTGCCATGTTTCATTTCAAAGGGCTTGAAATAGAATTTGTTGGAGCGCGCAAAGAATCATATCAAAGAAACTCAAGAAAACCTGTTGTTGAAAATGGCACCCTGGAAGATGACCAAAAAAGGCGTGATTTCACAATAAACGCACTTGCACTAAGCTTAAATAAACCAGATTTTGGAGCGCTTATTGACCCCTTCTCTGGGATTTCTGACCTTCAGTCCAAAATTATTAAAACCCCATTAGACCCTGTAATAACTTTCTCTGATGATCCTTTGCGTATGCTCAGGGCCATCAGGTTTTCATCCCAGCTAAACTTTTTTATTGATGAAATAACCCTGCAAGCTATTTCAGTTAATAGAGACAGAATAAAGATTGTTTCATTTGAAAGGATTAGTGAAGAATTGAACAAAATTATCCTGTCAAAAAAACCATCATTAGGTTTTAAACTGCTTGAAAAAACTGGCCTGCTCGAAATTATTTTCCCAGAGCTTTTTAACCTCAAAGGAGTTGAAACAGTGAATGGGATAGCCCATAAGGATAATTTTTACCATACCCTGGAAGTGCTTGATCGTTTAGCCCCTAATTCAGATAATTTATGGCTGAGGTGGTCAGCCCTTTTACATGATATTGCCAAACCTGCCACCAAAAAGTTTGTTGATGGGCAGGGCTGGACATTCCATTCCCATAATTTTATTGGTGGGAAAATGGTACCTAAGATTTTCAGGAGGATGAAACTTCCCTTGAATGAAAAGATGAAGTTTGTACAGAAAATGGTACAGCTACACATGCGCCCAATTGTACTTTCTGAAGATGTTGTTACTGACTCAGCTGTAAGGAGGCTGTTATTTGAAGCTGGAGATGATATTGATGACCTGATGACCTTATGTGAAGCTGATATAACTTCTAAAAATCAGGAGAAGGTGAAACGTTATATGAAAAACTTCAGCATTGTCAGGGAGAAACTTAAAGAGATTGAAAAGAAGGATCATATCCGCAATTTTCAGCCACCTGTTTCCGGGGAATTAATTATGGAAACTTTCAATTTACCACAGTGCAGGGAAGTTGGGATTATCAAAAATGCCATAAAAGAGGCCATACTGGATGGGATTATTGAAAATAATTTTGACCAAGCTTATGAGTTTATGCTTCAAAAAGCCAATGAACTTGGGCTGAAAAAGTAGGATATTAATTTTTCCTGATATCCAGGTAAACTGGGAAGTGGTCACTAAACCCACCATTGTATTTAAAACCTGTAAAAGTCCTGTTAGGCTTTACCCCTCCATATCTATTATCCTGCTCTAACAAAAAAGGCTTAATAAATATATTTGCATCATCCTGGTTTACATAGATTTTCCCATCTTTGAGCAAAAGGTTTCCTGAAACCATAACCTGGTCAAATATTGACCATTGTGACTGGTACTTGTGAGTCCCTTTTGAATTACCTTCCCATAAAGGAGAAAGATTATATAATCCGCCCACATCAATATCCTTTATTTCTGTTTTTGCATCCAGTACATTCACCAAGTTATTATCATTAGGTTGGTCATTGAAGTCACCCATTACAACAATTTGAGGGGAAGGGTATTCCTTTTTAAGCTGTTCAATATGTTCTTTTAAAACTCTTGCTGCCAGTGCCCGTTTGTCAACTGTTTCTAATACCCCTCCATATCTTGATGGCCAGTGGTTCATAAAAATATGCAAGGTATCAGCATATTGCACCT
>JANQHI010000033.1 GCA_028282705.1 Prolixibacteraceae bacterium | reverse complement strand
TCCTGTTCACTTCCCCAATAATCTAAATCACCATAATTATCTTTTTCATACAGTTTGTTCCCCCACCTGTTGAAGATTACCAGGCGTGAACCAGGGTATCAATTTCACCTACCTCCTGTTCAATTTTAGTGATACCCTTATCCACATCTTCCTCATTGGCCACATCAAATTTTAATGTATAAACATCAATTCCTTTTTTGGCATATGCAGCTTTGCAAGCTTCCAGTTTTTCTTCTGACAGGTCATTCACACAGATTTTTGCACCAGCTTTACTAAGCACCTTCCCAATGGCCATGCCAATGCCATGTGTCCCACCTGTAATTAAAGTTACTTTTCCTGTTAGGTCAAATAATTGTTGGGTCATCTTTCAAATTTTTATCAATACTTTTTATTTCAATTCAGTAGGCTGGATAACATCCATATCAGTGTAGTCCAGGTTTTCACCTGCCATACCCCAAATAAAAATGTAGTTGCTTGTACCTGCTGCCGAGTGGATAGACCAGTTTGGTGAAATCACAGCTTGCTCATTCTTCAACCAAATATGCCTTGTTTCATGAGGTTGCCCCATAAAATGACAGACAGCCTGCTCTTCAGGTACTTCAAAATAAAAGTACACTTCATTCCTCCTGGAATGGGTATGTGCAGGCATGGTGTTCCACACATTACCTGGCTTTAATTCTGCCATCCCCATTTGCAACTGGCAAGTATCGACAACAGTATTGATCAACAATTGGTTAATGTTTCTTTCATTGGATGTTTCCAGTGAGCCCAGGTGCAGCACATTCGTATCACCAAGGGTAACATGTTTTACAGGGAATTCTTTGTGTGCTGGGGCATTTTTATCATCAGATTTAAAAATTACTTGCTTGCTCCCTTTTCCTATATAAAGTGCATCCTTATATTCATTGTTCCATCCACTTCAATGGTGCCTGCACCCCCAACATTGATTATTCCTACTTCCCTTCTTTCACAAAAATATTCAGCTTTTAAAGGCTGAATTGTTTCCAATGGCAGGGCTTCTTTTAAAGGAATTGCTCCACCAACAATGTACCTTTCAATTAAAGAATAAACCATACGCAAATTTCCAGGACCCATTATATTCTCCACCAGAAGTTCTTTCCTTATTTTTCTGTCCCATAGGTTTTAAATTCTTCAGGATGGTATGCAAACCTTTCTTCATAGTAAGTTGCCATATTCTATTTTCTTTCTGCTATACAAATTAAACACATCTAAAGTATGAACAATATTCAAATAAATGCAATCGATTGCACAAAATAAAGAAAAAGTATGGAGAAATTTAAAATTATTTTCATCTTTGTGTTACAAACCATATGCATGGACAATAAAAAAGAAATTACCATTCATGATATTGCCAGGGAGTTGGACATTTCTGCATCTACTGTTTCAAGGGCATTGAACAATAACCCTAAAATCAGCCTTAAAACCAGGAAAAAGATACAGGATTTTGCTTTAAAGCTAGGATACAGGCCCAATATAATAGCCTCTAACCTAAGAACCCAAAGGACATTTACCATTGGTATTGTCGTCCCACTGATCAACAGGCATTTTTTCTCTTCAGTGATTAGTGGGGTGGAAGCTTATGCATCTGAGGCTGGTTACAATGTAATTATAGCCCAGTCAAATGACCAGTATGATAAGGAAACATCCATAGCCCATTCCCTTTATTCAAACAGGGTTGACGGGGTCATTATTTCCATTGCCATGGAATCTGAAGATTTCACCCATCTAAGCCTGTTCACCAATAAATCTATCCCCCTGGTATTTTTTGACAGAGCCCCCAAAGAGATATATACCCATAAAATCATTGTTGATGACTATGCGGGGGGTTACAAGGCAACCAAACACTTAATTGACCAGGGCTACAAAAAAATAGCCCATATAAGTGGCCCTTTAAACCTGCAAATATATAAAGACCGCTTACAGGGGTATAAAGATGCCCTCAAAGATGCTGGCTTAGTCATTGATGAAACACTGATTTTGCACAACAGGTTAATCAGGGAAGTAGCTACTAATGCTTTCAGGAAGCTGATCACTAGCCCTTCAAAACCTGATGCCTGTTTTTGTGGTAATGACACCACAGCCTTAAGTTCAATTATCTATTGCAAAGAAAATGGGATTAAAGTACCTGAAGATATTGGGATAGTAGGCTTTAGCAATGAACCTTTTTCAGAAGTGGTAACCCCTTCTATATCAACCATCAAACAGCCTGGTTTTGAAATGGGGCAAACTGCATGTGAATTATTGATTGAACAAATTGAAAACAAATCAAATCCAATTGATTTCCAGACCCTTACAATGCCTAATGAATTGATTGTAAGAGGTTCTTCAGTCAGGAAATAAATTGAAACTGATTTTAGCGTTCCAGGGTATTGCATTACCTAACTTTTAGGTGTAACTTTATTTCTGGTTTTCAGGTATCTTTCAATGAAGGTGCTGTCTTTTAAAAAGAAATACATTAATTGTTTCTAACTGTCTTATTATCAAATTAAAATTAACTGACCATGAAAAAATCAATACTTGCCTTTTTTATTTTTACCCTTTGTTTTTATTTATTTACCCCCTTGGCAAACGGGCAATGTGAGCCTGATGAAAATAATATCTATTCATTCTCGTTTGGTGGGAGTGATTATGAAATTGTAAAAGAGAAAAAAACATGGGTTGATGCAGCAGCCTGTGCTGTTGAACAGGGTGGTAAATTGGCTGAAATAAGCACACAACAAGAACAAGATTCTATCTTTTTTTACATGAACCAGGCTGGTATTGTAGCTGATAGTACAGTTGCTCCAGATGGAGGCGATGGCTCTTATTTATGGATTGGGGGGAATGATATAGCTGAAGAAGGCAAATGGATATGGGATGGTGATAATAATGGTAAAGGTACCCAGTTTTGGCAAGGTACAACCACTGGAAATGTTGTTGGTGGGTTGTACAATAATTGGGGAGATGAACCTGATGACTGGAATGGGCAAGATGGCCTTGGGATAGCTTTCACAAATTGGCCATTAGGAACAGCTGGGCAATGGAATGATGTAGATCATACTAATGAGCTATATTACATAATTGAATACCTGACCACAAATGTGGATGAATTTGCCACAGAAATTGATAAATTTTCATTTTACCCAAATCCAGCAAAAGATAAAATCCAGGTTTCTGTTGGCAGTAACCATGTAAGTGTATCTTCTGTTGCTGTGTACAGCCTTGAAGGTAAATTAATGCAAAAGGTGCCTGTACAAACCAGTAACGTTGAAGTGGATGTTTCAGGATTCTCGCCAGGCACTTATATTATCTCAATAGAATCTGGAGGCACTAAATTAGTTCCCCAGAAACTAACAGTGATCAGGTAAAAATTTTTAAATAAAATACAATCCTTTGTTATAAACTTTTATAGGTATTTTCCCTAAAAGTTATCCCAAATCCTTCCAGCTCTTTCAGGATGGGTTCATAAATATCTTCCCTTGTTGGGATATGCATCCCTGTTAATTGGATTTTACCTGTAAGTACTAGTTTTGCAGCTATCCCCAATGGCAACCCTACTGTTTTTGACATGGCTGTGTGGTTGTTATCCTCCCCAATAACAGCCAATGAAGAAGTCAATTTAACAGGCTTAAGGCTGGTTTTATCCTGGTAGATAAATTTATGCCACATCACAATCATGTCTTTGTCCTCAGGTTGCAATTGCCATTTTTGTTTCAGCAGGTGTTCAAGCACCTGGGCAGGTGTAGCTTTCTTTAGCCCAATGGGTTTATCTTCAAAAATACCTAGCCATTTCAGTTTATCTATCACATCTGAGTCCTGGTCAATATGCAGGTAATGGAATAATTTGGTTTCCACAGAATCAGTGGGGTGGTAATACAGGAATGAGTTGATAAATTCCCTGTATGTCATATCCTCAATCCCCTCCAAGTGGTAGGTATCATCAGTGGCACCAAGCTGCACAAAAACATTCCATGCCCTGCTGAACCCTGGCCTTCTGAGTGTCCCCCTGTAAATGGTTGGGGTTCCATGCAAATTGTACCTGTCAATATATGACAATGAATCCCTGTTGGCATAACCTTCAAAAGTACCAAAGCCTTCAATGTTTATTTTTTCAGTCCTTTTAAAAAGCCTGTTATATGGGATGTACTTATATTTTCCTTCCTGGATAAATTTAGCTGGTTCCCCCTGCCCTGCCACCACTACATTTCTGGGGTTCCATGAAAATTTGTAGTTCCATGGGTTGTTATCAGATTCTGGTGCTACCAAGCCTCCAGTAAAAGATTCAAAGTTTAGGAGTTTATGCCCCTCCCCTTTTATCCTGTCAATTATTTTCATGGCAGACATATGGTCTAACCCTGGATCCAAGCCAAGTTCATTCAAAAATAATAGCCCTTTGGCTTCTACTTCTTCCCTTAAATCAGCCAAATCTTTGGATTCATAAGAGGCTGTAAGCAATGGTTTGTTGTATTTTAAGCAAGGCAATGCTACTTTTTTATGGAACCTGGCAGGCAACATGGAAATTACAAGGCCAGCTTTTTTAACCTCCTGCCCTGTTGCTTCTTCATTATTGATGTTAAAAGAAATGGCTTTGGTTTTTTCAGAGGCTTTGCTTTGTGCAAGTTTTATATCCTTGTCAGCAACTGTTATTCCCCAGTTATATTTAGCAGCAGCTTTTTCCAAATATTTTATTAACGATGAAGCTGAACGGCCAGCACCTATTATGAGGATTTTTTTCATTATTAATTTACTTTACTCTATTATTTTCCTATCAAATTATTTTTTGTTAAAGAACAAATGGAACACAGATGGCACTGATTTAATTCCTGCCTGACTGTGCACCCAGACAGGAATTTTCACTGATCCTTACCATTTCAGTTTGCCTTTAATCCTCCCCCTTTTGGGGGAGTTAGTGGGGGCTTTTTACACATCAAATTCAATGCCTTGTGCCAAAGGCAAATCAGTACTATAATTAATGGTATTGGTTTGCCTCCTCATATAAGCTTTCCAGGCATCAGAGCCTGATTCACGCCCACCACCAGTTTCCTTTTCACCACCAAAAGCACCACCAATCTCAGCACCTGATGTACCAATATTAATGTTGGCTATGCCACAATCAGAGCCTGCATGCCCAAGGAATTGCTCTGTTTCCAGGATATTGGTTGAAAACATAGCTGATGATAACCCTTGTGGTACATCATTATGGATTTCAATTGCCTCTTCCAACTCAGAATATTTAATCAAATAAAGCAAGGGGGCAAATGTTTCATCTTGCACAATGCTGTAGTGGTTTTCTACTTCAGCAATACAAGGGGTTACATAACACCCTGACTCAAAGCCTTCTCCCTGTCTAACTGTGCCTCCATAAAGGATGTTCCCACCTTCTTTTTTCACTTGTTCCACAGCTTCCAAATAGGTGTCAACAGCCCATTTGTCAATTAGTGGGCCAACCAATGTTGATGCATCCAATGGATGCCCAACCTTAACACTTTTATATACATTGACCAGTTTTTCTTTCAGGCTTTCATAAACTGATTCATGTATAATAACCCTCCTGGTAGAAGTGCATCTTTGCCCACAAGTGCCCACAGCACCAAATACTATAGCCCTCATAGCTATTTCAAGGTCAGCATTGGGTGTTACAACAATTGCATTGTTACCACCAAGCTCAAGGATGGATTTTCCCAACCTTTCACCAACCAGCCTGCCTACTTTTTTCCCTATTTTGGTTGAGCCAGTAAATGAAACCAATGGGATATTCTTATCACTAAAGAAATTATCACCCAGGTATTTTGACCCAGCAGCAACCAGGCTTACAGTACCTTCTGGCACATTATTTTCTTTTAATATTTTAGCAATTATTGAATGTACAGCCACAGCACAAAGCATTACTTTTGAAGAAGGTTTCCATACAACTACATCACCACAAACCAGGGCAATCATAGCATTCCATGCCCATACAGCCACAGGGAAGTTAAATGCAGAAACTACCCCAACAATTCCAAGTGGGTGGTATTGGTCATACATCCTGTGGGCAGGCCTTTCAGAGTGCATGGTAAAACCATACAGTTGCCTGGATTGCCCTACTGCAAAATCACAGATATCTATCATTTCCTGTACCTCCCCAAGCCCCTCCTGGTAAATTTTTCCCATTTCATAAGAAACCAGTTTCCCTAATGGCTCTTTGTACTTTCTTAGCTCCATGCCTATTTGCCTTACTACTTCCCCTCTCAAAGGGGCTGGTACTTTTCTCCATTCCTTAAATGCACCTTTTGCTTTTTCAATAACTTCATTATATTCCTCAAGGGTTCCTTGATTAACTTCTGCAATAAGGTTTCCGTCTGTTGGAGAATATGATTTTATAGGGTCACCACTTCCTTTTACCCATTCTGCTCCTGTGCAAATGGCATTATTTACTTCTTTGATCCCTAGTTCTTTTAATACTTCTTGAATGTTATATTCCATCTTGTTACTTATTTACTTTATTATTATTTCTTTTGTTTTTCTACAGTTTATACTTTTTCCAACACCATGGAAAGTCCTTGCCCTACACCTACACACATGGTACATAAGGCATATTTAGCATTGTTTTCCTGAAGCTGGTAAAAGGCAGTTGTTACTAACCTAGTACCTGACATTCCAAGTGGATGCCCCAGTGCAATAGCACCACCCAAAGGATTAATCCTTTGGTCATTATCTTCCAATCCAAACTCACGGGTACAAGCCAATGACTGGGCAGCAAAAGCCTCATTCAGTTCAATGATATCCATCTGCCCCAAGGACATCCCCAGGCGTTTTAAAAGCTTATTGGTGGCAGGGACTGGCCCAATTCCCATAATCCTTGGAGGGACACCTGCTGCCTGCATCCCCAAAACCTTGGCTTTAGGTGTCAGGTGGTATTTTTTTACTGCTTCTTCTGAAGCCAAAATTACTGCTGCTGCACCATCATTGACTCCTGAGGCATTGCCAGCGGTTACAGTACTTCCTTCCCCAAATATTGGCTTAAGCGAAGCCAGTTTCCCTAAAGAACTTAATCTTGGATGCTCATCTGTATCGAACAAAATAGGATCACCTTTCCTTTGTGGGATAGATACAGGTAAAACCTCCCTAGACAATTTCCCATTCTTTTGCGCTTCAGCTGTTTTTACTTGGCTATTATGTGCAAATTGGTCCTGGTCTTCTCTACTAATCCCTTTTTCTTTGGCAAGGTTTTCTGCAGTACAAATAAGTGGATCAACCCCATAGCGATTTTCAAACGCCTTATTTACAAAACGCCAGCCTATTGTTGAATCATAAACTTCTGCATTCCGCGAAAATGCCTGGGTAGCTTTTGCCATTACCAGTGGTGCACGCGACATGCTTTCAGCCCCTCCTGCCACGATCAAGTCAGCCTCACCTGTTTTTATTGCTCTGGCTGCCAACCCAATTGCTTCCATCCCTGAAGAGCACAGGCGGTTTACTGTAACACCAGGAACAGTTTCAGGGTAACCTGCCAAAAGTAAAGCCATGCGGGCTATATTCCTGTTATCTTCCCCTGCCTGATTGGCACAGCCCATGATCACATCATCTATTGCATTTACATCCATACCAGGATTTCGATTAACCAAAGCCTTCAATGGAATTGCAGCCAGGTCATCCGCCCGTAAAGAAGACAAACCTCCACCATATTTCCCAACTGGTGTGCGAATTGCATCACATATAAATACTTCATTCATTCGTTTATATTATTAATTTTCAATGGTAACTCATATAATTCGTCCCGAGTGCTCGGGACTCGTTTCATCATGTTATAGCTTGTTATATTTTTCAATTTTAGGTTTAAATGCAACAAAAGCACGTTGAAGCCCTTCCGTAAGTTGATCAATCTCTTTTTGTGACATCACTGTTGAAAGCATACATGAGAAGGTATTGATCATTAAAGTATTTTCCTTATTGTACATGTAATCCAACAGTTCGTTTAGCAATTGTTTGCCATCATCATCCAGATATGTATTTCTATAAGTTGAAGGTGGATTTTCTTGTAAATGCATTCGGAACATTGATCCTGCCCCAGTAACAGACATAGGAACATCAGCAATTTTTATGGCTTCTCGTATCTGTTGTACTGCCTTGTCAGTCAATGCATTTAGTTTTTTAACCGCCTCCTGGTCAAAGTGCTGCATGGCAGTATAACCAGCAATCATAGTAATTGGGTTGGCTGAAAATGTTCCAGAATGGGGAAGCAAAAGATTTTTTTCATGCGGATCAAACACTTTCATCACTTCAGCTTTGCCAGCAATTGCACCAACAGGAAATCCACCCCCAATTATTTTTCCCAGGGCAGTAAGATCAGGTTCTACACCATAGTTTTCCTGAGCACCTCCATAGTTTACCCTTAAGGTAATAACTTCATCAAAAACAAGCAATGCCCCATTCTTACGGATCCAGTTATAAACTGCTTCAATAAACCTTTCCTTGCCAGGCATTAAACCCACCCGGTGGGGAACTGGATCAACAAGCACACAGGCAATTTCTCCCCTATGGTTATCCAATATTGCCAAAGTCCGTTCAATGTTGTTGTAAGGATAAATGACCACATCTTCTGAAACACCACTTGGGGTACCATGCGCCAGAGGGACACTTGTAGGATTGTTGACATGCCCCCAATTGGAAGGATTAGCACCCTGGCTCACCTCTGCAAAATCATAAGACCCATGATAAGCCCCTTCTGCCTTAGCAATTTTTGTTTTTCCTGTATAAGCCCGGGAAGCTTTGATCATTGTCATCACAGCCTCAGTCCCTGAGTTGACAAAACGTACCCACTCAAAACTTTTTACACGGTCAACTAAATGTGAAGCAAATGCCACTTCAATTTCTGAAGCAAGTGTATAAGCTGTACCTTTTTTTAACTGCTCTGTGACTGCATCAACAATTGGAGGAAAGGAATGGCCATGGATAAGGGCAGCCATGTTATTGGCAAAATCAGCTCGAACTGTTCCTTCAATATCAGTAATGTAGCACCCTGAAGCTGTATTGGCGTAATTGGGGTAAGGTTTCCTGAAAACAGTATTCCTGCTTACCCCACCAACAATAACCTTACGTGCTTTCTTGTATATTTTTTCGCTATGTTCTTTTTTCGACATCACGTATACAATTATTGAACTATGCCCAATTTAATTTTGCATCAGTATTTTGCTTCAAATATTCGGCATCAACACCTGGAGCTAGCTCCCTGACCCAAAGCTTCTTATCTTTTACATCAAGAATAGCAAGGTTGGTATAAACCCTGTCAACCACATTCTTTCCTGTAAGTGGATACGTACATTCTTCTACAATTTTAGAAACTCCCGTTTTTGTAAGGTGTTTTGTAATAACATAGATTGTTTTCACTCCTGCAACCAGATCCATTGCCCCACCAACAGCAGGAATGTCATTTGGGTTTCCAGTAGACCAGTTGGCAAGGTCGCCTTCTTCGGAAACCTGATAAGCCCCTAAAACACAAATATCTATATGTCCACCACGGATCATAGCAAAACTATCGGCATGGTGAAAATATGCAGCACCAGGGATAGCTGTTATATACTTTTTCCCGGCATTAACCAGTTCAGGGTCTTCTTTGCCACCCTCTGCTACTTTGCCCATACCCAATAATCCATTTTCTGTATGATAGATCACTTCCCTGCCTTCTGGTATAAAATCGGCTATCATCTCTGGAATACCAATACCCAAATTGACATAGGCACCATCCTGAATATCTTTAGCAACTTTCTGTGCCATTTCAGGCACGCTCCATCCAATATTTTTAGTATTTAATTCCATGGTATTTTACATTATTTGCAACTAGTTTTGATTCATCTGCAGGATTGGTAACCTCAATAACTCTATCCACAAAAATGCCTGGTGTAACAACTAGCTCAGGATTAATTGACCCAAGTTCCACCACCTGTTTTGCCTGAACAATAGTTGCCTTTGCAGCCATGCACATGATCGGCCCAAAATTCCGGGCAGTTTTGTTGTAAAGCAAGTTCCCATATTTATCAGAAGATAAACATTTCACCAAAGCAAAATCGGCCTGGATTGCTTCTTCCATCACAAACTTCCTTCCATTGAAAACCCGGACTTCTTTTCCTTCTTCCAAGGGTGTATTTACAGTAGCAGGTGTATAAAATGCTGGTATCCCGGCTCCAGCAGCACGAATCCGCTCTGCTAAAGTACCTTGTGGAACCAACTCTAATTCGATTTCTCCAGCCTGGTATAATTCAGGAAAAACAACAGAAATTTGGGTCCTTGGGAAAGAGCAGATGATCTTTTTCACCTGGCGGTTTTCGATCAATGCAGCCAAGCCAACATGGCCACTACCTGCATTGTTGCTCACTATGGTCAAGTCTTTTGCCCCTTGATCAACCAAAGCATGGATTAATTCCACAGGGCTCCCTGCTTCACCAAATCCGCTGATCATTACAGTAGCACCATCAAAAACACTGGATATTGCTTCAGTAGCTGATTTAACAATCTTGTTGATCATTGTTTTTCTTTTAAGGTTTCTTTTTTGAGTGCTTCCTCAAGCTGATTCTCAATCACCTTCAGTTCATCTTCATAAAAATACTTTTCAGCTTGATAAGGCTTCAGTTTCTCGATTGTATTTTCTTGCTCATCGTATTTAGCAAAATAAACCTTGTCCATCCACTTCATGTTCCTTGCTTCATTAAACATGAGCACAAAAACTTTTTCCCCATTGATTTCTGTAGTTCCTAACAAAGAAGTTTTGCCTGCAGAAGATGTCATGGTAATATACCTTGATGGCCTGTTGATTGATGCCAGTTCACGATAAACCTTGCTAAATACTTTTGTAATATCAGCAAGTGGTGCAGTAAAGTAATGGTGTTCACCTGTTGGTCTTGCACAATACATTGAATGGAAACCCACTCCAACCATGGCAAGTATGTTTCCCAAATCAATCCAGTTTTGCGCTGAACGGCCTACATCTACCTTCCCATTTTTATCTTTGAACAAACTTATATGGTTCATAATCGGGCTTTGGCTCTTGATGTGTATCCCATGCTTTTTCAAACGTCGAATGGCTGCCAATGCCCCTGGGTTCATCACTTCCCTTGGTGTTGAGAGGTGTGCCATCCACATTACCTGAATGCCACTCTCTACAACTTTTTTAAGTAGTTCAAGAATCCTGGTGAAATCCTGACTAAGTAAATATTCAGGATGAAAAGTAATTGCCCTTGAACCAATTCGAAGTGTCCTGATGTGTAACAAGCCTTCATCTTCCATAATTGGCGTTACATATTCCTTTAAACGTTCGTATGAAATATAGCCACCATCACCACCAGTAATAAGCACATCTGTGACTTCCTTATGCTGCTTTAGGTAATTGTGTACTTGCACTATATCCTTCTGCACAAACATATCCTCATCCCCCCTCACCTGGGCATGCCTAAAACAATAGGTACAAAAGGCAAAGCAGTTCTGCGTGCCAGCATCAAGAATTAATTTAATGGGTGGGTATTTATGTTGGCTTCCTTCCAATATTTCCAACTGCCCGTTGCAATTAACAAAGAAAGGCTTGTTCAACTTTTGCTTGCCATCGTGTGGATTTGTTTTCAGCTGATAATCTTCGACCACTTTTTGGCGTTCAGTATCATTCTTTGCGTCCAGGTATTTTTGTACATCTTCTTTATTTATCATCCCTGCCTGGGGAAATATTAAATGATAGATGGGGTCATTTTCATAGTTTCCCCAATCCATGGAATTCAAAATGTGCTTGGTAGCCATAAATCGGTATACCTCCAGAAAGAATTCCCTTTCTTTTATATCCTGAAGTTCAACCCCATTCTCTTGCAGTTTTTCCTGTATTTCTTTAAACCCTTTTAAACCAATATAATGGGTTTTCCCTTTAAACATGGCTTCATCCTTTAAAAAACCAGAATACTGGGGAAAGCATTTATTCAAACGGCCTATTAATCCTGATGAAAGCAAATCTTCATCATTAATTATTTGGATTGCCTCTTGGTTAAAATCATATGAAAGGAGCATGTCATTGATATCCGAGTGTTCAATCTCTCTCTTCATTGTAATATTTACTTAGAAATAATTAATAAAATTTTTAAATATCATCTGATCACAGATATGCACTAATGCATATCACTTTTTTATACGCACCTTCATCAAAAAAAGGTATTAAAAAAAGTAAACCAATAAAAAGGTGCTAACAATAAGACATTAAAATAATAACCAGCAGCAGGTGCTGCTAATGCGTAGCTGTATCTTCATCCAGGCACTCGGGAAGCCCAATGTAGAAAAATATGGGACATTGATATGATTGAACCATGCCCTAAAGATTTTTTTGTTTTTGAATAACCCTATAAAGGTAATTAATAGTGGTTAAAAAAAGAATGATTTTTATTGTGGTTTAAAATGATTAAAAAAATCAATGTACTTCTTTAATAATACCCTGATAAAAAGCTGCTAATAACAATTTTAGGTCAACTATTTGTTGAGTAAGCTTTTTACCAATATCAGTATCCTTTATTTTTCTTCTTTTTAAATCAGGCTCTAAAATGGAAGAAAAACTGATGACATCATCATTGTTCTGTATGCTGTTTTGTTTTGATTGGAATGGCTGGTGTGCTACCAATACCAACCCGTAGGAATTATAGATCAGGGTATATCCTGCTGTACCTGTTACTTTTTGGTATGCCCTTGCCATCCCTCCATCAATCACTATCAGCTTTCCCCCAGCTTTTACAGGTTTCTCCCCTTTTTTGACCTTTACAGGGACATGACCATTAATGATATGCCCTGTTTTGGGGTCAAGCCCAAAATTTTTCAAGATCATTTCCATAACTGCCTCTTCATCCCTGAATTCATAATATGGGTTATATTCTTCTTTATGAGTTTCTTTATCCCCCAGGAAATAACGCTCAAAAGTTGCCATTTTCTTTTTGCCAAACAGTGGGGATTCAGGACCACACCACAAATACCACATGGAGTCCCTGTCCTTTATGATCCTGTCTCCTTCCTGGAAATAGGCACGTCTGGCTATCAGGTCAAACTGGTCTATTAACTCTTTCCCTGAGTACATTTTCCCATCTACATCAAGTTCCATCAATTTCCCTTCTTTGGTCATTGGGATAGCCCCATGCAGCAATAAGTTGTTATTATAAGTAAGGTACATGCTGCCTTTTGAATACAGAAACCCAATATGTTTTTGCAGTTTTTCGCTCCTCCTGAATGACTTTACCAGCTTCTGCATTAAGGCTTCTTCCTCTGATGTTAATTTATATGGGTTTTCAGGGTCAACTGTTGGAAAATTGGTATCAAGCAATGGGTAAGTTTTACCTCCCAAAAGGATTGTACCTTTGGCTAAGTGCATTTTATCAAGCAACAGCCTGTCTTCCATTTTATAGTCAGGGTTTCGTTTTATGATCTGCCCTTCCAGCTTAAATTGGATAATGGAGATGGCTTTATGGATTTTCATTACTGATTCAAGCTGCCTCCTGGTGAGCTTGTCAATCCCAGCCTTTGGCTTGAATAAAGAACAAGGGTCATCCCCATAAAACTGGTGGGCAAAACTTTGCAGAGGCCTTAGGTTGATCCCATAACCATCTTCTATAGTATCCAGGTTATCATACCTGGCTGATATCCTGAGAACCACAGCCACATAAGCAGGTATCCCAGCTGCAGCTCCCATCCAAACCATATCATGGTTACCCCATTGTATATCCACAGAGTGGTAGTTACACAATTCATCCATGATCTTTTCAGCAAAAGGGCCACGGTCATAAATATCACCTACAATATGGAGCCTGTCAATTACCAGGCGTTGAATTAACTTGCCAAAGGCTATAATGATATCACATGCCCTTCCTGTTTCAATGATGGCTTCAATAATGGCTTTGAAATAGTCTTCTTTGTTTCCAACATTCTCATTTACATTAAGCAACTCATCTATAATATATGAAAAGCCCTTGGGCAATGATTTCCTTACTTTTGAGCGCGTGTATTTTGTTGAAACAAAACGTGCTACTTCAACCAACTGCAAGATTTTTGATGTGTACCAATCCTTTAGGTCTTTTACTTCCTGCTCAACTATTTCCAGTTTTTCTTCAGGATAATAAATTAATGTAGCCAGGTTATCAACTTCTTCTTTGCTTAGGCGGTTTTTAAACAGGATATCCATCCTCCTCCTAACAGCTCCTGACCCATTGCTCAAGAAATGTTTGAAGGTTTCATACTCGCCATGGATATCTGACAGGAAGTGTTCAGTACCTTTTGGAAGGTTGAGGATTGCTTCCAAGTTGATTACCTCAGTGCTGGCTGCTTCAACATTAGGAAAGTGCAAAGCAAGCAGTTGTAAAAATTTTTCTTTCTCCCTGATCTCTGTTATAGAAACCTTTTTAGGGTCAATCTTATAGTCCATCAAGTTAGGTTTTAGTATTGAAGTTGTCAAAAGTTAAATTGAAAAACTGCTAGTAACATCTTGATCCCATTGAACTTTAAACAACTTCATTAAATAATCAGCCATATTAATACCTTGGTTTAATGAACTAAATTAAAGAATGAAAAGATGAACTAAAATGCTTTTTACCCAGGTTTTATGTGATTATGGCTGATAGCCTGTATCATCCAAAAGGGCTGATTCCATAGAGGCTTCCACAGCTAGCTGGTCACAACGTTCATTTAAGGGGTTGTTTGCATGGCCTTTTACCCACACAAAATGTACTGCATGCTTTTTATAAACTTCAAGGAAACGCAACCAAAGGTCTGGATTTTTCTTCCCTTTAAACCTTTTTTTAACCCAGTCAAACACCCATTTTTTTTCAACTGCATCAGCTACATATTTTGAGTCAGTGTATATTGTTACCTTACAATTTTCAAGCTTCAGGGCTTCAAGGGCAACTATTACTGCAAGCAGTTCCATCCTGTTATTGGTTGTTAGCTTGTACCCTTCTGATAATTCCTTCCTGTATTTTCCTGATAGTAGGACAATGCCATAACCCCCGGGTCCAGGATTACCTCTTGCTGCCCCATCTGTATAAATTGTAATATTGGTCTGTGCCATAAGGCCTATTTGATTTCTAGAGCAAAAATAAGAAAAAACCCTGCCAAATAAGGCAGGGCTTTCTATATGCTGTTATTTTATGTTCAGGATTATTGAACAATAGTCATTTCATCAATCAGGTGTGATGCCCCAGCAAACTTATCAATTACCCAAAGTACAAAACGAATATCAACATTTATGCACCTTTGCAAATCAGGCTCAAAGGCAATATCACCACTCATTGCTTCCCAGTTCCCATCAAAAGCTATCCCAATCAATTCTCCTTTGCCATTAATGACAGGGCTGCCTGAGTTGCCACCTGTAATATCATTGTTAGTAATAAAGCAAGTATGTAATGTACCATCAGCATCAGCATAACGCCCATAATCACCTGCATTATGCAGTTCTAATAATTTTGCTGGTACATGAAATTCAGAATCACCAGGGATTTCTTTTTCTGCATAGCCCTTTAGGGTAGTAAAATGTTTATAATTAACACCATCCCTTGGGTCATAGTCAAGCACCTTACCATAAGTCAGGCGTAATGTTGAATTGGCATCAGGGTAATATACCTTATCTTTATTCATCTCCATTAAACCTGCCACAAAGAGCCTTTTGCCTGTTTCAATCTCAGGTTGTGTAGCACTTACTATTTCTCCAATTTCCCTGAATTTTGCAAAGATGGATTTTGCAGCCTGGAATGCCATATCCTTTTCTAATACTTTACGAGATGGAGAATCAAGAAATGCCTCCATTTTTTCTTTTTCTGCAAAGATGGTTTTGCTAAACATCTTATCAGCATATTTTTCAAAATCTCCTTTGTATTTGGCATTAACTTTATTCAGGACAGAAGGATGGAACCTTTTATCAACATTATCATTATAAAGCTCCATTAAAGCAGCTACCAATTGTTGGTCAGTCCCTGCATCATAATCTTTAAAGTACCCATCAAGAGTCCCTTTCATCCCTCTTGCCACTCTTTTAACCCTGTCTTTGTTTTTATCAGCATCTTCCAACAGGTCATATATTATCCTCATCTTGTTTGCAAACATGAATATTTCAGGGCCACCTACCATTGATTCAACTATGTAGCTGCGCGCAAAATCATCAGATAAATTGGCATACCCTTTTTTAATTAAATCCAGGGCTTGCCCATATTTTTCTTTCCTGGTTTGATCTGCATTTACCCATTTTGTAAATTCTTCTTCAATGGCCGATTTTTTATCTATAACCTTCAGGTTGGCCAACCCATTGTTTTGCCCAATGCTGTATTTATAATAATTAGAACTCCTGGCAGCTTTTGATGCATACTGGATGCGCGCTTTAGAGCTGGTTTTCATATAGTCTTTTATAATACCAAGCTTTACAGCCCTTACCTGCTCGCGCACACTATTGGTTACATTAATTGTATAATCAACCCCAGTTGATGTTTTATACCTGTTTGTACGCCCAGGATAACCAAATACCATTGCATAATCACCTATATCAACCCCTTTTATTGAAATGGGTAAATAATGGTTTGGTTTGAGTGGTATGTTCTCTTCTGAGTATTCAGCAGGTTCTCCATCAGGTCCTGTATAAACCCTGAAGATACAGAAATCTCCTGTATGCCTTGGCCACATCCAGTTATCAGTGTCTCCACCAAATTTCCCAATTGATTTTGGTGGGCATCCTACCAACCTTACATCTTTGAATGTTTCAGAAACCAGGAGGTAATATTTATTTGATTCAAAAAAGCTTTTTACATTTGTTTCATATTTCCCCTCTTCATCAGCCTCTTCAGCAATTTTCCTTGAAATTTTTTGAATAGCCTTTAAACGTTCAACAAAATCCATGTCACCTGTAACCTCAGCTAAAACCTGATCTGTAACATCTTCAATTCGCTTAAGAAATGTCACTGTCTTCCCAGGGTTAGGAAGTTCCTGTTCAAATGATTGTGCCCAAAACCCATCTGTCAGGTAATCATGTTCTACAGTTGAATGTTTTTGAATTTCGCCAAAACCACAATGGTGGTTGGTTAGCAATAACCCATTTTTAGAAACCAATTCTGCAGTGCATGACCCATGGTCAAGTGCTACTATTGCATCTTTCAGGCTTGAGCTATTTATGCTATAAATATCTTCTGCATCCAGTTCACACCCCATCTCCTGCATGTCCTTTATATTCAATTTGTGTATTAATGATGGTAGCCACATACCCTCATCAGCAGTAGCTGAAACCATTAAACCAAATGATAATAAAAGACTTAATAATACATTTTTCATTCTTCTAAAATTTATAATTTATTTTGATTTGCAAATATAGTTTTCAAGGTTAATAAAATCCTGCAAGTTAGTCATGTATTTGATTGTTTTACAAGTTGCTGATACCAATAATAATAAATTAAACTAACCAACACCACAAAAATAATCCCACCAGGAATGGCTGCAGGAAATGGGTTTACCACCATTACCTCTAAAACCTCTAAAACCTGGAATATACCAAAGGTTAAAGGAAGCCATTCAAAATGTTGCCTTATAAAAAATAAGTAACAAGCAATTATCAGCCCACCTAATGCAAAAGCTGAAATTACCCAAAATAAGATATTGCTACTTGCTGAAGTTGAGATAGCCAGGGAAATAAATATGGTCAACCCAACTACTGCAAATTTTCGTATGGTAAACCCCTTTGAAAAATGATGTATCCCAATAAATATAAGGATCATCAAAGCAGGAAAAAGAAGTGCTTCAAAAAGGTCAGAGAGGGCAAACCCGATCACTGGAATATCAGTATTTAGTGCACTAATACTTATCCAATTTGGCTCAGTTTTAGGTGCAAAGCCCTGAACAAGGGTAAAAAAGCCATAAGCAAAAACCCCTAAGACCAAAGCATTAACTATGTTTCGTTTGTTTTGTTGGCTTGCAACAGGTAGCCATTTGATTGTTGCCCCAATAAAAATCGCATTGAAAAAACTCCAGAAAAGGCCCACCAAAACAACACTAATAAGCATCATGGTGATAAAGTTAGCATATGGCAATAATGTGGAATACCCTGATTTTATGGAAGCCCAGCTATTAACAATATCAACTGCAAAAAGAAGGGCAATCACTACACCAATTATTACAAACACTTTGGTATTGAATTTTCTTTTTGTCCAGCGAACAATGCAAAGTACCAATCCTAACATAATTATCCCAATAGTAAATATCCTACCAATGGTTTTAATAATGGATTCCTTGCTTTGTTCCTCTTTATACTCCCTAATCCAATCTTCTGGAACATGCACATATTTTAATGCCTTATTTATTTCATCTCCTGCAATGGCAACCATAAACCTACCCTGCCCTTTTCCAACAGGGTAGTTGATGGTATCAGCATAGATAAATTCCCAGTCTGTGCGATTTTCAAGTTTCTTTGGGGTTACTGAAATTTCTTTTAAAATATCCCTGCCTACCTGGTATTTTTCATGTAGGGCCTGATCAACCAAAACCTGGGCAGAATCTTTGCTAAGTTTTGCCCCTTCCCTTTTTTCAGGAACTTTATGAAAGGTATGGGTTACTTTATTTCCAACTGAAACATAAGCTGTAAATTCTTCTGCCCTTTCCTCAACCTCACCTGATGTTTTTACAAACCGAACTACCCAATAAGGGTTCCCCAGGAAATCACCCAACAAATTTTGATAGGCCTCTTTGCCTCCTTCCCTCCAAATAAAAATATCTTTTATATCTACCTCAGCAGAAACAGAAGTAAGGGCTGTCCACTGATTAGCATCCATATTGAAATCTTCCTGTAAAGCTATTTTTGCTGATTGAATAGCTTCACTCCTGGTAACATCCAATTTTGGGGCATCTTGCCTGAATGGGGCAAATACCAACCACAAAATAAACCCCAAAACCCCTGCAGGTATGAGCCATTTTGTTAAGTTATATGACTTGGTTTCAACTATAATATCTTCTTCCTGTATATCTTCCTGAAGTACCTCAGGTGCCTCCCAGGCTCCATTGCGAGCCTCATCAGGAACATTCTTCAGTTTTTTATTTTTCAGGAAAAAATAAATGATTATCCATATTGGGATAAACAAGAATAACAATACCATAATCCTGTCTACCCAAATTCCTGGCACTGATGAAACCCATAGTGGTAAACTTATCCAAAATACATCTATTGCATAGTGTGCTATTATGGCTGGTAATAACCCATAATAAATATAAATGATGCCCATAATTGTAAATGGGATGATCATTTCCAACACACGTGCATAAGAAGGTTGGTTAGGGTAATTGGCATGTGCTGCACCAAAAACAAGGGTTTGGAATAACAGTACCAATATGATCCAAAAATTTCGTGATTTTTTATTTTTTACAAGGATAAAAATCCCAGCAATAGGAACAGCCCTGAATAAAACTTCTTCCCAAAAACCTGCTTGCAATGAAATGGCTATTGAATCAAACCAGGGAAGGTAGTTGGCCAGGATATTAGGGTCAGAAAGGCTTCCAGCAGGGCTCCACCAACCAAAATGTTTGGTTGTAATCATGTAAAATAATACATCAACAGCCAATATAATGATAGCAAATAAATACCCTGAAATGGTTTGCCCTAGTATTTGTTTTGAAGCCACCACATCTTTGCTCCACAACTTCCAAAACTGTATTTGTTTTGGAAAAGCAATTCTACCCAAACCTTCACCAGCCATAGTTGAAACAGCAATAATTGCCCCAAACCCCAAAGCTCCCAACAACCCATTCATTAATTCCCCTACAAGGAAATTGGTTTGTGAAGTTGATGTGTCATAATTAAACCATGAAAATGGCAGGTTATTTATGGTCAGTAAAAAAACTGAAGCCATTGCAATACCTGTTCCCCATAAAACAGGTTTTTTCCATATGAGGTATCTTCTCCTCATCAAAAAGAAAATCCCAATAACAACACCAATTAATCCATATATCAATGCAATTATGCCTGATGCAACAGTTGCAATGGTATCATTGTCTGACCTCATTTCAGAATACCTCCTGTCAAAATCTTCAGGGATTTTCACGAAATAATTTACTGTTGTCAGGTTATCTCCACTAACTACCAATTCTAACCTGAACTTCCCTTCCCCAATTTCAATGTCATCCCTTTCATAAACAAAAGTATGGTCAACACGCCCACTTATTTGTTCTTCTTTTGACTTTTCCACCACTTTATAAGTTGATAGGTCAACATCCCAATTGTAAGTGGCATAGTGTTCTGCAATTTTTAATGCTTCTTCCTCTGAAAGGGCTTCACCTTCTTCTGACTCAGCAATTTTTTCGGCAAAACCATAACTACTTCCTGAAGGGGTAAACCAAAAACTTACCTCATTTGCTTCCTGTTCTTTAAAATGCCTAACTTCCCAGTAATATGCATGGTAATTTCCTTTTTCAATGCAATTTTTGAAGGTGTCAAGCCCACCTGCTTCCAATTCAACAAATGTCTGGAACCTGCTGTCCCTGTCAAATGCAGCAGACTGTTTGAATTCTTCAGGACCCAATGAATATTTTTTTGCAAGTGAAGTTGCTTTCTCCAAAGCTGACTCCCTGTCCATCTCAATGGAAAGGCTAACCAAGCTTGTAGCTTTATCAAAGTTTTGATAAGTGTATAGTACTGCTACAAAAGAAATTAATATGAAAATTATCCAGCTCAATGGCCGGGAAAACAAATCTCCTTTTAACATTTTTCTTTGGTTTTGGTTATTTATTAGGTAGCATTTATGTAGAATAATTACAACGTTTATTGCAAACATTCGTATTTACTTTAAAAATCAGAAAATAATTTTAAATGATAAAGCAAATGATGGGAATTTATACTTTCTTTTATTAAATTTTTAAAACACTTCACATGAAACGTATTTATCGTATTTTGGTTTGGGTATTGTTCCTGTTTGCCCTGTTTATAGTTGTGGCTTATTTTCTTCCTAAAGTTATTACTGTTGAAAGACAAGCCTTAATAGATGCATCTAAAAAACTTGTTTTTGCACAAATCAATGACCTGCACAATTGGGATAAATGGTCAAAATGGAACCAGCTTGACCCTGAGATGGAAATTGAATACCAGAATTCAGGGATTGGGGAAAATAGTGGGTACACATGGCATAGTGAAAATAAAAATGTGGGCAATGGTTCTTTAACCATCCTTGAATCTGTTAAGTATGATTCTATTACTATGGTTTTGGATTTTATGGAGCAAGGATCAGCTGATGCCTGTTTCTATTTCAATAAAGTTGATTCAGGGACAAACATAAAATGGACCTTCAAATATGATGTAGGTTACAACCCTTTTCAGCGTTGGATGGGTTTATTGGTGAAAAAATTTGTTGGAAATGACTTTGAAGAGGGCTTGTCTAATTTACAAACTGTATGTAAAGTTTTGGTTGAAGAAAATGCCCCAGTTATTGAAATTGGCAATTCCCCTTCATTCAATTATGCCAGCATACGCAAAACTGTACCATGGCTACAAATTAGTGATGAAATGGGAAACCTGTATGGGCAAATTAGCATGTTTTTACAAAAAACAGGAAGCCAAATGGGAGGTATGCCTTACTCTGTCTACCACAGTGTAAATACTGATTCAATTGACCTTGAGTGTGGAATCCCATTAACTATACCAGTAGAAGGGAATAATACCATTAAGGTAGGTAACATGGAAGCCCATAAATGTGCCACACACGATTTTTATGGAGATTACAACAACCTTCCATCAGTCCACACAGCTATCCAAGAATGGTTGAGTGAAAGGGATATTAAAACTGCTGGGCCTCCAATGGAGGTTTATGAAACAGACCCTGGGGCAGAACCTGACCCATCAAAATGGCTGACAAAAATTTATTACCCCATAAAATAAAGGGTTATTAGAGCTACATGAGGGTTTGGCTTTAAACCAGGCTCTCACTACCCCAACCCAGATGTTATCAATTGTTCTTATAAAAGGTTATTTGCCTTTCAAAACCGAAAGTTTAGCAAAAACTTATAAATTTGTTGCTTCCAAATTATGTTAGTGTGGCAAAAAAGTCAAAAAATAAATTTGTTGATAAACTCAGGGGGAAGTACAGGCTCATCATTTACAATGATTCCACTTTTCAATCTGTATGGAGTACCAGGCTGACCAGGTTAAAAGTATTTACTATTACAAGTTTGGTTTCAGCTGTGCTTGTTGCTACTGTTATTATCCTTATTGCCACTACCCCACTGAGGGAATATATTCCTGGCTACCCAAAAAAAGAATATAGGCAAATGTTGATCAACAATGCTATCCTTGTTGATTCCCTGGAGAATGAGATCAGGCAGAGGGATGTGTTCTTCAATACCATTAAAGCCATTATTGGAGGGGAAGTCCCTGAAGATTTAATAGCTGACACATCTAATAGCATTGATAAAGATGAAATTGTTTTTCAGGAATATAACCATGACTCTGTCTTCCAGGACAAAATTGTAGCAGAACAATTAAACCTCTCCCTGCAACCTTTTGAAGAAAAGAGTACCAGTTTAAGCAAGATCTACTTCTTTACTCCTGTAAAAGGGTTGGTGTCTGAATCTTTTAATGCTTCAGCTGACCACCTGGGCGTAGATATTGTGAGTGATGCCAATGCACGCATTTCAGCAGTGCTTGATGGTACCATTATTTTTGCTGGGTTAACCCTAGAAACAGGGAATGTAGTTTATATCCAACACGAAAATAATATCATCTCAGTTTATAAGCACAATGCTGAGTTGTTAAAAAATACAGGAGACAAAGTAAAAGCAGGTGAAGCCATTGCAATTATTGGGAACACAGGGCACCTCTCATATGGTTCCCATTTGCATTTTGAACTCTGGCACAATGGAATTGCCCTTAATCCTGAACTATATATTGACTTTTAGTTTCTATGAAGAAAAACATTGCAATTTTAGGCTCAACAGGATCTATAGGGACACAAACACTTCAAGTGGTTGAAAGCTATCCTGACAAGTTCCAAGTAGAGCTGCTTTCAGCCAATAATAATTCAAGCCTGCTAATTGAACAAGCTAAAAAATTCCAGCCTAATTGTATTGTTATCTCCAATGAAGAAAAATATGCTGAAGTTAGTGAAGCTTTAAAAAATGAACCTATAAAGGTGTATGCAGGGCATGATGCACTAAACCAGGCTGTGCAGGCTGAAGATATCCATATAGTGCTTACTGCACTGGTAGGCTTTTCAGGGCTGATGCCCACCTATTATGCTATAAAGGCTGGGAAAGATATTGCCCTGGCCAACAAAGAAACAATGGTAGTAGCAGGTGAAATAATCACCAAAATAGCCAATGAAAAAGAGGTAAATATTTTGCCTGTAGATTCAGAACATTCTGCCATTTTCCAATGTCTTGCTGGCGAATTTATGAATCCCATTGAAAAAATAATCCTAACATGTTCAGGAGGCCCATTCAGGAATAAGTCATTGGGTGAATTAAAAAATGTAACCCCACAGGATGCCCTAGCACACCCTAACTGGGATATGGGGGCAAAAATCACCATTGACTCTGCCACTCTCATCAATAAAGGGTTTGAGGTTATTGAGGCAAAGTGGCTATTTGGGCTGCAAGCAAAAAATATTGAAGTAATTGTCCATCCACAATCAATCATCCATTCAATGGTACAATTTACAGATGGCTCCATAAAAGCACAAATGGGGCTTCCTGATATGAAACTGCCCATACAATATGCCCTTAGTTTCCCTTCAAGGTTGCAAACCAATTACCCAAGGTTTAACTTTGCTGATTACCCAAGCCTTGATTTTGAACCACCAAATACAAAAATTTTTCGTAACCTTGCACTCTCTTATGTAGCATCGGAAAAGGGGGGGAACATGCCCTGCATTTTAAATGCTGCCAATGAAGTTGTTGTAAGTGCATTCCTGCAAAGGAAAATTGGGTTCTTAGAAATGTCAGAAATTATTGAAGAGGCAATGGAACTGGTTAATTTTATTGCCAAACCTGATTTAAATGATTACTTAAATGCTGACTTGGAAACAAGAGAGGTAACAGAAATGTTAATAAACAGAAAATAAAATAGGAATACTAATAAATGGAATCAATATTAATTAAAACAGCTCAGTTATTGCTGAGTTTATCTATCCTGGTTGTTTTACATGAATTTGGACATTTTATGTTTGCCCGGATTTTTAAAACTAGGGTTGAAAAATTCTACCTGTTTTTTAACCCCTGGTTTTCATTATTTAAAATTCAAAAAGGAGAAACTGAATATGGGGTTGGCTGGCTTCCTCTTGGAGGGTATGTCAAAATTGCTGGAATGATAGATGAATCAATGGATAAGGAAGCTATGAAACTGCCTCCTAAACCTTATGAATTCAGATCAAAACCAGCCTGGCAAAGGTTGCTTATCATGCTGGGAGGAGTCCTTATGAACTTCATTTTTGCTATTATTATCTACATTGGGGTTTTATATGTTTGGGGACAGCAATACCTTCCAACTAAAAATGTAAAATTTGGTATTGAAGTTAATGAAGTTGGAAAAACCATTGGTTTCGAGAATGGTGATAAAATACTATCTGTTGATGGAAAGTACATTGAAAATTTCTTTAAAATAATCCCATCCATTGTACTGGACCATGCTAAAACTGTCCAGGTCGAAAGGAATGGGCAAAAAATTGATGTGGAAATCACCAATGAAGACCTGGCTTTACTTTTGAAAAGCAAAGAAGTAATGGGGCGCAGGTTTCCCTGTGATTTTAGCATTGGTAAAGTTGCTAAAGAATCCCCTGCCATGGAAGCCGGGCTTTTAAAAGGAGATAAGGTAGTTGGGATCAATGGGAAAAGGTTTGGTTTTTATGATGAATTCTCAGAATACCTTCAATCCCAAAAAGGACTGGCCATACAATTTGATGTTACCAGGGATGAAGTATCTAAAACAATCCCCATACAAGTTGGGGAAGATGGCAAAATTGGCTTTTTCCCACAGTTTGGCGAAAGTGCTAAACTAGAATGGGAAACCATTCATTATGGTTTTTTTGAGTCATTCCCTGCTGGGATAAAAAGAGGGGTTGAAACCACAAAAGATTACCTGAAACAGTTTAAGCTTTTCCTAAAACCTGAGACAAAAGCTTATGAATCACTAGGGGGCTTCATTACCATAGGGAATATTTTCCCTGGTATTTGGGATTGGAATTCTTTCTGGACAATGACAGCATTTATTTCCATCATCCTTGCCATTATGAACCTACTGCCTATCCCTGCCCTGGATGGTGGGCATGTAATTTTCACCCTATATGAAATGATCTCAGGAAGGAAACCCAATGAAAAATTCCTTGAGTATGCCCAAATTGTGGGTATGATTTTATTGCTTGCTTTGGTTTTATATGCCAATGCAAATGATATTATTAAATTATTCAATTAAATACATTTGAAGAAAAAAAGTTATTTTTGTACTAAACCAATAAACGTTTGATCATGAATTTATTTGTTATAGCTGGATGGTTAGGAGGTCAAGAGATAGTAATTATATTAATTATTGTATTACTTTTATTTGGCGGCCGTAAAATACCTGAATTAATGAAAGGGTTGGGTAAAGGAATGAAGGAATTTAAAAATGCCACTAAAGAAGAAGAATCTGAAGCCAAAAAAGAATCAGGGAAAATTGAAGAATAGCCCTGTATCCTATACATTTGAAAATCCTGCTTTTGTTCCATCCATTATTGAATAAGGGCAGGATTTTTTGTTTTTGTTTTTAAGGCCACTAATTAAATATTGGTAAGGTTTTTGTTGATTGAACGCCAAACTATTATCCCAAAAAATTCAACTATTATGAAGAAGCATTCCATTCTTACTTTACTGGTTATCATCACATCCCTTTTTTTGTTATCCTGCACAACTAGCTCCAATCAATCTTTAATGAAATCCATCACAGGCAAGCCAGGTGAAATGGTAGTGGTTATTTCAAAAGACCATTGGGCAAATGCTCCCGGCAAATTAATCCGCGATGTGCTTGGGCAGCCTCAACTGGCATTACCCCAGGAAGAACCTTTATTCAACCTGACTGATGTCCCACATAACGCATTTAAAGAAATTTTTAAGACAACCAGGAATGTAGTTTCAACCAATATATCTGCTTCTGTTAAAGAACCTGGGGTGATCTTTAAGGATAATGTTTGGGCATCACCTCAAGCAACTGTGGCCATCAATGCAAAAAACAGTGAACAATTCATTGAGGTATTAAATAAGAACTCAAGCAAAATTATTTCCTATTTCCTTAACAGGGAAAAGAAAAGGTTAATGGCATCTTATAAAAAAATCCATGACAAGCCAGTGTTAAATACCTTGCGCGAGAAATATGGCATGACCATGAATGTTGTACCAGGTTTCAAAGTAGCTGAAGAATACAAGGACTTTATTTGGTTACGTTATGAAACACCTGAAATATCACAGGGAATTTTTATCTATTGGTTTGAATACAACAATGACAGCATTTTTACTGCTGATTTTTTATTAAAAAAGAGAAATATCTTGTTAAACAAATATGTGCCTGGCCCTACTGAAGGAAGTTACATGGTTTCAGAAACAGAACTGGAATCTGTTTTCAATATTCTTGAACACAATGGCAACTATGCAGCAGAAATGCGTGGGCTTTGGAAAGTTAGTGGCGATTTTATGGGTGGTCCCTATGTTTTACTTGCTGAACTGGATGCCAGTAACCAACGAGTAGTTGTAGCTGATGGGTTTGTCTATGCCCCTTCAAAAGAAAAGAGAAACCTTTTGCGCCAGGTTGAAGCAATGATCTACTCTTTAAAGTTCACAAACCAAAACAAGAATGACAAAATAAACAGCCAAGTGAAGATGGGAAATTAGGGGTATCAGTGAGTTTATTTATAGGACATTAAAAATACTTTTTAAAGAGCCAGGTATCCTGGCTTTTTTTATTGATCAAACCCATCATTAATTTGTTACTTAATAATGCTATTTTTGAACTCTAGAAAATATTGGCCAAATGAATATTCAAATAACTAAAATCAATGAGCTGAAAGAAAAACTCTCAACAGGGTTTTTATTAGATAATTTTGAGGAAGCCCCTTACCTCTCCCTAACTGATGATGAACTAAATTACCTGAAAAAAAAGGCAGGAAACGAGGATGAAGAAGCAGTGGTCAACAAATATTCCCACCTCCTGTTTTTCCATGCTTTAGGTGAAGAAAAAAATGGATTGCCAATTTCTGAAATAGCCAGGCAGGCTGGGGCTAAACTCTTCAATTCATTAAAAAAAGAAAAAGTTGGCACAGTGCAATTGGCCAATTTTAGTGATGCTTCTTTAACTTTTTCATTCATAGAAGGGCTGCTGCTTGCCTCCTATTCTTTTTCAAAATATAAAAGTGAAAAAGAAGGATTTTCTTTAAAAGAAATCTTTGTTTTTGATGATCATATCACTGAAAAGGAATTATCAGAATTGGTCTATTTGGTAGAAGCTGTGTTTATTGGGCGTGACCTGGTAAATGAACCTTTATCAACCCTTAATGCTGTAACACTGGCTGAAGAGATTGGCAGGCTCGGAAATGATGCAGGTTTTAATGTAGATATCTTCAACCTTCAGAAAATACAATCGCTAAAAATGGGAGGTTTGCTGGCTGTAAACAAAGGCAGCATTGACCCTCCTACTTTCTCCATCATGGAATGGAAACCTGAGGATGCTGCCAATGAAAAGCCAGTTGTTTTGGTTGGGAAAGGGATTGTTTATGACACTGGGGGTTTAAGCCTGAAACCTACACCCAATTCAATGGATTATATGAAATCAGATATGGGAGGTGCAGCTGCTGTTATTGGTACCCTCTATGCCCTGGCAAGATGCAAGAAACCTCTCCATGTTATTGGCCTGGTACCTGCCACTGATAACCGCCCAGATGGGAATGCCTATGTGCCAGGAGACATCATAACCATGTATGATGGTACAACTGTTGAAATTAAAAATACTGATGCAGAGGGTAGGCTCATCCTTGCAGATGCTCTAAGTTATGCTAAAAAATATAACCCTTCATTGGTGATTGACCTTGCCACACTAACTGGGTCTGCTTCCATACTGACAGGTGCTGCTGGTTCAGCCATAATGGGAAACAGCAACAAAAATATTGGATCATTAAAAGAAAGTGGGCATCAGGTACATGAAAGGCTTGTAGAGCTACCCCTTTGGGATGACTTTAAAAAGCCCCTGAAATCTCCTGTTGCCGACCTGAATAACCTGGGGGTAAGAGAAGGGCAAACCATGATAGCCGGGAAATTCCTGGAACATTTTACTGATTATCCTTGGATACACCTTGATATTGCTGGCACAGCCTTCATATTTGAACAAGATGGTTACCACCCCAAAGGTGGCACAGGTACAGGCATCAGGCTGCTGTTTAACTTTTTGAATAAATTTAAATAAAAGCGTAACTTTACGCCCTTTGGAACTCAGGTTCCTATCCATAAATAAACCTTGAAAAAATGGTAACCAAAGACAAGATAAAAGTAGGTATTTCACAGGGTGATATCAATGGCATAAGCTATGAAGTAATCATGAAAACATTATTGGACAACAGGATCCTGGATCTCTGTACTCCCATTGTGTATGGTTCACCCAAAGTTGCTGCTTATCATCGCAAAGCATTAAACCTGAACAACTTAAGCTTCAACCACATCAGGTCGGCCAATGAAGCTATCCATAAAAAAGCAAACATTGTAAACTGCATCCCTGATGATGTAAGGGTAGAACTGGGGAAATCAACCAATATTGCTGGAGATTCTTCTTTCAAAGCATTAAGCAAAGCTGTTAGTGACCTTCAAAGTGGCCTCATTGATGTGCTGATTACTGCCCCAATCAATAAAGACAATATCCAAAGCATTGACTTTACCTTCCCTGGGCATACTGAATACCTTGTTCAGAAGTTTAAAGCTGAAGACTATGTCATGCTTATGGTAAGTGAACAGATGAGGATTGGAGTGGTCACAGGCCATGTGCCTATTTCCAATGTTGCTGAAAACATTTCAAAAGACCTCATCCTTTCAAAACTAAGGATACTCGCTCATTCATTGGTTCAGGACTTTAGTGTAACAAGCCCACGCATTGCAGTATTGGGGTTAAACCCACATGCTGGAGACAATGGGCTGCTAGGAAAAGAAGAACAGGATATCATTATTCCAGCCATTAAAGAAGCTAAAGATGAAGGAATTGTGGCCATGGGACCTTACCCTGCTGATGGGTTCTTTGGTTCAAGTGACTACATGAAATTTGATGCCATATTAGCCATGTTCCACGACCAAGGGCTGATACCTTTTAAGTTGGCATCATTTGAAAGAGGTGTAAATTTCACAGCAGGCCTTCCTGTAATTCGTACATCTCCTGCACATGGTACTGCTTATGACATTGCTGGTGAAGACAAAGCATCTCCTGAATCGTTCAGGCAATCATTGTACCTTGCTATTGATATTTTCAAAAACAGGAAAATTTATGAAGAAATATCTGTTGACCCTTTGAAAAAATATGAAATCAACCCTAACCACATTGATGAAAGTGTTGATATTGAAGCATCAGAAGATGAAACAATCTAAACATAGGCAACATGTATGAATATATCCAGGGAAGTATTATTGAAATAAACCCTGCATACATGGTTATTGATGCAGGAGGAATTGGTTATTCCATTAAAATTTCATTACATACTTATTCCAAATTAAATACACTAAAACAAGCCCAGGTTTTAACACACCAAATAGTGCGCGAAGATGCCCACATCCTTTATGGGTTTGCCGACCCTGAAGAAAGGGAATTGTTCAGGAATTTGCTTTCAGTAAATGGGGTTGGGGCTAATACAGCAATAATGATGTTATCATCATTAAGCTCAGACGAAATTGTTGGAGCCATAACAACTGATAATGTTAACGTGTTGAAAGGGATAAAAGGCATTGGTGCAAAAACTGCCCAGCGCATTATTATTGACCTAAAAGATAAGCTTGGAAAAATAAAGGAAACAGGGCAAATTTTGCTTTCAGCAGACAATACTATAAGAAAAGAATCGTTATCAGCATTAGTCATGTTAGGCTTTACCAAAAAGGATGCTGAAAAGGCAGTGGATAAAATTCTGAAGGAGCAGCCAGGGTTGACTGTTGAGAGTGTTTTAAAGCAAGCATTAAAAAGGTTATAATTTTGAATAGTTTGAAACCACGTTTTAGTATAAGAATATTTTTACTTAGCCTTATTTTTTTACTACCCCTTGCCGGGAAAAACCCTGCATTGGGTGGTGTTTTTAATTATACCTTTTATGATGTTTTTACAGCCATAAGCCAGGATACAGCTGCTATTGATACAACAGGTAACTTACCCTTTCCTTTTAAGGATAAACCAGCATTTACTTTCCCCGATAAAAAAGATACCTCTAGGCTATTCCTTGAAACCCCTTCAAACATTAAATATGACATTCAATATGACCCTGAAACAGGCCAATACATTTTTTATGAAAAAGTAGGTAGGCTAAACTACCGCCTTCCAAAAACTATGTCATTGGATGATTACATTGATTATGACTTCAAAAAATCAATTGAAGATTATTGGCGCCAACGCACCAATATTGAAGATATGCAACACCAGGGGTCATTTATCCCAAAGCTTACTATTGAAGGAGAAGCTTTTAACAGGATATTTGGGGGAAATACAGTAAACATCCGCCCACAAGGGTATGTTGAAGTAAGTTTTGGCTACCAGGTAAACACCACAGAAAACCCTGCAATTCCTGAACGCTTGAGGAAAGTCCCTACATTCGATTTTGATGAAAAGATACAGATGAATGTAATGGGGCAGATTGGCGAAAAAATGAATATGCGTGTCAATTATAACACAGAAGCCACATTTGATTATGAAAATAAAATGAACCTGGAATATACAGGTGGAGAAGATGAAATAATCAGGCGCATTGAGGCAGGAAATGTATCCCTCCCTTTAAATGGGACATTAATTACTGGTGCTTCAAACCTGTTTGGGATAAAAGCTGAAATGCAGTTTGGGAAACTGAACCTTACTACATTGATATCCCAAAATAAAGGAGAAACACGTGTTGTGCAAACAGAAGAAGGTGCACAAGTTTCTACATTTGATATTGAAGCCATTAATTATGACGCAAACAGGCACTTTTTCCTGGCCCAATATTTCAAAGACAACTATGATGCTGCATTAGCCAACCTTCCTGTGGTCAGGTCAAGCATTACCATAAATAAAATTGAAATTTGGGTTACCAATAAATCTAATGCCACAGATGATACACGAAATTTTATTGCCCTTCAGGATTTGGGGGAACATAATCCAAACATATACAATACAGTTCCCGAATTCCAACAAAATTTTGGGCTGCCTTTCCCCGAAAACACCTACCCTCATAATGATGCCAATGGTATGCACCAGGCACTTAAAACTACTTACAGTGCCATAAGGGATGTGCAGCAAATTACATCAACCATGTCAGCATTTGGGAACAGGTTTGTGGGAGGCCGTGATTTTGAGAAGGTTGAACGCGCACGTAAACTAGCTGAAACTGAATATACTGTCAATGAACAATTGGGATACATTTCTTTGAACTCATCCCTGAATAATGATGAAGTTTTAGCAGTTGCATTCAATTTTACAGCCAATGGGAAAACATACCAGGTTGGTGAATTTTCTACTGATGGGATTATTGACCCTGAAGTACTGATCCTGAAACTGATAAAAGGGACCAACCTTTCTCCATCATTACCTACCTGGGATTTAATGATGAAGAATATCTATGATATAGGAGCATCACAATTAACAGATGATGACTTTGTATTTAGGGTAATGTACAGAAATGACTCTACCGGGACATTCATTAATTATATACCTGAAGGCAGGATAAATGGGCACAAGCTTCTGGGAGTTATGAACCTGGATAAACTTAACACCCAGCTTGACCCCTATAAAGATGGGCTATTTGATTTTGTTGAAGGGATAACAGTTGATAGACGAAATGGCAGGATAATTTTCCCTGTGTTACAACCTTTTGGAAAACACCTGGCAGACTCAATACAAGACCCAGCTCTGATTGAAAAATATACCTTTCAATCATTATATGATTCAACTAAAACCTTTGCTGAACAGGATGCTGAACACAATAAATTTAGGTTACAAGGAAGCTTTAAGGGGTCCTCAGGTAATGATATTTTCCTTGGGGCGATTAATGTTACCCGTGGGTCTGTAAAAGTTTCGGCAGGAGGTAGGACGCTTACGGAAAATGTTGATTATACAGTTGATTATGCACAAGGTAGGGTAAAAATCATTAACCCTGGGTTGATTGAGGCAGGCACACCCATCAGGGCATCTGTTGATACTGAGGATCTGTTTTCAATGCAACGCAAAACCATGTTGGGTGCTTATGCCAATTATGCTTTTTCTGATAATTTTAACCTTGGGGCAACCATATTGCACATGTCTGAAAGGCCACTGACCGAAAAAGTGGATTATGGATATGACCCTATTGCAAACACAATCTTTGGTTTTGACACGCGCTACTCTACAGAAAGCCAGTTCTTAACCAAAATGGTTGATGCATTGCCTTTTATTAATACTACTACACCTTCTTCCATCAGCTTTGAAGCTGAATATGCGCAACTGATGCCTGGGCACTCAAACATTGTTGGGAAAAGTGGTACTGTCTACATTGATGATTTTGAAGCTACAAAAACATCCATTGACCTAAAAAGTAGGCAATATTGGGTACTTGCCAGTACACCTCAAAACCAGGAAGATTTGTTTCCTGAAGCAAACCTGAATAATTCATTAGCCTATAACTTCAACAGGGCAAAACTGGCCTGGTATATAATTGACCCCCTGTTTTTACGTAACAATTCACTTACACCAGATCATATCAAAATTGATGTGGGACAACAGTCAAACCATTATGTAAGGGAAGTTTTTGAAGAAGAAATATGGCCAGAAAGGGAAGCTGTTGTAGGAGAACCCACAAATATTTCAATTTTGGATTTAGCTTACTATCCTTCTGAACGTGGTCCATACAACTATGAGACACTGCCAAACAGTTATTCTGCAGGGTTGAACAATGATGGGTCATTGCGTAATCCTGAAACTCGCTGGGGTGGGATTATGAGGGAAATTGAAACCCCTGATTTTGAAACAGCCAATATTGAATTTATTGAATTCTGGTTATTAGACCCTTTTATTTATGACTCCCTTAGTTCAAATGGTGGAGACCTTTACTTTAACCTGGGAGAAATTTCAGAAGATATCTTAAAAGATTCACGCAAAGGGTTTGAAAATGGGTTGCCTACTTCTGCTGAAGTTGTTGATGTTGATACCACAATTTGGGGGCGTGTACCTAGCAACCCATCCATTGTTGAAGGGTTTAACCAGGATTGGAGGACAAGGGAATTCCAGGATGTTGGTTATGATGGGTTACGAGATGAAGATGAACGTTCATTTTTTAATGAATACCTCAATGACCTTACATCAATTGTTAACCCAACTGTTCATAATGACTTTGTGGAAGACCCTTCAAATGACAACTACCACTATTACAGGGGATCTGATTATGATGGTGATGAGTTAAGTATCCTCGAAAGGTATAAAAAATATAATGGGCCAGATAGCAACTCTCCTGCTGATGAAACTTCTCCTGAACCTTATATAACTTCTGCTAAGACTATTCCAGATATTGAAGATATCAATGAGGATAACACGCTCAATGAATATGAAAGGTATTATCAATACAGGATCAGTATCCGCCCTGAAGATATGGAGGTTGGTAAAAATTACATCACTGATATTGCAGGAGAACCTGTTGAACTGGAAAATGGAACAATTCAACAAGTAAAATGGTATCAATTTAAGGTTCCAGTCAATAGTCCTGAAGAGGTTATTGGTTCCATTAATGATTTTAAGTCCATCAGGTTTATGCGTATGTACCTGAAAGGGTTTGATGATCCTGTTGTCCTGCGTTTTGCCTCACTTGACCTGGTGAGAGCTGATTGGAGAAGGTACACACGAACACTTGCAGAAAATGGCATTGAATCTCTTAGCTCAGGATTTGATGTCTCGGCTGTAAATATTGAAGAAAATTCAAATAGAAAGCCTGTAAATTATATCCTCCCTCCAGGCATTGATAGGGTAATTGACCCTGCCAACCCCCAATTACGCCAATTAAATGAGCAGTCTTTGGTACTGAAAGTGACTGACCTGGAAGCAGGAGATGCTAAGGCTGCCTATAAAAACCTTTATATGGATTTCAGGAATTACAAAACTTTAAAAATGGAAGTCCATGCTGAAGAAATTGAAGGTTACCCTGTTGATGATGATGACCTCTCACTGTTTATAAGGTTAGGTTCTGATTATAACTTAAACTATTATGAGTATGAACTTCCATTAAAACTTACGCCTCATGGTAGGTATAATGGAGAAATTGAATCTGACAGGTTTATTGTTTGGCCAGAAGAAAACCAGATAAATGTTCCCTTGGAATTGTTCACCAATACCAAATTACTGAGGAATGCTGAAGTAAGGAAAGCTGGAGCAATTATTTCTATGCAAGATATTTTTGAAGTAATACATGAAGGCAGGAATAACAATAAAAACACCATCAAAATAAAAGGTAACCCTAACCTGGGCAATGTTGAAGTGATGATGATGGGTATCCGCCACAAATCAAGGGAAGGGATCAACCCTGGACCAAGATCTGTTGAAGTATGGCTTAATGAGTTGCGCCTGGCCGATTTTGATGAAGATGGTGGATGGGCTGCCAATGCACGCGTTAGTACAAGGTTGGCAGACCTGGGCTCGGTAACACTTGCTGCCAGGCATCGGTCAGCAGGGTTTGGGAGCATTGAAAGCAGTGTGAACGAACGTGCATTGGATGATGTCACTGAATATGACATAGCTGCCTCTCTTGATCTTGGAAAATTACTTCCTGAAAAATCAAGGATGAGGATACCTATGTATTATAGTTACTCAAAAAGCACTACAACTCCTAAATACAATCCTCTGGATCCTGATATAGAATTAAAGGAATCCCTGAACAGGGCACAAACGAGCAATGAAAAAGATTCAATAAAATCAATGTCTCAGGCTATCATTGAAAGGAAAAGCCTCAACTTCACCAATGTAAAAATTGACCCCAGGCCTGACCGCACAAAGAACAGGATTTATGACCTTTCAAACTTTGCCCTCACCTATTCATACAATGAAACTTTCAGGAGGGATATAAATACAGCCTACAACCTTGATAAAACTTACAGGGGGATGTTATCATATAATTATTCAGCACGTCCTAAATTAGTAAGCCCATTTAAAAAAGTGAGGTTCTTGCAAAAAGGGCTGTTAAAACTGATTGGTGACTTTAACTTCTACCCACTGCCTGCCCAAATATCTTTCAGGACTGATTTATACAGGCATTATAATGAAGTATTGACACGAAACATAACTAACCCTGATATAATTATTACCCCAACCTATGATAAAGAATTTTTATGGAACAGGTACTTTGATTTAAGGTATAACCTCACGCGCACCCTTAAGTTTGATTTTTCTTCAAACAGTACTGCAAGGATTGATGAACCTGAAGGAAGGATAAACAGGAATGATGATGATTATACATGGAAAAGGGATTCCATTATTTCAAACCTTTTGGATATGGGGCGCCCAACCATTTATAACCACAACATTAATATTTCCTACCAGTTGCCCATTAACAAAATAAAAGCATTGAATTTTATATCTGCTACTTCACGCTACCAGGCTACCTATAATTGGTCTGCAGGAGCCATAACAGCTGATACCATTAACCTGGGGAATTATATCCAGAATACACAAAACTGGACCAACCAGGCTACCATCCAAATGGTAACTATTTACAATAAAGTACCTTATTTCAAAAAAATAAACTCCCAGTTTAAAAGAACAGGAAGGAGTTACTCAAGAGGAAGGGGAAGTAGCAACCAACGGATGCAACAACAAAGAAGGGCACCTGTTAGGCAACCTGCACAGCAAAATGAAGGCAAAGAAGTTAGCTTTAATGGTAATGTCCCCAAAATGACTGCCAACAAAGGGTCTGTTGTAACACATAAACTAAATACTGAAAATGTGAAGGCAACCTTTAAGACTGCAGAAGGGAAACCTTTATCAGGAAGGTTTAAAGTATTGGATAAAAACAGGATTGAATTTACCCCAAATGTAGATGCCAATAATGTGATAGTGGCAGTAACAGGAAGAAAAGAAAAAGCCAACACTTTGAAAAAAATACTTGATTTTAGTACCAGGGTGTTATTGGGTGTCCAAAACATTTCAGTAAATTACAATATAAATGGGGGAACAGCCCTACCAGGTTATTTGCCAACACCTTCATTGTTTGGGGGTGGAAGGTATAGCCCTCATGCTAACTCACTTGGCGATGCCATTAATAGTAACTATGCCCCTGGCATCCCATTCCTGTTTGGTTGGCAGGATGAAGGATTTGCCGAAAGTGCCTCCCGAAAAGGATGGCTTACCTCTGACCCATTATTAAACAAGCCTTTTATTATGAATAAAACTGAAAGGGTGGGTGTACGTTCAGTGGTTGAGCCTATCCCTGATTTAAGGATTGACTTACAGGCAACAAGGTCATTTTCCAAAAACATAAGTGAGTTTTATAATTATGATTCTTCAACAGGAAAATTCAATGCTAACAGCCGCACTGTGCAAGGTAACTTCTCCATGACCTTATTTACATGGGGAACCGCTTTTTCAGCTATTGGTAATGATGTGGTTGAGCAATCTGAAGCATTTGAAACTTTTAAGCAGAACAGGATGATAATAGCCAAGAGGCTAGCCCAAAAGAGGGTACCTAGTTTGAATAGTGGTTATAATCCTGCAATTAATCCTTCAACTGGTTTTCCTGATGGTTATGGCCCAACTTCTATGGAAGTGTTGGTACCTGCATTCCTGGCAGCATACACCAACACTGATGCACAAGACGTTTCACTGGATATTTTCCCATCCATTAAATACATGCGCCCAAACTGGAGGGTTTCTTATGATGGTATGGTTTCCAGGATACCTGCACTCAACAAAATAATGAAATCACTAAACTTCTCCCACAATTATAGTTCAACCTATAGTGTTGGGTCTTACCTTACAAACCTAAATTATATAGAAGAACCTGATGGTTTCAGCTATGCACGTGATGTCATTGGTAATTTTATCCCTCAATTTGATATCTCCTCCATAAACATTAATGAATCATTTAACCCATTGATCAATATGGATATCATGTGGACAAATGACCTGACAACCAGGGCAGAGGTTAAACGTTCAAGGAACATGACCTTATCATTTGCCAATAACCAGTTGACTGAGGTATTAAGTAATGAATATATTTTTGGGTTAGGTTACAGGTTTACACAAATGGATTTAATTATCAAAACAAAAAATTCTCAAAAATCATATTCAAATGACCTGAATATTGCAGCTGATTTATCTTTCAGGAAAAATAAAACCAACATTAGAAGGCTGGATGAGCCTGACCAGATTTCTGCGGGGCAAACCATCCTGTCCATAAAAAGCACTGCTGACTATATGTTGAGTGACCGGTTCCAATTGCGCATTTATTATGATAGGGTGATAAATAAACCACTAACTTCAGTTACTTTCCCAACTTCTAATACCAATTTTGGGGTAAGTTTCCGTTTTACATTAGCTCAATAAATGGTTAAGTATAGAAGTTGTTTGAAGTAGAAGGGGAATTGCGAGAGGGATATATTGGTTTTAGTGGCGAAGCTCCATTTTTTCTGCATAGCCATAGCTATGGAGAAAAAATTAGCTGAAGTCCAATGAAATCAAGATATTTCTCATAGCTTTTCAGTTTTATTTTAAACAGCTTCATGAAAAATATTACAACTTTTTTGAGCTTTGGGTTGTTTAAGAACAAAAAATTTTATTCTTTTGACAGAAATAAAATAACAATGAAAGAAAAAAATACAATATGGCTTCCGTGGTGGGGTCTTTTTACGGCAAGTAAGAAGTAATAGCCATATTGTGATTTTTAAAGATATTTACAAGGCCTGCGTCTTACTGAAGTGGGCTTTTTTTATTAAGTATGATGAAAAGTAAAAGATTAAATAATTGGTGGTGGCAAGTTAACTTTTTACAAAAATCGTGAAGAGGTAAAGTTGCTATGCACCAATGTAAAAAAGGCTTATCGAAATCACGGTAAGCCTTTTTTGTTAGGATAAGATTATAAAAACATAAAAAATATGAAACCACTACATTTTAAACCAACCATAAGAAAAGTACTTGCTGATACTGTTACTCCCGTCAGTGTTTACTTGCGTTTGAGGAGCCTGTACCCAAAATCAATTTTGTTGGAAAGTTCAGATTACCATGGCAATGAAAATGCCTATTCTTTTATTTGCTTTACACCAATTGCTTGTTTCAATGCCAACAAAGGGAAGGTTAAAGTTGAAACCTCTGGAAAGGTAATTGGAGAGTCAACTATTACCCCTGAAAATTCCTTGCATAAACAATTGGATGCCTTTTATAATTCTTTCAAAGTTGATACTTCAGGGATAAACCTGCCTGTAAATGGGTTGTTTGGTTATACCAATTATGATGCAATAAAATATTTTGAAAAGATTGAAATTACTTCCAGTGCAAGTGGGAGCTACCAAATCCCTGAAGTAAAATATTGTTTTTACAAATACATTGTAGCAATTGACCACCATAAAAACATTATCTACATTATTGAAAACCTTCAGGAAGGGGAAAATTCACAAATTGATTATATTCACCACCTGTTGGTCAACCTCAATTTTGCCTCTTCCAGTTTTGAAACAACTGAAAACGAGGTTTCAAATATCACTGATGAGGAATATAAGCACATGGTTACCAAAGGGAAAGAGCATTGTTACAGGGGTGATGTTTTCCAGATTGTTTTATCAAGGCAGTTTTCCCAGAAGTTTAATGGAGATGATTTTAATGTGTACAGGTCATTGCGTTCAATAAACCCTTCTCCCTACCTGTTTTATTTTGATTATGGGGAATATAAAATTTTTGGTTCCAGCCCAGAAGCACAAATTAGGGTAATGGACAATAAAGCATACATCCATCCCATTGCAGGGACTTTTAAAAGGACAGGCAATGATGAGCAAGACAAAAAACTGGCTGAAGAACTGAGCAAAGACCCTAAAGAAAATGCTGAACATGTAATGCTGGTTGACCTTGCCAGGAATGACCTTAGCAGGAATGCAGCACATGTTGAAGTTGATACTTACAGGGAAGTCCAGTTCTACTCCCATGTAATCCATTTGGTTTCACAGGTTTCAGGTCAATTACCTGATAATGCCAACCTGGTAAAAGTATTGGGAGAATCATTCCCGGCAGGAACTTTATCAGGAGCACCAAAACACAGGGCAATGCAGCTGATAGACCTGTATGAGAACCAAAATCGTGGTTACTATGGGGGATGCATTGGCTACCTTGGTTTTGACAGGACAGTTAACCATGCCATTATGATCAGGTCATTCCTAAGCAAAGGTTCTGTATTGTATTACCAGGCAGGGGCAGGAATTGTTGCTGATTCAAAAGAAGAAAGTGAACTTCAGGAAGTAAATAATAAATTAGCAGCATTAAAAAATGCTATTGAAATGGCTAAAACAATCCATTAATCCAGAATGAAAAAATTCAAACAGATGAAACGAGCATAATAAAAAGCTTTTATTACACAGGAGTATAGCTATGCGAGTTACATGAGTCACTATTAAAATAAACAATTATAGACGAATGAAAATATTAGTTATTGACAATTATGATTCTTTCACATACAACCTGATACATGCAGTTAAAAAAATTACGGGGCTTCCAGTTATTGTGAAAAGAAATGATGAAATAAGCCTGAAGGAAATTTCAGCATATGATAAAATTATTCTATCACCTGGTCCTGGTATTCCTTCTGAAGCTGGCTTGCTACTGGATATTATAAAACAATATGCACCAACAAAAAGCATACTGGGTGTATGCCTTGGGCACCAAGCTATTGCAGAAGCATTTGGAGGAAAAATCCTGAATATGAACAAAGTATTGCATGGTATAGCAACCCCTGTTGCTGTTAAAGGTGATACTATCCTGTATGAAGGTATCCCTCAGTCATTTGAAGCCGGGCGTTACCACTCCTGGATTGTTAAAAAAGAGGGCCTACCTACATGTTTTGAAATTACCAGCTTTGATGATGAAGGGGAGATCATGTCGATGAAACACAAAGAATATGATGTAGAAGGAGTTCAGTTCCACCCTGAATCAGTGCTGACCCCTGATGGTGAAAAAATGCTAAAAAACTGGATTTATAAATAATTCTATTATGAAGGATATACTTACCTACCTTTTTGAAGGCAATACGCTGGGTTATGATGAAGCTAAAACCACACTAAGGAGTATTGGAGAAGGCAACCAATCAGAAATAGAGTTTGCCTCTTTCCTGACAGTATTCCTCATGCGCAAAATTACCCCTTCAGAACTTACTGGCTTCAGGGATGCTATGGCAGAATTGTGCCTGGCTGTTGACCTGTCAGCCTACAATGCAATTGATATTGTTGGGACTGGTGGTGATGGGAAAAATACGTTCAATATTTCAACCCTTGCCTCTTTCATTGTAGCTGGTGCAGGCATCCCTGTTACTAAACATGGCAACTATGCTGTTTCATCAAAAAGTGGTTCTTCCAATGTGTTGGAATATTTGGGATATACTTTCAGTAGTAATCCTGAAAAACTGAAAGCTGACCTTGACAGGTCTGGTATATGTTTCCTACATGCACCTTTGTTCCACCCTGCCATGAAAAATATTGCTCCTGTCAGGAAAGCTTTAAAAGTAAAGACCTTTTTCAATATCCTGGGGCCTATGATCAACCCATCTTCCCCAGCATACCAACTGCTGGGCGTTTACAATAAAGAGGTTTTTGGCCTTTACAAAGAGGTATATAAAAACCTGGATATAACCCATACCATTGTTTACAACCTGGATGGTTATGATGAGGTTTCACTTACTGATGATTTCTGTTTTTCCAACAACAACACAGAAGGTATTATTTCCCCTAAAGAGTTTGCTTTCAGGAAAATAGCCCCTGAAAAACTGTTTGGAGGAAACACAGTGGAAGAAGCTGCCAAAATTTTTACTGATATCCTTGATGGAAATGGGACTGAAGAACAAAACAATGTATCTGTTGCAAATGCTGCAATGGCCATCAAAACAGCCCATCAAACCAAAAGCCTGGAAGAATGTGTAGCCATGGCTACTGAAAGCCTAAAAAGTGGCAAAGCAAAAATGGCACTAACAAAAATGGTTGAATAACACTAGAAGCTATGACTATCCTTGATAAAATAATTAAAACTAAAAAAGAAGAGGTTACCATACAGAAGAAGCAAGTGGGTGTGAACCAGCTTCTGAAAGACCCATTATTCAGCAGGAAATGCAATTCATTAAAATGCAACCTGCTCTTTGAAAAAGCATCTGGTGTAATAGCTGAATTCAAACAAAAATCCCCCTCAAAAGGGGTTATTAATAACCAAGCTGATGTAACAAAAGTAACAAAAGGATATTGCAAAGCAGGAGCATCTGGGCTATCTGTACTTACTGATCATGAATATTTTGGAGGCTCACTTCAAAACCTGTTGCTGGCAAGGGAAGCCAATCCTGAGATACCCATCCTCATGAAAGATTTTATGATTGACCCATACCAGGTTATTGAAGCCAAAGCCCATGGAGCTGATGTAATTTTGCTGATTGCAGCCAGCCTTGAAAAAAGTCAAATGTTTGAACTGGCGCAAGCAGCCAAAGAATATGGCATGGAGGTATTGGCAGAAATCCACACCAGTGAAGAAATCAATAAACTAAATGAATTAATCGACATTGTGGGTGTTAATAACAGGAACCTAAAAACATTTGAAGTATCCATAGAACTATCAAAACAATTGGCACCTTTAATTCCTGATGGATATTTAAAGATTTCTGAAAGTGGGTTGTCTGCCCCTGCCAACATTATGCAACTTAAAGAAGCTGGGTTTAAGGGGTTCCTTATTGGCGAAACATTTATGAAAACCAATAACCCTGTGCAAGCATGCCAGGATTTTATTTCAGCAATAAAATAAATATCCATGGGGAATGAACTAAAAATAAAAGTATGCGGGATGAAATACCCAGGCAACATTAAGGATGTTGCTTCTTTAGGGGTTGATATCCTGGGATTTATTTTTTACCCTTTATCAAAACGTTACATTGGCAACCTCAAAGATGTTCCCTTTTTTAATACTAGCATCCATAAAGCAGGGGTTTTTGTTGATGAAGGGTTTGATGAAATAAAAAGGAAAGCATCTGCTTTTGAATTAACCCATATCCAGCTACATGGTAATGAATCGCCTGAATTTTGCCAAAAAATGAAAGAACAAGGGCTACAGGTTTTTAAAGTTTTTCGTGTAAATCAATCTTTTGATTTTAACTTACTTATTGATTATGAAAGTTGTGTTGATTACTTCCTATTTGACACAAAAGCTGAATTGCCTGGAGGTACTGGTAAAAAATTTGACTGGGCTATCCTTAAAAAATACCAACTGGCAACACCATTTTTCTTAAGTGGGGGAATTAAACCTGAAGATGCTGATGCTATTAAACAAATAAACCATCCTGCCCTGCATGGCATTGACCTAAATAGTGGGTTTGAAGAAATGCCAGGGTTAAAAAATATTGGGAAACTAAAAGATTTTATGATGGAATTAAAAGAAACAAGATGACATACCAGGTAGATAAAAAAGGATACTATGGGGAATTTGGGGGTGCCTGGATCCCTGAAATGATGTATGCTAACATTGAAGAATTGAAGGTAAAATACCTTGGCATTATTCATTCATATACATTTCAAAATGAGTTTACCCAACTCTTGAAAGACTATGTGGGCAGGCCATCACCCCTGTATTATGCAACCAGGCTATCAGAACATTATGGCAGCCACATTTATTTAAAACGTGAAGACCTGAACCATACTGGGTCACACAAATTGAATAATACCATTGGGCAGATATTGATGGCACAAAAGCTGGGAAAAACCAGGATCATTGCTGAAACTGGGGCAGGGCAACATGGTTTAGCCACAGCAACAGTATGTGCCCTAAAAGGGTTGAAATGTGTGGTTTATATGGGGGCATTAGATGTTGGGCGCCAGGCTCCCAATGTGAAAAAGATGAAAATGCTGGGGGCTGAAGTGATCCCAGTGCATAGTGGGAACAAAACATTAAAAGATGCTACCAATGAAGCCATGCGCGACTGGATAAACAATCCTGTTGATACACATTATATTATTGGGTCAGTAGTGGGGCCACACCCCTACCCTGATATGGTGGCTATTTTCCAATCTGTTATCAGCAAGGAAATGAAAAGCCAGTTAAAAGCACAAACTAGCAATGAGCTGCCAACAAGGATACTGGCATGTGTTGGAGGTGGCAGCAATGCAGCAGGAGCTTTTTACCATTACCTGGATGACCAGGCAGTAGAACTTATTGGGGTTGAAGCAGCAGGCAAAGGCATTGATACCCATGAAACTGCTGCTACATTAACAGTAGGGTCACCAGGGGTATTGCATGCCAGCAAAACCATGTTGATGCAAAATGCTGATGGGCAAATCACAGAACCCTATTCCATTTCAGCAGGGTTAGATTACCCTGGCATTGGCCCTATGCATGCCCACTTATTTAAATCAGGAAGGGCAAAATACCTGTCAGCTACTGATGAAGAGGTGCTCCAGGCAGCCCTGTTGCTAACCCAAAAAGAAGGTATTATCCCTGCCCTGGAATCAGCCCATGCACTGGCAGCACTCAACCAGCTTACCCTTCTCCCTGAAGAAACCACAGTGGTAAACCTCTCAGGAAGAGGAGATAAAGATATGCAAACCTACCTAGATCATTTTGGCTACTAACAAGAACAATTACAACCAATGGATAACAGGATCAATACATTATTCAGGCAAAAAAAGGAAAACATCCTTACGATATATTTTACAGCAGGCTACCCAAGCCTGGATGACACAGCATTTATCATTGAACAACTGGAACAGGCTGGGGCTGGTATGGTCGAGGTTGGCATTCCTTTCTCTGATCCCACAGCTGATGGGTCTGTCATACAACAAAGCAGCCACCAGGCACTCGAAAATGGCATGAGCCTGGAGCTGCTTTTTAAGCAATTGGAAAACATCAGGGATAAGGTTAATATCCCTTTAGTGCTTATGGGCTATTTTAATCCAGTCCTTCAGTATGGAGTAGAAGAATTTTGCAAAAAGTGTCATGAGGTTGGTATTGATGGGGTGATCCTTCCAGACCTGCCCCTTCATGAATACCAGGAAAATTATCAACTCATATTTGAAAAATACAATGTTCATAACGTGCTTTTAATTACTCCTCAAACTTCTGTTGAGCGAGTAAAACTGATTGATTCAGTTTCAACAGGTTTTATCTATATGGTATCTTCATCGTCAACAACTGGAAAAAACCAAAAAGTCGAAGATTTCCAAAAAGGTTATTTTGAAAAAATAAAAGAACTAGGCCTTAAAACACCAACATTGATTGGTTTTGGTATTTCTAATAACCCCACTTTTATGAATGCTTGCCAATATGCCAATGGGGCTATTATTGGCTCAGCTTTTATAAAAGCCCTTCAGTACGGAGATTTAACATTGGAGCAAGCTATTTCAAACTATATTAAAGGTGTCATAAACCCAGGTTAATTTATGCCTTATACTTTGGCTGATGAGAAACATTGTATTGTATTTTGCCAGATGTTTTGTAACAGTTTTAACATTAAAAATTATAAACATCAAATAACAAGCAAATTATAAAAGACAAACTAGTATTTAATTGTTAATTTGTGTTAAGCCATATTGTACAACATACCAGAAAAAAGTATAAATAGTTATATTCAATACAAGATAAACAGATAAGGCCATGATAGAATATGCAAAAGTAATTCTTCCCAAAGTAAGTTTCAGCAGGAAGCTATTTCAAAAAGAACTTTTGAAATGTATTAATTGGGTAGAAAAAGGTGAAGTGGAAGTTTTATATGAGTGGTGTAAAGAAAATTTTGGAGAAATGTACCCTGAAATTTTAGAGGATGCTTTTACAAACCACGCTGCTTAGTTTTTAATTTGTCACATAAACTTTAACAATTCTTAACCCTTTGCATTTTATTAGTAAATATATCACACCCTCTCTGCAAACTGCTTGTTTTTGGCTGCCAACTACAAAAAACAGCAAATAAAATCCAAAAAAGCCTGCATATTACCACTTGTGGGCAAAAATCTGCGGTTTGTTGATATTCTTCCCTGATTACTGATTAAATATGTATGTTTGGTCAAAGGAACATTGGAATAAGTAATTAAATTGTTTTAATTATTTGATTCCAAAAGAATAGCATCAACAGGGGAAACAGGGATTTTTTAAGAATATTTGTGAAGGTATCATGTAAGAAACACATGGGTGATTAATTGCATTTTTCTTATTTATCTCAATTTTATAAATTTTTTTATCTCCGTCATTTTTAGGACTTTTTTCATAATGAGCGATGCTATTTCTTGGCTCGTTCTTTCTCGTGCAAAAGCTTCCAATATATACTCAGGCTCTTAGGTATGATTTTTTGGATAGGTGCTCCTCAGCTTGTAAAAAAAATTCCAAAAAGATTTACCAGTATTTAACTTAAATTTTAATCTATGAAAAGTAAACTGCTTTTAGTTATTATTCTGTTTTTGAGTATAGGAAGCATTTATGCTCAAACCAGAAGGGTTACCGGGAATGTTACATCTTCAGATGATGGCAGTCCTATTCCCGGAGCCACTGTGCTAGTTCAGGGAACAACTGTTGGTACTGTTACCTTAGGAGATGGTTCTTTTTCTATTAACCTTCCAGAAGGTTCTGAAACATTGATCTTCTCCTTTGTAGGTATGAAAACAGTTGAAGTTCCTGTAACCAGTTCCAATACATATAATGTTGCATTGGAACCTGATGTTCTTGGAGTTGATGAAGTAATGGTTGTTGCTTATGGTACGCAAAAAAGGCGTTCTGTTACCAATGCTGTATCAAAAGTTGATGCAGAAGAGCTGCAAAAAATGCCTGTGGTAAGTTTTGAAAATGCGCTCTCGGGCCAGGCTTCAGGGCTTCAAATTAACACTGGGTCACGTTCAGGAGAAGCTAATACCATTCGTATTAGGGGTACTTCTTCTATCTCGGCCAGTTCTCAGCCTTTATTTGTAATTGATGGTATCCCTCAGGGAGATTACCAATTAGGGTATGCTGGGAATAATGCTCAAACCAGCCCTTTGGCAACATTGAACCCTGCTGATATTGAAAATGTACAGGTATTGAAAGATGCCTCTGCAGCAGCTCTTTATGGGTCGCGTGCATCTAATGGTGTTATCCTGATCACTACCAAACGTGGTAAAAGTGGGAAAACAAAAATAAACTTTAACTACTATAGGGGATATCAGGAAGCTACCAATTTTATGGATGCCCTTTCAGGTAGCGAGTACACAGAATTGTTCAATGAAGCTTATTTCAACCTGACAGGGGTTGCCAATGTACTGGGTGCACCAGAAGAAGCAATCAACACTGACTGGATTGGTGCTGTTGCTAGGAAAGGTGATATCAGCCAGTATGATATTTCAGCAAATGGAGGAAATGATAAAACGCAATTCTACACAGGATTCAGTTATCGTGATGAAGAAGGTTATACCATTGGCAACGAGTTCCAACGGTTGAACATGAGGATCAACCTGGATCATTCTGCAACTGAAAAATTGCGTTTTGGAACCAATATTAGTTTTGCAAGGACAGTAAACAACAGGGTTTCAAATAACAATTCTGTTGCATCAATGTCAACTTCAGGTGTATTGCAATATCCAAACATCCCTATTTATGGTGATGGGTCTGATTTATATGGGCCAGAAGGTACTTTCTATTTAGGCAATGGGGTGAATATTTATAATAATATTGCGTACAACCTACTTAATGAAGAGAATGAAAATATCCATGAGGCAATAACCATACGCCCACAAGTTACAGCTTATGGTGAATTGAAATTTTTAGATGATTTTACTTTCAGGAGTGAATGGTCTCTCGACTATATTGACCTTTCTGAAAAGATCTTCTGGGGATTAAATTCAGGTGATGGCGGTGGCAGCAATGGTGTAAGCCAAGCTCTTAACTATAGGAATACAAACTGGATCACCACAAATACGGTAAGCTATAACAAAAGATTTGCTGAAAAGCATGAAGTAAGTGCAGTTGCAGGTTATTCATTCCAGGAAACCAGGCTTGAGCAAAGCAATGTAACAGGGCAACAATTCCCTAATAATGACCTTTGGACAGTGACCAATGCAGCAGAAGTAACAAACGGGGGAGGCTCAATTACACAGTTTGCCATTGAGTCTTATTTTGCAAGGTTCAACTATTCTTACCTTGACAAATATTTGGTTGAGTTATCAATGCGCCGCGATGGTTCTTCCAGGTTTGGTGCTGATAACCGCTACGCCAACTTCCCTGCTGTATCAGTAGGTTGGATTGCCAGTGACGAAAGCTTTATGTCTTCAATGGATTGGGTTAGTTTATTGAAACTACGTACAAGTTATGGGTTAACTGGTAATGCTGAATTCTTGACTAGTTCAACTAACCCACGTTTTGCTACTGGTGCAAACTTCCCTGCTCTTGGATTATATGGTGGTGATGCTGATGGCAGTGATTATTCATCACAACCTGGTTTGGCGCCAACACAATTGGCAAACCCAGATTTGAAATGGGAGCAAACTTCACAATTGGATATTGGCCTGAACCTTGGCTTGTTCAAAAACAGGATTGACATTGAAGCTGACTATTATATCAAGAAAACAAAAGATTTATTGCTTGATGTAAGGATCCCTGCAACAGGAGGTTATACAACTATTGCCAAAAACCTTGGAGAATTGGAAAACAAAGGTTGGGAATTTGCAGTAGCTACACGTAACCTTGTTGGTAAGTTCAAGTGGAATACACGCTTTAATATTTCATTCAATAAAAACAAGATAACTGATATTGCAGGCGAAATAATTGAGAATGGGGTTTCCCGTGCTATGGAAGGACAGCCCATTGGAGTATATTACACAGTTAAATATGCAGGTGTTGACCCAGACACTGGTGCATCTTTATTCTATGACCTTGAAGGAAACAAAACAACCAATTACAGCAATGATTACCGCCAAATAGTTGGTGATCCAAACCCTGATTATATTGGTTCTGTTACAAACAATTTTGCATGGAATAATTTTGACCTGAATGTACAGGTACAATTTGTACAAGGCAATGACCTTTATTTTGATGCAGGAAGGTTTACTTCTAACAGTATGTCTCTTTATTTCAATAATACTCGTGACCAGCTCGATCGTTGGCAACAACCTGGAGACGTAACTGATGTACCTAGGGCTGTATTATTTAATTCTGCTAACAGGCAACACTCTTCACGTTTTATTGAAGATGGTTCATTTGTCAGGATTAAAAACATCTCTCTGGGATACAACATTCCAAAGCAACTGCTTGCAAAACTTAACTTAGAGTCAGTAAGGTTATATGCTACAGGTTATAACTTGTGGACATTCACTGACTACAAAGGACACGACCCAGAAGTTTCTTCTGAAGGTACTTTGAATATTGGGCAAGGAATTGATTTCTTCCAGGCTCCACCTGCAAAGAGCATCATTTTTGGAGTCAATATTGGATTGTAGAATTAAAAAATAAGATAAAAACAATATATTATGAAAAAATATAAATTCATTAGCAGGATCTTCCTGGCTCTAATTGGCTTAATGTTGTTCACAGTATCTTGTGAAGACAGGCTTGAAATAGATCCTTGGCAATCATTAAGTGACCAGCAAGCACTTACTACATTAAGTGGGATTGAAAATGCTGTTACAGGTTGTTTTGATGGACTTCAGGATGAAAACCTACTGGGGACAAATGTGATTCAAAATGCAGAAGTTTTATCTCAATATGTCCACTGGCAAGGATCATATGTATCTTATACAGAAATGAGCCAAAAAGCCCTTACCCCTCAAAATACAGATGTTGTGGGTATGTGGATCAATGGATATGATGGAATCAACCGCTGCAACAAAGTAATTGAAGCAGTAGATAAAGGTTTGGATGAAGCAGGGTTTGATGCTGTAAAAGACAGGATCAAAGGTGAAGCATTATTCTGCCGTGGGGTTATTTATTTTGAAACCGTACAAAGCTTTGGTTTACCTTACAGCTCAAGTTCAGCAAGTGACCTTGGGATGGTTATCAAAAACAACCCATCAAATGACCTGGAAAGTGCAACAGAGCAATTACCAAGGTCTACAGTTAAGGAAACATATGACCAGGCAATTGCAGATTTAAAAGCTGCTGAAGCATTGTTGCCTACACAAAGTGATGCTGGTAGGGCAAACCAATTCAGCTGCAAAGCATACCTTGCAAGGATATATTTGCAAATGAAAGACTATGCCAATGCAGCCAATTATGCCAACCAGGTTATAAATTCGGGCAACTACACGTTAACAGGAGACCCTGCCAAATTATTTGGTGAAGCTTTCACTTCTGAAATGATATTTGGTATTGTCCATACTTCTACTGATAACTTTGGTAACAATAATGAATCATTAAATAACTATTTTAACCCTAATGAGCGTGGTGATATCATCTTTAAGCCTTCAACCTTAGCATTGTATGAAGGTGGCGATTTAAGGCTTGGATGGTTCTTCCAGCAAGATGGTTCATGGTGGACCAATAAGCATATGCAGGATGATTACAATGCACCAATTATTAGGTTGGCTGAAATGATCCTCACCCGTGCTGAAGCTCTTGCAGAAAGTGGTAGTGGGCTGGATGAAGCATTACAACTTTTAAATGTTGTAAGGTCTCGTGCTGGTGTCCCTTCCCTTTCAGGGCTTTCTCAATCAGAATTGATCACAGCTATCCAGGATGAAACAATCCGCGAATTTATGGGAGAAGGGCATTCTTTGTATGACATGCAAAGGTGGAGAAAAGATATTGGTTATAGTAACATTGGTATTACAACTACTAAACCATGGAATTCTCAAGAAGTAGTATTCCCGATCCCACAAAGGGAAATGGATGTAAATGATAATCTACAACAAAACCCTGGGTACTAACTTCTTGTTGGTTAACTTAAAACGAATAAGTTGGTATTTAGATGCTAGGTTGAAGAGGGGGATTAATCCCCCTCTTTTTTTGTCCATACTTACCATATTGCATTTTATAGTTTAAAAATGTATTTTCACCCTAAAAAATTGTCGTTAACTGACTGAATGAAGTTTTTTACCCTTAATTAAATTTTAATATTAATTATTTAATTTAAGGTAGTTATTTGTGAATTCAGGAAAGGTTGTTGGATGTTCTTTTAGATAGGGAAAGCCTGGATCATTGGTGTTGGCACAGCAATTTATACATAGAAACAGTAAACAGTATTAATTAACAAAATTGTTTAAGTGCATCCGCGCAGAAATGCGTGATTTGAAGCCTCCATATCCCTTTATGGGGGTTTTTTCAACACTCCACTGAATTAGATTTAAAGTATACTTTTTTAGGTTTTACCTGAAAGAGTAGTTTTTGACGCACATAGAATGGGAACGTGATCGTTCCCATTTTTTTATTGCCTGAAAAGAAGTCGAGTGAATCTTCAATACAGTACCTGGCAAACTCACCTAATTCACAACCAAGGTTATTTAACCTCAACACCTGTAAACTGGATTGGCTCAATTAAATATTGGCTGGTATCTGGTAATTGTTGTATTTGTTTTACTACCTGCATTCCTTTAACTACCCTTCCAAATGCAGCAAACCCTTGCAGGTCAGGATTTCTTTTACCACCATAATCTAATTCAGGTTGATAGCCTATACAGATGAAAATCTCTGTTGAAGCAGTTCCTGGTTCCATCCTTGCCATTGAAATTACACCATTTTTATGTTTTAAGCCTGTTTGCCTAGTGCCCTCATGAACAATTGGAGGATGCATTTCTATCAATGAATCATGTTTTAACCCTCCTTGTACCACTTCAATTTTTACCTGATTGAAAGGTTGGTTATCCATCCTGACCGCCCTATAGAATGTTGCACCTTCAGCATAAACCCCTTTCCTGACCAACTTCAGGAAATTATTGGCTGTAACAGGGGCATTTAGTGTATCCACCTCAACAGTTATGTCACCAAGAGTGGTTTTTATGGTAACCAAAGGAAGGTTCCTGGAACAAGCTAGGAGTATTAATAACCCACCTATGATTGGTATGATCTTTGATTTCACAATAAACCAAATCAGGTTAATCTATAAAACGTGGGGTACGAATATTTTTCCGTTGGGTATTTATTGGGATATTAATAAAAATTTCGTGGGTGCTAGTGGCAAATGGGTTTAGTATTTTTTTATTCAGGTTGGCTTTATAGGCATACCCAAACATCATATCCTTATAGATTTTCAAGCCTGCCATCATGGTTAAATCCTGGAAATCGCTGAATGAGATACCTGCCCAAAATGTGTTTTTATAGTAGCCTGTTACCCCAGTTTCAATAAAAAATGACCCTTTCCAGTGGCGCATCAGCAAATTGGGGTACAGGGTGAACATTTTGTTCACAGCATAGGCATATTGTGCATATGCATATACATGAGATGTCAATACTTCATTATCAGAGTTATTTAACATCCTTCCAAAATGGGTAAATGAAAGCCCAATGTATAATTGTTCATACCTATATTCTACCCCAAAATCATAATCAAACCAGGTTTTTGAATAATCAGAATAACTAAGGGGGTCATCTCCTGTTTCAAAGGTTAGTTTGGTAACTTCCAGTTTCCTGTGTACAGCCCCAATTGCTAACCCCAAGGAGAATGAAGAGTTCCTTGAAATTTCAAAACGTTGGGCATACCTGGCTTTCACGTTTTGGATAAGGTCAAAGCCCAATTTGTCATTTATAAAGTATATACCAAATTTTTGTTTCCCTTTCACCATGCTGAAGTCTGCCACTTGTGTTTGTGGGTTATTGTCAAACCCACTTAGGTTATGGTTATAAAGCAAAAAAACATTATAGTCATTTGAGATCAGAAATGAAGAAGGGTTAATATTATCTTTATAAAACATATTCTGGCTGAATATCATATCTTGTGCAATCCCATTCAATGAAAACAGGAGCATCATTGTTATAAGAACCCAAAATGCCTTCATATTTTTTATTGCTTTAGTAATCAACATTTTCTTCAATTTTACTTTTCCATAACTATTAAAAAGCACCCTTTATACCCTCTTTGAGCCAACAGCTCTTTCACTTTATTAGCATCTTCCCTGGTACCAACAGGGCCCAACTGATATTTATACATGCTGTTAACCAGGTTCATCTTTAGCCCATATTTATTTATTAAATCAGAGATATCCCCCATTTCAGCATCCACATCAACAGGTTGGCTGGTTGCATGCAGTTGTATCCCATAATTACCCTTCACAATAGGTTTTGCCTCTTTAGGCTTTGTTGTAGTTGAAGCCTGGTTTTTATATTTCTGTTTGATCTCTTTTTCCTTCTCCATCCCAGCATTCACAATATCAGCATTAAATGTTGTACCCATTATTTCAAAGGTAGTCCTCCTGTTAAGCTGGTGTTCCTCTTCTGTTTTTGCTTTTGCAATGAGCAGTGTAGTTTCGCCAAAACCTTTTGAAAAGAGCCTTTCTTTATCAATCCCCTGATCAACCAGAAATGTGACCACACTCCTTCCACGCTCGTTAGAGAGGCGCTGGTTGTACCTTAATGAACCACGCTCATCAGTATGTGAATTTATGCGAATGGTAATGTTGGGGTTCTCATTCAGGATGTTGACCAAATTACCCAACTCTACTTTTGATTCATCAAGCAAATTAGCTTTGTCAAATTCATAATAAATATTATCAATCTTGAATTCCTTTTTCAATTGGATAGGGTAAAGCCTGAAATCAGTATCAAATCCATTGGCTGCAGATAAAACACCTTGTGGTGCCTCTTCAGGAACCAGTATATTTTTTGATTCAGAAAGGTACCCATCTACTGAAGCCCTGATATTATAATAGTCATTTGGGTTTACTTTATCAGATTCCCAGCTTCCATCAGGCTTAGAGAAAAGGGTATCTGTTACCCCTTTTACACTTGAGACTGTTAACATCACCCTGTTGAGTGGAGTGCCATTATTCCTGTCTGTAACAGTACCTGCAAAGTTGTTATCCCTTTTCTTATTGAGCAGCACAACCAACTCTTCAGGGTTGTTGCAAGCTACCTTTTGTGTTTTTGTAAGATAACCGTCTTTTTCAACTACCAATTTGTGTTCTTTATTGCAATTGGGATGGGCTGCAAGTGGCAAGGTAAATTTCCCCTCAACATCTGAATAAACAATGAATACAACTTCTGAATTAGTATAGTAGGTGATTTTTGCCTCAGGTACAGGTGCAAGTTTTAATGAATCATTAACTGTGCCCACCAAATCTGCACTAAAAATATTATGGTTGAAGCTATAAATATCATCACTTTTCTCTTCATTTTCCCTGTTGCTGCAAAACAAACCTCCAGGCTGCCCCTGGTTCAATAAAATACTAAAATCATCAGAAGTTGAGTTGATTGGTGCCCCCAGGTTAACAGGTTTTGAATAAAGTCCTTTGTTAATGGTGCTGTAAAAAATATCCAGTCCCCCCATTCCTACATGCCCTTCTGAAGAAAACAACAAAATACTGTCAGCATAAATAAAAGGGAACATCTCATTCTTATTTGTATTGATGGAAGCTCCCAGGTTCTTCACATCTTTTACTCCCCCATTTGCAGTGATGGTAGCTTTCCATAAATCCTGCCCTCCAAACCCTCCAGGCATATCAGAAACAAAATACATTGTTTTGCCATCAGTAGTAATGGTTGGGTGGGCATAATCATATTCAGGCATTGGGAATGAGAACAATGAAACATCAATTATTTCTTCATCCTGATAATTGCCTTTATAAATCTGGCACCTTTCAGGCACTTTTTTGCATTGGGTAAAATATACAATGTTTGAATTAGCATCATGTGCCAGTGTCCCATCATTGTAAGGGCTGTTTGCATCCCCATCCATATCTTCAGGGTTTATATACAGGTTATAAACAGGGTCATATGAAGCCACATAAAAATCAGAAAAACCCTGGTTTGTACGCCCATGGATTGATGCCATGTTGCTTGCCAGCCTTTTTGATGCAAAAACCAGTTTGCCATCCAGCCATGCTAGCCCAAACTCACTTTGCTCAGAGTTGATGCCTTCCTGGTTAATTACTGAAGGCAGTTCCTTTTTTTGAAGTTCATTTGCCGCAAAATCACAACTGGCAATCATTAATACCAGTTCTTTATCATCAGGTTTAAGAAGCAATAAATTTTCAAACTGCCCTTTGGCTTTCTGAACCTGCCCTGTTTTCAGGTAAAGTGCCCCCAGGTTGAATAATGGTCCATATTCAGGTGTTTTAGCCTGAACCAGGTATTCTTCATAGTACTCAATAGCCTTTTCATACTGGTTCATCTGCTGGTTGCATTCAGCTATCTTCTTTAATATTTCTGGTTTTTCATCAATCCTCACTGCACTCATTGCCTTTTCATAAAAATGCTCTGCTTTAGCATAATTTTTTTGATCAAATTCATAATCTGCCTTTTGCAGTGCATGGTTCTGCCCATTTACCTGGGCAGATAAGAATACCAACAATAAAAATGTACAATATGCTTTTAGGTAATTTTTCATAATCAATTATCGGACAATTGTTACAGTGCCTTTATAAATTGGATCTCCTGTGTCATTAAATGCTACAAACAAATATGTGCCTGCTGGCATATCTTTTCCACTGTACCTTCCATCCCAGCCAGTATTCCCTTCAAAAAGTATTTTATCTGACCTGTCAAAAACAACAATCCTCTGCCCATTTAGGAATACATCATTTGTCCCATCTCCATTAGGTGAGAAAGCATTGGCTAATCCTGAGCCAGGTGGGAGCCCAACTTCCTCTACAGGGATGATGTATAATTCTTCAGCTATACAGCCTAGATCATTTGTTACTTTCACATATAAACTATCCCATGGCTGCAGGTCAGAGCCATAATCATATGTATTTATAAACCCTTGCTGAAGGATAATGCCATCAGCATCTGAAAAAGTATAATCTGAATAAAAAGAAGGTAACACTTCAACAGTTGTAGGTTCTTCTGCTTCATCAACAGTAATTTCAGGAGATTCATTAACCAATACTTTTATTGTTTCAGTTGCAGAACATCCATCATTGTTTGTAACTGTTATGTCATAGTCAGTATCAACACCTGGGCTTACAGTAATTGCATTTACAGTTTCTCCTGTATTCCATAGGTATTGCCTATCAGCAGAAAATACAACAGCAATGGTTACTTCTTCACCAGCACAAATAAGGGGGTCATTTGTTTTTTCAACAGTTATATCACTCACTTTCACATTAATGGTATCAACTAAAACACATCCTACCTCATTTGTTGTAGTAACTGCATAAAATGTATCTTGCTGTGGGTTTACCTGGATAGAAGAGCTGGTTTCGCCGGTACTCCATAAATAGGTAAGCCCATCAGGAACACTTAAAATAAGTGTTTCATTTGAGCAAACCATTGTATCAGCCACAATTGAGATTTCCTGTGGTACAGAAACATCAAGGGTTACAGTATCTGAAACAGGGCTACAATTGTTACTTCCAAACACTGTTAACACCACCTCTACAGCCCCTGTTTCACCTACTGAAGGGACATACACAGGGTTTATGGTTTCATTATCATCTAGCACTCCTGCCCCATTATGTGACCACTCAAAACCAGATGAATTTGCAATAGTTACATCAGAGAAATTATAGTTGTTACCATAACAAATAGCTGCATTTTCCACCCCAAATTCAATGGTTGGTTTTGGACCAATGTGAATGTCAAGTGTATCATAAACCTGGATGCATGAGGCTATCCCGTTACAAATGATCATGATCCTTACATTTCCTGATTCAAATTCATCAGGGACATACTCTGGGGTATATGTGTGTGAATTTAATAAAATGCCCTGCCCATTGTGTGTCCACACAAAATTCTGGACATTGCTTACAACTGGTTCATTAAACACAAAACTTTCATCATTACATATGGTATCAACAGCAATATCAAATTTAACAGTAGGTAGTTCCTCTATGGTTAGTTTCAAAGTATCAGTAACATCCCTGCAAAAAAGTATCCCCCCAGAAGTAAGCATAATGTTCACAACACCCAGTTCCCCATCAACAGGGATATATGTTGGCGAATATGTATCATCCTGGATAAGTTCCCCCAGCCCATCATGTGACCACGTAAATTCAATTGAATTATTGGTAAAAGCATTCAACACTGTAAAAGGCTGGTTTTCGCAAACTGTACCATCATCACCAGCATAAATATTTGGCTCAGGCAATACAATTATTTCAATACTGTCAGTAAGTTCAACATCATTGTCCTCATCAGTAACGGTTACATAGTATAAAGTTGTTTGTGTTGGAAACGCCTTGGGATTAACAATTTCCCCATCATTAAGTGATTTTGCATTGGTCCAGTCAAATGTGAGGTTATTATCCCCTATTTGAAGAATTTCAATGTTCAACTGAGCTGTATCTCCTTCACAAATAATATCATTATCAACAATAATATCAATGCTCCTTAATTGGGCAAATGAAGCATGTGCACCAACTAAGATTAATGCAAATAAAAAAACAATCCTACCAACCATATTTTGCTTTTTTACAGGTTAAAATATGCGTCTCCCGGTAAATCCAATGTTATTGTACGCAGAAATGCCACAAGACCTTTAAAACACAAACACCTTCAGTTACCAAATTTAAATAATCAACTTTTTGTATTGCTCTTCCCCATTACCAACTTATGAAGCATTTATAAACAATTGCTTTTTCAAAACTGGTAATTTGCTGCATTTAATTTGGCTAATCATTTTCAAACACACCTTTATCAATAGATTTTCCACAATTTACGTTAAAAATTAAGAAAAGATATCATTACTGAATTAATTTTACTTAGAAACTGATTCCATGTAATTAAGATCATGTAGGTAAACCTTCAGGTAAGAAAAAATGGTTGGTCAAGAATCCTCGAGGTATTTTTCCCAATCATAGCTTATATTATCTTGCCCTATTTTTATAGAAGTACTTATGCTGAATAAACATAATAAGTATATTTGGTTTTTATAAATTTCTTGTTTAAACCAACTTTTTAATGCAATGAAACGACCATGAACTTTAGCATTCTAAAATTCTCACATGAGAATGATTAAATTCATTGGGAGTTCCCTGTCTGCCAAACTGGCAGGCATCTTAAACCATTGAGAAATAAAAAATTTAATAAGATGAAACAACTGGTTTTACTATTTACTTTTTTACTAAGTTCTTTCTGTTCTATATCACAGGATGTTAACATTCTGGATTTTTTGAAGCAACAACCATTGGTACAGGATATTGACACCCTTGCCTGCCATGATTTTTTTGAAGAGGCTTATAAAATATTGGTGAAGCAACCTGTTAACCATTCTGATACAACACAAGGATATTTTTCCCAAAGGGTTCTTCTTTTTCACCATTCAACTGATGCCCCTATGGTATTGAACACTGAAGGATATGCAGCCCATTATGCCACTAGCCCCAATTACATAAATGAATTGTGCCCACACCTTAATGCAAACCTCATTACTGTTGAACATCGCTATTTTGGGCAATCTGTCCCCGAAAATATTGATTGGAGCCAATTAACTGTAGCCAATGCTGCTGCTGACCATCATATTATTACCCAGCTTTTAAAACCATTTTACAAAAGTGCCTGGTTAAGCACAGGAATTAGTAAAGGTGGGCAAACTGCTATGTACCACAAGGCATTTTACCCTGATGATGTTGATGCAACCATAGCCTATGTGGCTCCTTTGAATTTTGGTGTTGAAGATGGCAGGCATGAACCATTCATTGCCAATAAAGCAGGCTCAAAAACCGGGAGGAAGAAGGTTAACAATTTCCAACTAACCCTTTTAAAATGTAGGGAAAAATTATCCCCTCTGTTTCAGCAATACATAGATGAAAATGAATTGACATTTCAGCTCCCTGTTGAAGAAATCTATGATTACTGTGTTCTGGAATATTCATTTGCCTTTTGGCAATGGGGGTATGCCCTAAATTCTATCCCCCCACCTGATACATCTGTTCATGCCTTGTTTGACCATTTCATGGAAGTATCTTCCCCCAATTATTTATCTAAGGAAGGAAGTGCAGGCATATATCCATTTTTTGTTCAAGCTGCCCATGAATTGGGGTATTATGGATATGATATTAAACCTTTCAGGAAACACCTAAAAATAAAAACAACAAAGAATTACCTTGAAAGAATATTCCTGGTCCCTAACTCTACCATTTTATATAATGGAGAAACTATGAAGAGAGTAAAATCATTTATTGATTCAACAACCCATAATATGATGTTCATTTATGGCGAAAATGACCCTTGGTCAGCAACAGCAGTAAATATAAAACCTAAACCCAACCTTGTAAAAGTGGTAAAAAATGGTGGAAGCCACAGGACCAGGATAAACAACCTGCCCGAGCTACAACAAAAAAGGGTAGTGGAAATAATTAGTTCCTGGATTGACAAACCACTAAAGGCTAAGTAATATACCTGAATTATAATCTCTCAATCAAATAGCACAATATCATTTTTATGGGGCTTTTTTATAAAAATCAGCTCAAAAAAATTCTATTTATAAGCAAAAAAATCTACTGATGGGAAAAAAACGTTAATAAAAATTAACATTTTTTAATTCATCTTTGTAAATTTGGTATGTTTTAAACTAACTAACGTATCTGATTTATGTCCAGTAAAAACATGAAAAGGAGGGCATTTGTTAAATTGGGAGGCGCAGCTATTGGTGTAAGCTTACTCAACTTTCCCTTTCTTGTAAATGGTTTTAACAATACTTCTTCTTCATTCAAATCCACTTTTACGTTAAAAACCCCAAAATGGATTGTTTATGATGATGGCAGTTTTGACCTCCTGACTGGTTCCATTAAAATTACAGGTTGCCGCCCTTCATTAAATGGGCAAGCCATTATGCCAAGGAATGTATTTTTAGGTGATTCACCTAAAGGTAAACGCATAGTATATGAGCTACGCCAGGGTTTTTTAATGATTGATTTAAAAATCAATGAAGATACTGCTTCATTAGGGGCAGAACTTAGTGGCTTTTCTGAAATCCCTGATTGGTTCTCTCCTATCTCATATGGTTTGATCGAAAATGTTGACTCTTTTTTCAAGCAAGGGCTAGGGTATGGTGGCGAAACGGGCATTTATCCCATACATAACCCTGATATTAAAGATACTGCAAATGTGCCAGATGGGAAGAATTGGTCATGTGATAGTTTTCTTACATTTAGCCTGATCAATAAAAATGATACACTTGCTGTTGGTTCATTAGACCATAGGGACTACCTGCATAGGAGTTCAATTTTTAATCGTTCACACAGGCAAACTCCAGGATTTACAGGGCGTGGAGCCATGCAGGTGTTTTTTGAATCAGGGTTTTCACTGGAAAAAACAGGGATCAATAATGAATTTTTGAAATTACCTGATATACATTTTGTATTTGGGAACAGCCCATTTGATACCATGCAATACCTTGCCTGGAAAATAGGTAGGCGCATGGAAGCCAGGTTTGGCATGTGCACAAGCTATCATTGGTCTCCAACTATAAATTCAGAAGAGCTGTTTTCATTTGAAAAACTACAAAACCAGATTGAATTACTGCAAAACATAAATTCACCTGTCCCCATTCAATCCATCCAGATAAAAGATGATTACTGCATACATGGAGACTGGCTTGAACCCAATGATAACTGGCCAGGCGGCCTGGACAGGGTTGCCCGTGAAATCTTTAAACATGGATACAAAGCAGGAATTTGGATTGCCCCTTTTAAAGTTGACGAGCGCAGTAATTTATACCGAAAACATAAGAACTGGCTTGTTAAGGACGAAAATGATGAGCTGCTTGTAAAAATGGTTGATAAAGGTGTTAACCAATATGTACTTGACAGCACCCACCCTGATGCTAGGGATTATATTTATGATGTGCTTCGTACACTTCGTAGAATGGGGTTTACATTTTATGCCACTGATTATATGGATTGGGGCTTCAGGAATAAGCTTAACTTAAGAAGGAGGTTCAGGGGAAAAACATCTGTCCAGATTTTTAGGGAATTCCTTGCAGGGATGCGCAGGGAAATGGGCAAAGGAAGCTTTTGGTTAAGTGGTAATTCTCCATTTGCCCCAATGATTGGGTTTGTGGACGGGATGAAAATAACAAAGGATATTACCTGTAGCTGGGATAATGAAGGTGTTGATTCAATTTTACGTGAATCATATTATGCACAGTATTTTAATAATGTTTTCTGGCAAAATGACCCTAATACATTGTTATTGCTTGATGAAGCCTGTGCACTTAGTGATATGGAAAAAAACAGTGTCACTCTTTGGAATGGCATATTAGGTGGAATTATTAATACTTCAGATAGTTTTAAGGTACAAGAAGAATCTGAAGTTAAGCGTTACCAGTTTTTAACACCAAAACAAAGGCCCAGTAATGCAATCTTACCCTACTGGCCCGAACTAAATGAAATTAAAATAGCTGTACGCAACTATTCTTCATTAAAAAGCTGGGGCGTATTATTCTTGAACGATAAAAACGAAACCTACACAAAAACTTTCTTAACATCTGACCTAACGGGAAATGAGAAAAAGTGGGTTTATATATGGGATAAAAAAGAACCACAGCTTATGGGAGAATTGGATGAAATCCCCATCCACTTGCAGCCACATGAATCAATGCTACTGTACCTTTCAGAAGATGGCACCCCTCCCCCTTCAAACCTGTCAATTGGAGGCAATATAGCCGAAAAAATATAACATAAGCTCTGTTAAAATTTGAGTATTCAGTAAAAGTGATTATATTTGCACCCGCATTAGCAAAAACATTTCATTGAAATAAGATATTTAAAATATATTGCGGGGTGGAGCAGTTGGTAGCTCGTTGGGCTCATAACCCAAAGGTCGTAGGTTCAAGTCCTGCCCCCGCTACCAGGAAAGCCGGTTATTAGCCGGCTTTTTTTATTTACAAGAAATGCAAAAAGGAAATATTCCCCTTCTTTATTCAACAAATAATAAATCTTTTGTTGGATTTGAACAATATCATCTTTATAAACGATATTACTATATTTATTCCTTCATTTTTAAATCCTATGGATAAAAAGAACTGGCAAATAAAATTGGGCATTTTCTTGATGCTTTTTTCTGGGGTATTTTTTGCAGCTACTTTTATAATCCCATTGTTTGACCTTCCAACAAAAACAAAGGTTATAGCCAGCACAACTTCATTTATTTTAATGGAAGTTGTTTTTTGGGGAGGTGGGTTGCTTGTTGGAAAAGAGTTGTTCAGGAAGTATAAATCAAAACTAAACCCTAAAAACTGGTTTAAAAAGAAAGGGGTTGATACAGGGAATAAAAACCTTAACCAGAAACCTTAACAATTTTGCTATTCATGAAAACACATTTTAATGGGTGATAAATAATTTATTACATTTGAGCCTTATATTTTTAATGTGCCATTATGAAAAATATCTTCCTTTTTATAGCCTCCTTCTTAATTCTTTTATCAGCTTTAGGGCAACCCTCTCAAAATGATTGGGAAAACCATCATGTTATTGAAATAAACAAAGAACAGCCTACTGTTTTAACTGTCCCTTTGTCTGATCCTTCTAAGATGGATTATACAAAATCTGGTTATTTCAAATCATTGAATGGTAAATGGAAGTTTCAATGGGTTGAAGCCCCAGAAAAGAGGGTTGCTGATTTTTTCAGCTTAAAGTATAATGACAGTAATTGGGGTATGATACCTGTTCCATCCAACTGGCAAATGCAGGGATATGGTAAACCTATTTACACCAACATTACCTACCCATTTACAGCTAACCCTCCATTCATTAAGGGAGAAAACAAAAACCCTGTTGGGCATTACAGGACCACATTCACTATCCCTGAAAAGTGGAGAAAAAGGGAAGTATTTATCCATTTTGCTGGTGTTGAGTCAGCTTTTTATTTATGGGTAAATGGAAAAAAAGTAGGCTATAGCCAGGGTAGTGGAACCCCTGCTGAATTCAACATTACCCCCTTCCTGAAAAAGAAAGATAACTTGCTTGCAGTACAGGTTTTCAGGTGGTCAGATGGCAGCTACCTTGAAGACCAGGATAGGTGGAGGTTAAGTGGCATTTACAGGGATGTGTTCTTATACTCAACCCCTAACCTACATATCAATGATTATTTTGTAAAGGCTGATTTGGACAGGAGCTACACTGATGCTACCATCAATATTGAAACTGAACTAAAAAACTTCAATGGAAAGAATAAAACAGGCTACCAACTTGAAGCTATTATTTATGATGAAGGAGGAAAGGAAACAGCAAAAATTGTAGAACCCATTGGGTTGGTTTCTAGCACAACTAAAAAAGTAACCCTTTCAGGAAGCATTGAAAACCCTAAAAAATGGTCACATGAAACACCCAACTTATATAGGCTTGAAATCAACCTGAAAAACCCTAAAGATAAAATTATTGAAACTGTTAGCTGTAAGGTAGGTTTCAGGAAGTTAGAAATTATTGGCAAGAATTTTTATTTGAATGGGCAACCTGTTTTAATAAAAGGGGTAAACAGGGTTGAACATAACCCCATAACAGGCCATTATATCACCAAAAAGCAAATGGAGAAAGAGGTACAGTTAATGAAACAAAACAACATAAACTGTGTAAGGACAGCCCATTTGCCCTGCCCTGAGTATTTCTACCAACTGTGTGATAAATATGGGTTGATGGTTGTTGATGAAGCCAATGTAGAATCACATGGGATGCGCTATGGGGAAAACTCTTTGGCTAAAAAACCTGAGTGGGAGAAAGCCCATGTTGCCAGGATGAAAGCTTTGGTTGAAAAAGACAAAAACCACCCATGTGTTGTTATGTGGTCATTGGGCAATGAGGCAGGAAATGGGGTAAACATGGAAGCCATGGATAAATGGGCTAAACAAAGAGACCCTTCACGCCCTACCCATTACCATTTTAGTGATGAACCCATTGTGGGAGATATCCTGGGAGGGGGTGGGTATACCCAGAATAAATGGAGCCGCTACCACACCCTTGAAGCTTTAATAAATGTTGCCGAAAACCCTGAATTAAACAAGCCCTTTTTACTAAATGAGTTTGCCCATGCTATGGGAAATTCTGTGGGGAACTTAAAGGAATACATGGATATTTTTGAAAAATACCCTAATATGATTGGAGGGTGTATTTGGGATTGGGTTGACCAAGGAATCCTACATAAAAATGAAAATGGAGAAAAGTTCTATGCCTATGGAGGTGATTTTGGTGACACCCCAAATGACAAAAACTTTTGCCTGAATGGCTTGTTATTCCCTGACCTTTCAGAAACACCTAAAATACATGAAGTAAAAAAAGTATATCAAAACATTGGATTCTCTAATTTCAATAAAGAAACCAAGCAGGTAGAAGTTGCTAATAAATTCCTTTTTACAAATGTTAACCAGTATGAATTTAACTGGAACCTTCTGGAAGATGGGGTTGAGGTTGAAAAAGGTACCATCCCTGCCCCATCAATCAACCCACTGGAAAAGGGTTTTATAACAATCCCTTACAAAGAACCTTTATTAAAAGAAGGAAAAGAATATGTGGTTGGAATTTCAGTAAAAACAAAAGAAGCCACCAAGTGGTGCCAGCCTGGGTATGAAATTGCCTGGGAACAATTCATTGTACAACCTGCTGTTTTCAACAATCCAGAACTCCAGGCAAATCAAGTTGAAGTTTTATATAATGATTTCCTGATAAAGGTAATTACAGGGGACTGTGAAATTCGTTTTGACAAAAAAGCAGCCTCCATTATTTCCTATGAATTCAAAAACCAAGAATTGATTGAAAGTGGCCCAAGGTTGCAAGTTTGGAGGGCTCCCACTGATAATGATGGTGGTTATGGGCATGTGCAAACCAACAAAACCATGGTTAAATCATGGATTGCAGCAGGGCTTGACAAGCTGAAACATGAAGTTGTGGATGTGCAACTGGTAAGGGACTCAACACGTGTGGTAAAAATAAAAACCCTGGAAAAACTGGTATCAGAAACTGCTGAAACAGTAATTGATTATTCCATGCTTTATTCCATTTCAACTGATGGATCCATTAAAATTGAAACCCATATTGTCAAATTACCTGATGTAATAAGCATGCCAAGGATTGGGTTGCAACTCAGTGTCCCGGGTTTAATGAACACCATGCAATGGTATGGTAAAGGGCCGCATGAGAATTATATTGACAGGAATACAGGCACAAAACTGGGGATTTATAGTGGGTTGGTAAAAGATCAATTTACCAACTACCCTGTGCCACAAGAAAATGGCAATAAATCAGAAACCAGGTGGGTACAGCTTGCAGGGCATAAGGCTGGGATAATTGCCAGAAGCCTGCAACCTTTTGAAACCAGTGCTCACCACTACACCACAAAAAACCTGGCAGACGCAACACATACCTATGCCCTTCAAAAAACCAAAGAAATATATTGGAACCTGGATGCCAGGCAATGTGGGGTTGGAAATAATAGCTGTGGCAGAGGGATAACACTTCCTGGTTACCAGTGCAAACCAGAACCAACAAAATTTACATTTATCCTTCAACCTTTTGTTAAATATTAAAACCTTATGGTTATCGAGGGATATTACAGGATTGCATTAGCCTCAACTTTGTTAGCTATTACTATTGTACTGAGTTTTAGAAAAACTACCAACTACTATAAAAAATGGGTAGCTGCCATACCTGCTATTTTAATCTCAGGGCTGATTTACCTATTTTGGGATATGCGTTTTACTTCAGCAGGGATATGGAATTACAATGAAACTGAACTATTTACTGGGTTATCAATAGCCAATATTCCCTTTAAAAGGTGGATACTGCTAATTGTTTTACCATTCTTTAGTTTTTATATTTATGAACAGTTGAAAGTAAAACTCCAGGGCATTTTCTTTGATAATGTTTTTGTTGTTGTAAGCCTTTTGCTGCTTGTAATATTTGGTATACTTGCTTACCTGAATAGCCAAAAACTATACACATTTACTGCTTCCCTTTTTACTGCTGCCTACCTGGGATATACCATTTTCAGGAACCATTTTAAGCCTTATTATACAAGCTTTTACCTCACTCTTGTAATAGCTGCAATTTTTTACCTGGTTTACCATATTGGCAGCCCTTTATCATTGAAACACTACCATGAAGGGCATATTTTAGGGATACAACTGTTTTCAATCCCTGTTGAAGATTTTGTGTGGTTATTCCTTTTGCTATTAATGAATACCACTTTATATCAATATTTTTTGACCAGGTTCAGGATAAAGCAAAATAAGGCTTAAAGCATTTGGCATTAATTCATAAACTTATTTTGGTTCCATGGTTAATGTTGGTAAATAATCATGTACTTCATTTTTCTCAATTCAAAACAATACTGTTACTTTTGCCTTGTGAATATTTAACTCATGGTAATACTATATAATATTGGCATTTTTATTTATTCCCTGCTTATCAGGATTGCTTCCTTATTTAATAGAAAAGCACATTTATTTGTTAAGGGCCGTAAAAACTGGCAATCACAACTGAAAGCAAAAATTGACACAGGGAAAAGATATACCTGGTTTCATTGTGCATCTTTAGGTGAATTTGAACAATGCCGCCCAGTATTGGAAGAGGTGAAGTTAAAGCTTCCTGAAAAACCCATCCTGCTTACCTTTTTTTCTCCTTCAGGTTACGAAATCAGAAAAAATTACCCACATGCTGATGTTGTGTGTTACCTGCCTGTTGATACAAAAAGGAATGTAAAAAAGTTCCTGGACATTGTAAACCCTGAAACAGCCCTGTTTATAAAATATGAATTTTGGTACCATTACATTACTGAAGTAAAAAAAAGAGGCATCCCTCTTTATTCTGTTTCAGCAATATTCAGGGAAGGGCAGCATTTTTTTAAACCCCACCTATTGGGTAAATGGTATAGGAGAAGCTTAAAAGCTTTTTCCCATTTTTTTGTCCAGAACCAAAAATCAGCTGAACTGCTTGCTAAAATTGGCATCAGCAATTATACTATTACAGGAGACACCAGGTTTGACAGGGTAGCTGCAATAGCCTCTTCTGCTAAGAGTTTCCCAGTTATTAATGAATTCAAAGTAGAAAGCCAACTTATTATTATAGGAAGCTCGTGGAAACCAGATGAGGAGCTAATTACCAGGTTTATTAACAATCACAAAGGGAATACAAAATTTATCATTGCCCCTCATGAGGTTTCAGAAAACAATATTAACAGGATTCAACAATCATTAACAGCCCCATCAGTTAGGTTTAGCCAAAAAGATGAAATTAACATTGTTAATAACATGGTTTTGGTTATTGACTCCATAGGGATACTTTCATCCTTATATCAATATGGAGACATAGCCTACATAGGAGGCGGTTTTGGTGTAGGCATACACAACATTTTGGAAGCTGCAACTTATGGAATACCTGTTGTTTTTGGCCCAAATTATACAAAATTTGATGAAGCCTGTAATTTAATTGCTGAGGGTGGCGCATTTTCAATTAATAGCTACAAAGAACTTGGTTCAATTTTTGAAGGATTTTTGAACAACAAAGGCAGGATGAAGGAAGCAGGAAAATCAAGCCTGAAATTCATTGAAAAAAACCTGGGTGCAACCCCAATTATTATAAAAAAAGTTTTCAACATTTAATGTATTTTATCACCAAGTTTTCCCTCCCAAATTTTCAAATAAAATACTCGGTTTTTTAAAAGATTTTTCATTAATATTTAGGTTGGATTTTGCAATACTTTTTTTCAAAAAAATACCATTTTGGTAAACTTTTCTGCATTATCAAATATATAACTTCCTGTATATGTGCAATATAACACTTCAAAGTTGATAACTTTTAATTTCTTTTTTAAAAAAAGTATTCCGTTTTTTTGTTTTGTGCCCTATCTTGCAATGGACGTTTTTACCAAGCTGGAATTTTTAAGGAAATCCAGCTTTAATTATCTGTTAACTTAAACAATTTTTGAATTAACTTATGGCATCGAACGAAGTAACTGTAAGAGCCTCTACAGGAAGGAAAATTTACTCACAAGAAGAAGCATTTGAGGCCTCATTAAAGTATTTTAAAGGAGATGATTTAGCAGCCAGGGTTTGGATTAATAAGTATGCTTTAAAAGATTCGTTTGGAAATTTATATGAACTTTCTCCAGACGATATGCACAAAAGGCTTGCTAAAGAGATTGCAAGGATAGAGCAAAAGTATGCCAACCCCCTTACCGAAGAAGAAATTTATAATGTACTAAAGGGTTTTAAATATATAGTCCCTCAAGGAGGTCCAATGACAGGTATTGGCAATGATTACCAAATTGCTTCCCTTTCAAACTGTTTCGTGGTTGGGAATGATGGAAAATCTGATTCTTATGGTGGGATTATGAAAATCGACCAGGAACAAGTACAACTAATGAAACGGCGTGGAGGAGTTGGGCATGACCTTTCTCATATTCGTCCCCAAGGTTCCCCTGTGAAGAATTCAGCACTTACCTCAACAGGTATTGTCCCTTTTATGGAAAGGTACTCCAACTCGACCCGCGAAGTGGCTCAAGATGGCAGGCGTGGTGCGCTTATGCTGTCTGTATCAGTCAAACATCCTGATTCAGAGAAATTTATTGATGCCAAAATGAGCCAGGGAAAAGTAACTGGGGCAAACGTTTCAGTGAAAATCCATGACGAATTCATGAAGGCTGTAGAGCAATCCAGCCCATACACCCAGAAATACCCAATTGAGTCTAAAGAGCCTGTATATAAAAAAGAAATTGATGCCAATGACCTTTGGAGGAAAATCATCCATAATGCATGGAAATCAGCTGAACCAGGGATACTTTTCTGGGATACCATAATTAACGAGTCAGTGCCAGATTGTTATGCAGACCTAGGTTATAAAACTGTATCAACCAACCCTTGTGGTGAAATCCCATTGTGCCCGTATGATAGTTGCAGGTTATTAGCAATAAACCTTTACTCTTATGTTGAAAAACCTTTTACAAAAGAAGCTAAATTCAATTTTGAACTTTTCAAGGAACATATCCATTATGCCCAAAGGATAATGGATGATATCATTGACCTTGAGTTAGAAAAAATTGACGCAATCACTGAAAAAATTAATGATGACCCTGAAAATGAAGAAATAAAATACACAGAAAAAAGACTCTGGCATAACATCAAGACAAAAGCTAAAGAAGGGCGCAGGACAGGAATAGGGATCACAGCAGAAGGTGATATGCTTGCAGCACTTGGTTTACGTTATGGTAGTGAAAATGCTACTGATTTTTCTGAAGAAATCCACAAAACAATTACACTTGAATCTTATCGTTCATCAATAAACCTTGCCAAAACCCGCGGAGCTTTTACCATTTATGACCCGGCGAGGGAGGCTAATAACCCATTAATAAACAGGATAAAGCAAGCTGACCCTGAAATTTATGAGGACATGGTAAAACATGGGAGAAGGAATATAGCCTTGTTAACCATAGCCCCAACAGGTACAACCAGCCTGATGACCCAAACAACTTCAGGGATAGAACCTGTTTTTATGCCAGTTTATAAAAGGCGCAGGAAAGTGAACCCTAATGACAAAGGGGTCAGGGTTGATTTTGTTGATGAAGTTGGCGATAACTGGGAAGAGTATATTGTATTCCACCACAAATTTAAAGATTGGATGGAGGTAAATGGTTATGATACCAACAAACTCTATTCTGATGATGAAATTGATGTGCTGATCAGTAAGTCTCCTTACTACAAAGCCACTTCAAATGATGTGGATTGGCTCGCAAAAGTAAAAATGCAGGGAAGGATACAAAAATGGGTTGACCACTCAATAAGTGTAACTATTAACCTACCAACTGATGTAAGTGAAGATTTGGTAGGGGAATTATACATGGAAGCATGGAAAAGTGGATGCAAAGGAGTAACTGTTTATAGGGAAGGGTCACGGTCAGGAGTTTTGATTTCAAACAAAAGCGAGAAGAAAGAAGATAAAACTGCACTCCCAACCAAACGCCCTGAAATTTTGGAAGCAGATGTAGTAAGGTTCCAAAACAACAAGGAAAAATGGATTGCATTCATTGGGCTGATGAATGAAAAACCCTATGAAATTTTTACAGGATTATCTGATGATGAAGATGGGATACTGTTGCCAAGGTCAATTACCAAAGGGAAAATACTTAAAAGTTATGATGAGGATAATACCTCAAGATATGACTTCCAATATACCAACAAGCGTGGGTATAAGACTACTATAGAAGGGTTATCATACAAGTTTAACCCTGTGTTCTGGAATTACGCGAAACTAATCTCAAGTGTCTTGCGCCATGGAATGCCAATCCATAAAGTAATTGAGTTGGTATCCAGCCTTCAGTTTGATAATGAAACTATAAATTCTTGGAAAGCAGGTGTTGCAAGGGCATTGAAAAAATATGTCCCAAATGGCACCATTGCTGAAGATACCACTTGTGGCGAGTGTGGGTCAGAAAATATCATTTATCAGGAAGGATGCCTGACATGTAAAGATTGTGGTTCGTCAAAATGCGGATAAGTTTTTTTCAAAAACTTAAGAAAAACCCTTAGCAGAGTTTGTTAGGGGTTTTCTTTTTAACCTACAAGATATCCCTCTAAACTGCATAAAAAAGGCATCCAAAATGGATGCCTTAACTATTTAAAACACACAAGCTTTTATGCTTCAATCATTTCTTTATAGGCTTTAGGAGAAAGTAACTCCTCAAGTTCTGCTGTATCAGCAATTTTAATTTTAATCATCCAACCTTCTCCATAAGGGTCTTTATTAACCAACTCAGGTTCATCAGCCAATCCCTCATTTACCTCGGCAACTTCTCCTCCCATAGGCATAAATAAATCAGAAACTGTTTTTACTGCCTCAACTGTCCCAAAAGTCTCGCCCTTTTCAAGCTCTTCCCCTTCTGTTTCTATTTCAACAAAAACAACATCTCCTAATTCACCTTGTGCAAAGTCAGTAACCCCAATTATTGCTACATCTCCCTCTACACGAACCCATTCATGATCCTGAGTATACTTTAGATTTTCTGGTATGTTCATTTGTTTTATTTTTAATGGTATGAAAAATACGCGTTATTTTTTGATTTTCAAATTGTTCCAAAATTAATACATTTTAAGGAATAAAAACCCAATAAAGGTCATTGAATTTATCCTACCCTCTTACCTTTTGAAAGCTATAAAGAGCAAATACAAAATAGAAATCTACTGCCCACTACTTCCAAATAATTTAGTATCATTGCAGAAATTAATATGCACATGTATTCTGTAACAGCAACTTCAATTGCCCAACTGCAAGAGGCAGCCCAACAACTTGTTTCTACATTCCCTAAAAAAAGGGTTTTTGCTTTTTATGGGAAAATGGGGGCAGGAAAAACTACTTTCATACAGGCAGTTTGCAAAGTTCTGGGGTCTGAAGATTATGTTACCAGCCCAACATTTGCCATCATCAATGAATATTCGTCACAAGAACTAAGCCCTATATACCATTTTGATTTTTATAGGATAAAAGGGGTTGAGGAAGCATATGACCTTGGCTATGAAGACTACCTATATAGTGGAAACTATTGCCTGATTGAATGGCCTGAGAAAATTGGATCTATACTACCTGATAATATAGTTGAAGTGCATATAGAGGTGTTGGAAAACGAAAGTAGGAAGATTGTTGCAAACTAAACAATAGGAAGTGCAATATCCTTCAATAAGCTACCATTTACAAAATTAATTGCCTAACAATTTAAAACAACCCATTTTGAAAATTCAGCATTTGAGTGTAACTTGTAAAGCTTAAAAAATAAACTATGGCCGGCAAGGAAAAACAAAAAAACATTTCTCTTCCAAAAACCATGCTCCTTCCTAAAGAGGAGATGTTGGAAATAAAAACCAAAGGGCAAAAAATAAAAATTGGGATTCCTTCTGACCATTCAAAGGTTGAACATAGAGTACCTCTAACACCACAGGCAGTAGAATTGCTTGCATCATATGGACATGAAATATTGCTGGAATCAAATGCTGGAAATTCAGCCAGCTACCTTGATGAAACATACAGGGAAGCAGGTGCTGTAATAGTTGAGAAAAAAGAAGAGGTTTTCCAGTGTGATATTATCCTCAGGATATCCCCTTTTGATTGTGATGAAATTGATATGCTTAGGGGCAACCAAACCATTATATCCAGTATGCAAATGCAGGCTCATTGTAGTGATTCTATTCAAAAGCTGATGAAGAAAAAAGTCACTACCATTGCCTATGAATATATGCAGGATGAAACTGGTTTTTTCCCTGTGGTACACCAAATGAGCCAGATATCAGGCATTGTTTCCACTACCATTGCCAGCGAGTTTATGAGCAAGTCAAGGAAAGGCAAAGGTGTCCTTTTTGGTGATGTAACAGGGATTACCCCTGCCGAGTTGGTTATAATTGGTTCGGGTACAGCAGCTGAGTTTGCAGCACGTGGAGCCCTTGGGCTTGGTGTTATGGTAAAGGTTTTTGATAGTTCTGTGCAGGACTTGAGTAACCTGGAAGAAAGGTTGGGGCAACGCATTTTTACTTCTGTGTTTTATCCTAAAGTACTGAAGAAAGCCCTTGTTTCTGCAGATGCTGTAATTGGAGCCATGTCATTTAATGTCAGGCCCAAATTTAAGGTATCTGAAGAAATGGTGCAAACCATGAAAGATGGCACTGTGTTAATTGACTTGAATATAAGCCAGGGAGGCTGCTTTGAAACTTCAGAATGTACTGACCTGAACAAACCTACTTTCATAAAACATGGGGTTGTCCACTATTGTGTACCCAATATCCCTTCTTTGGTAGCAAGAACTGCTTCCATTTCAATGAGCAATATATTAATACCCATTTTACTGGCTATTGGAGACAGTGGTGGGGTTGACAACTACATTAAAAACTCACGTGGTTTTAGGAATGGGGTCTACATTTACCATGGGATACTTACCAACCATGATGTGGGGAATGAATTTAATATCCCTGCCAAAGATATTGACCTGCTGTTGGCAGTGTTCTAGTTTCTGGATGCTAGAGACTGGATGCTGTTGGCGGATACAAGATTAATCAACTGAATGAATTGGATTTGACCATATTCAACATTCATGCATTTAAGTATTCACTCATTAAAGCATTAAATCCTTTCTTCATCTAAAACTCACTATTTCCTCTAAATATTAATGGCTGATCACTATATTCGGAGTGCTGGATACTAGATGCTGGACATTGGATAAAATTAGAATTCATATCTTAATCCACACTAATGCATTATAGAAAAATTTAAAAGAAAAGACCAGGATTTCAATTTTCTTTTCTGATCACTTCCCTGCCAGCAGCAACATGGAAATAGCTGGCACTTCAATTTCCAGCCCTGAATGGTTAGCAATACCTGCTTCATTTATTTCACTGCCCCTGGCAATAATTTTATAATCACCTGAAGGGATTAGGCATATAGCAGGTTCTTTTGCCCCATTAAATAAGACAATGGTCTTTTGCCACTCATCACCAACAGCTTCCCCTTTGAGGCAATAAGCTACAATGCCTGGCTTATAGGCTGTGCAAAACTCCAGGTTCACCCTTATCTGTGCTGAAGTAGCCATCCTGAATACTGGGTGGTTTTTCCTTAGTTGTATTAATTTCTTATAATATTCAAAAACATTATAATACCTGGTTTTCCTTTCCCAATCCAATTGGTTAACAGAATCCTGTGATTTATATGAATTGCCATGCCCGCCCTTTGTCCTACAAAACTCAATGCCAGCATGTAAAAAAGGGATTCCTTGTGAGGTAAGTACCATTGCCCCAGCCAACATCACCATTTTTTTCATTTCCTCTTCTGAGGCTTTTGGGTTACTTAACAATAGCTTATCGCACAGGGTATGGTTATCATGGCATGATACATAATTTATACATTGGTTTGGTTCATCAGCCCAGGCAGAACCAGAAGATTCAACATACCCATAAACAATTTGTGGGTGGTATGTAGCTCCTGCTATGCCAAATTTTATAGCTTCCTCCCCAAGGGTTTTCCCACTTATAAAACCTGTATTTCTCTTATTCCCCTGATAGCCTTTTAGTGCATCTCTGAAATCATCATTAAATGCTGCAATCCCCGGCAGTACAGCCATATTGGTTTTAACAGCCCTTTGGTTTTCTGGCATAGGGCTTTTATCTGCTGCCCAGCCTTCCCCATATAAAAGTATCCCTGGTTTTATTTGCACCAGTTTTTCCTTTATTTCCTGCATGGTTTGCAAATCAAAAATGCCCATCAGGTCAAAACGGAAACCATCCACATGGAACTCTTTTACCCAGTAAACTAATGAGTCAATTATAAACTTCCTTGCCATTAACCTTTCTGTGGCAATTTCACTACCACATCCAGAGGCATTGGCAAAGGTACCATCAGGGTTTTGGCGGTAAAAATAACCAGGTACTGTTTGGTTAAAACCAGAGTTTTTGACCAACCCAGTATGGTTATATACCACATCAAGGATAACCCCCAGCCCATTCTTGTGAAGTGATTTTACCAACTGTTTAAACTCCCTGATCCTTATTGTTCCATCATATGGATTGGTTGAATATGACCCCTCAAGGGCATTAAAATGCTGAGGGTCGTAGCCCCAATTATATTTCTCTAAAGGTTTTTCTTCATCCACTGTATGGAAATCAGATACTGGAAGCAAATGGACATGTGTCACCCCCAATTCTTTCAGGTGGCTTAATCCTGTGGCATATCCTTCTTTTGATCTAGTGCCAGCTTCAGTAAAGCCTAAATACTTCCCTTTATGCTGGATGCCTGAATTTTCAGCAATTGAAAAATCCCTTACATGTGTTTCATAAATAATAGCATCTGTTGCAGGAAGGTCCCATATGAAATTATCCTCTTCCCAGCCCACAGGATTAGTTTTCATTGGGTCATATATTTGCCCACGCAACCCATTTACTCCTACACAACATGCATAAATATCAGGGGTTTCATGCAACCATTCTCCATCATTGATTTTGAAAGTATAATACTTCCCTTCAAAGTCCCCACTGAGGATAGTTACCCAAGTACCATTTTCTGACCTCTCTAATGGTTGTTTCAGGAAAGGTTTGCCTCCCTTACCCTTTTCATAAAGCCTTAATTCTACTTTTAGTGCAGTAGGAGCCCAAATCCTGAATACTGTTTGATGTTGCTGCCAGTATACACCCAAGTCATCTCCTTCATAATAAGGGTAAGTTGAAAAATCGATATGGTTAAACCTCCAGTCCCTCATTAAAACTTTACCAATGTCTTTCTTAAAAAAACACTCTTGCTGCCATAACTTTTACCCTTTACATCAGCAATTTTTATTGTTGCTTTTGGAAATTTTTTCAAGGATTTATCATGCTTATAAAACTGGTTCAGGTTAATTTCCAGTTCATGGTTTTTACCAGATTCAAGGTATAAAGGGTAAAATACTTTATTCTGGCTTCCTTTTAATTTGAATTTCCTTTTAACCCAATAATTGCTTAATACCAGCATTGGCTGAGCCAGGTCAATATCTGTATTGCCTTTATTTTCAATGTTTAGATTTAAAACATCAGGATAATAGAGCTTGTCTTTTTTCAAAATTATGTGTAAACGCCTGATGGAAATAAACTTCTTTTTAGGTTGGTTTTTGTTCTTTTTGGTAAGCCTGTATATGGCATATAAAAACAATGGGACAAGGATAAAAAGGAATACCCAAAACAAATTATGCCCCTCCGGTCCAATTTCAGTTTGTGCAAATAACCCTTTTGAAGCTAACACCAATAACAAGAACAGATATCCTTTCCTCATCCTCAAAAAATTTCCTGTAAAAGTAAAAGATTTATGATGGGAAACAAGTAAGAATTAAAAATAGTGAGGGTTTCACTTGAAGTGAAACCCTCACTATTTTCTCAGAGCCCTTGTCCTACATTTTCAACCAATAAATTTTCTTTGGTTACTTCAATGGCTTTTAGCAGGGCATTATCAATATGTTGGATAATGGGATAAAAACCTTCATCCCCAATAATATTTCGTGCAATATATGCTTTTGTTTGTGTACTTATTATTAGTCCTGATTCCTTAGCTCCTTTGGCATCAAACTGGATACCTTTTTTACCTGCATACTTATATAATTCTTTTACTACATTTTGTTTATCCAGGTAATCATCAAACTCACTGGCAGTTTTAAAGTTGTTCAATACATCCCTGTGTTGGTCAGCATATGCATAAGCAAACTGGTAAATAACCCCACGTTGGATAAGTTTCATAAAATAGTTGGAATAACCTGTTGTATCAACAGGGACAAAAAAGTCGGGGATAATACCACCCCCACCATATACCAGGCGCCCTTTTTTAGTGTAATACTTTAATGAATCATTTACATGGATGCTGTCACTCTGATGCAGCTCCCCATGCTGTATCCTTACAATCAGGTCCTCATAATATTTATCATTCCCTTCATCATAAGGTTTTTGGATGCACCTCCCACTTGGGGTATAAAACCTGGCCACTGTCAGCCTGATGGCTGAACCATCAGCAAAAGGGATTTGTTCCTGCACCAACCCTTTCCCAAATGAGCGCCTGCCAATAACCATTCCACGGTCATTATCCTGCAAAGCACCAGCAAATATTTCACTGGCTGAAGCTGAATATTCATCAACTAAAGTATACACTTCTTTTCCCGCACAGGTATTCCTAACTGAAGCATTATATGTTTTTTTAGGCTGGTTCAACCCCTGGGTATATAAGATCAGGTCTCCTTTGTTCAGGAATTCATCCACCATTTTTATTACTGAGTTTAGTGAACCCCCTGTGTTCCCTCTCAGGTCAACGACCAGTTTGTCAATACCTAGCTTATCCAATTTTTCAACACCATCCATAAACTCTTTATAAGTCTGTTCACCAAACCTGGATACTTTTATATATCCTGCCTCATCATTAATAGGATAGGCTACATCAACACTGAATATTGGGATGTCACCACGTGTGATCAGAAACTCAAATTCATCCTTAAATCCAGCTCGTAAAACCCCCACTTTTACTTTAGAGCCTTTTTCGCCACGCAACAATGACATCACCTCATTATTATTGACCTTTACTCCTGCAATTACAGAATCATTTACACTTACAATCCTGTCTCCTGCCAGTAAGCCCACTTTTGAAGAAGGGCCTCCTGAGATAACTTCTATTACCCTAACAGTATCTTCCTGGATGGAAAACTGAACCCCAATACCTGAAAAATTACCCTGCATGCGCTCCTGCTCTTCTTTCATCATTCTTGGAGGAATATAAGTGGTATGAGGGTCAAGGTTTTTAAACAAAGAGGGGATTGTTTTTTCAATAATATCCCTAGTATTTACGCTATCTACATAACCATGTTCGATGAGTTCCAGGATTGTACCTATTTTATTAGTAGAATTAAATCCTAAACCCATAGCACTAACCTGGGCATTTTTTTTAAGGGCATTTCCAATGAAAATGCCTGTAGCTAGCGTTACTGCCAATAAAATGGGGATATAAATCAGGTACTTTTTGTTTTCCATACTATTTAACTTACTTCAACCTGAATTACTTCAATATCAGCTCTTTTCAATAGGTTAATCCCATCAGCCAAACGATAATCATCACTAAAAACTACCCTTTTTATCCCTGCCTGGATAATTAATTTTGCACACTCCAGGCATGGTGATGAAGTAACATATAAAGTTGCTCCTTCACTGCTGTTATTTGACTTGGCAACTTTGGTTATGGCATTGGCTTCTGCATGTAAAACATATGGTTTTGTTTTATTGTTTTCATCTTCACACACATTTTCAAAACCAGAAGGGGTTCCATTGTAGCCATCAGAAATGATCATTTTATCCTTAACCAATAGTGCCCCTACTTTCCTTCTTTTACAGTATGAATTCTGTGACCAAATGGCTGCCATTTTCAGGTAGCGCTCATCCAGCAAAGCCTGTTTCTTGTTTTCTTCCATTTTCAAACTCTATGGTAAATTGGTGTATACAAATATTTATCCATTACAAAAGAACCCCAAATTTATTTATTTCAGGAATAATAAAGAATTATTTATCTGAATTTAACAGAAAGGGGAAGAAATTTGCATACTTAAAATTTGTTTATTCTTTTATCAGAAGCCAGGAATCATAGTATTTTGGGAAGTTTTGCCTAACCTGGTGAACCCTCTGTCGGGCATCCATCTCTTTGGTAAATGAATCTACACAAAGCCTGTAATATCCTGCTGAAGTACTATGCAGGATAATGGGCTGGAACCCTTCCTGAATTAACTCCGCACGCCTGGTTTTTGCATTATCCAGGGAGCTAAATGAACTAACAATAACAAAATAAGTGTTAGACTCATTTGCTGCTTTGTCTTCAGGAAGCGCAAATGTTACAGCCTCTTTCCTGATTGAAATAGGTGCTTCTTCCTGCTTAATTTCATCTTTGCTAGCTTTGATTTCAGGTACTGAAAATACTTTTGGACTTGTGTTTTCTGACACTGCAGGTTGGTATGCTGACTCAGGCATTGATCTTTGTGTTTTGATGGTTTTACAAGATATGCTGAATAATATCCCACCTATAAGGATTATTGCCAATTGCTTCATTGTTTCTTTGTTTTAATGATACTTAACTAACGAAAATAAAAAATTGCATATTGTGGGAACAGCAAGAAAAGCATAAGTTTTACACAGGAAGCTGTCAGTAACCAGAACATATTTTATTGAAACAAGATATGAGGATACATGGTTGGATAGGCTTAAAGCAGGCTTTGGATTTTGCCCCTATTGTGTTTTGATGGGTCAGGAAAATTTTTCCCAAAATCTATTTCACTGATCAAAACACCAGACACATTTCTTTTTAATTTGCTTTGGATAACCCCATCAGGTTGGATCACCATAGCAGGGAAACAGCTTTCCATTTTGCAGGTATTGCTTGCACTAACCCATAAGTAATTATTGGCAGCATTCCCCCTTGCAAACCCAGTAAGGATTTCTCCCTGGTTTATCCCTTCTGCCAGGTATTTTTCCTTTGAGAGGTTTCCATCATACCAGGATTGGAAAAGAAGCTCAACCCCTAATTTATGGTACTGCCTGTACAATTCAGGATACCTCCATTCATGGCAAATAAGCAAGCCACATCTTATCCCCTTTATGGTGAAAGTGACAGGATTTTTACCAGGGGAATAATATTTTAAATCCAAATTATCACCATACAGCATCCTTTTATGGTATTTTTCTATAACCTCCCCTTTATCATTGATAACAAACAGGGTATTGTATGGAGGTTCTTTTTCAAAATTATTACTCCCCAGAATAACCCATATGGATAACTTTTTTGCCAATTCCCTTATTTCTGAAATTGCATTTTGGGTTTTAATTGCAGCATCTGTTTCAAATTCCTTGTAATCAATCCCAGGGTATCCAGTTAGGCAACATTCAGGAAAATGTGTCAGGTTTGCATGTTCTTTTTTAGCAATTTTCACATGTTTTTTAATGTACAGGAGGTTTCTAAAAACATCTGCTGTTATGGGAAATTGGCTGACAGCTATTTTCAGTCTTCTAGGCATAAGCATTAATTAAGCTTTTAAATTACCAATTTAATGGTAAAAACCTTTCTATGTAACAAAAAAAGCCACAGGCAAAGGCCAATGGCTTTCATGAAAATTATGTATTATTTTTAGAATAAACTGTTGAAACCTACTACTTTTTTCACTTCATTTAAGGTTTTTGAAGCAGACTCCCTGGCCTTTTCTGCACCCATTTTTGCAACCTTGGCTAAATAGGCATCATCTTCTAAAATAGATACAATCTTTTCCCTAATTGGTGATGTATAACTAATAATGTCTTCAGCCAATTGCTTTTTTAAGTCACCATACCTGATTTCACATTTATTATACAGTCCATCAAAATGGGCAACTGTATCAGGTTTTGAAACAATGTCAAGAAGGGTAAACAGGTTTTGGATTGCTTCAGGTTTTTCAGCATTCATTTCTGTTGGACCTGCATCAGTAACAGCCCTCATTACTTTTTTGCGTATTTCTTTGGGGTCATCAAATAGGCTGATGGCATTCCCTTCTGATTTACCCATTTTCCCACTTCCATCCAGGCCAGGGACTTTAAGCATGTCAGCCCCATCAAATGTGAATGGCCTTGGTATAGGAAATACATTTTTTTTGTACATCCTGTTAAACCTTTTTGCAAATTTGCGTACCATCTCCAGGTTTTGCTCCTGGTCTTTGCCAACAGGTACAAAATGTGCTTTATGGATAATTATATCAGCAGCCATCAGCACAGGATAGGTAAGCAGCCCTGCATTTACATTATCAGGTTGTTGGCGTGCTTTATCTTTAAAAGAGGTTGTCCTTTCCAGTTCGCCCAGGTAGGCATTCATATTCAAAATTGTATACAATTCAGTAACCTCAGGCACATCACTTTGTATGAATATAGTTGCCACCTCAGGGTCAATACCACAAGCCAGGTATTCGGCAAGCACTTGTTTCACACCTGCCTGAAGGTTCCCTGGGGTTGGGTGGGTGGTTAATGAGTGGATATCTGCAATAAAATAAAAACAATTAAAGTCATATTGCATTTTTACAAAATTCTTTACTGCACCAAAATAATTCCCAAGGTGGAGGTACCCTGTGGGCCTAATCCCACTAACAACAGTTGGCTTGTTCATTGTATTAATTCTGAATTAAAAGTGATTGCAAAAATAGGGATTCAAGTTGAATGTCAAAAGTTAATTGAAAAAAGTATAAGTTTTTGGGGCCTGAAAATAAAGAATCACACCAAGGCATAATGGAAGCCCCCAACATTTCCAACTGATTTTAATTTGATTGAAAAGAAATATTATTTAGCTTTATGGGCTGTTTAAAAGGATACTATGTATACACCACCAATATATGGAAAAGAGTGGAACTGGCGTAACGTGAAAATGGAAACCCAGGAAGAAAATACTGTTTTACCAACTTTATGTTGGGAAAAGGGGCTTATTGTGTGCATGCAATAAGTCCCTTTTTTATTTTAAACTGAATAGAAATTGATTGAATTTTAAAAACCAAAATAAAATAGAAAATCATGGCTAGACAAAAGAAAATTTTCCTTGATGAATCAGAAATGCCCAAACAATGGTATAACCTTGCACCAGATTTATTATCACCACTGAACCCACCACTGGGACCAGATGGGAACCCAGTATCACCAGATATGTTGGTACCTGTTTTCCCTATGAACCTTATAGAACAAGAGGTGAGCCAGGACAGGTGGATAAACATCCCTGAGCCCATCAGGGAAATATTGCAGCAGTGGAGGCCAAGCCCATTGATAAGGGCTTATGAGCTGGAGGAGGCATTGGGTACACCTGCCAAAATTTTCTATAAAAATGAAGGTGTTTCACCAGCTGGGAGCCATAAACCCAACACTGCAGTTGCCCAAGCCTGGTACAACAAAGAGTTTGGGATAAAAAAACTAACCACAGAAACTGGTGCAGGCCAATGGGGCTCAGCCTTGTCTTATGCTTGTGCCCAACTTGGTGGGATTGAATGTAAGGTATTTATGGTGAGGGTGAGTTTTGACCAAAAGCCTTTCAGGAAAATGATGATGGAAACCTGGGGGGGAAACTGTGTTGCCAGCCCTAGCACAGAAACCAAAGCAGGAAGGGACATATTGGAACAATTCCCTGATACACCTGGAAGCTTGGGGATTGCAATTTCTGAAGCTGTTGAAGCTGCTGTTACAGACCCCACTGGTGAAACCAGGTACTCATTGGGTTCAGTGCTTAACCATGTGATGCTACACCAAACCATAATTGGGCTGGAAGCTAAAAAACAGCTGGCAAAAGTAGGCATTAAAAACCCTGATGTGGTAATTGGCTGCTGTGGTGGTGGAAGTAACTTTGCTGGGCTTTCTTTCCCATTTATTTATGACAAAGTAAATGGTGCAGACATACAGGTGATTGGTGCAGAACCATTTTCGTGCCCAACACTAACCAAGGCCCCATTTATTTACGACAATGGGGATGTTGCACAAATGACACCTTTACTGGCAATGAACAGCCTAGGGCACAACTTTGTACCTGCCCCAATCCATGCTGGAGGCTTGAGGTACCATGGGATGGCCCCATTGGTGAGTGCTGCCCTAAAAGATGGCTTGATGGAAGCACAGGCAATACACCAAAGTGAGTGTTTTGAGGCTGGGTTGTTATTTGCAAAAACAGAGGGAATAATCCCTGCCCCAGAAACAACCCATGCCATTGCATCAACCATTAGGGAAGCCAAAAAAGCCAAAGAGGAAGGCAAAGAAAAAACAATCCTATTCAACTTCAGTGGCCATGGGCTTATGGACCTTGTAGGTTACAACAAATATTTGGGTGGTGAATTAAATGATTATGAATACCCAGAATCAGAAATTGCATCAAACCTGAAGAAATTGGAAGGTTATCCTTTACCAAAATAAAAGTAAAATTACTGGTAATTAAAAGGTGCAGGCTTTATGTTTTGCACCTTTTTTATATCCCATCCATGGTAAATTGGCTCCTTTTGCTACAAAAAAACTGCAAATTGCCCCTATTATCATACATTACAATAAGCCATTTGCCCCCATTTTGATACAATTTTATTAGAAAATTGCCCCTATTCTGATACAAAACAACTATATTTATGGCAGTGAAAATGTAATTTACAGCTTATGTTTCAACGAAATGCACTTGAAAAACTCAAGGAATGGAGTACTAGCACAAACAGGAAACCACTTATATTGAGGGGGGCCAGGCAAGTTGGGAAAACAACATTGGTTGATATTTTTTCAAAAAGCTTCAATAAGTATTTGTACCTAAACCTGGAAAACAAGGAAGAATGGGAAATATTTGAAAATAGTACCAGCATTACAGAATTATTAGCTTCCCTCTTTTTTATAAAAGGTATTCCTTTAGATGAACCTAAAGTGCTAATCTTTATTGATGAGATTCAGAACTCCCCAAAAGCAGTTGCATGGTTAAGGTACTTTTATGAAAAGGCACCTGAATATTATATAATAGCAGCAGGCTCATTGCTTGAAACATTAATTGACACCCAAATAAGCTTTCCTGTTGGAAGGGTAAGCTACCTGCCAGTAAAGCCATTTTCATTTTCTGAGTTTATCCTTGCCTTGGGAGAGAAACAAATTACAGAAGCCCTAAAAACCATACCTTTCCCAGAATATGCCCACAATAAGCTTTTGCAGCAGTTTGAGAAATATGCTTTAATAGGGGGGATGCCTGAGATAATAAAAAACTATGTTGAAAGAAAAGATGTTGTTTCACTTTCACCAATTTATGATGAATTGCTAACTTCTTATAAAGATGACATTGAAAAATACTCCAAAAGCCATGCACAAACACAATCATTGAGGCATGTGGCAAACAATATATTCCAGAGGGCAGGAAATCGTGTCAAGTACCAGGGGTTTGGCAACTCAAACTACAAGTCACGTGAAATGAAAGATGCATTTGTTACCTTGGAAAAAGCATTCTTGCTAAATTTAATATTTCCGGTTACCCAAGCCAGCTTGCCATTAACAACAAGCTACAAAAAAGCCCCTAAGCTCCAGGTGCTGGATACTGGTTTAATTAACTATGTTTCTGGCATACAGGAAGAATTTTTTAGGTCAAAACAACTTACTGACATATACAAGGGGAAAATTGCAGAACATGTGGTTGGACAGGAATTGGCTGCAGGCAACTATTTGTTGCACCAAGCAACCCACTTCTGGACCAAAGAAAAAACAACTGAAGCTGAAGTTGATTATGTTTACCCATTTAAAGGGCTGCTAATACCCATTGAAGTAAAAGCGGGGAAAAGTGGCAAGCTTAGGTCGTTACATGAATATATGGAAGAAGCCAACCATAAATTTGCTGTGAGGGTATTTTCAGGAAAATTGAGCATTACAAAGGCTTATACCAGGACTAAAAAAGAATACCACCTTTTAAACCTACCTTTTTATTTAGTCCATAAAATTGAAGAGTATTTGAACTGGTTTATAAACAAAGCAGCAATTGGTGATTGAATTTCTCTCATATAATCTCTTTGCGCCAAACACATTAAATAGGGATGGTATCCAGAAGGAACCGTTCTCTTAAAAAGAGAACGGTTTCATTAGACATGGCAAGACAAGATCAGGAAATACACAAAAAACAAACTTTCCTTCCCTAATGACCAAGCTGTAATGAAATCAGTATATTTGGCAACCAGGGAAGCAACTAAGAAATGGACAATCCCAATTAGGGACTGGGGAATTGTCCTGAACCAGTTCTTGGTCATATTTGAAAAAAGGGTCAAGCTATAAATAGCCAAACCCTTGGTATTTTTTACACATTTTGTGAAACAGTGTCTTTAATTGTATAACTATTCAAATTTTGCCAAAAGCCCTTCTGGATTTTTTCCTAACCCAAAAGATTTAGAATTAAGTGACAATTGAATCTAAGAATACTATAATGTCCAGATAATGAGAAAACATACTAATTAATGTCCTTTGAGTTGTTCATTTTGTCCTCCATCTTTCTAACACTTCTTTGAATTGACAAAAATGCAAGGAATGTAGCAATTAAAACAATCAGTACAATACCACCACCAATTCCAGTCAATGCCCTTAACCTGAGTTTTTCTTTTTTGGCTTTTTTTGATTCATAAACTCTTAGTGCTGATTTCTGATCCGCAACGAATTTACTTTCAATTTCTGCTATTGCTTGCTCATAATTAGATTCAATTTGCTTGATTTGATCATTCCTTTTATTGTTTTTGTCAAGGAAAACATTATAATATTGAATCAATGCTCCTGATTGTTGGTCTATTTTTAACTGCGGAATTAAAGGAATATATAAATTGGTTGCTTCTTTTTGAAGATCAATATTCTGATTGAATAAGTATCTACGATTAAATCCATAAATTAAATTTATTACGCTTTTATATTGTTGTGTTTTGTCAAATTCACCAATAATAGTTGAAACATAGTTAATAAATGGTATGCCTTCATTTGGATTATTTACTCCAAAATTTGTCAAAAGGCTAATTATATTTATATTTTTTACTTCTGTATTATCTATTTTAGAAATAACGTTTGAAAGTGCATTTAAAATTGCATTATTTCGCTGAATATTATTTGCCACATTATTTATCATTTGTTCTAATGCGTTTAATCTTTTGTTTTCAGGAAGTAATTTCAAAATCATAATATATCCTTCAACTAATTTTTTCTTTTCGGTATACTTTTTAGCATTAGTCTTTTGATATGACCTATTAAGTTTCGCGGTTATTCCACTTTCTGTAACTACCCAACGTCTATAAATTTCACGTTTATAAATATCCCAGGATGTTTTCCCTTGAGGGTAGGTGTAGTAACCTTTCCCCTTCCATGAATATTTAGTGGGGGGTATTAAAACATTAAGTGTATCAATGATTGCTTCAAATTCACCTTTGCCAGTTAGATCTTCTGTTGGTAATTGCTTTTGCTCTTTTTCCTTGATCATACTTTCATCTATCTCTGGCAGATCTTTTGTTTCTGTTCGATCAAGATTTAATTCCGAAATTGAAACTTTTATTGGCGCCGGGTAAACTTCTTTCTCAGGATATGGTTGTTTCTCAACCTTTTTGAGGGAAGCAGGAACAATGCCCCATAAGAATATTAAAATTGATGCAATTATTGCTAAAGTGGCTAGTGCAATTAACAAATGCCAAAAAATCAGCGATACATTGAAAACATACCTATCTTCAACTTTTGTAAAATAATTAGTTTTCATTTTTTTGAATTTTGTAATTTGAGTATTTTATAAAAGTTATAAGCTTTTAAATGTCAAATATAAGAGAGACCTATTACTCCATAGTAACAACTTCCAACGCTACAAGTATGGCAATAGTTGCAACAGTACCTAAACCTTTTACAACTCCTTTTAAAAACTTGTGTCTTCTTAGATTTGCTCCATATCGTTGGTCTATTTTTCTCTTCCCGGATATATACCTGCCTTCAAGCTTTTTAGAACCATCGTCATAATACTCTGCAAATTTTCCATTTTTAACTCCTCCGTAGTACAAATATTCACTAATTTTATTTCCACTCTTGTAATTTAATTCTTTGGTTTTGTTTCCAAATCTATCAAAGTAGAAATACTGACCATCTATAATTTTTCCATTAATATAATTTAATGTGACTTCATTCTTTCCATTATAAAACCATTTTGAATATTGGCCATTGAGTTGCGAATTAAGAAAAGTTTTTTCTTCCTTCTTTTGTCCGTTATCATACCATTCATAATAGTTGCCATTTATTATATTACCATTGGTGTATTGGGCTTCGGACTTTTTGTTTCCATTTGGAAACCTTTCTATCCATAACCCCACTTTTTCATCATTTATGTACTTTCCTTCTGCTCTTGAATTATTACTGCTTATTTCATTAAATATACCGTTTTTTTTACCCAGGTCCCATTCCCCTTTGTATGTTATAGAGCCTTTCAGCAATGAACCTTCTCCATTTATTTTATCTTCTTTATAATTACCATTCCATATTACAATACCCTCTTTGTTATACTCAATCCCTTTCCCTTCTCTTTTGCCCTTTTTGTAATTGCCTTCAAAGCTTTTTTGACCATTTAAATACCACTCTATCCAATGTCCTTTCTTCATTTCATTCAATAATTTTCCTTCTGCTTTTTTATCACCTGCTAGATAATTATAGTAAATAATCTGTTTGTTGTCTTCGTAAAAATACTCTGATAAGATTACGCCTGATTTGTATTCCAACTTAAATAATTCTTTTCCTGACTCATCATATTCTATTATGCTCCCATCCAAAATCTCATCATTTTTGTAAAATATTTCTTTTTTAAAATTTCCATTTTCATGCCATTCAGAATGTTTTCCGTTCTTCCTGCCATCTGTATAATTAATAGAGTTTTTAAAATTTCCATTCAGGTAAAAATTTTGGGTTTCTCCATTTAATTGATCCTGGGAATATCTTATTTTTGACTTAATAATTCCTTCTCTGTTAAATTCAATGAATGTTCCTTCTTTATATCCTTCATAATAATTTCCTTCAATTTTTTTACTGCTATTAGGAAACCATTTTGAATATAATCCATTTCTTTTCCCATTTGAATAATTAATTTCTGATATTTTATTTCCATTCTCAGACCACTTTTTATGAGTACCATCTTTAACACCATGAATATAGCGTCCTTCATATTTTATTCTGCCATTTTTAAAATATTCTGAAAACAAACCATTTTTTTGTCCATTAAGAAATTCACCTATTTGCTTTTTAGTATCTTCATCAAATAATAAACCTGTAAATGGAGAGCCTTTATAATAGGCAACTTTACCTATGTAGTTAATTTCTTTAGGATAAGCCGGGAGCTTATCTTGCTGAGAGAAGCAAGGTAGGCCTAATAATGCAAAAATTAAAACTGCCAATAGATTTTTCATATTTTTTAGATTTTAAATAATTAGTTCCTGTTCTTTATTTTTTAATTACTTATTTTTCAAAATGGCAATCACTTTTTAAGTTTGTCACTCCTTTATTATCTTGACAGCTTTATCAATATCGCCATTGATTATCAGTAAATATGAACCAGAAACAACATTTTTTATATCTATCTGGAATACTGATGAATACGAAACTAGTTTTTTTATCACGCTACCATTCATATCATAAATTGCTATTTCTGCTTTTTCATTCTCAGGCAATCCTTCAATGGTAATAATACCTGTTGTTGGATTTGGATATACTTTTATTTGACTAAGCGAATAAACTTGATTATTGGTTGGAATAACGTGTAATTTATCAGAAACTTCAGACTTACATCCATTCTCATTAGTAACGAAAGTATGGTATTCTCCACTTTCGCTAACAATAAGCTTCTGATTGTTCTCTCCAAGCAATTCTATATCGTTTTTACACCATTGGTTACCTGAAACTGCACTCGAAATAAGTGTATCATGCACTTGCTTAATTGTAGGTTTTTCAGGATTAGCATAAACAGTGAGATAGGTGGTAACGACACTATCGCAACCGGAGCCTGAGATTAAGTTGCGCTGATATTGCCCACTAGATTCCCAACCTTGATAACTATCTCCCTGGCAAATTGATCGTTCTTCGTAAATTTGGTATGCAGGATTAACTACTACCTGCAATGCAGTTTCCAATCCTTCACTGCATGCATTTTGCCCTTTAACTTTAATTGTACCAGTGACACTATTAGTATAATTAACTGAAATGCTATTGGATTCACTATTAATTATAGCACCTGACACCAATGTCCATACATACGAAGAAGCTCCATCAATATTGGGGGTTGTGTAAGTAACTGATTCTCCGATACAGGTTGGATTAACTCCCGAAGAAATGATTATTTGAGTAGCCTCTGCCACAACCGGCATTACGGATACTGTTAAAGATTCAGATGCTGTTGCAGGATTAACACATGGGGCATTGGAGGTCATCTCGCATGTTATCACATCACCATTTTCCAGAGAACTACTGCTATATGTTATTCCTGAGCTAACATTTATGCCATTTCTTTTCCATTGGTAGATTGGCGATGTCCCTCCATTGATGGATGTTGCTGTAAATATTACATTTTGACCAGAACAAATAGCCTCAGATGGATTAGCACTAATACTAACACTGGGAGTTAATATCTCTGAACAAGGTTCAGTAACCAGCAAAGTTGCAGGGCTACTATTTAAGTTAGTCGAAATACAGGAACTAGAGACATGACATCGATACTGATAACCATTCATGTTGATTGATGTTGCGCTAATGTTCAGTGTTGCAGTATTTACTCCAGAGTAAGTTGAGTTATTTGACAAATTCTGCCATGTAAAACCCTGACTATATTGCCACTGGTATAGATTGTTTGAGCCATTCGCTTCAATGCTGAAATTTACACCGTTAGGTGATGTTACACTTACGTCAACAGGTTGACTTGTTATTGCTGGTGTCACACAGGGATTTACTGTTATTGTTACCGATCTGCAGGTTGTAGATATCCCACAAGCTGAAGCCTGTACATAGTAAGTAGTTGTTGATGTTGGCGAAACTGATAATGATGTCCTAGTCCCAACCTGCGTACCACCGCAACCTCCTATATACCAAACCCAGTTTGGCGCGTCATTCAGTTCTCCCCCATTAATTTGTAGCGTTGTTGATTGCCCAGCAGTTATTGTGGTTTGGCTTGCTGTAGCACTGCTGGGTGAAGTTGGTTCGGAACATGGAGCTGGCTGTTGTGAAACCGATACCGTCCTTGTTATCCCATTCCCAGATATTGTAACAGTGGCAGATCGTGAATTTGTTGATGTGTTCTCACTTGTAGCAGTAACAGTAATAGTCCCATTGTTTGAACCACTAGATGGTGACACACTTAACCATGATGCATTGTCGCTTGCAGACCAGTTCACATTTGAACTTAAACTGATTTGGTCGTTGCTCCCTGAAGCTGAGGCTAAGGATAAATTTGATGGGCTTACAGTTAGAGAGGCTGCTGCCCCGTTTTGGGTAACTGATATTGTTCTTGTTATCCCACTCCCGGATATTGTAACAGTGGCAGATCGTGAATTTGTTGATGTATTTTCACTTGTTGCAGTTACAGTCACTGTCCTATTGTTTGATCCATTTGATGGTGACACACTTAGCCAAGAAGCATTGTCGCTTGCAGACCAGCTTATATTTGAACTTACATTGATTTGGTCGTTGCTCCCTGAAACTGAGGCTAAGGATAAATTTGATGGGCTTACAGTTAGAGAGGCTGCTGTCCCGTTTTGGGTAACTGATACTGTCCTTGTAATCCCGTTCCCAGATATTGTTACAGTGGCACTCCGTGGATTTGTGGATGTATTCTCAGAAGTGGCTGTTACCGTTACAGTCCCGTTATTTGATCCACTGGATGGGGATACGCTTAACCAAGAAGCATTGTCGCTTGCAGACCAGCTTACATTTGAACTTACAGTAATTTGGTCATTGCTCCCTGAAGCTGCCCCTAAGGATAAACTTGATGGAGTAATAGTTAGTGTTGAAGCTGCGCCGTTCTGGGTTACCGATACAGTCCTAGTAATCCCGTTCCCAGATATTGTTACAGTACCACTTCGTGGATTTGTAGAAGTGTTCTCACTTGTTGCAGTTACGGTAACAGTCCCGTTATTTGATCCACTGGATGGGGATACGCTTAACCAGGAAGCATTGTCGCTTGCAGTCCAGCTTACGTTGGAACTCACGCTTATTTGGTTATTGCTTCCTGAAGCTGCCCCTAATGTTAAGCTGGATGGAGATACTGTAAGAGCTGAAGTAACCGAAATTTGAGTGCTGGCAAAATTGTTTTCTTCATTACTTTCAGTGACCACTTTGTTGCCATCTGCCCAGAAAAAAAGATAATAGTTTCCTGGATTTATATTAGGAGGGATTTGTACGGATGTATTTAAAACTGCTGTATTTGATAGGGCTGGAACTGTTGGGAAAGCAATTTGACCAAGTTTTATATCTTGTGATTCAATCAGGATATTGTTAGATGAAAGCCATAAAGTAACATGATTTGCACCGGCACTTGTAGTTCCGGAATTGTCTTCAGAACAGTAGGCAGTTATATTTGATCCTGCGGCAACCGATGATGGATTTGCTGATTGAGTTCCTGTTGAAATCTTTAAGTCAGGCAACGCATTTGAAGCATGAGTTACACAGACTTGAAATGTTGGCGAACTAGGTGGTGTTCCTGTATAGTTGTATTCAAAAATACGTATATAATAAGTTTGTCCAATAGTGAGATTATTCCATGTATAAGATACAGATGTTGGTACACCAGTCGGGTCATAACACCCCAAAGATGTGTTATATGAGCATGCAGTTCTTAATTCAATAACTGCATCAAAATTGGAAGCATAATTTGACACAGTAACTGTATGACTTGTTGCTTGTGCAGCAAAATAATAATATACATCTTTATCATCAGGGGAAGTACAATTGCAGCCATTGCACCGATTAGCTCCATATGAACTGGTAGCGCCCGCAACAGTACCTGAAATACATGCACCATTGGATGTTATAGATGTCCCTGGACAATTATCATTGGAAGGCGCACCTCCACTCGAACAACCACCTATTACAATATTTGCATTTGGACATCTTGGATCGTAAGAGGCGAGTTGAGCTGCCGTATAAGTATGGTAAGCTGTTTTCCAATCGGTACCAGATGCTTCAATAACCCGATAATTACCATTTCCATAATTTGTTTCAACTAACCTGGTGTGAGAACCTGCAACATTTAAAATATCTCCTGGTTGTACTTGACTCAATGGAATTGAAGTTGATAGGCTGGGTAGAGTCGATGTGCTTTGCTTAGAAGATAGTCCCCATGCTCTAGAAATCAATCCAGAACAATCATGTCCACTAGCACAAGATAAACCAGCTCCACCTCCAGAACATCCTCCTCCTGACAAAGAACATATATCTCCTGCTGATTTACAATTTGCCATCGCAGTATTATGTTCTGCACGTGTTGACCACCCACCCCAACAATAAGGCATTGATACATTGATGCCAATGTTAACCCATGGGATATCTGCCGAATAAACATTTCTTCCTCCACAAGATTTGCCACTCCAAAGATTACATGAACTTGCAGTCCATGAAAAACTTGTATATGGTGATGCGTTGTTTATGATCTGAGCTCTCGAAATTTGTGCAGAACTAAAATAACTACTCAATAAGAAACAGATTACCGTTAAGAATAACGCAATCGATCTGGATATCACATTAAAATTGCTTTTGTTCAAATTTTTCGGCTTAAGCGGTGAGATAATTAAATATGTATAATTTTTCATTGCTTATATGGTATTTTGTATCATTTAATCAAGTTTAATAAGATTGTCGTTTGCATGAGTTTTTGTTTCAATTAAAGAAGAAGGGTAACCATTTGTGCTTTTTGAATTTGTCTCGGAAAGCAAAAAAATAAACACACCTTTAGGAGAGCTAATCATATTGTAAATATTTCCAGTTTCAGCTATGTCAAAATCTTTGTTGGATATTACATGATAACAATCAGGGACTTTTGTTCCATAAATAATATCTCCCAACCCATCTTTACTCAAAACTATTGATCCAATAATACGTTCAACTTTAATAGGATTTTCTGAAATATATGTTTGAACATCAATAATAATGCGGTCATTAGTAGCACCTACAATAAAAATGCCTGCTACCTTCTTATCAGTTGTGAATGTTCGTTCGAATATCTTATCTTTTGATTGTGTAACTTTGATGGAATAAGAATTATGCCCTGTTATCTGTGATAAAATGAATTTTCCAATATCAGTTATAATTCCTTTGAATTCAATAGGCTCAATGGGTGATCCACAATCTTCTACCATTAAGCTATTTCCTGAAGGGAGTAGTAGATAAGTAGCATCATTGTATCGTTTAAGTCTTTCAACTCCTTTATAGTCAATAGGGAATGGGCATTTTGTTATCACATTGCCAATTTCATCATATAATGTTACCTCATATTCTGAAAGAACATAAAAAATTCCATTTTCATAAATAAAATCACGGGGAGCGAATATTACTTGAAATTTTTCAATTGACTTTCCTGTTGAGTTATTTGTGATAATTATTTCGCTGGTAGAGTTACATAAATAAGCAATTCTGTTTTTATCAATTACCTCAAACGAGGTAGCTCCAAGGTTTGCTCCTGGCACTTGGCTAAAAGGTAAACCCGAAGTCTCATTCCATGTGCTAACACTTATTTGTTTAACATCATAATTTAAAATAGATTTTGTTGATCCCTTCAATTTTTCAGATTTCTGATTTACTAAATTTTCATCTTTATGAAGTATGATTTTCATTATGATTCCGGTAGTGATCAGTATTAATATAATTATCAACCAGAGTGTATATTTATTTTTCTTCATAACGAATAATTGAATTTGTAGTATAATATGCAATAGATAAATAAATCCTCTTTCTCCAATCAATTAGGGTTTAGAAATAACTTGGCAGGAATCAAAATTGGGGGTTTTGGATTCCGTTTAGTTAAGTTCTCATTTTAACTTCGTTTTTACAATGATTATTGCTTTGTGAAGATTTCATCTTCACCAAACAGGTCATCCCAAAATATTTTATCCCCTTCAATATTAGCTCTGTCAGTAATTCCGTCATCCGAATTCAATACAAGAATTTTTTCATCAATTGTAAATGAACCCTTTTCCAGAATATCCAATCCCTCAGATGGTTCAAATTCATACAGCTCATATGAAGAATTACCAGGAAATTTTAGAAGATAATAATGTCCTTCATATTTAGTTTCTGACTTCCATTCAGTCCCTGACAAATTATTAGGCTTGGCATAGTCTTTTTCGCAACTACTGGTTAGGGTGACCGCAAAAATAATAACTGGTAAAAACCAAATATTTTTTTTCATGATTTTTAGCCTTTTGACTATTCCGTAAACTCAACAATATAACCAGATACGGTTACCCGACATGTCCCAAAAATTGCAAATGCGGAATATATAATTTCAACATTTTCATTGATAATGGCTTTGGAACTACCAGTAATTTTGGCATTGGATAGCATATTGGCTTTAGCTTCGGCAATAAGGGATTTCTTGGGTTGGTCGGCAATACCAAAAAAGTACTTAGCTTCTGATTTTCCTTCAACTTTACCAATAACCTTAAAATTCTTCTTGGTTAATACAACCTCAGTTGTATTATTGTGGGAATTGAGGGTTTGTGCCTTGTCATAGGTAGCACAACTAGAGAGCAAAAAAACTAGAGAGATTGTGAGAAATAAGATTTTTTTCATGTTTTGAGATTTAAATAATTGAAAATGAGATATATAATTATTCATACAGGTATTATACGACCTTCGCTTGTTGGTAAATATATAAAAAATATGCCTAATAGGTCTTATACGACCTGAATATATTTTTATTGAGCTATTACCTTTCGTGGAAGAAATTTTGAGGGAAGAAATGGGTAAAGGTAAACTTCATATCAATCTTGGTAAGCGGATTGTCCAATTAAGGACCAAGCAAGGTGTAAGACAAGTTGATTTAGCACTTAAAGCTGAAATGGACGATGCCTTTTTAAGAAAAATTGAAACCGGGAGAATAAATCCAACGTTAAGTACACTTGAAAAAGTTGCAAAAGGCCTTAATGTAAAAATGAAAGATTTATTTGACTTCGAATAAAAAAAATACTTCCTTAATTAAAGAAGGTTTTTTTTAACTCCCAATTCATCTGATAAAGTATAAAATGTCAAAGAACATAACTACAACCAACTGCCCTTAAGTAGGCAGTAGCGATTTTACTGCAAACTGATAAGTAAAAGAAATGAATTTAGGTAGTATTATAAAGGGATTTTTAGTGTCTCTTGCAAAGCCATGAATTCTATTTGTGGAAGGCCTGTTTTTTTTTGTGAGCACAGAATAAGGCGAGGCTTAAATCGCAATTGAACTAAATAAATCTAATATGTCTGTCTAATGTTTTTCTATATTCCGGCCCAATTGAGATTTTCTTTTTTTCATACCTGCCTGTTTTATTAGGGCCTAAAGTAATATCTTCAGTCGAAGAATTGGCTTCTATTATTTCCAGTATCACATGATTCCGCCCAATAATTCGTTCCACTTTATTAAGGTTAATTAAATACGAACGATGAATCCTAAGCAGGTTTTTATTATCTATTCTTTTTTCAATTGCTTTCAAAGTATATGATGTCGTATACTTACCATCAATAGTATTAATTGTTGAATAAGAGCCTCCCCCTTCAATAAAAAATATATCATCAATCTCAATTTTTTTGAAACAGTTTTTTGAGTCTTTTACAAAAATCCGATCATTCAAAATAAAGAGATTTTTATCTCCTGTTTCAATAATCTCGCTTTTCATTGAACCTGCTAATGTAGCATTATGCAATGCAAGTTCAATAGCATTGTTAATATCAACCTGGTTATATGGTTTGGTGAGGAAACTTGCCGGTGAAGTTTTTTTTGCCCTGTTAAAAGTATTAGGATCAGTTAAGCCTGTTAAATATATTATCGGAACAAGGTTCGTCTTGCTGATTTCTTTTGCTGTTTCAATTCCATCCAGTTTTCCATCCAGCTTAATATCCATTATAATGATATCTGGAGTTTCTGTTTTGATCTCCTTAACTGCCTCTTCCCCCGAACGTACAATATTCAATACTATATAGCCTGTTCCTTTCAGGTTGTGCGCCAGTTTTTCTGAAATGATATATTCATCTTCAACAATTAGTATTTTAATAGGCTTCATCAAAACGATATAAATATAATTACACTAATGGTTGTAAATTTATCTAATTTTGTTGTACTATCTTTAATTATTAAGCTAAATATCAATGGGCTATATTTCTCGGATTTATCTTTTACTTGTAGTAATTTCCTGTTTCCTCTTTAATTCATGCACATTAAGATCCTCGCAGGAAAATAATACAAAAGCTCCACGAAATATTGAATTTCCCCATAACAAAGAATATACAATACTAAATGACTCGGGTGTGTTTTACTGGAGGGCAAAAGATTACAGTAAGGCTTTAAGCCATTTTTCAAAGTCGTTGGAAATAGCCGGGTTTAACAATAACAAAAGCCAAATTGCCTCATCGCTAAACAACATTGGTCTGGTTTATTACAGCCAGGGCGAATATATTAAATGCCTTGATTATTATAACCGTTCTATTGGAATACTTAGAGAAGTTAAGGATTCAATGAAAATTGCCCAAAGTATGATGAATACAGGCATTGTGTACAACCGACAGGGTATTTATGATAAGGCTACCGGTTATTTAATTGAGGCAGCCAGGTATTTTGAAAAATTTGATAAAAAAGAGCAATTGGCATCATGTTATAATTCACTGGCCAATATCCAGAATGAACTTGGATATTTCCGGGAAGCGCTAAAATATCATCATAAATCACTGAAGATAAGGAAGAAGATTAACAATCGGCGGAGGATAGCCAGCTCTTTAAACAACATTGGTTCCACTTATAAAAACATGGATAGCCTGCACCTTGCCTTAAATTATTACAATCAGTCGCTTGCCATAAAAAATCTATTGGGTGATAAGGCATTGATTGCTTCTACATTATCAAACATTGGGGAAGTCAATTTCCGCTTAGGGAATTACTCCCTTGGTGAAAATTATTTCAATAGATCGTTAACTCTTCGAAAAGAAATAAATGACCAGAACGGGATATTAACCGTTTCCAATAAAATGGGTGCATTATACATGAAAACCGGAGAACTGGCAAAAGCAAAAAAATTGATTGATTTAGGATACGGAATTGCAAAGGAGATCGATTCAAAAAATGAAGCATTGGAAAACCTTAAATTACGGACCGAATTATTTACCAAACAAAAAAAGATGAATGCAGCTATTCAAAATTTTTATTCTTATGATTCATTGCAAAACCTGATTTTAAGTAATGAAAAAATAAAATCGCTGACAGAACTAAGGATCAAATACGAGGCCGAAAAAAATGAAAAAGAGATATCCATGCTAAATGAACTAACGGTATCGCAGGATGGAAAACTAAAAGCCCAAAAACAGGTGATTGTTGCTTTTGCATGTAGTATATTAATGTTTCTTCTGTTAACAATAATAGCTTACCGGGCATACAGGCTTAAGCAAAAATCCAACCTCCAGATCCAGGTACTGATGCAGGAAAGGCAGCATCGGGCAAAAAACAACCTGCAAATTATTTCAGAATTACTCGGGTTGCAATCGGGTTTAGCAACCGATAAAAAGGCAAAAGAAGCTATAATTAGCGGCGAAAGCCGAACACAAGCTGTTTCTCTAATTGATAAAATGCTGTATCAAAACCCTGATAATATAGAGATCAATTTACCCGGCTATATCAGTAACTTGTCTAAAAACCTGATATTAATGTTCACGGGCAATAAAAACAATGTAAAATCAACAATTGAAACTGATCCTGTTTCACTTGATTCTTTCAAAGCAACACCACTCGGATTAATAATTAACGAACTAATAACTAATTCATTAAAACATGCTTTTAAGGAACAAAATTCGCCTGAAATTTTTATCAGCCTAAAAAAATCAGGCAGGGAGACAGTAATTTTAAATTACCGGGATAACGGAACAGGATTGCCTGAAGATTTAAAATTGGGAAACACAGAATCATTGGGATTAAAATTAATCGGTTCGCTTTCGAAGCAACTAAAAGGGGAGTTTCAATTTGATGGTAATCCAGGATTTCATTTCCGGCTGAAATTTAATGTATAAAAAACAGGCCCGGAAATATGCGGGCCTGTTTAAAAAAAGCGATAAGTATTAGATTGTAATACTTACCGAATCAACAACTGATCCGTTAACTTTTGCGACAACATTATAAGAACCGGCTGATACGTCATAAAATATGTAACTACCGTTGTTATCAGTTGGCGTTGAATCAACAAGGCTGTTGCCCGGGGTACTTATCAATTCAACAGAAGCCTCAACCGGATTCCCGTTACTGTCGGCAACACTGCCAGCTAAATCAAACATAGGGTCCGGGTCTTCGTCATCGTCCCCGTCTTTCAAAATGGGACTGACAGAATAACGGACTGTTAATTTAACAGACTCAGCCGGATTTTCATCAGTGTCAATTCGGTCATCGCATTGAACAAATGCGAATGAACACAGAACTAAGAGCAATATTGAAAAATATGTTTTCATTTTGTATAATTTGAAAATTTTGAAAAAGGCGTTGGCGGAATTGAGCGCAGGCAATACCAATCCAATGAATTACCGGTTATTCATTCAACTTTAATAAAGCCCTGTAGCACAGCCACAGCCAAAAAATTATGAGGAAGATTTACACAGTCCAAAAGCCCGAGGCAGTTAACAGCACCCTTCCCCTGATGAGAATGTCCAGGGCAATTGAACCACTCAGGTCGTTACAAATTTGTTCTAGTTTCACTATCTTTATCGTAACGCTCCGATAAACTGCAGTCAGATGAGAAACTAAAGCTATTCAAATGTATTTCCTTCGTTTTGACATACCAAGACATGGCAAAGACAAACTAATGACATGGATGACAAGTTGATGCCAAATAAAAAAACGGTCTGGGGAAAGGACGATCCACTGGTTGTGGAACTTATAAATCAGCTCAGATTTAAAATAACTGGTTCTGAAGATACTCCAATGAGTCTAGAGGACTTTTCAACCCTGCATGAAGATATTCTTAATAAGTGCAAAACAAAAATAGACGACCGAACACTAAAAGAATATTTTGGGTATTATTCAAGTAGAACAGGCGGATGTAGCTTGAATATATTAAATGCTTTTGCAGTTTATCTCGGATATAAAAATTTTTATACATTTAAGAAAGAGATAGAAAATAATTTAAAAAAAAATGATAACTGGATTTCATCCTCAAAAATAAAAGAAGCACCTAAAATTGAAGATAATAAAGTTGAAAAAAAGAAAACCCGAATAATATTATTTATTGTTTTTATTGTTGCCTTTTTAGGACTTTTATTATTGATTCATTTTGATCGAACCTCAATAAAAAATAACAATATTGAAGCCTTACCAATAGACAATCAGGAAATAATACTAAAAGATAGTTTTCAAAGCGATAAAGAAAATGAAGCAGGATTAGATAAAATTTCAACTGACAAAGCTAAAAAATTAAATTCGGCTGAAACGAGAATGATTGAAACAACCCAAAGAGTTGATGTTTATATAAATGACTACAACAATAAATTTGATATTGCAGTACTAATTGTAAATGACAATAGACAGCAGGAAAATGAAATATCTTCTCAAATTGCTGCCATATATAGCAATCAGGGCTATTCTGTTTCATATTCTTTTTTTACTACAAATTTCATTCAATCACATTATCTTACTGAATTACAAAATGCAAATAGTCAAACTATCCACATGCTGGATATAGATTCCCAAATAAAAAAAATTATTCTTGGGGAAGTCACTTATACTTTTCGGGAGGGCTCCCTTGTAGCAGGAACTACAATTTGTAATGCAAAAATAAATATGAATATAATTTCAGTAGATCAAAAATCTCTAATTTATAGTTTTTCTTTTTCAGTCAATGCAAATGGTGTGTCAAAATTACAGGCAAAAGAACAAGCTCTCAATAGGTTATTCTTTAAATACAAGGAGGAATATTCTTCACTTTAAACCAATTATCATGAAAAAAATACCAATATTGATTTTTGTTTTTTTTGTTTCAATAAGTTCATTCTCCCAAAGTTCTTTTGATGTTAAATTAAAAAATATTTCCAATGATATTGCTGATAAACTAGATACACAAAATAAACATAAGATAGTTATCTTATATATTACAGATATAGACAACAAAAGAACTAATGCTGGGAAGTATGTTGCAGACGTTATTTCTCACAACATCATAAATAACCACATACCTTTTAACGTATTTGACAGGGAAAATTTATCGGAAATTGTTGAAGTGAAAAAACTAATTAATGAAGGATATATTGATGCCACCAAAGCCAAAAAAATAGGTCAAATTTTATCAGTGGAAGCAATCATTATTGGCAATTATACGGTTTTAAGCTCTACACTTAAATTGTCATTAAAAGCATTAGATGTAAACTCAGGGTTTGTGATGGCAGCATCTTTAGAAGATCTACCTCTTAATGATGATGCTGGAGCATTGCTTGGGATTAACATATTAGACAAAAATAACTCCTTGCAAAATAGAGGCTTTAATACACCTGTAAAATCAGGCGAAAATTATAATAATCCTGAAACTGTAAATAATGATTGCAAAACAAATAATACTGGAGATTATTGTTTTGAAAACAGAACGCAATATGAAGTTGAAGTAATTCTATATGGTGGGAAAACTTATAAATTTGGAAGGGAAACATTTGAACGCTTCTCAATTACATTAGTGCCTAAACAGACAGAATGTTTCTATAGTTTGAAAGCTATTCCAATGAAATATAAAATTGTGGCTAAGGTAAACCATGGGTGGACTAGCACTATCATATTTAATAGGCAAGGAAATTTAAAAGTTGAACAATGCAGATCAAAAACTTTTATTATAAAGTAAAAGTCACTAAAACTGTTTTAAGATTAAATTACTTCATTTAATCAATAATAGAAGTTGTCAAAAGTTATTAAAAAAAAATACAAATTATTTTTTCAGAAGATATCCAGTTTGGTCTTAAGAAGACTTCTTTAATGTCATCATAAGTATGTTTTAATCCTTGCAAAGTTTTGTTTAATTGTATAAGAGTATAATCCTCAAAATAATCTCCTGCAATCCTGCAACTTTCAATCACCCCCTTTTTAACTTTCAATTCAATTTCCAGGGTTTTCCCATCAATATTCACTTTATTCTGGTAAGTATATTTTGGGGAATAGCCAAAGTTCCAATCCCAGGTGGCAAATTTTTCCTTTACCAAAGTATTTATTTGAGCCTCATCATTTTTGGTTAGGGCATAACTGGTGTTGCCCCCCTTTTGCAATTGGGTATCCAATAAAAACTTCAGGAAACCTTCAATTTCCATGGGCATTTTTAAAAAGGGAGAAATATTGCATACTTCACTCCTGTTTGATTGGATTGCCTTCCCTGTATATTTTCCAGGAACAACTTTTATGGCCTGCCCCAGGTTTTTTAGGTCAGAATTAAACAACAAAGTACCATGGTGCAGCACCCTGTTTTTAAATACATGTTCAGCATTTCCTGAAACCTTTCTTTCTTCAACCAGCAAGTCATTCCTGCCAGAACTTGTTGCCTTCACCCCAAGTTTTGCCAATGCTTCAACAATGGGCTGGGTAAAAACCTTAAAGTTTACTTCAGCAGGGCTTTTTACATTTTTGATAAATGAAAAGTTCACGTTCCCCATATCATGAAAAACTGTGCCCCCGCCTGAAATCCTCCTGGCCACAGTTATGTTATTTTCATTTACAAAGGGAAAATTGATTTCCCCCAAAGCATTTTGGTGCTTGCCCACCACAATGGTATTGTTGCTTTGCCAAAGCAGGAAAATATCTTCCCTGAAATTTTTTAATAGGTATTCTTCTGCTGCCAGGCAAAAGTATGGGTTGGTGTTTTTAATATGGATTATTAACATAGCTAGTCCACAATTTTCGCAAAATTTACAAAATGCGTTTCACAAAATGTGGATTATAAGCTTTTTTCTTTAGAACTCCAAGATTATCCCAATGGTTGGCAAAACTGTACCTGATGTATTGGCTACCCTCCTCAACACATATTCCTGCCCATTGTTGGTGGTGAGAAAATCTCCATTTGAACCTTCTTCCCTAACAATAATGTCTTGATCCTGGGACTGGAAATTGTAAAAATTCTGGATATCAATATAAAACTTGGCTGTGAGTTTTTTAAGGTAGTATGCTTTATCTATCCTTACATCCAATTGGTGGAATGCACCAAAACGTTCCTGGTTTAATTGTGTAAAGTCAAAGTAGGGGCTCCCTGTGAGGTTCCAGGCTTCAACCAATGAGCTTCTCCCCATATCATATGGGGTGTATGGCAAGCCTCCTGCAAAACGCCACCTGGCTCCAACCAACCACCCTTTTTTCATGGTTTTGGTGGTTGTTAGTACCAGTAGGTGCTTGCTGTCCCAACTTGATGGGATCAATTTCCCAAAGGCATCTTCAAATTCACTCCTGACCCAGGTGTAAGACATATTCAGGTTAAAACCTTTAGCTGTACTCATCCTGGCAATAAACTCTGCCCCAAAAGCCCTGCCTTCTGAAACAGAAAGTACTTCCTCATCGCCCACAACCCCAAAATCTGCCCCTTTATTGGCAAGGCTAATCTTGTCTTTTACAGAAAAGGGGTAGTTGCCATATTTTTTTGAAAACCCTTCAACAGAAAATTGCATCATTTGGCTTGGACGGAATTCCACCCCCCCCACAACATGTCTTACTGAGATGTACTTTAAACCGTTATTTTTATTGGCCAATTCACCATTCTCCCTATACCCCAAAGTTGTGTATGAAGGCAACTGGTAATATTTACCCAGGTTGGCATTCAGGCTCCACTTGTCAGTAAGCAAGTAAGATGCAGATACACGTGGTGAAAATTGCTTGAATAAATTGTTCATTGAAGATGAATAGTTATTGGCATCAACCCTTGCCCCTGCTGATAAAATTAGCCTTTCATTAAAAATATTTTTACTGGTTTGGATAAAAGCCCCCCATTTAACCAGCCCCAGGTCAGTTGAATAGTTTACATTTAAAACCCCATCTCCAAAATAACGTTTTTGCATGGTTGTGTTTTTATAGGTTGCCAAGTCAATGTTGAACCCAGCATTCAGTTTAAAACCATCCAACCTGGTTGAATTCTCAAAACGGAACTTGGTTTCTATCTCTTCTGAATCATAATCCAGGATTTTATTTTCTTCAGAGCTATCATCATTATCAAAATATTTGTAGCTTGAATTGTTTAAATGGCTCCTGCTAACCACAACTGTTTGGTAACTGTTGTCACGAAAATGTTTATACACAGCCCCAAGGGTATAGCTCCACTGCTCGTTTACAGGAATCTGGCTCAGGATATATTTTTGCTGGTCATCAGGGCTGTCAATATCCAGGTTTAGGTCAAACAGGTCAATGGCCCCAAGCCCAACAAAGGTAAGTTCATTTTTTTTGTCAATCCTTGACCTAACCTTAAACTGCATGTCATTGAAAGTTGGCAGGAATGGGAGCTCAATCAAACTAAACAAAAACTGGAGGTATGACCTGCGTGCAGACACAGTGAATGTGGTTTTTTCAGACAAAGGCCCATCCAAGGTAGCTGTAACTTCAGAAGCCCCCAATGATGTTTTAAACTTTAACCTTTCTTTGTTCCCATCAACCTGTGAAAATTCAAAAACCCCACTTAAGGCATTCCCCCTATTGGCAGGGAAAGCCCCAGAATAATAATTTACTTCCCTCAACAGGTCTGCATTAATAATCCCAACAGGGCCACCTGAAGCCCCTTGGGTAGCAAAGTGGTTAATAAAAGGTACTTCTACCCCATCCAAATAAAATTTGCTTTCTGAAGGCCCCCCTCCCCTAATGATAATGTCACTCCTGAAAGAAGGAGAAGACAATACACCAGGAAATGACTGGATCACTTTTGATATGTCCCTGTTTGCACCAGGGCTGTTTTCTATTTCTGAAATACCAATTGTCTTTAATGACAGGGGGCTTTCTTCTGTTTTCCTGAATGGTGATGCCTGGACGATTATTTCTTCTATCTCTTTTAGTGATTTTTCCATGGGGATTTCAATAAATGGGGTTTTTGAAATGCTAACCTCAACTTCAGAGGAAATGGCTTTTTTGAAGCCTACAAATGAAGCCTCAACCCTTATAAACCCTGGTTGAATACCCATGATTTGGAAATTCCCATCTACATCAGTAGTAGCCCCAATGTTTGTACCTGAAACCACCACATTTACAAATGGTAGTGGTTCATTGTTTTGTTGGTTAAATACCCTTCCTTTTATGGATGCCTGTTGGGCATTTGCCAAATTCACAGCCAGCAATACCAAAAATACTAATTTAAAAGGCTTCATTTTGTTTAATTATTCCATAAACAATATTTTCATGCAATAGTTTAGGTATATTCAATATATTTGACCTATTTAACTAAAGATACTAAAAATGAGGGTAGTTATCCAAAGGGTTTCAAAGGCATCAGTGGGTATCAACAATAAAACCCATTCAGCCATAAAACAAGGACTCCTTATCTTGCTTGGGGTTGAAAATGAAGATTCACAACAAGACATTGACTGGTTGGTTAAAAAAATCACCCAGCTAAGGATATTCAATGATGAAAATGGGGTGATGAACCTTTCTGTAAAAGATATAGGTGGGGAAGCCATAGTGGTGAGCCAATTTACCCTGCATGCATCCACAAAAAAAGGGAACAGGCCATCATACATTAACGCTGCAAAACCTGAAATTTCTGTACCCTTGTATGAAAAATTCATCAAAACAATGGAGGGTGCCATGGGCAAAAAAGTTGGTACAGGCCAGTTTGGGGCTATGATGGATGTGGCACTAAACAATGATGGGCCTGTAACTATAATAATGGATTCAAAGAGTAAGGATTTTTAACAAAAAGTTAAAATTTGGTGAATATAATCACCATTTTTTATTAAATTTGGTGAATACAACCACTGTATTTACATAAATGATAAAAAGGGAGTTATACCATACACTAACAAAAGGGCTACAAAAAAACAAGGTATTAATTGTCCTTGGGGCAAGGCAAACAGGAAAAACTACTTTGGTAAAAGAAATTGCAACTACTTGTGGTTTAACACATAGGTATTTAAATGCTGATGATATTGTTGTCAGGAACCAGCTCTCTGATGTGTCTTTAATCCAACTAAAACAAATTATTGGGGAAAACCAATTACTTATTATTGATGAAGCACAAAGGATTGTGAATATTGGCATTACCCTAAAACTGATACATGACAATTACCCAGGAACAAAATTACTTGTTACCGGGTCATCAGCACTGGAACTTACAGATAAAATCAATGAACCACTAACTGGGCGGAAGTTAGAACACCATTTATATCCAATTTCCTGGCAAGAACTTGTTAGGAATGATTATTTAAATGCCCAGCAACAATTCAAAATACGCCTAGTTTATGGCATGTACCCTGATGTTATTTCAGAGCTTGGAAATGAAAAATCAATATTGGAAAACCTATCTGACAGCTTCTTGTTTAAAGATATATTAAGCCTTCACACTATCAGGAAACCTGAGCTCCTTATGAAATTGCTTGAAGCCCTTGCCTATCAGGTTGGAAATGAAGTTTCTTTAAACGAACTAAGCAATATGCTTGAGGTAGACAAAAATACCATCTCAAATTATATCCAATTACTTGAAAAAAGTTGGATAATTTTTAAGCTAAGGTCATTCAGTAGGAACCTTAGAAATGAAATTACTTCTAAAAACAAAATCTATTTTTATGACAATGGGATCAGAAATGCAATTATTGGGAATTATAGGCCCATTGACAATAGGGAAGACAGGGGTGCTTTGTGGGAAAGCTTTTTAATAAGCGAACGCATAAAGTTCAACCATTACAACCAAAACTGGGTAAAAAACTACTTTTGGAGGACCCACCAGCAACAGGAACTTGATTACCTTGAAGAAGCTGATGGAAACATCAATGCCTTTGAATTTAAATGGGGTAACAAAACCAAACTAAAAATCCCCAAAACGTTTACAGAAACGTACAAAGAGGCACAAGTTAAATTAATCAACCAAGATAATTACCAAACTTTTATTTCATCTACACATGAGCAATAACATAACCTTATCAGAAGCCCAAAAACAAGTTGATGAATGGATCAGGACCTATGGGATAAGGTACTTTGGTGAACTTACCAACATGGCTATCCTTACTGAAGAAGTTGGTGAACTGGCCAGGATTATGGCCAGGAAATATGGGGACCAATCATTTAAAGGACCAGAAAAAAATGCCAACTTAGCAGATGAAATGGCTGATGTGCTGTGGGTGCTGATTTGCCTGGCAAACCAAACAGGGGTAGACCTAACAGAAGCTTTTAAGAAAAACATGGAGAAAAAAACAAACAGGGATAAAACACGTCATAAAAACAATAAAAAATTACAATAATGTATATTCCAGAAATGCCTTTTAGCAAGGAAAACATAGAGGGTGAACTTCAACTTATCAGGGAAAAAGCAAAGAAAAACAACACCCAAGAAAAATTAAAACTTGCCTTTTCCTGTATTGATTTAACCACTTTAAACCCCACTGATACCATTAACCATGTGTCAGGGTTTACATGGAAGGTAAACAAGTTTGGGGCTGATTTTGCAGATATGCCAAGTGTTGGTGCAATTTGTGTATATCCCAACATGGTTGCCACAGTTAAAGAAACCCTGGCAATACCTAATGTAAATATTGCTGCTGTGGCAGGGAGCTTCCCATCATCAATGACTTTTAGTAACCTAAAAACACAAGAAGCAAAAATGGCTGTGGAAGCTGGGGCTGATGAAATAGACATTGTTATCCCTTTGTGGGCTTTCCTGGATGGCAACATGGATGCCTGCTATCAAGAAATAAAAGCCATAAAGACTGCCATTGGGGATGCCCACCTAAAGGTAATCCTTGAAAGTGGGGTGCTTGCTGATCCTGAAAAAATATGGCAGGCTTCTATTATTTCCCTTCAGGCTGGGGCTGATTTTATAAAAACATCCACAGGGAAAATGCCAGTAGCTGCAACACCAGAAGCTGCCTATGTAATGTGCTCTGCCCTAAAATGGTGGAATGAAAACCACCAGGAAAAGAGGGGTTTCAAACCTGCAGGGGGCATTTCAACCACTGAAGGGGCAATGTTGTATTTAAGCCTTGTAGACCACGTTCTAGGGGAAGCTTGGATGAACAACAAACTTTTCAGGATTGGTGCCAGCAGGCTTGCCAACAACTTGCTTTCAGATATATATAATAAAGAGATAATGTATTTTTAATGGGTGGGGAGATTTTCAATCTCCTTAGTTGCAGTTAAAAACCACAAGACCTACAATTAAGGGAGGCCCTTTTATTTTTTCCTGGTGGTAATGTAGCTTACAAGGGCAATCACTGATTCCCTTGCTGGGCTTTTAGGGAATTCGTTTAAGCCCTCAATGGCTTTGTCACGGAATTCATTCATTTTTTTGGTGGCATATTCAATCCCCCCTTTTTCAATAACCAGTTCAATCAATTCTTTTACAACAGCAGAGTTCTTATTCTTCCTTTTTATGAGTTTTAATATCCTTCTCCTTTCCCTGGCATCAGAGTTTTTAAGGACATAAAGCAATGGGAGGGTAATTTTCTTTTCCTTAATGTCATTTCCAGTTGGCTTGCCAATCAAGCCCTTGCTTTGGTAGTCAAAAATATCGTCTTTTATTTGGAAAGCTATGCCTACATCCAAACCAATATTGTACATTTTTTCAGCCAACCCTTCATCATCAGAAACTGAAGCTGTGCCAATTGCCATGCTTGTAGCAATTAAAGAAGCTGTTTTTTTCCTGATAATCTCAAAGTAGGTTTCATTGTCAATATCCAGTTTCCTGCTTTTTTTTATTTGCAGTATCTCCCCTTCACTCATGTCCTCAACAGCCCTTGAAATCAGGTGCAGGAAGTTATATTTTTTGTGTTCTAATGTAAGCAATAACCCTTTTGCCAATATATAATCACCTACCAACACTGCCAGCTTATTTTTCCATAAAGCATTGACAGAAAAGCTGCCCCTCCTTTCATAAGATTCATCAACTACATCATCATGTGTTAGGGTAGCTGTATGCAGTAGCTCAACAGAACATGCGGCCAGTTGAGACATTTCATTGGTTCTGCCATGCAACTGAGCCGACAAAAACACAAACATTGGGCGTAATTGTTTGCCTTTAGTCCTATAAATAAAATTTAAGATTGTACTTAATAATGGCACATCACTGTTCAGTGATTTTTTGAAATAGGCTTCAAATTCCTTTAACTCTTTTCTTATGGGTTGTTGTATTTCTTTCAGTACTGACATCCACTTTTAATATGGCAGCAAAGTAGCAAAAAAAATCTGTCATCTCAATAATACTTCCTGATTTATGCTTTTTTAAGATTTTTCGACTTTATTTAGAAATCATTCAAATGTATACATAATGATAGAATAATGCTTAAATATTTATATATTTGTATTTATAAGAATTTAATTATGGTAGATATCAAGGAGTTGGATGCTGAGAGGCTTGAGTTGGCAGCTAACATGTTAAAAGCAATAGCCCACCCTATGAGGATAGCCATCCTGAAGCATTTAGAGGGAGGTAAAAAGTTAACTGTAACAGAAATACATGAGCTATTGGGGATTGAACAATCAACCACATCCCACCACCTGGGGATATTGAAAGACAAAGGTGTCCTTTGCTCTAAACGTGAAGGCAAGAACACCTTTTATTTCCTTAAGTACAATATTTTAAGCCAGATTGTTGATTGCCTGCACAAATGTACTTGTGAGTAATTTTTTATTTACAAGAATCAATATTATTTATTAAGCCCCAGCCCTGATTGCCTCTACTTCTTCAATGGTTTTTGGTTTAGGCTTTCCTAACAGTTGAACCCCATCTTTAGCCATCACAAAATCCTCTTCATTCCTAATACCTCCAAAATTTTTGAAAGCTTCAATTTTATCCCAGTTGTAGAATTCATTAAAACGTGGCTCACTCTTCCATAAATCAATTAGTTCAGGAATAAAATAGACACCAGGTTCAATAGTAAATACATGCCCTGGTTGCAATGGTTTGGCTAACCTCAAAGATTTCAAACCAAACAAGGTACTTTTTGGTTGCCCATCATAACCTACCCATACTTCTCCCAGGTCTTCCATATCATGCACATCCAACCCCATCATATGACCTGTACCACAAGGAAAGAACAGTGCATGTGCACCAGCCTCAACAGCATCATCCATATCTCCCTTCATAAAACCAAGGGCTTTCATGCCTTCAGCTATTCCTTTGCAAGCGGCTATATGTGCATTCCTGAAAGGCTCTCCCAGTTTTAAGGCTGCAATAGCAGCTTCATGGGCATTCAGGGTAACCTGAAAAATATCTTTTTGCTCTGATGTAAAAGTTTTGCTTACAGGAAATGTACTTGACAAGTCACCTGCATAACACATAGATGTTTCAAAACCTGCATCAACCAAAAACAAATCCCCTTCTTTTATGGTATTCCCATGGTAATGGTTGTGCAATGTCTGCCCATTTATGGTGGCAATGATAGGGAAAGCAATATTTCCTCCTGCAGCCAAAGCTACCCTGTGGATTTCAGCAGTTACCTGTGCTTCAGTCATGCCTGGTTTTGCTGCCTTCATAGCTGCCACATGCATATCAACTGAAATATCAACAGCATGGTGTAGTTCAGCAATTTCCTCTTCTGATTTAAATTCCCTTTGCTTTACAACTGCTTTGACCAGTTCAATAGAAAACTTTTCCCCCACTTCATTTGGGGAAATACCCAACAGGTTTTGAAGTTTGATTTTATTTTCCGGCCTGTACAATGAAAGGAAATGGATCACTTGTTTTTGCGAAACAGCCTTATCCAGGATACCTTTTAGCCCACTGGTTGGCATAATTGTGTTTACCCCACATTTTGCAGCCCTTGAACTGATAGTTGGCTGTGCCCCCATCCATACTATATCATCAATGGTGTAGTCATCACCAATCAGGATTTCAGCATCATTGTCAATATCAATGACAGCAGCAAGCCCTGGATGTTGGATCCCAAAATAGTAAAGGAAAGTACTGTCTTGCCTAAAATGGTAAGTATTATCAGTGTAGTTCATTGATGATTCTTCATTTCCAAAAAAAAGAACCAGCCCTGAACCTAATGTTTCTTTTAAAATCTTCCTTCTTTTAATATATGTTTCTGGTTTGAACATGATGTGAGTATTTAGTTTAAATTTTTCTATTTATAAGTGTATGATTTTATTTTATATTCAGATGGTGGCTTGACCCCCATTAAATGCTCAACAAACCAATCCCACCTTTTCCTAATAAAGTAAGGATGGCCTGACAACCCATGGTTCCTGTTTGGGATAAGCAGCAATTCAAAATCTTTATTTTCCTTGATTAATTCTGCTGCCAGCCTTAAACTTGAAGCTGGGTTTACATTGTTATCCATATCTCCATGTACCAACAAAAGTTTGCCTTTCAGGTTTTTTGCCAATGTAAGGTTTGACTGTTCTTTATAATGCTTACCAGGCAGCCCCATGTATTGCTCAGGCCACCAGGCTTTAGCCATGCCATGGTCATGGTTTCCTGCTGATGAAACTGCTACTTTATAAAAATCAGGCTTGATCAGCAAAGCATGGGCCGCATCATAACCTCCTGCTGAATGGCCATAAATCCCTACCCTTTCAAGGTTAAGGTAAGGATGTGTTTCAGCCAGTTGTTTCATGCCAGAAATGTGGTCTTCAGCACCTATATCTCCCAGGTTTTTATGTGAGAAATTATGAAAAGCTTTTGACCTTTTGGCTGTCCCCAGGCCATCAATAGTTATTACAATAAACCCTAGTTCAGCCAATGAAACATCAGCAGCCCTGTATGCCCTGGCAAAACTTTTGGGAGTCCTTACAGCTTGGGGACCTGAATAGGTACCATCAATCACAGGGTATTTTTTTGATGGGTCAAAATCAGAAGGGTAAAACATTGCCCCATAAATATCAGTTTTGCCATCTCTTGCTTTCACTTTAAATGGCTGTGGCATTTTGTATCCTGCCTCTAGTAATTTGTCAATATTTGATTGAGCCAATTCAGCCACTACTTTCCCATTCTTGGTACTCCTGATTACATGGGTTGGTTTGGTTGAAATAGTTGAATAAGAATCAGTAAAGTAGTTTCCATCAGGGCTTATTGATATTGAATGGTTTGCATTTTCAGGGGTAAATAATTTCACTTCTTTCCCTTCAAAATCAACAGCATAAAGATGTTTATAATATGGGTCTCGCCCTTCTTCTTTCCCTCCTGCTATAAAATAAACCAACTCCTTTTTTTCATCCACTTTTACAATGTTGTGAACCACAAATTCACCTTTGGTCAGTTGTTTTTTTACCAGTCCAGTTTTCCCATCAACGGCATAAATATGACACCATCCATCACGCTCAGAAGTCCAGAAAAATTGGCTTTCATCTTCCCGCCAATGGCAATTTACAACCTGGTATTCCACCATAGTTTTTGATTCTTCTGTAAAAAGCTTGTTTGTTTCCCCTGTTTCAGCATCTGCTTTAAAAAGTTCCAACTTACCATAACCACGCTCAAAGCGCGCAAAATAGAACGCCTTATTGTTTTTAAACCAGGCGGGATAAATGCTCCCTGTAAAATCAGCAAATGGAGGAAAATTAATTTTTACCTTTGATTTGCTTCCCACATCAAAAGAATAATATTCTGTATAGATTGGCTCTTCACCAGGCAATGCACGTTCATATGACCAAACTTTTGCCCTCATGCCACTGTCTGGTAAACTTTGGTATAAGAATAGCTTCCCAACTTTTCTCCTGTCAAGCCTTGAGCATACAAACTTTCTAGAATCTTTTGACCACCTTACATAAATGGATGGGTCATATTTTTCTCCAGCTGATTCATCTTTCATTTTATACCATGACAATGGGGTTGCATATTCATATTTTTCAATTCCATCATCTGTCAAGGCAACTTCTTCCCCTGTTTCATTATTTGTGAGGTATAGGTTGTATAATTTTACTGATACTGTCCATTTGCCATCAGGAGATTTTGACTGCCACTTGGCTGGTTTTTCTTCTTTTTCTTTTTCAGAAATGGTGTAATCCTTAAGGTTTACTTCCAGTTTCTTTTTTTTAACTTGGAAGCCAATCTTTCCTCTTTCAATAAATGTAAGGTTGTTTAATTTAAGAGAGTCAGGGTTTACATTCTTATCAATCAATTTTCCTATTATCTCAGCCATTTTAGCATGGTCAAAGGCTTCAGTTATTTCCTTTTTTTTCGCATTGAAGTACATAAACTTATAGCCTTTTTCAGTTTCCTCTTTAAACCAAAAGTCATCACTATCTTTTACCCAGTTAGGATCAACAGAAATGTTTTTGGTAAGTTTTGTAATATTTTTTGAAAGAAACTGTTCTGCCCTTTGGTAACGCTGAAGCATATCTTGAGCCTTTAGCTGGCTTCCAAAAGAGATAGTAAAAATTAGGATTAGCAGGTAGGTGGTTTTTTTCATGGTTAAAATTTATAATAAATGGTTTATTTTTAGTTCCACCTAACCTCCCAAGTTGGGAGGTTAGTGAAATTAATGGTTCAATTATTTATACATTTTCATGTTCAGTCCTTCTGATTATTTCATCCTGTAAATCTTCACCCAGGTCATTGAAATAATCACTGTATCCTGCTACCCTTACAATAAGGTCCCTGTACTTTTCTGGATGTTTTTGTGCATCCCTCAGGGTATCAGCATTCACCACATTAAATTGGATATGGTGGCCATCCATCCTGAAATAGCTTCTTACCAATTTTGAAACCTTGGCAATGGCTTCTTCATCCTCAAAAAATGAAGGGGAGAATTTTTGGTTAAGCAATGTGCCACCTGTACGCAAATGGTCAATTTTTGCTGCTGATTTTATCACAGCAGTAGGACCATTGGTATCAGCACCCTGCACTGGTGATATACCTTCAGAAACAGGGACTCCTGCTTTTCGCCCATCAGGGCTGGCATGCATTACACTACCAAAATACACATGGCAAGTGGTTGGCAGCAAATTGATCCTGTACTCTGCACCCCTTGGTGATCTGTGCCCAGTTACTGCATTGTAATATATTTCAAAAACTTCTTGTAAGAATTCATCTGCATAGTCATCATCATTCCCATATTTTGGAGTTTTATACACTAGGTTATAATGCAACTGATCATTCCCCTCAAAATTGTTATTTAGTGCATTCAGGAATTCAGGCATGGAAATGCTTTTTTCTTCAAAAACATGTTTTTTGAAGGCTGTTAAGCTATCAGTTATAGTGCCCATCCCAACTCCCTGTATGTAACTCGTGTTGTAGCGAGCCCCTCCACAGATGTAATCAGTTCCTGTTGTAACACAATCATCAATGATGAGGGAAAGGAAAGGGGTTGGTATATGGTTCATAAAAATGCTTTCAATAATATTGTTCCCTTTCACTTTGATATTTACAAAATGCTTGACCTGCTTTTCAAAAGCTTTCAAAAGGGTTTCCATGCTATTGAATGAAACAGGGTCACCCGACTTTACCCCAATTTGCTTTTGGGTACGCATATCAAACCCATTATGGAGTGTAATTTCCAATATTTTGGGCAGGTTGAAATATCCACACAGGATATAGCTTTCAGTCCCAAAAGCCCCACTTTCAACACATCCACTGGCTCCCCCATTTCGTGCATCAATAATATCTTTCCCTTGCCTGGTGAGCTCCTGTATAATAGCATCAGTGTTAAAAATAGATGGTTGGCCAAATCCTGTTTTAGAGATTTTTACTGCGCGCTGGATAAACTTCTCAGGGTTCTTTTTACTTAATTGAACCATTGAGCTGGGCTGAAGAAGCCTCATTTCTTCAATCACATCCAGGATGATGTATGACATTTCATTTACAGCATCAGAACCATCTTCATTAACCCCCCCAACATTGATCAGGGCAAAATCAGTGTAAGTATTACTTTCTAGTGCCGTAACCCCCACTTTTGGTGGGGCAGGATGGTTATTGAATTTTATCCAAAATGAATGCAGGATTTCTTTAGCCTTTTCACATGTCATTGTCCCTGCGTCTACCTCTTTTTTATAAAAGGGGTACAGGTGGCTATCCAGCTTACCTGGGTTAAAAGAGTCCCATGGGTTAAGTTCAGTAACTACCCCGAGGTGGACAAACCAATAATATTGCAATGCCTCATGAAATGTTTGAGGGGCATTGGCAGGAACCCTCCTGCAAATCTTTGCCATTTCCTTTAATTCAGCCCTTCTTTCTTCACTTGGTTCATTGATTGCCAGCTCTTCCAATTTATCAGCATGCCTGTCAGCAAATAAGATCAGGGTTTCAGCAGCAATTTTCATTGCCTTTAGTTCTTCTCTTTTATCAAAAGCTTTGGGATCACTTTGGAAATCCAATTCACTAATTGAAAATTCAATATCATCTATAATATCCAGCATCCCTTTTTTATATATTTTGTTTCCAGCAACAGTATGGCCAGGAGCCCTTTGTTCCATAAACTCAGTAAATATCCCAGCATCATAAGCATCATGCCAGTCCTCAGGTAATGATTTCATGATCCTATCACGATTTGAGCGCCCTTTCCAAAATGGGATGATCTTTTCCTCAAAAGCTTTCCTGGTTTCTTTCCCAACCTTGAACCAAACTTTTTCTCTGGTATCCAATATCTCCAGGTCTTGCAATGAATGGACAGTAATTTCAGGGTAAGTTGGGGTTGCTTTAGGGGCAGGACCACGCTCACCCACAATCAGCTCTCCTTCATTGATGCACACTTTTTTATTTTCTATGATGTGGCGAAAAGCTTTAGCCCTTTGTACAGGGATTGAATCACCAAATGCCACATGGTTTTTATAAAATTCCGTTACCAGTAACCCTCTTTCTGCTGATATTTTGTTTACAGCATTTAAACTTTGTTCTCTTAATTTTTTTATTCTTGGTGTCATATTATTTAGTCTTAATTATCCAGTAATAAGAAGTGAGGTTGCTATCCCCCTATTTTAACTTTATAGCCAGCATTCTCAAACTGCTGTTTTATCTCTTTCATATCTGCTTTTTGCATCTGTTCTTTTCCTCTCATACGATATTTGATACCAAAGCGTTCATATTTGCTTTTACCAATATGGTGGTAGGGAAGCAAGTCAACTTGTTGCACTTGAATTTTATTTGTTCCCAGAAACTGGATAATGGAATTTGTTTCTTCCAAGGTATTATTTACTTCATCAACCACAGGAATCCTTAGGTAAATTTTTTTCCCTTTTGTGGAAATAAATACCAGGTTTTCCAAAATCAATCCATTAGAAACCCCTGTGTATTTTTTATGTGTAACACTATCCATTACTTTCAGGTCAAATAAAAAAAGGTCAGTAAATGGAAGGATTTGCTCCATGTGTGTTTTTTCAACATAACCCGATGTGTCAACAGCTGTATGGAACCCTTCTTCTTTACTTAACTTTAACAACTCAAGCAAGAAACCAGGCTGCATTAGAGGTTCACCACCAGAAAAGGTTACCCCTCCTCCTGATTCTTCCATGACCATCCTCTCTTTCAGTAACTGGGTAATAACTTCTTTTGCTTCTATTTCCTGCCCCACAGTTACTTCTTCACAAAATGTTTTGCCATTCAGCTTCACCTCCCTAATGATGTCCTGTGATTTAAGGCTCCAGCTCTCAGGGTTATGGCACCACCAACATGACAAAGGGCATCCCTTCAGGAAAACTGTTGCCCTGATCCCTGGCCCATCATGCACAGCAAAACGTTTAATATCAAAAATTACACCCATGAGTTAATTAACTGATTGAATGATTAATTGAATGATAAATTCAAGATATAATAGGAATAGGGATATGATTACCCCAAAATAGTAGCATCAATAAAGCCAGCACTCATATAAGCCTTTGCCAAACTTATGGTACAGGTTTAAATAATATGATATTTGAAACTTCATCAGGTGCAAATTATAAAAATTTCCGTTCTAAATCCCTGATTTATTTTGAGAAATTATTTATTTAGAATAATTATCAATAATTATATTGCTCCAAATAAGAGTTTTATACCTCCTAAAATCCCTTTGCTCCTACTTTTCTGTACATAATGAATATTAATTTTTTGTAAGGAAACCTATTGACAAAGCCCCTAAGGTATTTGCAGCCAGGCTTGGGTTTTTAATGGCTTTGGTTATATCATTATTGTATTTGTTAGGGTATAGTACTGCTGCTTTAGTGGTTGGTGGGATATTGGTATTTTTTGCAGGGCTTGAATCCTTTTTTGCAATCTGTGCAGGGTGTATTATTTACACCTATATAGTGTTGCCAATTTATAAATAGGAAAGTTTCCTAAAACCTCCTTTATATCCATTCAAAAAATTCTTATTTACCTTTAAACTTGCTGTTGCATTGATTGTGTGATACTATTATTTCCCCATCTTTGTAAAAAAAATAAAGAATATGGATTTTCAGGAATTGCTCGCTAGGCGCCAAAGTGTAAGAAGGTACCAAGAAAAGCTTGTGGAAAAGGAAAAGCTTGACTTGTTGGTTGAATCAGTAAGGTTAGCCCCATCAGCCTGTAACTCACAACCCTGGAAATTGCTTATGGTGGATGACCCTGCATTAAAAGATAAAGTGGCAAAAGCTACTTTTAGCAAAACCATTGCTTTTAACAAGTTTGCAGTAGAGGCTCCTGTAATTGCAGTTTTTGTATTGGAAAAGGCAAAACTTATTGCCCAAATAGGGGGAAGCCTAAAAAACAGGGAATACCCATTGATTGATATAGGAATTGCAGCCAGCCAGTTTTGTTTACAGGCAGCTGAGCTGGGATTGGGTACTTGCATGCTGGGCTGGTTTAATGAAAAGAAAATTAAAAAACTTTTAAATATCCCTGCCAAAAAAAGGATTGGGTTGGTTGTTGCACTAGGGTATGGGCCTGAGGGCTACAAACAAAGGCAAAAAATCAGGAAAGCTAATTCTGAAATGAGTGGGTTTAATGGGTATTAAAAGAAACCAGGAGCAGAAAATATACACCTAGGGTCACTTTGGCTTATTGTTTTTATTAAATTTGGGCAATGTATTGCCAATTTTTAATTAAATTTGGGCAATGTATTGCCAATATTAAAACCATGAACTATTTAAAACGTGACATATTTGAAGTTATAATTGAAAACCTGCATGCCAACAAAGTACTTGTAATATTGGGTTCAAGAAGAACAGGAAAGACTGAGTTGTTAAAAAATATACTCAAAAATATCAATGAACAACACCTTTTTTTTGATGGGGATGATTTTACTACCCAAGACCTTTTCTCAACACAAACAATTGAACATTATAAATCATTATTGGGTCCCATAAAACTATTGGTTATTGATGAGGCCCAACAGATTAAAAACATTGGAAGGGCACTAAAGTTAATCGTTGACCATATACCTGGGGTCAGGGTTATTATTACAGGTTCATCAGCATTTGATATTTCAAATAAAATTGGTGAACCTTTAACAGGAAGAAAAATAACTTTCCAGCTTTACCCATTTTCACAATCAGAGTTCAACCAAGCAGAATCTATTATTGAAACACATGGGAGGTTAAGGGAAAGGTTGGTTTTTGGAAGTTACCCTGAACTTATACATATAGATGGAAAAGATAAAAAAGAAAAATACCTAAAAGAACTGGTCAGTTCATATTTAATGAAGGACATTTTGTCATTTGAAGGGATTAGGAATGCTGACAAAATCCTTAACTTACTCAAACTGATAGCTTTCCAGATTGGAAAAGATGTTTCTTTGCATGAACTTGGCAGGCAAATTGGGCTGCACAAAAATACTGTTGACAGATACCTTGACTTGTTAAGTAAAACATTTATAGTTTTTGGGCTAAGTGCATTTAGCAGGAACTTAAGAAATGAGATATCTAAATCAAAAAGATGGTATTTTTATGACAATGGAATTAGAAATATCCTGGCAAGTAACCTGAATGGGCTAGAGAATAGAAATGACCAAGGGGAGCTATGGGAAAATTACATCATTTCAGAAAGGATAAAATACCAGTCAAATACCCAAATGCTGGTTTCCAATTATTTTTGGAGGACCTACCAACAACAGGAAATAGACTGGATTGAAGAAAGGGGAGGGAAGTTGTTTGCCTATGAAATGAAATTTAACCCTAACAAAAAAGCCAGGGTCCCCACTTCCTGGTTAACAGGCTATCCTGGTTCTGAATATCATTTAATCAACCCCAAAAATTATTTGCAATGGATAAGCTAGTTGTTCCTTGACAATTTTTCTACTTCTCTAAATACCCTCATGAAATTGCCTCCCCAAACTTTAATGATTTCTTCTTCAGTATAACCTCTTTTAACCATTTCCCTGGTAATGTTTGGGAACTGGGCCACATCCACACAATCTTTTAAGCCCCCACCACCATCAAAGTCACTTCCTATTCCAACGTAGTCAATACCAACCAGGTTTTTCACATGGTCAATATGGTCCACATAATCAGCAACAGTGGGCAATTTTTTAGGGTATTTTTCTTTAATGGCATTCCATTCCTGCCTTACTTCATCCTTTTTTTCATTGGAAAGTTCCTCCCAAATAGAAAAGTAATTTTGGCGGATTTCTTGTTCCAACTTGTACCTCATTGTGGTAGTATCTGGGTCTTTCACATACTCATCTAACAAACATATCTGGATTACCCCATTGTTTTCAGCCAGTTTTTTTATCATTTCATCAGTCATGTTCCTGTTGTGGTTTGCTATTGCCCTAACACTTGAATGTGATGCCATTACAGGTGCTACACTTTCTTCCACAACATCAAAAAAAGCCTTGTCAGAAATATGGGAAACATCAATAAGCATCCCCAGCCTGTTCATTTCTTTTACCACTTCCTTGCCAAAACTACTAAGCCCATTGTGTTCAGGCCCTTCCCTGTCAGTTGATGAATCACAAATATCGTTGTTGGATGAATGGCACAGGGTTATGTACCTAACCCCTTTGTTATAAAACTCTTCTACCCTATTGATACTTGTACCTAATGGGAAGCCATTTTCCATGCCAATGTAAATAGCCCTTTTACCCTCTTTCTCCAATTTATATGCATCCTCAGCTTTTAAGGCAACTTTTGCCATATCATTGTATTTTTCACACACAGTAAAGGTTGCCTCAATCATCTGGTTTGCACGTCCATAAGCTTTCTGGTAATTTTCTTGTGTCCTTGCCCTCTGCCCTGTAAAAGCAGCAAAAAATATGGCATCAAGCCCACCTTCTTCCATCCTGGGGAAATCAACCCTGTTCCTAGGGGCTTGGTTTTTTATGCCAATATCAAAGCCTGTGTTCAGTAGGTTCATGGGGGTATCACAATGGGTATCTACTGTTAGTGCCTTTTTATGGATTTTTTTCACTTTCCCTTCCATGGAGGGTTTTGTACTGGAACCTGCCAATACAGTTAATATGATAATCACAGCCAAATTCACTCTCATTTATGCCCTTTTTATTTTATCCAACAATTTTTACAGCTATTTCTTTTAATCCTTTCCCATCAAAATTCCCTGAACTCATCAATAGTAAATTTTTATTTTGCCAATCTTGTTTTTGCAGTTCAGCAAACAGTGCATCAGAATCAGTGGTAACCACCAAACCTTCTTTGCCAAATGACTCAAATACCTGCTGTTTGGTAATGGGTTCCAGCTTTTTATGGGCAACTGTGTGGGGGTTGTAATATACAAAGGCAACATCAGCTTCATCCATACAATGTTTATATTGGGGGAGGAATTCTTTTTTTAATGAACTGAAGGTATGCAGCTCCATGCAGGCTACCAATGCCCTTTCAGGGAATTGTTTTTTTACAGCTTCAGTGGTGGCTTTCAGCTTTGATGGGGAATGGGCAAAATCCTGGTATACAATGGTTTTTTCATTTTCAGCCAATACCTGCAAACGCCTCCCTGCCCCTTTGAAGCTTGATATTGCTGTGTAAAATTGCCTTTCAGTAATGCCTAGTTGCAGGCAAATATTTTTTGCCCCTGAAATATTCTGCAAATTATGGTTGCCAAAAACATGGATAGGTATTTCCCTTCCTTCAACCAATAAGCATGTTTTGCCATGTTTATTTACATATTGGTGTGTAATATATGGTTCAATGCTTATCCCTTCTTTTCCTGAAACTATTTCCTGTATATGTCCATCTTCCTGAAAATAGGTTAAATAACCACCAGGTTCAACCAGGCCAACAAAAGCTTCAAATTGCTGTACATAGTTTTCAAAGGTTGGAAACACATTGATATGGTCCCAGGCAATACCTGTCAGTAAAGCTATGTGTGGCTTATACAGGTGGAATTTGGGCCTCCTGTCAATGGGTGAAGAGAGGTATTCATCCCCTTCAAAAACAGCTATCCCTGTATCATCATTTAAGCCAACCATGGTTTCAAAACCTTCCAGGTTAGCACCAACCATGTAATCAAAAGCAAGGTTATTTTCTTTCAACACATGCATTACCATGGATGTGATGGTTGTTTTCCCATGGCTCCCCCCAATTACAACCCTGGTTTTGTTTTTGGTTTGCTCATATAGGTATTCAGGGTATGAATATACTTTCACCCCCAATTCTTGGGCTTTCAACAACTCAGGATTGTCTTCCCTGGCATGCATGCCCAGGATAACAGCATCTAGGTTGGCTGAGATATTGTTTATATCCCAACCAAAGCCATCTGGCAATAAACCATATTTCTGAAGCCTGCTTTTTGAGGGTTCAAAAACCTCATCATCAGAACCTGTAATTTTATATCCTTTTTTATGTAGGGCTATGGCAAGGTTGTGCATGGCACTGCCACCAATAGCTATAAAATGAATGTGCATTTCAGTTGTATTTGTGAATTTTTAAAGATAGCTTTTTACATTAAATTACTTCACAAGCTTCCACTTATTGTGGGCATACAATATCCTAAAATAATTATTTTTGCCCCTTAAACAGAAAATCATGGAATTGATACCCATAAATGCTGGAAATTTTAAATGTGATGGAGGTGCATTGTTTGGTGCTATCCCAAAAGTAATGTGGGGCAAGCAAATGCCTGCTGACAGCAGCAATTTTATTAAACTGGCTTTAAGGTGTTTATTGCTTGACAATGGGCAACAAAAAATATTGGTTGAAACAGGGGTTGGAAACCATTATACTGAAAAATTCAGCAGGAACAATGGGCTGCTGCCTGGCAACCACCTGGAGGCTTCACTAAAAGAACAGGGGTATATGCCTGAAGATATTACAGATGTACTATTTACCCATTTGCATTGGGACCATTGCAATGGGGCTGTTAAAAATATTGATGGTGCCCTCCAGCTGACATTCCCAAATGCCATACATTGGTGCAGCAAAAAGCAGTGGGAACATTCAAAAATTTCAAATGCCAGGGAACAAGCAGCTTATTTTCCAGGTTTGTTAAACTTCCTACATAATTCCGGAAAATTAAATTTGGTAGAAAAAGAAGGGGCCCTGTTCCCTAATATGGAAGTAAAAATGTTTGATGGGCATACCCCTGGAATGATGATCCCATTCATTAGCTACAAAGGGAAAACCATTGTATACACTTCAGACCTAATACCCACTGCTGCCAATATCCCATTACTCTGGGTTGCATCCTATGACCTGTTCCCAGTAACAACATTAAAGGAAAAAGAAGCATTCTTGGATGAAGCAGCACAAAAAGGGTATGTTTTATTTTTTGAACATGATTTTTACACTGAATGTGCAACAGTAACAAAAGGGGAAAAAGGCTACCTGGCAAAAGAAAAGTTTGGGTTTGATAAAGTACATGAACCCAAAATTTTGGATGGCTGACCAATTCAACAACTTGCCAAATTTAGCTAAATACAGAAACTAAACTTGCCAAATTTAGCTAAATACGGAAACTAAACTTGCCAAATTTAGGTTTTTTGTTTCCTTTTATTTATTTTTGGATGTCATCAATACATTTAAAATGAAAGCAGAATGGTATGAAAGATATCTGGAACCAGATGGCAAAAACAGCTTAAAAAAAAGTAAGGTATTTGTTTTATATGGTCCACGCAGGTCTGGAAAAACAGAGCTTATTAAAAAAATATTACCCCAGCTTTCAGGCAAAATATATTCAGGAACTGGAGACAACCAAGAATTAAGGGAGTTGCTTTCATCTCAAAAACTCAGCACATTAAAATCAGTTTTTGGAAATTATGACATCGTTTTTATTGATGAAGCCCAACGTGTGCCCAATATTGGCTATGGATTAAAACTGCTGATTGACCACTTCCCTGAAATGCTTATAATTGCAACTGGCTCATCATCATTTGACTTATCTAATAAAATAGGGGAACCATTGACAGGAAGAAACATCACAAGAAAATTGTTCCCCCTCTCCATTTATGAAATGTACCAACAGTTTGGAGGAATGGAAATACTGCATAACCTGGACAATTTCCTAGTTTATGGTACTTATCCTGAAGTTTTAAAAATTGACACTGTAAAAGAAAAAAAGGAATATATTATTTCAATTAGGGATTCATACTTGTTCAAGGACATCCTTGAACTGGACAATATAAGAAACCCCTCAAAGCTGACAGACTTGTTAAAACTTATTGCCTTCCAAGTAGGACAGCTAGTTTCATTGAATGAGTTAAGCAATAACCTGGGTATTGCCAAACAAAGTGTTGAGCGTTACCTTGACCTTCTTGAAAAGACGTTTATAATTAAAAAGGTAAGTGGGTTTTCAAGGAATTTGAGGAAAGAAATAACCAAAACTTCACGTTATTATTTCTATGATAATGGTATAAGAAATGCCTTAATAAACAATTTCAACCCACTGGACCAAAGAAATGATGTTGGTATGTTATGGGAAAATTTCCTGTTTACTGAGCGTTTGAAAACAAAAGAATACAAAAGGATTTTTTCAAATGATTATTTCTGGAGGACATATGACCACCAGGAAATTGACTTAATAGAGGAAAGGGATGGCAACTTGTTTGGTTTTGAGTTTAAGTACAAACCTAAAAAAACAAAGGCCCCAAAAGCATGGTCTAAAGCATACCCAGAAGCTTTGTTCCAAGTAGTCTCAAAAGAAAATTTCTTGGGGTTCCTTGTATAGGGGAAATGGACAGGGCAAAAAAAAAGTGCTGCCCCATAATTGAAGCAACACTTTAAGGAAAAATATTTGTCGTGGTATGTCAAAAACTAGTTTGGCAACAAAACTGCATCAATTACATGGATTACTCCATTTTTGCCATGTATGTCAGCATTTATTACATTGCTGGCATTAATTTTTACACCATCAGAAAGGTCTACTTTAAGTTTGCCCTTTTCATTAAGTGTAGGTACCATACCATCTGACAAATCAGTAGATTTCACTTTTCCTGAAACAACATGATAAGTTAAAATAGGCATCAACTGGTCTACTGTCAGTTCTGAAACACCTTTTACACCAAGCTGTGCAAACAAATTTTCAAATGCTGCATTAGTAGGGGCAAAAACAGTGAAAGGGCCTTCTGCACTTAAAGCATCTACCAATCCAGCCTTTGAAACTGCTTCCACCAATATGGAGAAATCTGGATTAGACACAGCAATATCTACCACAGTACCTGCTTCTGCATCAGTACATTCAAAGTTTGGTGTTTCAAGCATCCAATCTTCCAAAACCATTATGGGTTCCATTTCAATTTTATAGCTGCTTGTTAACTCTGATGCCATTGTTGATAATGTAAAAGTTGTGAGGATTACAATTGTGAATGTTTTAAAAATAGTTTTCATTTTATTAAATTTTAGATTCGTGAATATTTATATTTTATGGTATAAGGACTTTGTCTATCACATGTACTACACCATTTGCCCCTTGTATATCTGCAGCAATAACACTACTGTCATCAATCTTTACACCCCCAGTGAGGTCAATGGTAAGTTTATTGCTTGTATTCAGGGTCCCAACTTCACCATTTGACAAATCAGTTGAAAGTACATTTCCATTTACCACATGGTAAGTCAATATTGGTAGCAGTTGGTCAACAGTCAACTCTGCAATTCCAGAAACACCAAGTTGGGTAAACAGCATTTCAAATGCTGCATTTGTTGGGGCAAACACTGTAAATGGGCCTTCAGCACTTAAAGCTTCTACCAAGCCTGCTTTTACAACAGCTTCCACAAGTATGGAGAAATTACTGTTGTCCAATGCAATATTTACAACAGTTGGAGGTAAAATCACTTTGTCAACCACATGGATAACCCCATTTCCTGCCTCAATGTCAGCAGCTGTTACCATGGTACCCTTATTTATTGACACACCACCTTCCACGTTGATAAACATGGATATATTGTTCCCACTAAATGTAGATAAGGTTGGATAATAACCTGAAGACAAATCAGTTGACATGGCAACACTACCAATTACATGGTATTTTAAAATGTTTGCCAATGTTGTATTGTCAATCTCATCAAGGCTTGAAAGCCCAAGGCCTGAAAGTAAATTAGTAAATGCCTGGTCAGTAGGTGCAAATACTGTTAAGTTTGGCTCATTGCTTAAAAAACTTGCCAATCCTGCCTTTTGGGCTGCTTGTATCAATATGCTAAACTGCCCTGCCTCTTGTGCAACCTCCACAATGTTTTTAGGCTCTTGCACGTCCACCATGTCATCATCTTCATTACATGCAGCAAATAAAAGGATTCCTGCAAGTATGAAGAACTGTAAAATTTTGAATCTTGTTTCCATAATTAAAAAGTTTAAATCTATCCTAATGTTTTGTTCAACAATAACCAAGACATCATTAAACAAATTTTGTTCATCTATTTTGAATTTTAATTAAACATTTTGTGACAATATACTCCAAATACATCAGAAAGTAAGGGGTTTTAAACAATTGTTAAAATCTGTTAAATTAATTCTAGTGCATAATTAATTTACAAAGGGGGTTAAAAAATAGGATGGTATATTCAGGCTTTTGTATGACATAAACACATCTACATTGTTATCTAATTAAATCCCTGATTTTCATCAGCATATTTGTTAACCTTGCGTTAAAAACATAAATTATTGCTTTTGGGGAATATAAAAAGGGCTAATTTTGCAGCCTGATTATCAAAAAGTTTCAATATGACAAAAGATAAAATAAACCTTTTCAGTGAGTTTAATCCTGTTACAACAAAAGAATGGGAAGACAAAATAAACACTGACCTGAAAGGGAAAGATTATGAAAGGGCTTTGGTGTGGAAGACATATGAAGGCTTTAAGGTAAATCCATATTACCGTCAAGAAAACCTGGAAGGGCTGGGCTATCTGGATTCCCTACCAGGTGAATTCCCCTATGTGAGGGGAAACAATAAAAACAACAATGACTGGCAAATACGCCAAAACATTTTTGTAACTGATTTTGAAGAAGCCAATAAAAAAGCATTGGACATATTGGGGAAAGGGGTAACATCCTTAGGTTTTTATTTTAACAGCTGTGAAAACATCCAGAAAGAAACCCTGGGGGTACTGTTGAAAGACATTTGTTTGGAAGCTGCTGAAGTGAACCTGGTTTTCCCTGATGATTCTGTTGCGTGCTCAAAGGCATTTTCCCAATACATCACAGAAGGGAAATGGGACAATACAAAAGTTTATGCTTCTTCTTCTATTGACCCAATTGGTTCATTTATTTTAAAAGGGAAATTGGAAAATGATGCCATTACCAACCTTAAACTGGCAGTAGAAAGTGCAGGAGCCCTTCCTAATTATAGGGCAATAGGGGTGCATGGGAAATTTTTTGCAAACAGTGGGGCTTCACTGGTACAGGAGCTTGCATTTTCTTTGGCCCAGGGTGCTGAATACCTTACCCTCCTAACAGGGCAAGGGCTAAAAGTTGATGCTGTTGCCAACAACATTAAATTCAACATGGGCATTGGCAACAACTACTTTATGGAAATTGCCAAACTAAGGGCTGCCAGGTTGCTCTGGTCGCAAATTGTTAAAGCATATGGACCTGAATGCAACAGTGCTGCCAAATTTGTGGCACACAGTGAAACAAACAGGTTCAACAAAACTGTTTATGACCCTTATGTAAATATGCTAAGGACACAGACAGAAGCAATGTCTGCTGTTTTGGGAGGGGCCCATTCTGTTACAGTACTGCCTTTTAATGCCATTTATGAAGAAACCACAGAGTTTTCTGAAAGAATTGCCAGGAACCAACAAATACTCCTCAAAGAAGAATCTTATCTGGATAAAATTGCTGACCCTTCAGCAGGTTCCTATTACATTGAAAACCTAACTGCCTCACTGGTAAATGAAGCTTGGGGCTTGTTCCTGGAAGTACAGGAAATAGGTGGGTTTATTGCTGCATTCAAAGAAGGTTTCATCCAAAAGGAAATCAAAGAAATGGCAGCCAAAAAAGATAAAAACATTGCACAAAGGCGTGAAAACCTACTGGGTACAAACCAATTCCCAAATTTTACCGAAAAAATGGATGCTGAGTTTGATGGTTCATTGTTTGGCCCAATTGACTTAACAGTAGAAGGTGCTGAAACAGAAACATTAAAACCATATAGGGGCTCACAAGCTTTTGAGGCAGTAAGGTATACAACTGATGTATATTCAAAAGAAAACAAACGCCCAGTTGCATTCATGCTAACAATTGGGAACCTTGCATTTAGGAAAGCTAGGGCACAGTTTAGCTGCAACTTCTTTGCTGTTGCTGGTTTTGAAGTTATTGACAACAATGGTTTCAAAACCATTGATGAAGGGTATGAAGCTGCAAAAAAAGCCAAAGCAGACATTGTTGTGCTTTGTAGTTCTGATGATGAGTATGCTGCATTTGCACCTGAACTAAATGCCAAAATTGAAGGTGAAATTTTGGTAGTTGCTGGTGCCCCTGCATGTAAAGGTGAGTTGGAGGAAAAAGGAGTAACCAATTTTATCCATGTGAGAAGCAATATTTTGGAGGAGCTAAAAGCTTACCAAAGCAAACTTGGTATCTAATTACAGATTTAAAGACACAAGGTTTTTAGATTTTAAAAATCAAAAAAACATGAAACCAAATTTTAAAGACATAAACATAAAAGCAGCAACTGAACAAGCAAACACTGCTGACTGGGCTGCAAAAAACAACATAAAAAAGGATTGGAACACACCTGAACAAATACCTGTAAAGCCTGTGTATACCAAAGAGGACCTGGAAGGCATGGAGCATTTGAACTATGCTGCTGGTTTGGCACCTTTCCTTAGGGGGCCATATTCTGCCATGTATGCCATGCGTCCCTGGACCATACGTCAATATGCAGGGTTCTCAACTGCTGAAGAGTCAAATGCTTTTTACAGGAGAAACCTGGCAGCAGGGCAAAAGGGTTTGTCTGTTGCATTTGACCTTGCAACCCACAGGGGCTATGACTCTGACCACCCACGTGTAATTGGTGATGTGGGGAAAGCAGGTGTGGCAATTGATTCCATCCTTGATATGAAGATCTTGTTTGACCAGATCCCCTTGGATAAAATGTCTGTTTCAATGACCATGAATGGGGCAGTGCTCCCAGTAATGGCTTTTTATATTGTAACAGCATTGGAACAAGGGGCAACCCTTGACCAACTTGCAGGTACCATCCAGAATGATATCCTAAAAGAATTTATGGTGAGGAACACATACATTTACCCACCTGAATTCTCCATGAGGATTATTGCAGATATTTTTGAGTTTACCTCCCAAAAAATGCCCAAGTTCAACTCCATTTCAATTTCTGGATACCACATGCAGGAAGCAGGTGCAACTGCTGATATTGAAATGGCATATACCCTTGCTGATGGCTTGGAATATTTAAGGACTGGGATAAAAGCTGGGCTGGATGTGGATGCATTTGCCCCACGTTTGTCATTCTTCTGGGCTGTGGGCATGAACCACTTTATGGAAATTGCCAAAATGAGGGCTGCCAGGATGATATGGGCTAAATTGGTAAAACAATTTAACCCTAAAAACCCAAAATCAATGGCATTGAGGACCCACTCACAAACTTCTGGGTGGTCGCTCACTGAGCAAGACCCATTTAACAACGTTGGACGTACAGCTATTGAGGCCATGGCTGCTGCCCTTGGGCACACACAATCATTGCATACCAATGCTTTGGATGAAGCCATTGCATTACCAACAGATTTTTCAGCAAGAATTGCAAGGAACACCCAATTATACATCCAACAAGAAACAGAAATTTGCCGTTCAGCTGACCCTTGGGCTGGTTCCTATTATGTGGAAACATTAACCAATGAGCTGGCTGAAAAAGCCTGGGCTTTAATCCAGGAAGTAGAAGAACTTGGTGGGATGGCAAAAGCCATTGAAACTGGGGTGCCCAAAATGAGGATTGAAGAAGCTGCTGCACGTGCACAAGGAAAAATTGATGGTGGCACACAAACCATTGTGGGTGTAAACAAATATAGGCTGGAAAAAGAAGACCCAATTGACATTTTGGAGATTGACAACACAGCTGTAAGGCTTTCCCAAATTGAAAGGTTGAAAAAATTGCGTGGAGAAAGGAATGAGGCAGAGGTGCAAACAGCATTGGGTGCAATTACCAAAAGTGTGGAAACAGGAGAAGGCAATTTATTGGAATTAGCTGTGGAAGCTGCAAAAAAACGTGCATCTTTGGGAGAGATTTCAGATGCTTGTGAGAAAATTGCAGGAAGGTATAAAGCAGTAATTAGGACCATTGAAGGAGTGTATAAATCAGAAGCTGAAAATAAGTCAGAATTTAAAGAGGCCCAGGAACTGGCAAAAGAGTTTGCTGAAATGGAAGGCAGGCAGCCAAGGATTATGATTGCCAAAATGGGGCAGGATGGGCATGACAGGGGGGCCAAAGTGGTTGCCACAGGTTATGCTGACCTTGGCTTTGATGTTGACATGGGGCCATTGTTCCAAACACCAGAGGAGGCAGCCAAACAAGCTGTTGAGAATGATGTGCATGTGGTAGGTGTTTCTTCACTGGCAGCAGGGCATAAAACATTGGTGCCTGCAATTATTGAAGAGCTGAAAAAGCTTGGAAGGGATGATATCATGGTAATTTGTGGTGGGGTAATCCCAGCCCAGGATTATCAATACCTATATGATGCAGGTGCTGTGGCAATTTTTGGCCCTGGTACCAGTGTGGCAGCAGCAGGTAAAAAAATCCTGGAAGTATTAATTGAAGCCTTTAAAGAATAAGAAGCTTCTCCCAAGGAGAGGGGGTAAAAATAAATGGTGTTGCAGTTTATAACTGCAAAAAAATGGAGGTTATTAACCTCCACACCCATAAGATAATGAAGCCAGCTCTGAGAAGGGTTGGCTTTTTTTAATAAAAAAATACAATAAAGGTGTTGCAGTTTCTAACTGCAAGAAATGGGGGTTAAAAACCTCCACACCCAAATGAGATTGTGAACCAATGATATTTTTATGTAAATTTGAGTTTGCATCAAAAACCATCTATCATGTCAAATCATTCACTTGCAAGGTTATATAATGATTCATTCCAGCAAAATTGGGATACCCCTGCCTTTTCTGACTTTGAAGGAGAAACCTACAACTATAAAGATGTTGCACGAATTGTAAAATCACTTCACCTGTTCTACCAGGTTATGGGGCTTAAAGAAGGTGATAAAATTGCTGTACTGGGACGCAATAGTGCACATTGGGGGGCTATATTTTTATCAGCCATATCTTGCAAAATGGTTATTGTGCCTATCTTGCCAGATTTTAATGAACATGATACCAACCATATTATCTCACATTCTGATGCCAAATTGGTTATTGGTGCAAACCTGTTGTTGGATAAAATTAATTTTGACAATTGTGAAAACCTAAAAGCCATCATTAAACTGGAGGATCTCTCAATGGTTAAAGCCAGGGAAGAAGATGATAAATACAAACTGGCTGATGCTTTCCAACATTATTTGGATAATAAACTGAGTAAAGATGAATTTACATTTACAGAATGGCAACCTCAAGAGATGTGCATTATTTCCTACACATCAGGAACTTCAGGGTTCACGAAAGGGGTAATGATCCCTGCGCGTAGCCTGGTTTCAAACATAGTTTTTGCACGTGAGCATATGCCCTTACAGCCAGGAGATAAAATCGTTTCTTTTCTACCCATGGCACATGTATATGGATTATTGTTTGAGTTCCTGTTCCCTGTCACACTAGGATGCCACATTACTTTCCTCAATAAAATACCTTCACCTGCTATTATAACCAAAGTGTTTGGTGATGTGCGCCCACATCTGGTGCTTTCTGTTCCACTGGTTATTGAAAAGATTTACAAGAAAAGGGTGCAACCTGCATTGAACAAACCCATCATGAAAATATTGTTAAAAATACCAGGCATTTCAGGGGTTATCCTGAGAAAGGTAAAAGAAAAACTGGTGGGTACATTTGGAGGCAGGTTCTTTGAAATTGTGATTGGAGGTGCCCCACTAAGTGCTGATGTTGAAAAATTCTTCAAAAGCATAAAATTCCCATTTACTATTGGGTATGGCATGACAGAATGTGGCCCTCTGATTAGCTATGAAGCCTGGGATAAAACATTACCCAAATCAGCAGGAAAGCTGGTTGACAGGATGGAAGTAAGGATTGATTCTTCTGACCCTTACAATGAAGTGGGGGAAATACAAGTGACAGGTGAAAATGTTATGTTGGGTTATTATAAAAATGAAGAAGCCAGCAAGGAAGCATTTACTGAAGATGGTTGGCTAAAAACTGGCGACCTGGGAGTTATTGATAAAAACAACTTTATTTTCATAAGGGGGCGTTCTAAGAATATGATCCTTGGTGCTTCAGGGCAAAATATTTATCCTGAAGAAATAGAAGCTAAAATGGCAAACCAACCCTATGTGGCTGAGTGTGTTGTAGTAGACAGAGATTCAAAACTGGTAGCATTGGTTTATCCTGACTATGATGCAACAAAACAAGATAATATTGCAGATGCTGAACTTCCAAAGATCATGGAGAATAACCGCAAAAAAGCCAATGCTGAATTGCCTGCTTATGAACAAGTCACAAAAGTAGAGCTGGTTGTTGAAGAGTTTGAAAAAACACCAAAGAAAAATATTAAGAGATATAAATATTTATAACTGGGCTATTGAGGAGACCACCTGCCCAAAACAGGGAGTCATTTTTTAGTTACTATTTATCCAAATGAACATCCACTTGAGGGAATGGGATGGAGATGCCAGCTTTATCAAGAGCATATTTCCCTTCTTCATATGTATGGAAATACACTTCCCAGTAATCTTCAGGTTTAGAATATGGCCTTACTGCCAGGTTCACTGAACTATCAGCCAACTCTGACACACCCACAAATGGAGCAGGTTCTTTCAGTACTTTAGGGTGGTTTTCAATAATCCCCATTAAAATATCTTTTGCCTCTTTTATATTGGCTTCATAGGCAATCCCAAATGTCATATCTACTCTGATTACCCCTTCAGTTGTATAGTTTACAATATCCCCACTAGACACAGCAGAATTGGGAAGGATGATGGTTTTATTTTCAGGAGAAAGCAGGATGGTCACAAAAATATGTATCTCTTTTACTTTCCCCAGGTGTCCTTGTGACTCAATGATATCACCCACTTTAAAAGGTTTAAAAAGCAGGATCATTACCCCTCCTGCAAAATTAGACAATGTCCCTTGCAATGCTAACCCAATAGCCAACCCTGCTGCACCCAGTACTGCTATAAAAGAAGTGGTTTTTATGCCCATCACTTCAGCAACAGTGATAACAAGCATTACCTTTAACCCAATGCTAACTAAACTCTTAAAAAATCCGCGCAATGATACATTTACATCACGTTTGGCCATTACCTTGTCAGTGGTTTTTACTACCCTCCTAATTATCCATAAACTAACTATCAGGATTATAATGCCAATCACCACTTTCAACCCATTTGTTACAATGAATTCGTAAGCACCACCCAAATATTCTTGAAAACTTTCCATATTGAAATAATTTTTTATTCAACATTAAAATACTTAAAATAATTATTGTGTACAAAATAGTTAATCCAATAATTCAACCTTTTAAAAATTTAATACCATAAAATATCCCTTTATCTTTAAATCAATATAACACACTGTAATACAAACAAAAACACATATTCTGTTGTGGTTAAAATTTGTTAAATGAAATAAAAGATGTAACAATCCAGAATTGGTTTCGTAATCAAAATATAGCTCAGCGGCAAATTTTAATGTGGACTTAAAGTGGGTTGATTGGTTATTGATAGCTGCAGAGTTTGAAAAGTCATTAGTTGTTTGTCTTTCAAGAGGGAAGCGGTGGCAGTTACCACCGCTTTTTATTTTTCCACACCTGAACCTTAACAGCTTTTCCTGTTATTTAAATTCATTAACTTTGATGTTTCCTTTGTTTATTCGTTATGAAAAAAATTGGGAAGTATATCCTTAAAATATTAGGCTGGATAGTTGTCTTGCCTGTTTATTTTTACAAATATGCCATCTCTCCCCTTAACCCAGCATCTTGCAGGCATGTACCAACTTGCTCACAGTATGCAGTTGATGCCATTAAAACCCATGGGCCATTTAAGGGTACCTGGTTGGCTATAAAGAGAATTTCACACTGCCACCCATGGGGGACACAAGGATATGACCCTGTTCCTCCTAAGAAAATTAAAGTTGAAAAATTTAACCTGAAAAATCAGGGCTGAGTATTTTTAGCATTTTTTTGGAAAACTTCAGCAAGGAACAAGCCCCCTATACAGAACATAAGAAAGAGGTAAAACCCAGCCTGCAAGCCAGTCCCATTTGTAGTTAATACTTCAACATTTTCGTTTACATCACTTAGTTGTGACAACTGGCTGCTAACTATCCCATTAAAACCAATAAATGCCATAAAAAGGGCTACTACAAAAACATCAGCCATTGACCATTTTCCTGACTTGTAAGTAAAAAAATACACCCATTTTGACTGATGGAACTTTTCATGATAGAAAGTAACCAGGAAACTGCAAATAAGTTTTGTGAAGGGGAACAACACACTAAACCCAAAAATAAGGATGCTCACAAAAACCATATCCAGCTTGCCAGTTGAAGACAACACCCAAACTACATCAAGGATTGATTTGCTCTGAAAAAACAGCACCTGGTTTTCAAATATTATACTTTCATTCATAAGCTGAAAAGTAAGCCTGCTGATTTTGGCTTCAATATCAATCATGGGCATGGCTATGCCACAAATAATTAAAAGCAAAAGAGATAGCAAAAGGAAAGAAGAATTTCTTTTGGTAAGGGTTTTAATTTTCATCGAATTCAACATAAAAACCATTCCCAGGAATAAAATGAGAAAAAGTGAGCTAACCATTAGGTTGTTACCTGAACGATTAGCTAATACCCCCAGGTAATAAGAACCATCTTCTTTGTCATCATAATCATATTTTTCAAGGATTGACAATAAGCCTTCCCTCCTGTCAGAACTGAATGTACTATCAACAAAAGCATCCAATTTCAATAAAATGTATGCTTTAATGTCTTCCTTGTTTTCAGGGTTGCTTAATTCTTCAAGCAGGGCATCAGCAAATTCAGGGACGTTTTCCCTCAGCTTTTCCATGTTAACAAATACATTTATCAACACACGTTTTATTTTGCCCACATCACTTTTCAGAATTACCTCAACTTCATCTAAAAGGGCATTGAGCATAGACTCTATTTGTGGTTTAAGCCTTGCCTGGTTCTCTGGGGTTAATTCAAATTCCTCAACCTTTTTTGTCAGGATATGTGCTAAGTGCTCTTTCCATTCATCTACATTCAGCAGGCCATATTGGATGCTGTTTACCTCAGCCTGGTCAATTTTATATTGCTGGTTTTGCTTGGATAGCTGGATTACCCTGATGCTTAAAAAGAGTGAGACTATAAGCAATATTATGCTCAAATAATATTTCATAAATATTGTTTAATATTTTATATCTGTTATTTACAAGTTATTCTTATAGTTTATCAATTCTGAACTTGTCCTTAAATCAAACAACTCCTAGCATTTTAAATTCACCTTATTAATATCCATCCAGCTATTATCATGGTTGGGGTTCACCCCAACCCCATTTCATTTCTTTTCCCAGATGAAAAGAAACCCTGCCTGTGGCAGGCAGGGAAACAAAGAAAACTCATATCAAAATTAACTTTAAAGTTTTTTCAAAGTAACCCCTTAACCCACCTGACGGTCCCGATAAATATCGGGATGACAAGCACGCATAATATCAAAATATTGATGTCTATCCTTAGTCTGTTCTTCTCAAGTAATTCCAAGTTAAGTTTCAGTATTCATATTATGAATAAAAATAATGAAAATCAGTATTAATACCCATTAGGATGAAGCAAAAAATCAACTGCTAAGTAACTTAATGCTTTTAAGCCAACAGGGATAGCATTTTCATCTACAAAAAACCTGGGTGAGTGGTTAGCTTCTATTTTATCTGGCTCAGTACCAGGAGGTAATATTCCAAGGAAGAAATACATCCCAGGGATTTCCCTTTGGTAAAATGAAAAATCTTCAGCTATCATAACAGGCAAAACCTTTTTAACTTTTTCCTTTCCTGCTGCTTGTTGCAATACAGGTAACATTTGTTGGGTGAGTTGGGGATTATTAATGGTTGAAGGATATATTTTATCTATTTTAACTTCAGCCACAGCCCCATTGGCCTTTGCAATATTAGTGGCTAACTGTTCAATTTTTTTATGTACAAGTACCCTGGCTTCTTCATTATGTGTGCGTATGGTGCCCAGCATTTCTACATCATCAGAGATAATATTGTTGCGTGCCCCACCATGGAAACTACCTATGGTAACTACTGCCCCACCTTCAGTTAATGCTACATTCCTACTGACAATGGTTTGCAATCCCAATACAATTTGTGCCCCTGTTACAATTGGGTCAACTCCTTGCCATGGTATTGCCCCATGTGTCCCCTTTCCTTCAACTTTAATTTTAAGATTATCAACACTTGCCATAAAGGGGCCAGGGCAATAGCCAACCTCGCCAACTGGTACAGGCCACACATGCAACCCAAAAATGGCATCAGGCTTAGGATCTTCCAATATCCCTTCCCTAATCATCAATTCAGCTCCCCAACACTCTTCACCAAATGCCCCCTCTTCTGCGGGCTGAAAAATGAACTTTATAGTACCAGGAAGGCTTTCTTTCATTTTAGCCAGTATTTGTGCAACCCCCATCAGCATGCTGGTATGCACATCATGCCCACAGGCATGCATCACACCTACTTCCTGCCCATTGTATGTGGTTTTAACTTTTGAAGCAAATGGCAAATCCAATTCTTCTGTTACAGGCAGAGCATCCATGTCTGCCCTTAAAGCCACAACAGGACCAGGCTTCCCTCCTTTCAAAATACCTACCACTCCTGTTTTTGCCACCTGGGTTTGCACTTCAAAACCCAATGACTTAAGATGTGTTGCCACTATTCCTGCTGTCCTAAATTCCTGGTTGCTTAATTCAGGATGTTGGTGGAAGTCACGCCTCCATTCAATAACACTACTTTCTATTTTAGAGGCTTCATTATCTATAGCTGCTTTTAAATCTTCCCAGTTATTCATTTGAGCTTCACTATTTATGGTAAAAAGGATTATTATCCCCAAAAGGGTATAAAAAAATTTATAAATCATTTTTATGCATTTAAAAACGGAACAAAAACAGGCTATTAAGATAACCATTTGAATTTTAAAGAGGAAGCCAAACCTACTTTTGTTTGTTTCAGTATAATAAAACAGGTACTTGCTTTTGTTTGTTTCTTCGTCATAAAGTTTTATTGGTTTTTAAAACTAAATTTGTAAAATATTGTTCTACTTGGAATATTAACACACATAAAAACAATCCTATGAAATTAAGCATTTGGATATTATTGGCATCTTTCTTATTTGTTTCGTGCCAGGTAAACAAAAAACAAGAAGAAAAAAAGGTTATTACAGTAAGTATATTACCACAAAAAACATTTGTTGAAAAAATTGCTGGTGGTGATTTTAAAGTGAATGTATTGATCCCTCCAGGTGCAAGCCCAGCTACTTACACATTATTGCCATCACAATTAAAAGATATTGTAAATTCAGTTGCCTGGTTCAGGATTGGCTACATAGGCTTTGAATATTCGTGGAAAGATAAAATTGCTGAAACCAACAAAGAAATGAAAGTGTATAACCTTTCAGAAGGGCTTGATTTAATAGCTGATAAAGTGGAAGACCATGGTGACCATGTGCATATGGATGGGATTGACCCCCATGTTTGGCTTTCAACCCAAAATGTCAAAAAAATGGCTGAAAAAATTAAGGATGTCCTAAATGAAATCAATCCAGAAAATAAAGATACCTACCTGCTGAATTACCATAAGTTTGTTAAAGAAATTGACCAGGTAAATATCCAGGTTAAAAATACATTGAAAGATGTTAAAGGCAAGACTTTTATTCTCTTCCACCCTTCATTGACTTATTTTGCCCGAGATTATGAATTAAACCAGGTTTCACTGGAATCTGGGGGGAAAGAACCTACAGCACAACACATTAAAGAAGTGGTTGACCTTGCCAATAAGCATAACATTAAGACTGTTTATATACAAACTGAATTTGACAGGGAACATGCCAGGGTTTTTGCTGAAGAGATTGGTGGGGTAATCATGCAAATTGCACCACTCGACCCTTACTGGGCTGAAAATATGGTGTACATTGCACAAACTATCAGGGATAATAATTAAGCATGGAACCTCTCATCCATATAAAAGATGTAACACTGGCTTATGACAAAGAGGCCATTCTTGAAAGGGTAAACCTAAAAATTTTCCAGCAGGATTTTATCGGGGTTATTGGTCCCAATGGAGGGGGTAAAACCACCCTTCTGAAAGCCATCCTTGGGTTGTTAAAACCTATCCAGGGTGAATTAATTTTCAGTGATTTAATTAAGAAGGAGAAAAACCCATTTGGTTACTTACCTCAAGTGAGGCATATTGATAAAAAATTCCCTATCACTGTTTTTGATGTTATCAGGTCAGGTAACCTTAGTAAAAAAAGGAATGGTGCCAATAAAAAAGTAGAAAAAGAAAAGGCTGAATTTTTATTGGAAGAGATGGGGATTTCAGCCATAAAAAACCAAGCAATTGGAGAATTATCAGGAGGGCAAATGCAACGCGTATTTTTATGCAGGGCTTTAATAAGTGACCCTAAAATCCTTATCCTTGATGAACCAGATACATTTGTTGATAATCGTTTTGAGGGGGAATTATATGAAAAATTACGTGTCCTTAATGATAAAATGGGTATCCTTTTGGTTTCACATGATGTTGGTACTATTTCGAGTTATGTGAAAACCATTGCCTGTGTGAATAAGCACTTGCACTACCACCTATCAAACACGATCACAAATGAACAACTGGAGGCTTATAACTGCCCTATACAAATTATCAGCCATGGGGATGTACCCCACACAGTTTTAAAAGAACACAGCCATTGACATGCAGGAACTCTTAGAACTTTTTACATATGATTTCTTCCAGAAAGCATTCCTTTCAGCCATTTTTGCCAGCATCTCGTGTGGGATAATTGGGACTTATATTGTTTCAAGGAGGATTGTTTTTATCAGTGGGGGTATAACCCATGCTTCATTTGGTGGGATTGGTATTGCATTTTTCCTGGGCTTAAACCCACTATTGGGGGCTATTGTCTTTGCTGTCCTTTCTGCCCTGGGAATACAGCTATTTACCCATAAAGCTGGTATCAGGGAAGATTCTTCAATTGCCATATGGTGGTCATTGGGGATGGCCCTGGGGATTATTTTTGTATTTATCACCCCTGGATATACCCCCAACCTGATGAGCTATCTATTTGGAAACATTTTAACAGTAACCAACTCAGAACTTTGGATGATGTTTGCCCTTAATGTGGTCATCCTCACTTTTTTTTCCCTGTTTTACAGGAAGGTCCTTTACATAGCTTTTGATGAAGAATTTGCCAAAGCATCAGGCATTCCTGTGGCATTGTATAACTATCTCCTGATTATATTGATTGCCCTGACAGTTGTCTTAAATATTAGGGTGGTGGGTATCATACTTATCCTATCCCTTTTAACAATCCCGCAAGCCACTGCCAACCTATTCACAAAAGACTTTAAAAAACTTATTATCCTTTCAACATTGTTTGCATTCCTTGGTACCATTTCGGGATTGCTTATTTCTTATTTTGCTAATATACCATCAGGGGCAACTATCATTTTTACATTGGTCATTGTTTTTGGGTTGCTGAGGATATATAAATATTTCAGATGATCAAATCAAAACCCAAAGAGTTTATATGTAAAAACTGTGGTTATAAGTTTACCTTATTAGATGCAGAAAAAGTTTGTAGCAATTGTTTTGCTTGCACTGGATGTGAGATTTTTATTTGCCCTAATTGCAAAAATGAAATTGTGTTCAAACCTATTAAAACTATAAACAGCAAGTGATTACCACCCTACTTATGTTTATTGACCCAATGTTTGTTTTCGTAATAATAATTATGTTATTTTTAAGCTAAATATTGTTAAAACTTCCTTTAAAAACCCCTATTTTATGGTAATAACAGCAAATATTATTTGCTTCAAAATAAAAGAAAACGTACATTCGTGAAGGATAATTTTAACAATCAATTCGAAATTACCTAAAAGGCCACCATGAATAAATCAAGGCGGCCTTTTTTGCCACAACGAAAAAACTATGTATGTTACATAGTATATTTTTCTACTGTTTCTTGCTTTAAATTTTGGGTTGCATCCAAATCACACACAATCCTTCCCTGCTTATGTAACTGGAGTATTGACCCAGGCCATGATTCATTTACCGCCTCTTCAATTATTTTTTGAAGGGCTGTTGCTTTGTTCTGACCATTTACAATTAAAATAACCTCTTTGGCATCCATTATGGTTTTAATCCCTACTGACAATGCCTTTGTAGGTACTTTATCTAATTCGCCTTCAAAAAAACGTGAGTTGGCTACTATTGTCTCTTCTGCCAAATCAATAACCCGTGTTTTTGAGTCCCTTCCTGAGCCAGGTTCATTAAAGGCTATATGTGCATTTACCCCAATACCACCCATGAATAATTCTATCCCTCCCAGTTCCTGGATTCTATTTTCATAATCTATACATTCCTGCTGCAAATCAATTGCTGTACCATTAAGGAAATTAATGTTTTCAGCAGGGATATCAACATACTTGAACAGATAGGTTTCCATAAAATACCTGTAGCTTTGAGGGTGGCCGGCTGGTAACCCTATGTACTCATCCATATTGAATGTGACCACATTCTTGAATGAAATTTCCCCTTCTCTACACAACGCTGCCAATTCATTGTAAACCCCAATTGGGGAAGAACCTGTTGGCAGTCCTAAAACAAATGGGTTTTCTTTTGTTGGGTTGTAACTATTAATTCTTTTGGCAATGTAACTGGCAGTTTCAATGCACAAATCATCATAATCAGGGTAAATGTTTACGTTCATATCTTTCAAAAAATTTATATTAAAACTTCTGTTGATTTTTCCATAGAAAAAGCAATACCAAGGAATTGTTCCACATTTAATTCCCTTGCATAAACCAACCCATGGGTTGCCCTAAGAAGTGGGGATTCATTTTCATAAAAATAATTTTTGCCCAGCAAGAATTGAATCTGTTTGTGCTGTTCAACCCAGGTTTTTTGAGCCAATTCACTGAATTTCCCATCTAACTGGTAGCTTGGGAATGAGGCATTAACCTGGCTTAAATAGCATTCAGCAAATGACTGGTTTAATGTAGCCAGTGAGTTAAGTGACACAGGAACAATTAATTCAACATCATGTGGTTGGTAAGTAAACCAAACATTCCTATAACCTATGATTTTTAACTCTGATAAATCTTCTTCTTTTGCCCATTCTTGCACTGCCCCAGCTATAGCCTGCAACACTTTATAGTGTGTATCAGGGCCACTACCCTGGGGGTCCATTGCCAGACTCAACACTGTTGGCTTATGTTTCCTGAACTCATTTAATATTGGGAGTATATCTCCATTCAAATCAGGTTTTGAGCTGAACACATCTCCCTGGTAGAACCCTAACCTTAAGTGGTGGATGTTTTTAACCTGGACACCAAAATGCGCCCAAACCAGTTCCTCTTCAAGCTCCCTGATCATCCCTTTTAATTTCTGGATTAAAGGAGGGTTTTTGCTGCCATCATAACTACCATCAAGGGTTGTTAGGATTTCCTTAATAACCTTTTCCAGTTCATCTTTATCTTTGATACCCCATATTTCAACCATTGCCCTTACCAACCTGTGGCAAACCCCACGTGTTTTTTCATATTGGTTATTAGCTGCAATATTGTCAAGGTAATGGTAAACATCTTTATCCCATTTAAACTTATAACCCTGGTCAAAAAAGTCAGGGTAATTAATCATTTCAATTTTGCCCTTGTTAAAAAGTTCTAGGGTGTGCCTCAATAACCCCATTAAAAACTTGTTTGTTACAGCAGTAAAGCCTGAAGTCAAGACAGAAAAATGCATTTCATTGCTGGCATTCCTCATTTGCCTGTTTATAGCAGGCATAATCCCCAACATAATATCATCATGATGTGGGCCAGTATGGTAATATACCTGGCCTGATTCCTTAGCCATCCCCTTTTTTATTTTGCCAGTAATGGATTCAATCACTGATAGTACAGTTTTTTCATCCAAGCCAGGAATAAGCCTACAATATGGGTCATTCTTCAAATCATCCATAGTAAGCTTGGGACCAAACTTATTGACTTTTTTGCACAGGTCAATTACTGCCCTTTCTGTTTTCTGGTGTGTCCAATCCCCTTCATTGAAATACCTGTCAATGGTATCTGTCAACTGGGCAGCTGCACCCTGGGTAAGGAAAAACCTGGCATTTTTAAGCTTTTGCAATGCAGATGCAGGATACCTTGTAGATGGTTCATTTTCAAAGTTATTTTTTACCACTTTAGCTTTTGCTTCCCCTGCTGCAAACACAATAGCTACTGCCTCAGGGTTATAAGTAATTGTTTCAAGCCCAATGGTGATCACCAGCCTGTTCCTTGAAACTTCTATCCCTCCCAGGTCACCAGCAGCTACTGCCTGGGTTTCAAAATTTGTTGAAGTTAGCCTTGTCACTGACAGATGGCTGGCTCCCTGGGTATTAAAGGCCACATGCCCATCGGGACCAATTTCAGCCAGGAAAAAGCCAATCCCCCCTTTGGTCCTTATTTTTTCCTCATACTTATTACACCAATCATCAATCATTAAAATTGATTCTTTCTGCAATTCTTCCTGCCTGTTTTTTGCTTTCCTATAACGTAATGAGAGGTCTATTTTAAGATCAGGGAAAATTTCATGGTAAGCTTTGCCTTCAGCCAATGAGATCATGTCTGAATTAATAAGCAATGCCTTGTTTATATCAAGCCCAAAGCCCTTAATGTAATATTTTGTTACATAATTGCAGAAGCTGTTATGTTGTATAGGGTTTATGGGGTAAAATTCGCCTGATTGCACAAAATGCAGGCCTCTAAGGTTTGGTTTTTCAAGCTTTCCTAAACCATATTTTCCCCTGATCTCAACTCCTTTTTCAGTATCCCAGTTTGATAAAAGAAACTGTGTATACTTAATAAAATGTTCAGAAGTTTTCCCTATGGGTAAACTTACCACCCCTTCAGGGTTCTGGCTTGCCCATTCCAAAAACCTCATTGAATTCAACAACCCAAGCTGTGGATAGTTATCTACCAATACATAAGGTATTTTTGTGGTTATTTTTTTTATTCCTGAAATAGAGGAATAAATTGATTCTACATTTGAGATTTCCATCTGTATTTCTTTAATTATGATTTTGAACCATTACCAACTTCTCGAGAGCCAAAGCAGCAGCTCCTTTGATCCCGGCCTTTATCCCCAGTTTCGAGAATTTTATCTTTGTCTCATTACTGATATCATGGTTGCTGTAAGTATTAATTGCCTGTTGGATTGGGGCTTCCATAAATTTTTGGGTTTCAGAAGCAATCCCTTCAAGGACAATAGCCTCAGGGTTAAATATTTGTATAAGGAATACAATCCCTTTTCCTATCCAATGGGCAACATTAGAAAGTATGGATATTGCAAATTGGTCTCCAGCTTTTGCAGCATTAATAACATGATATATTTCTATTGACTCAACACTGTCGCCTGTATATTCATTGATCAGTGATGAATTACCTTCCAATATGCCTTCTTTGGCCATCCTAACAATAGCAGTTGCTGATGCTACTGTTTCAAGGCACCCCTTTTTCCCACACTTGCAAAGTATGCCATTCTCAACAATAGGCAGATGGCCAAATTCTCCAGCAAAGCCTGCATTCCCCCTATATAGGTTTCCTTCTACAATAATTCCCATACCAACACCCCAATCAATATTCAGGATCAAAGCATGGTCAACCTTTTTGGCGAGGCCAAAGTGTTTTTCTGCATATGCCCTAACTTTAGCATCATTTTCAAAAAACATTGGGAAAGGAAATAATTGCCCTATCAGCTCATGCAGGTTATCATATTCAGGGAAGTAGGTTTTATTGATCCCTTTTTCTGAATTAACCAGCCCTGGCATTTCTATACCTCCAGCAATAATTTTGCTGGGGTTGATACCTGATTTTTCGATTACTTCATCAAGGTGTCCTTTTATTTTCTTAAAAACCTGGATGTTTTTTTCAATCTTTACTGAAAAGATTTTTGTGTAAACCTCATTGTTTGATGCATCAAAAATTGCAATACCTGTTTTGTAAATTCCAATACTTATCCCAACCAGGTAAAAGCCATTTTTAACCAGCCCGAAAATGCTTGGGCGCCTACCCCCACTGGAAGTACCAGGTCCCAGATCCTTCACCAAATTATCCTGGATAAGTTCACGCAGGAGTTCATTCATTTTGGGGGCACTAACCCCCAGTTGTTTGCCAATTTCAGCATTTGACATAGCCCCTCCAAAATACAAGGCTTTTAAAACTTGCTTTTTTTGCAAGACCCTTTTTATATTGATTCCTGCACTTACATTATGCTTATTTCCAAAAAGGTAATTCATAATAAATAACAATATTCACAATTTTTTTAATAAATCAAATACACTTTTTAATTTTTTTAAAAAGAAATAATACTGTATTAACTTTGAGAAAATATTGGGCAGAAAAACAAACAAATCATTTCTTATAAGCCCTATTAATACTAATTTGAATGAGAATTTAAAATGAAGGGTATGATTCTGAAAAAGATTGGGGTGTTGGTATTGGTACTGATATCAATACTTTCTAGTGCACAACACAGGAAAAATTTATATATCCCTGATATTCAAGGATACCAAACACTGAAATGTGATTTCCATATCCATACAGTTTTTTCAGATGGTGATGTGTGGCCAACAGTGCGTGTTGAAGAAGCCTGGCTTGAAGGGCTTGATGCAATTGCCATTTCTGACCATATTGAATATACCCCCCATTCAGCTGACATTAATGCTGATTTTAACAGGTCATATGAAATAGCACAGCCAGTTGCAGAAAGCCTTGGGGTTTTGTTAATAAAGGCAGCTGAGATCACGCGCAATATGCCTCCAGGCCACTTAAATACCCTGTTTATAAAAAATGCCAATTTGCTAGAAAGGGAAAATTACATGGATGCACTGGTAGAAGCCAAAGAACAAGGGGCATTTATATTTTGGAACCACCCTGGCTGGGAAGAACAACAACCTGACACTACTTTGTGGTGGGATGAACATACTGAACTTTTTAATAAAGGGATGTTGCATGGAATTGAAGTAGTAAACCATTTTTCATATTACCCTGAAGCATTGGGATGGGCTAATGAAAAAGGGTTGGCTGTTTTGTGCAATTCTGATGTGCATACCCCCGTTAATATGGTTTATGACCTGGTAGGTTCACACAGGCCAATGACCCTTGTTTTTGCAAAGCAAAAAAGCATGGAATCATTAAAAGAAGCCCTTTTTGCAAAACGCACAGTAGCATACATTGGCAACAAGCTTTATGGAAGTTCACAATATATGCAACCCTTGTTTTTCAACTCAATAAAAATTGTTGGTTTGCCTGTGCAGCTTCAAAATCGAAAAGTTGCATCAGTAATGATCAAAAATATTTCTGATATTGATTATGAACTAGAGCTTGTCCAGCCCCCTGTGGGGTTTGAATGTGCTGAAAATGTGGTACTAAAAGCCCACCATTCAACAAGGATTGAGCTAACAGGGAACTCAGATGAAGTAGCAAACATGGAAGAACTGCTGGTCTATTACACTGTTAAAAACATTACTACTGCTCCAGGAGAAAACCTGGTGGTTACATTGAAAATACACAATAAATAGTTGAAAATCCAATTTATTTGAACCAATTCCCTTTTTATCCTTTTTATAAAATTGAACCAAAAGGATAACCCATAATGGATAAAGGACTGTATGAAACATCCATAACTAGCAACATTGAAATATCTCCAGGGGTACATGTAATTTCCTTTGAAAAAAGGCATGGGTTTATTTCTGGGCAGGTTATAAAAATTGCCCTCAGCTATGAACATCTTCCACGAATTTATAGCATTTGCAATGGAACCCAGGATAATGAGGTTAACATACTTTTTAATATTAAAGAAGAAGGCTACCTGACACCAAAATTATCTTCAATCCCTGAAGGTGGTAAGATATTGGTTTCAAAGCCTTCTGGCAGTTTTGTTGCAGGCAATGAATCAACCTGGATGATTGCAACAGGAACAGGAATTGCACCATTTTTTTCAATGTTAGACTCAGGGGTTATTGCTTGTAAAAAGCTTATCCATGGTGTTAGCTATTTAAACCAGTTTTATTTTGGTACTGAAATCCGGAAAAAATTAGGGGAAAACTACATTTGCTGCTGCTCTCGTGAACAAGGTGAAGGTATATTCCATGGCAGGGTAACAAGTTATATCAAAGGGCAAGCCAACCTACCCAAACATTTTAAATATTACCTTTGCGGAAAAGCTTTAATGGTTGTTGAAGTGAGGGACCTGCTTATTTCAAAAGGTGTCCCATATGAAAACATATTGGCAGAGATCTATTTCTAATAATTCATGTTTTGAATATGGAAGGCAAGAGGGAGGTATTGTTTGGAAAGACCCTAACAGAGTTACAGCAAATTGCTGCTAAACATGGCTGGCAAAAATTTGTAGCTAAACAAATTGCTGAATGGCTTTATAAAAAAAAGCTTATATCAATTAATGATATGACCAACCTCTCAAAAAATACCCGCCAGGTTTTGAAAGAAACATATGGGCTGGGGATCAACCCATTCTCAAAGGTGCAGGAAAGTGTTGATGGTACAAAAAAATACCTGTTTGCAACCCATGGCAATAACTTTATTGAAACAGCCATGATCCCTGAAAATGACAGGAAAACAGTTTGTGTAAGTTCTCAGGTGGGGTGCAAAATGGGCTGTTTGTTTTGTATGACAGGGAAACAGGGCTTCCAAAGCAACCTCACAGCAGGAGAGATCATCAACCAAATAAAAAGCATTGAAGAAAGGGAGGAAGTCACCAACATTGTGTACATGGGCATGGGTGAACCATTTGACAACCTGGAAGAGGTGCTTAAAAGCCTGGAAATCCTTACCTCTGGCTGGGGTTTTTCCATGAGCCCAAAACGCATTACAGTTTCTTCAATAGGCATCATCCCCGGAATGCTTGCTTTCCTGGAAAAAAGCAATACCCACCTGGCCATTAGCCTGCATACCCCTTTTGATGAAGAAAGAAAAAACCTAATGCCTGTTGAAGTTGCCTACCCTATCAAAGAAGTGGTCAAAGAGATCAAAGCCTGGGATTTTGGGCGTCAACGCAGGATATCTTTTGAATACATTATGTTCAAAGGTGTAAATGATTCCCCTAAACATGTGAAAGAACTTGCACGCCTGCTTAATGGGTTGCGTTGCCGGCTAAACCTGATCAGGTTCCACCCAATCCCCGGCACTCCACTCATAGGTACTGATGAAGAAACCATCCAGGAGTTTAAAGACAGCCTCAATAAAAAAGGGGTATTCACAACCATCAGGGCTTCCAGGGGGCAAGACATTTATGCAGCATGTGGGCTCCTTTCAACTAAAGAACTTGTAAAAAACAGGTAGCTAAATTCTTTGATCCCTATTTTACCATTTGTTTAGAATAAATTCAGCCTAATTTTTATAAATTGCATGTTGGAAATAATTCAACTGCTTTAATGGAAAAGTTAAGCTGGGCAAAAGATATTTTTGGCTCAAAACTCGTTATCAACAGGGAAACAGAGCAGGTAGGCAACATTACCTGGAACAACATAGCCAGCTCAAAAGCCAGGGCAATCATTAATGGGAAACATTTTACCCTTAGCCGTGAATTCTTCCTTTCAAAACTCGAAATTTATGATGCCAATGATCATTCCCTTTTAGCTTCTGTTATGATCAATATGTTTAACCCCAAAAGTGATGTGGTGGTTAATGGGAAACGTTTTGAGCTGGAAATAAAGAATTTTTGGCAATCAAAATGGTCCTGGAAGTTTAATGGCAGCGAGTTAATTACATTTACAGCCAATGAATTTATCTTAAAAGAAAAAGGCGAAATACAATTGTTCACACAATGTAATGAAGAGATTGAAATCCTGATTTTATTAGGCCTTTTTGTGAGAAACCAATTTGTACTTTTTATGCTTCTATTTATACTGGTAATACTGCTGGTAATCCTTTGATAACTGTACTTATTTGACCCTCCTGCATGCCAAAAAGAATAGGTAGGCCAACCTTTTTATGCTCAGTAATTGTTATGGTATATATGCTTCTATTTGACCCAATTATCAGGAATTAACATAATATTCTGAAAAATCAGGCATTTACCACTAAGTATTTGTACTTTAAATTCAACCTTCTCAAACTAGTATAAATACCTGTTTAACTCCGTGTAAATACGTGTTTTTACGCGCCGGGTTATGTGTATTTTACTTACCCCCAGGCACTTTGTATTTTGGCTCCATTTTATCACCTGTTTAGGCACACTCCCTGTGTTGTATTTTTAGGGTGTTATCCAAAAAACTTAAATATTATGACAACCAATGAATCAAAGTTGAAACCAGGGCAAGTGCCCACAGTAGAGGTTTTGAACTGGAAAGAAAACTTAATTGAAGAAAAAGGGAAAACCTTTAACCTGGACATTTCCCAAATTTTTATGGAAAAGGCAACTTTTGAGAAGTTAGCCAAAAACAATGAGAACAGGATCAGGGTGTACCTGGGTCTTGAACTTATTGACAAAAAATACTCAGTTTGTGCATTTGCTGTTTCTACTTACAAAGCTGATGATGGTACTGGAGCTTATAATGACAACATTAAACCAGTGTTTAAACTAGCCCCAACAAACCGGGATTATTCTGATAAGATAGAAATGGTGATTGAGTCATTAACCCTATGGAACAGTTGGCGCGATGGGGAACTACTAGTTGATGAATCAGCTCTAGTGCGTAAGTACATTTACCCCAAAGGTTGCCTATTGCAAAAAGAAGGGCTTGATGAGCTTTTTAACGTAACAGGCAATGATACCATAAAAATTGAATTTGGCATAAGAAAAACCTTTGAGCTTATGGAAACAGGCACAAAGGGAGCCATGAAAGATGGAAATGGAGATGATGAGCAAGTGTTTAATGATATGGGACCATGCCCACCATTTTGTAGTCAAGGAGGAATTTATCCTTAAAGAATAGACCCAATCAGTATTATCCCCCAAACATTAATATCAAAAGATCTTCTCTGATTAACTTGGCTTCTTACACTAACTACAAAGAATATATTTGTTTGTAATATTTGAAAATGACCAAAATTATTATTACATAATTTTTAAATAATAAAAAGAAATTATGTTTTTATTACTTTTAGCCTTTGTAATTATTTTAAGAAATGAAAATCCATCTATTTCTAATTGCAGGAATTTTATTCCCATTTATTGCGTCCTGTATTGGTTGGAGTAAACAAAAACTTTTAGGGAAAGACTTGAAAATAATACTGGTTTATTGTATAATAGGATTTGCAACAGAATTAATACAATTCACGCTTATTAGAGTATTTAAATTTCAGAATACACTTTTTATAGGACATCTTTACAATCCCTTCCAGTTTACTATGGTCAGTTTATTTTATGCATTTTATATTAAAAGCGTCATTAAACAAAAATACATTACACTAATAATTATCCTTTTTATCCTAATTTCCATTGCCAATTCAGCATTTTTTCAAAGCATTTATGTTTTTAATAATTATATGAGGTCTTTAAGCAGGTTTATTCTTATTGGGTATAATATATTGTATTTTTATGTAATCTTAAGGGATTTAAAATTTACCCAACCAAGCAAGGAGCCCTCTATATGGGTAAGTTCAGGATTTTTAATCTATTTTTCAGGTAGTTTTTTATACTATATTTTTACCAACTATTTGCTGGCAATATCTATGGAGCTATTATTAAAATTTGGTTATATGCACATGATCTTAGGTTTTTTTTGTTATGTAATGATCATTGTTGCATTTATCCTGGTAAAAAGAAAAGTTAACCACAAGGTGTTGTGAATTTGGTTTAATATCCTTCCCTTTCTATTTTTAACAAAATATCAATTTTTTAAAACGAGAAATATTGGATTGGGTACTCATTCTGAATAATCCCTTTTTTTATTAATTTGCATAAAATTTTGTGAATGCAACTAACTGAAAATTCGGAACTAATACTGATAATTTTTATTGGTACCATAGCAATGGTAAGCCTTGCTTTGGGAATCCTGTTCTTTTTTATATTTTATCAGCGCAGGTTGCATAAAAATGAATTACACCTGAACAGCATTAAGGCAGGCCACCAAAAAGAGTTATTGAAAAACTCATTGCTTGCTCAGGAAAGTGAGAGGAAACGTTTTGCAGAAGATCTTCATGATGAAGTAGGGGCTTTGCTTTCAGCCATCAAGCTAAACCTTAGCAGGATTGAGCGCAAAGCAGAAAATAATAACTCCAAAGAGCTGGCTTCAGAAACCAAATTACATTTGGATGATGTCATAAGCCAGATAAGGAGGATCACTCGCAACCTGCTACCCCCTTCCCTTGAAAGGTTTGGATTAACTGAGGCTATTAAAGAACTTGCCAACTGGGTAAATAAGTCAAAAATTATCAAGATTGATGTGTGGCACAATGACAGCCAGCAGCGTTTTGCACCAAAATATGAAATGGTTGTTTACAGGATATTCCAGGAATTAATAAATAACTCTATTAAATATTCTGAGGGGTCTGTTATTACTGTTAAACTTAAATTTTCGGGAACAACCCTTTTCCTTTCAGTAAGCGACAATGGTAAAGGTTTTGAAGTTGAAAAAGTACAAGCAAAAGGGCTTGGGTTAAAAAATATTGAATCAAGGCTTTCCCTTATGAATGGGAAATACAAAATAAGTTCTAAATTGCATAAAGGTACAACCACAATAATTTATGTTGATTTCTCTGAACATTTATAATTTTAAACCATGGGAAAAAAACTAAAAATTGTTATAACTGACGACCATGTTTTGTTCAGGAAAGGGCTAAGGGCATTGTTATCTGACTTTTCTTTTATTGGTGAGATCAAAGAAGCAGGCAATGGGGTTGAATTGTTGCAGTTGCTTTCTGAGGAAACAACTTTGCCTGATATAATCCTGCTTGATATTAAAATGCCTGAGATGGATGGGTTGGTCACCACAGAAAAGGTAAAGTCACTTTATCCTGACATAAAGATACTGATCCTGTCTATGCATGATGATGAGCACCTGATCCTCCATATGATTGAAAAAGGGGTGAATGGCTATCTGTTTAAAAACTCAGATCCTGAAGATGTTGAAAATGCCATCCTTGATGTTTTGCATAAGGAGTTTTATTTTGATGATAACATAGCACAGATCATTTATAGGGCTTACCTGGGTAAAATACAAAAGCCAGTGCCAAATTCCATGTTCTCTGAAAGGGAAATTGAAATACTTGAAATGATCTGCAGGGAATACACCAATTCTGAAATTGCCGAAAAACTTTACTTAAGCCCCCGGACAGTAGAAGGGCATAGGAAAAATATGTTAGCAAAAACAGGTGTCAAAAACGTGGCCGGGCTTGTTATATATGCCATAAAAAATAAACTTGTCAGGGTATAAAAACTTATTTAAAAACAAAAGGAGTAGTGGTCACTACTCCTTTTTTGAATCACCCGTTTCGCACCTTATTAAACCTGAATGTTTTGCTAATAGGAAAGGTTAAATGTCAATTCTGCGAACGTTGTAGCAAAACAGCTAGGTGCAAATGTCTAAAACCGTAGCGAGTGGGGGGATAAGATAAACTTATCCAAATACATTTAATCTCAACTAACTATTGTATCATTACTCACCCTTTACAAACTAACATCCAAAAATTAAAACTCTTTTGTTCTGTTAAAGCTTTGATGCACCAAAAAAGCCCCATCATTTTGAACTTCATTGAACGAAAAATTACCAGCCTTGGTAATTATAATTTGATAATGTAAAATTTGCTAAAATATGCTACGATTCCTAGCGTATTTCTGGCCGAAATGAAAAATCACGTGTTTCTACGCATTCACTACGTAGAAATACGTGTTGCCATTTTTGGAAATATAAATCTTAAAAGAAATCTTCTATTTCATTTTGGTCTTCTTCTTGCCTGTTGTTTTCATCACAGTCCAGGTTGATCAAGAAGTTTGGAGGTTTTTCAAATTCAACCTCCTGGGTATATCCCAGAGATTCATCAGCAAGTAGTTTCTTGAAAAAATGGCCCCAAATGGGTAAAGCCATATTGGCTCCCTGCCCCATAGTAATATCTTCAAAGTGGATACTCCTAAGGTCTGCCCCTGTCCATACTCCTGCTGTAAGTTCAGGAGTGACACCAATAAACCAACCATCTGAATGGTTTTGGGTTGTCCCTGTTTTTCCGGCAATAGGCATGGTAAACTGGCCATATTCCTCGTGCCACCTTAACCTGATGCCTGTTCCTTCATCAATTACTCCTTGCATAAGGTTAAGCATCAAATATGCAGTGTTTTCATCAATTGCCTCATGCTTTTCAGGCCTGAACTTTGCTACAACATTCCCATGTTTATCTTCAATCCTGGCAACAAAATAAGGCCTTGTAAAAACACCTTTGCTTGCATAGGTTGAAAAGGCTCCTACCATTTCATACAAGGTAATATCTGAAGTACCTAAAAACATGGAGACTACAGGATCAATTGGGCTATAAACCCCTAATTTTTTCATCATACCTACTACTGCTGGTGGATTAAATTGTTTTAATACCCAGGCAGAAATCATGTTTCTGGAATTTGCCAGCCCCCACTTTAAAGTAACCAACCTGCCATAGTTTTCTTCATCGGTCTCAGAATCCTTGGGTTCATAAATAGAACCATCACCCAATTGAAACTGTTGCCTTACATATGGGACTCTCTTACATGGCTCCAATCCATTTTGCATTGCCAGGGTATACAAAAATGGTTTTACTGTTGAGCCTACCTGCCTTTTTCCTCCTTTTACCATGTCATACATAAAATGTTCATAGTTTGGCCCTCCCACATAAGCTTTAACCTTGCCTGTCTTAGTTTCTGTTGCCATAAAAGAAGACCGGAAATACCTTAAATACCATTTAATGGAATCAATAGGCGTCATGGTTGTATCAATATCTCCTTCCCATGAAAAAATGCTCATTTCAGCTGGCTCATTAAACACAGCTTTGATCTCATCAAAACTTTTTCCTTGCTCCCTTAAAACACGATACCTTTCACTTTGCCTGATTGAACGATTAATTAAACCTTCCACATCTTCTTCATCCATATCATCTGAAAATGGAGGGTTTTTCAATGATTTCATCCTCCTATCAAAAACAGGTTGCAAGTCCCCACTTAAATGTTCTTTTATTGATTCAACTGCATATTTTTGAAGCCTCGAATCTAGGGTGGTATAAATCCTTAAACCATCTTTATACAGGTTATAATTTTTGCCATCTGGTTTAAAATTCTTATTACACCATCCAAACAAAGGGTTGGTTTCCCATTCCACTGAATCTTCAACAAATTTCTGCCCTTGCCATGAAGCATAATTTTCCCTATTGGGTTTTCGGGCTGTTAAGGTAAGCCTCAGGTATTCCCTAAAATAGGGTGATGGACCTTGTTTGAAATCCACTTTTTGGTAGTCAAGCCCTAAGGGTAATATTTTAAGGGAATCATATTCATTTTTATTTATGAAACCATATTTCGCCATTTGCGCTAAAACAACATTCCTCCTTTTCTTAGTAAGTTCTGGCCTTTTTACAGGATTATAACGTGACGAATTTTTAGCCATCCCAATCAACATGGAAGACTGATGGATTTGCAATGAATCAGGAGGTATATTGAAATAAATACTTGATGCTGACTTAATCCCAACAGCAAGGTTCAAAAAATCGTATTTATTAAGATACATGGTAATGATCTCCTGTTTGGTGTAGCTACGTTCAAGCTTTACCCCAATTACCCATTCTTTAAACTTCCTTAATACCAATTGCAACTTGCTTGAAAAACGTTGCCTTGGGAACAACATTTTTGCAACCTGCTGGCTAATGGTACTTCCCCCTCCTGAGCTCATATCAAAAGTTACAATCCCCTTCATAACCCTGACAAGCCCCCTAAGGTCAATACCTGAATGGTTGTAAAACCTTATATCTTCAGTAGCAATAAGAGCATCAATTAAATGCTGTGGTAAGTTTTCGTATTTTATAAATGACCTGTTTTCTGAATAAAAATATTTATCCAGTATTACCCCATCCTCAGAATATATTTCAGAAGCTAATATACTTTCAGGATTTTCTAACTCATCAAACGTAGGCATAAAACCTAAATGCCCGTTTGCTATCAAAAAAAATAAAATAAAAATCCCAAGTACTCCTGAAATAAATATGATCCAAAACCCACGGACATATTTATTAAATGTAACTTTTTTAAAATCCATAAATCCTGGTTTAAATACCTATTGGCAAATATAATGAATATACCCAACCACCCTTTCCTTATTTAACTTTCAAGGCTGTTAATTATTGTTTATAACAACAAAACCATCATTTTCAATTAAATAGATTTTAGAAATTTTATGCCTGAAATTTTGAACTTAGCCAATCATTTCCTTTATTTTGCAAAATTTTTATAAAACCTTATGCAAGAAAATCTGGTAATTGTTGAGTCACCGGCCAAAGCAAGGACAATTGAAAAATTCCTGGGGCCCGATTTTTTGGTAACGTCTAGTATGGGGCATATCAGAGACCTTGAGAAGAAAGATTTTGGTATTGATATTGAAAATAACTTTGAACCTAAGTATGTAGTTTCATCAGATAAAAAGAAAATTGTATCTGAACTAAAAAAACTTTCGAAAGAGGCTAAGACAGTTTGGATTGCCTCGGATGAAGACCGTGAGGGAGAAGCTATTGCGTGGCATCTTATTAAGGTTTTAAAACTAGATGAGGCTAAAACCAAAAGGATAGTATTCCATGAGATTACAAAAGATGCCATAATGAAGGCTATTGAATCGCCACGTTCACTTGACCAGAACCTAGTAAATGCCCAACAAGCCAGAAGGGTATTAGACAGGATTGTTGGTTTTGAGGTATCACCTGTCCTTTGGAAGAAAGTTAAACCTGCCCTTTCTGCAGGCAGGGTCCAATCTGTGGCAGTCAGGCTGATAGTTGAACGTGAACGTGATATTAGGGATTTTACTTCAACATCAACCTATAGGACCACAGCAACTTTTTTGGTAACTGAAAACACTGGGAAAGCATCAGAACTTAAAGCAGAATTACCAAAAAGATTTTCCACGAAAAGTGAAGCTTTAGCCTTTATGGAAAAATGCAAGGATGCTGAATTCTCAATTTCTGACATTGTAAAAAGGCCAGGAAAAAGAACTCCAGCACAACCTTTTACCACATCCACATTGCAGCAAGAAGCCAGCAGGAAGCTTGGTTTCTCTGTTTCACAAACAATGGCAGTGGCCCAGCGTTTGTATGAAGCAGGTAAAATTACTTACATGCGTACAGATTCTGTTAATTTATCTGGGCTGGCCCTTAACACTGCCAAAAAGAAAATTACAGACACGCTTGGAGAAAAATATGTAAAAACCAGGCAGTATAAAACAAAATCAAAAAGTGCCCAGGAGGCTCACGAAGCTATCCGCCCAACTTATATTGACCAGGAAAACATTGAAGGTTCTGCCCAGGAAAAAAGGCTTTATGAATTGATCTGGAAAAGGACAATTGCTTCCCAAATGGCAGATGCCAAATTAGAGAAAACAACTGTTACAATTGATATCTCAACTACTAGTGAAAAATTCACTGCTTCAGGCGAGGTACTGGTTTTTGATGGGTTTTTAAAAGTTTATATAGAATCTTCAGATGATGAAAATGGAAATGGGAATGGTACAGGGCAAGGCATAATTCCTCCTGTTAAAGTTGGCAATCAACTCAGGCTTAACCAAATGGTTGCTACTGAGCGTTTCACTGCCAAACCTCCAAGGTATACTGAAGCTTCATTAGTTCGGAAGTTGGAAGAACTTGGTATTGGCAGGCCATCTACTTATGCACCTACAATTACCACAATACAAAACAGGGAGTATGTGGTAAAAGAAGACAGGCCAGGATTACAAAGAAGTTTTACTTCTATTTCCCTAAAGAACAACCAAATTTCAGAAAACCAACATTCTGAAATTACAGGGGCAGAAAAAGCTAAACTTTTCCCAACAGATATAGGAATGGTTGTTAATGATTTTTTGTTGAAACATTTTGACCATATTATGGATTTCAATTTCACGGCAAATGTTGAGAAAGAATTTGATGACATAGCTATTGGTAAAAAGGTTTGGAATGATATGATCCAAAAGTTTTATTCTCCATTCCATGGAAGGGTTGAAACTGCCCTCCAAACAACTGACAACTCAAGAGGAGAAAGGATTTTGGGGAATGACCCTGACTCTGGGAAACAAGTATCTGTAAAAATTGGGAGGTTTGGCCCTATTGTACAATTGGGAGAAACCACAACAAATGGTGATGGCGAAGGTAAACCTCAGTTTGCAGGATTAAGGACCGGGCAACATCTTGAAACAATTACCCTTGAAGAAGCCCTTGAACTTTTTAAATTACCAAGAGAACTAGGTGATTATGAAGGGAAAAAAGTAACAGTGGCAATAGGAAGGTTTGGGCCATATGTCAGGCATGACAACAAATTTGTTTCTTTAGAAAAAGAAGATGACCCTTTTACAGTAACGCTTGAAAAAGCTGTTATATTAATTGAAGCCAAAAAGGAAAAAGACAGAAAAGCAGTTATCAAAGTTTTTGATAATGAGCCGGAACTAAAAATACTTGATGGAAGATGGGGTCCTTATATTTCATACAAAAAGAAAAACTACAAGTTGCCCAAAAATACAAAGGCAGAAGAATTAGGTTACGAGGATTGCATGAAAATTATTGAGAGTACACCTGCAACCAAAAAATCCAGGAAAAGAAAATAACTCAATAATTTTGCTTCCAAAAAAAGTTCAACCCTTTGTGTGGTATTATACCCTTTTCTTATGAAATTGTTTTAAGTTTTGCTATTTTATTTCAACAGTACTTTGTTAGTATTCTTTTCTTTATTCCCTTGTTTTGCCTGAACTGCCTACATATTTATTGGTATTTTTAAAGTATGGATATTAGGTACTACTTTGATTCAGTAGATTTTTCTGATTTCCAGTTAGATAGCTTTGGGAAAAACAAAAATTCCCTTGGTTATCTAATCAGGAAAAATATGCAAAACTTTTCTCCTGAAAAGTTTAACCAATATGATATTGCCATTGTTGGGGTGCCATATGAAGAAAGGACTGAAAACAAAGGAACAGCAACAGCACCAAACCAAATAAGGAAGTTTTTTTACCAACTTGATAATTTTGACACACAATTTAAAATTATTGACCTGGGAAATTTAAAACAGGGAAATGGTAAAAAAGACATTTACTATGCATTGAGGGATGTTACTGATTACCTGGTTGAATATGGTGTTACTATGGTTGTTATAGGAGGTGGGCAGGATATAGGTATTGGGATTGCCAGGGCATTCAAAAATGAAAAGTTTTTTACCCTCACAACCATTGACCCTTCAATTGACTTGAAAAGCTACCAGGCACCTTTTAATTCATCAAACTACCTTTCAAAAATTCTGTTGGAAAACCCTCAATTATTCCATATCAACTTTTTAGGATACCAGAGCTATTATACATCTTCCAAAATATTGGCAAAGGTCGAGAAGATGCTTTTCGACCATATCAGGCTTGGTGACCTTAGGGCAAACATAAAAGAAATGGAACCCATAATCCGTGACTCTGATTTCCTTAGTATTGATATTGAGGCAATTAGGCAAATGGATGCCCCGGCACATTATAAAGGGTCACCAAATGGGCTGTATAGTGAAGAAGCTTGCCAGCTGGCAAGGTATGCAGGGCTTAGTGATAAGCTTAAAGTATTTGGGATATTTGAAATGAACCCGAAACATGATGTGAAAGGGCAAACTGCAAAACTTGCATCTCAAATAATCTGGTATTTTTTAGAAGGATTTAGGGACAGGAAAAGTGACAACCCTGTCAATTCTTCAGAAAGGTACACCCAATTTAATGTACAATTAGAGGAGCTTGATAGCCCCATTATTTTTTACCATAATAAATTTACTGAGCGCTGGTGGATGCAGTTTCATTCAGGCGATAAAAACAAAGTTTCTTTTTCATGCTCAAAAAATGACTATGAAATGGCATCAAAAAAGGAAATCCCTGAGAAATGGCTGAAGTTTATCCGAAAAATAGACCAAATGTCAAAATAATAAGAAATTACTAACGTTCTTTGCATATCTAAGCCCACCAAGCTTGTTTCAGAAAGCTTTTTTTTCTTTCTTTAGCAAGTATTGAAAGAGGCCAAAAGTTGTTGCAACAGGTGAACTATGAAAAAGTCCATTTCTTTTTTATTTTTTGTAATTATAGTTAATTTAGCAGTTGTTGGGCAGCAGGATCCGCAGTTTACTAATAACATGCATTTCAAGTTAGGAGTAAACCCAGGATATGCGGGTAGCGAAAATGCCATAAGTGGCATTATATTAAATCGTTACCAATGGGCAGGAATTGAAGGAGCACCTGTTACAACATTGTTTAGTGTAGAAGCAGCCATTGATGTTTTTGGTGCACCAAGTGGTGTTGGTTTTACCGTAATGAATGACCAGCTTGGTTTTGAAAAAAATGTGTCAGTAGATTTTGCTTATGCATTTAAAACTGAAATAAAACCAGGTACACTTGGAATTGGGTTATCATTAGGGTTTTTCAACAAAACAATCAATGGTGAATGGTATGCCCCAGAGGGTGAATACTGGAACACAAGTGATCCTTTACTTACTGAAGGAGAGGTGAGCCAACTGGCTTTTGACATTGGATTGGGTTTATATTTGAAGGCAAATAATTATTATTTGGGAGCCTCGGTCACACATTTAAACCAGGCTGCCATAGAGTTTTCAGACCTTGCAAGTACGTATTTGTCAAGGCATTATTATTTATCGGGCGGATACAATATAAAACTGCCCGACCCGTTATTTGAATTACGGCCGTCATTTCTATTTAAATCGGACGCAGCCAGTTGGCAAATGGATTTAAATGCAAACATAGTATATGACGAAAGGTTATGGGGAGGTTTATCTTACAGATACCAGGATGCAATCTCCCTGCTTTTAGGGGCAGAGTTGAACAATGGCCTTATTTTTGGTTATTCATTCGACCTGGTAACCTCTGCAATAGGAAGATATGGTTATGGTTCGCACGAGTTCTTTATTAGTTATGCTATTAACCTCGAAAAGAACCGAACACGTAAGTATAAGAGTATAAGATTTTTATAAGAAATAAAGCCTATTAAAATTGAGCTATGAAGAAATTTCTTTTAATTGGAACAGTAATATGGAGCGCCTTTAGTTTTATGGGTTGTAACAACCAGTCAGGAAATGGTGAACTCATAGGCGTAACAAATAGAGGTAGATGGAATGAATCATCTCCACATGGAATGGTGTTTGTCCAAAGGGGAACATATAACCTGGGTCCCAATGACCAGGATCCTGCCTGGTCAAACACTGCATCAAAAACCATCTCTATTGATGCTTTTTGGATGGATGACACAGAAATTACAAATAGTGAATACCGCCAGTTTGTAACTTGGACACGAGATAAACTGGCCAGGGAATTGCTTGGGGAACAATATCCTGAATTCCTGATTACTGAAGATAGGGATGGAAATCCTATTGACCCTCCCCTGATAAACTGGGAAGAAAGGATCGAATGGGATGATCCTGACTTTCAAATGGCTCTTGAAGAATTATACATCCCTGAAAATGAAAGGTTTTCAAATAGGAAGTCTATTGATGCAAGGAAATTGTTTTATGAATCATGGTGGATTGATTACAAACAAGCTGCCAAACGTTCAAATATGTATAATTATGAGACCCAGAGTTACCAGGGTACTGTTTATGACCTTGAAGGGAATGAAATCCCTGTTGAGAATAGGTCTTCTTTTATAATGAGGGAACGTGTCAATGTTTACCCTGACACATTGTGCTGGATAAGGGATTTTACATACTCTTATAATGAGCCATGGGCAACCAGGTATTTTTCACATCCTGGGTTTGAAGAATACCCAGTTGTTGGTGTTAATTGGAAACAAGCAAAAGCATTTTGCAACTGGAGGACAAAAATACAAACAGACTACCTTGAAAGCAGAGGGGAGCCCACATTGCAGGCTTATAGGCTGCCTTCAGAAGCAGAATGGGAATATGCTGCCCGAGGAGGGAAATATTTATCAATGTACCCTTGGGGAGGCTATTACACCCGTGATGATGAAGGTGTTTTCCTTGCAAACTTTAAACCTTTAAGAGGGAATTATGTAGAAGATGGTGGAATAGCCACAATGAAAGTTGGTAGCTATGATGCCAATGAGTATGGGCTGTATGATATGTCAGGAAATGTTGCAGAATGGACTAATGATGCATATGACGAAGCAGCATACCAATATTATAATGATTTTAACCCATCATTTGAATACAATGCTTTACCTGACGACCCGCCTGCAATGAAACGCAAAGTTATCCGTGGAGGCTCATGGAAAGACATTAATTATTTCCTCCAGGTTTCAACAAGAAGTTATGAATACCAGGATGAATCTAAATCCTTTATTGGTTTTAGGTGTGCAAGGTCTTCTTTTAGCAACGAATTTTAAAAATTCTAAATTGATTATTTAACAATGAATTTTGGTGAAATAATAAAAACAAAACGCTGGAAAGTCTTTATGGGCTATGTGTATGGTTGGGGTGCATCAATTGTGATGATTGGTGCCTTATTTAAACTGGAACACTTGCCTTATTCAGGCTACATTTTGGCAGTTGGGCTTTTAACAGAAGCATTCATTTTCTTTATCTCAGCGTTTGAACCACCTATGGAGATACCTGATTGGGGAAAGGTTTATCCTGAGCTTAGGGAAGATTATGAAATGATCGATTTTGATGAGCTTGACCAGGCAGATGGAGCTGGTAAATTTAATGAACTTCTTAAAAGCTCTGATATTACGCCCGAATTGATCTCGAAAGTTAGCAAAGGGTTAAATGATTTAAGCAATACAGCCAGGGGAATTAGCGATATTTCAACGGCAACACTTGCTACAGATTTATACGTAAAAAACATGGGCTATGCTTCAGAATCAATGAACACGTTTGCTGAAATAAATAATAAGGCCAATGAGAGTATAAATAATTCAGTAAATGAATTGGCAGACTCATATAGCAATACTGCAAAACAGCTAACTGATTCAGGCCAAGAGGTGATAGCAAAACTTAATCAAACAGGTGAGCAATTTAACTCTAAAGTTATCGAGTCTTCAGAACTATTGGCTAAATCATATGAGGAGGCATCCCAAACTATTTCAGGCGACCTGAAAAATATTGGAGATAACTCAAAGCAATATTCAGAAAAGATGGCCACGCTTAATAAAAACCTTTCAGAGTTAAATAGTTCATTTGTAACTCAATTGCAAGGTACGCAACAACAATTTGAAGCTAGCCAAAAATTTAGTTCAGACCTTCAGCAAATTAATGAAGTACTTTCTTCATCAGTAAAAGAAATTAAGAAATATAAGGAGAACGCTGAACAACTTAATAAACACCTTGAAGCACTCAATACCATCTATGGTGGTATGTTGGGAGCCATGAATTACAAAAAATAACAGTAAAAGAGGAAGTTCTGATATGGGTGCAAAGAATTGCCCGGAAACACCGCGGCAAAAAATGATAAATATGATGTACATCGTTCTAACTGCCATGCTGGCATTGAACGTTGCTGCTGAAGTATTGGAAGCTTTCAGGGTGGTTGATTCAAGCCTTGCCCATACCATTAAAACTGTTGATAGTAAAAATGAACAGATTTATGGTGACTTTGATTTTGCCTATAGCCAGAACCAGGATAAAGTTGGTGAATGGAGGGATAAGGCATTAAATGTTCGTGCCAGTGCTGATTCTCTCGTCAATTACATATGGCAGCTAAAGGAACACATAGTGAAAACATCAGGGGGTGTTTTGGTTGATGAAGAACACCCTCTCAGGTCGGATTCACCCTTTTTTGTTAATCAAAAAGGGGATACAATCCGCCTGAAAAAAGAGGATGACCTAAATACACCTTCAGAGATAATGATCACGCAAAAGAAGGCAGAAGAACTCAAGCAAAAAATAGGTGAATATAAAAATATCCTGATCCAAAGTATCAATGAATCAGATGAAAGCTTTAGGCAATCCATACTAGAAGAATTGGATACTTCTGACCCAAAAAATATAAAAGGAAAAGAAGAGAGGATTAGTTGGGAGGCACAATATTTTGATAACAAACCATTAATTGCTGTAATTACCTTATTGAAGAAATTTCAATTAGATATCAGGAATGCAGAATCACATATTCTCAATTATTTGTTTTCCAAAATTGATGCTGAATCCTTTAAATTTAATAAACTGGCTGCACAGGTTATCCCAACCTCTAGCATAGTATTACAAGGAGATAGGTATGAAGCTAAAATTTTCCTTGCCGCTACTGATACCACCCAAGAACCAGACATTTTTGTAGAGGGGCAAAAGTTGCAATTACAGGATGGTATGGCCACATATTCAGTAAACACTGCTACCACAGGCACATTTAGCTTTAGTGGAGTAATCAATTATAAAAATCCTGCTGGGGTTACAGTTCCATATAGGTTTGAAAAAGAATACCAGGTAACTCCACCTAGCATTACAGTTTCAGCCACAAAAATGAATGTCTTTTATAAAGGGTTGGCAAATCCTCTTGATGTTGCTGTTCCTGGCGTAGCTAAAGAAGATATCAGGGTTGAAGCAACAAATGGCAGCATTGAGAAACAGGGAGAACTTTATTATATGCATCCAACTGCTATAGATGAGTTGGGTAAAAGGACTAAAATCTCTGTCTATGCGAAAGTAGGAGGACAAGAAAGGTTTATAGGCGATACAGACTGGAGGGTAAAGCAAGTTCCTGACCCCGTGGCTAAAATAGCTGGGAAATCAGGAGGTACTATTAGAAAAGAGGAGTTAAAAATACAGGATGGCATAGAAGCTGTTTTGGAAGATTTCCTTTTTGATTTAAATTTTACAGTTACTCAATTTACAATGTACATAACAAGTGCTACGGGTTATGTCGACCCTTACCCTGCTAAATCAAACCGTTTTACACAAGAACAAAAACAACAATTTGACAGGTTGTTGCCAAATACATTAATTCATATTGACGAAATAATAGCTACTGGAGATGATGGGTCAACACGACCTTTAGACCCTATTAGTTTTAAAATAAGATAACCATGAAAAAGCTAGTTTTAATATCCGGAATTTTTGCCATGTTATTAAGCCTGGTGAATACAAGTGCAGAGGCACAGATCATTAATGGAGCCTATCAAAGGCGTGATGTCTACCAGAAAAAACCTATGCCACTTCCTGAGGTCAGGGAGGCTGATGTATTCTGGTCTAAAAAAATATGGAGGGTTATTGATGTTAGGGAAAAAATTAACCAACCATTGTATTTCCCTACCCAAGAAATGGATGACCGTGTGAACCTTTTCACATTACTTTTACAAGGAATAGAAAGTGGGCAAGTCACTGCTTATGATGCGCGTAACGATGCAGATGATTTTAAGCTCCCGATTACTTATGACGAAGTTAAAGAACAATTAGGTGCAAGTACCCAAACCATGCAGGTGAGAGACTTTGAAACTGGAGGATATGTTGACCGGGAAGTTCCAGGAGAAATTAGAAAAGACGAGGTAAAACAATTTATGGTAAAGGAGGAGTGGTATTTTGATAAGAGCAACTCTACAATGAATGTCAGGATAATTGGTATTTGCCCAATCAGGCTTTATGTTAGGGATGACGACCCAACAGGTCAAATTCAAAGGCAAAGGGCATTCTGGATTTACTACCCTGAAGCTAGGGAGTTATTTGCCACTAACGAGGTATTTAATCCTAGCAATGATGCCCGTAAAATGTCATTTGATGATCTATTTATAAAAAGGTATTTCAATAGTTATATTATTAAAGAATCAAATACATTTAATAATAGGGCGATATTTCAGTATTTGCAGGGAAAAGAAGCCATGTTAGAATCGAAAAGGATTGAATCTGAAATATTTGATTTTGAACAAAACCTTTGGGAATATTAATTTTTTAAGAAAAATAAATTAAGGCCTTATGGAAGTCCATAAGGCTTTTTTAGTACTATAACTTTATTTAAACAATTTCTTAATTTCTGGTTCGTTAAACACAAGAAATATAAAGTCAGAATAATGTAGATGAAGAGACACACTGTAATCATATTATCCTTGCTTTTTATTATTTTTTATTCTTGTAAAAAGCCTACTGTATATTTGCCTGGATCACCAGGTTCAAGGGGGGAATGGTTTGAACCCATTCCATATGGTATGGCTTATATAGATAGGGGTTCTTATAGGATTGGTCCAAATGAAGAAGAATTTACCGGACCATCTACCCCCTCAAAAATTGTAACAGTTGAAGCCTTTTGGATGGATGATACTGAAATTACAAATAATGAATATCGCCAATTTGTTTATTGGGTAAGGGATTCAATAGCTCGTAAATTATTAGGTGAAGTATTCGCCGAATTTTTAGTTACTGAAACTGCACGTGGTGTACCTCTTGAAGAGTCCAAGATTAACTGGGTAGAACGAATAGAGTGGAATGACCCTGATTTTCAAAATGCCTTAGAAGAACTTTATATTCCCGAAAACGAACGTTTTAATTTTAAAAAAAGCATTGATAAGCGTAAACTTATTTACGACTACTATTGGATTGATTTTAAGCAGGCAGCAAAACGTGCCAATCGCTATGATTTTGCAAACCAAAGGTATTCAGGCACATTCATTGACCAGGAAGGAAATGAACTGCCCATTGAAAACAGGAGATCTTTTTTGATGCACGAAACCACTCCTATTTATCCCGATACCCTTGTTTGGATTAGGGATTACACCTATTCCTATAATGAGCCTTTAACGCTCAAATATTTTTCTCATACCTCTTTTGATGACTATCCTGTTGTCGGGATTACATGGAAACAAGCCAAAGCGTTTTGTGACTGGCGAACCCGGTTTCTTGTTTCGGCTCCTAATCGTTTAAATGAAGCTGCTCCTCACGATTATCGCCTTCCAAGTGAAGCTGAGTGGGAAATGGCAGCCAGGGGTGGGCTACTTAATTGTTTATACCCATGGGGCAGTTATTATACAAGGAACCAAAAAGGTTGTTTTGTAGCCAATTTTAAACCACTACGTGGAAACTATGTGGCAGATAGCCCATATAATGTAACTACCATGAAAACTGGCTCGTTTGATCCAAACCCTTATGGTTTATATGATATGGCTGGTAATGTTGCCGAATGGACCAATACTGCCTTCCATGAATCAGCCTATGATTTAATGAATGACTATAATCCAGAAATCGAATATAATGCCTCTCCAGATGACCCTCCCGTGTTTAAACGGAAAGTAGTTAGGGGAGGTTCATGGAAAGATATAGCTCATTTTATTCAAACTTCTACCCGAAGTTTTGAGTATCAAGATAGTGCAAAGTCATATATTGGTTTTAGGTGCGTCCGGACCTCTTTCAGAAATGAGCTTCAAGGGCGATAGTCTTTATAGATTTTTTCCCTCGCAAAAGCCAGATGCAATATTGGTATATCCTTCGTTTCCATTTACTCAAATGCCGTAGTTAAGCTTCTAACCCTTTTGATGAAGTAAAGTTTGAAAATATAAAGAACTATCTTTCGTTTATAATTTCTAATCCTTTTTTAGTAACTGTTAAGAAATTTTAATTGTGCCTGGTTGTCAAACCTTTATCCTTTTATAATTCCTAGTGCCTGCCTGTGCAGGCAGGTTTTGGTGGCTTTATGGTTAAAAGCAAATAGCTCAATACCTGCCACTAAGGCACTAATAAACAAAACGTTCAGTAAACTTTGCCTTTGCTTGTAAAAAGAGAACCGTTCCCTCAAAAAAGGAACGGTTCTCTTTGGATACTTTTTTTATATATGGTTACATAAATCATTATTAAAAACGATAGTAACTTTTTTGTATAGTATATTGCGTTTTGCTTTATATCTAAATTTCTAAAATACGACTGCAATAAAAACTTTACAAGATTAGCCATCAACAAAAAAACTCAATGATAAAAGATTAGCTAAAAGGAGATAACTGCTCAAAACATAGGCTTTTATTTTAAAATTAAAGTCAAAAAAAAGAAGATACCTGGACAGGTATCTTCTTTTCTATGTAGGTTAAACTTTACCTTATGATTACTTGCGGTCAATTACAAGTTTTTTGACCACTTCGTTACCATCAACATTAAGTTTTACAAAGTACATCCCGCTCACATGGCTACCCATGTCGAACTGGATTGCCCCGGCAGTAGTGAGGTAGCTTTGCCTCAACACTTCCTTGCCGGTAATATCCATAACGGCTACTTCTACATCCGCATCTTTGTTGCCGCTTATTTCCAACGTTACCATGCCTTCGGCTGGGTTAGGGAACATATTAACCCCTACCAGGTTTTCAAAGTTCTCATACCCGGTTGGCCAGTCAAGGATATCCAGCCTGAACATATCTGTAGCTTCCGCGCCGCTTGGGTCGGCTGCCACAACTTTTATGTTGTAAACGCCTGTGTCTGCCCTGAAAGGGGTAATGGTCAATACGCCGCCTGAGTATACCCCCCAGCCTGGGAGTACGCTGCCATCTTCCAACGTTACCTCCAACGTCAAAGCATCGCCGTCTTCGTCGTCAAATACTTCCCCTAAAACAGGGCTGATAGCGACTTCAAGCTCTTTCCCTGCATTGACTGTTACGTCTGGCAATGGGTTCACAAGCTCTGGCGCGTCGTTTACTGGGTTGACTGTCACTTCGAACGTCTCAACTGTCGTATCTACGCCTCCGTTAGCTGTGCCGCCATCGTCCATAACTGTTACTGTTATAGTTGCGCTGCCGCTCATGCCTGGTGCTACTGTCAACTGCAAGCTGCCTGATGCTTCGCCTGCTACATAGCCTACTGCAATACCAGTTATCAATGCTGCATTGTCAGAAACTGCTGCTACCGATGTTACCATCTGTGCATCGCAATCTACCCCTGGCCCAATCCCTGACAATGGCACTACTACCAATGCTGGGTCTTCGTCTACTGCTACATCTGCAATAGCATCGATTACCGGTGCATCGTTATACGTAGTAACTGTTACTGTAAAGCTCACTGTATCGGTATTGCCGCCTGCATCTGTAGCTACCCAGGTTTCAGTGGTTGCACCTAATGGGAACGCGCCTGCTGCGCCTAAGCCTGCTATTTGGGTATAAGTAACTTCGCATGCGTCTGTAGCATTGATTACAGGGTAAGTTGCCAACGTAGTGGTGCAGTTGCCTGGGCCTACTTGTACGCCAATATCTGCAACTGGGTCCAGTACCGGAGGTATATCGTCTATAACCTCTACTACCGTCACGCATTGGTCCATATTGCTGCTTGGGTCCCATACTGTCAACGTAACATCGTTAAACCCGATATCTGCGCAGCTAAATGCTTGCTGGCTGATTGACATGTCGGATATGCCGCATGCATCGTAGCTGCCGCCTTCCAAGTCGTTGTAAGTACGTGCCCATTCTGGCGTGCTTTCGCGGTCGCCGGCATCGTTGATATCGCCTTGGAAGATCAAGGCATTGCCTGTCTCATCCAGTACTACCCCTAACGTATCCCTGCAAACTGCAACCGGGGGGGTCTCGTCAAATACCCCTACCGTGCAATATGCCGTAGTGTCGTTGCCTGCCGCGTCAGATACGGAGGCTGTTACTACTGCCTGCGTGGTAAATACGTTTACGCACTCGAACGAGAAGTTGTCGAATATGAAGTCCGCTGAATCAAGCGTGGTACAGTTGTCCCACGAGCCGGCTACCAAAGCTTCCCTTTCGTCGCCTGTCAATACGTACTCGCCGTTCTCCCATAGCACTACGTCCATCTCGTTGCACACGATAACAGGGGGTTGCTTGTCTTCTACCGTTACCGTAGATTGGCAGGTAAACGAGTTGCCGCTGGCATCTTTTACCGTTACCTCGATTACGTTCTTGCCTGTGTCGGCACAAGCAAACGACGACTGTCCCAGCATGTAGGTTAACGCACTGCAAGTATCGTTGTCCCATACAGAATCTGTTACCATTGCCCATGTAATTGAAGCCGAACCTGAACCTTGCGTGCTGCCGGTAAGGTAAACTACCGTGTCGTTGCATGATACGTATGGGTCCACCGTGTCTAGCACCGTAACTATTGCCGTGCATGTGTTGCTGTTGGTGTTCTTATCGGTTACTGTTACTAAAACGTTGTTTGTGCCTAAATCGTGGCAAGAATAGGTATCTTTGCTAACTGTTGTGTCTGATACCCCGCAGGCATCGCTTACGCCGGTAACAACGTTTGCCTTGTCAAGGAAGGCGGAGCCTGCGTTGTTTAAATATACCGTATCGTCCTGGCAAGTTAATGCCGGAGGGATAGTATCCATGATAAATACCTCCGCTACGCAGGTATCTGCGTTAAGGCTCATGTCCCTTACTATTACTGTATCGTAATTCAACCCTACATCACCGCAGCCAAAAGAAGTTTTGCTTAGCGTAGTATCCTTGATGGTGCAGTTGTCGCTCGCCGTTTTAACAAGGTCTGCGCCGGTTAATGTTAAGCTGCCTGAAACGTCAAGGTAGAACGTATCTTTAGGAATACACGTTACTTCTGGGTTGACCATATCCTTAACCGTTACCTGGCATACATCTGAATGGGTATGCCCTGCCACGTCAGTTGCCGTCAATGTTACATTTACCGGCCCCCCTGTTAATATGCTTGCACAGCCGAATGTTGCTGTGTCAATCTCAAGGGTTATTGGGCAAAGCGGGTCACTATTGTCATAACTGCCATTATTTACAAATGATGTATCGATTGTTACGCTGCCCCCTGCATCAAGGTATACTGTGGTATCTTTACAAATTGCAACAGGCGGCGTTACGTCATTTACGGTTATTTTCCTTGTACAGCTTGACTTATTGCCTGAATTGTCCCTGGCATACATGGTAACCATTTGGTCGGTTAGCAATACATCATTGCAGTTAAAGTCCGTTTTGCTCATCCACATGGAATCAATAGTACAGTTGTCCCATGTACCTACGTCCAGGGCATTGGAATCTATAGTTACTAAACCGGTTGTTGCATCCAGTTCAACTTCTAAGGCCAATGAAGCGTCGATACATACCATTATGGGGTGGATAGAGTCCATCACCGTTATTTGGGCAATGTCCACCCCTGTCGAATCGACATGGTCAAATACAGTAATGGTGTCCTTAATAATACCTACCGTTACTTCGAGGTCATCGCAAGAAAACGTGTCTTTATGCGTATGCGTGGTATCGTCCAATGGCAAGCAGTTTTCCCAGGTAGAAACCACCAGGTCTGCTGTCGTTAATACTGCATAACCACTTGAATCAAGGTAAACCGTTGTGTCTTTTACTACAACTTCGGGGCTTAAGGTATCATAAACTGTCATCGTTACGTTGCAAGTATTTGTCAGCCCTGCCTTATCCTCAACAGTAACTGTTATTACCGTGTCGGTGTTAACTTGTGAACACGAAAAGAAGGTGTCTGATAGGATAGTGTCCACAAGCGGCAAACACTTGTCGTTGTCCCATACCGAATCAACAATGCCTGAAAGCAATACCTCTGCCGTGCCAAAGCTGTCTATAAATATCGTGTCATGGGTTTGGCAATATACGATTGGGTCGATTGTATCAAGTACCCTTATTGTTGTCGTACACCCTACTTCGCTTTCTAAACCGCCTACATCCTTAACCTTAACTGAAATAACAGTATCTGTGTTTACCAAATCGCACATAAAGAAGGTATCTGACAGGATAGAATCGGCTAATGGCAGGCAGTCCGTGTTGTCCCATACAGAATCAACGATATCCCCTACAACTACTGTCGCCATACCAGTTGAATCAAGGTATACGGTATCTTTAGGACCGCAGAAAACCAACGGTTTTAACGTGTCTAATACCGTAATTGTCGGCGTGCATGTGCCCTGGTTCCCCGAACCGTCCGTCAAGGTGACTGTGATTACAGAATCCTTGTTGATCATGCCGCAATAAAAGAATGTATCTGATAGTACAGTATCGATATCCATAATTGGTGAACAGGTGTTCTCCCATGTGGAATTCAACACCCCTGCAACGGTTACCGTTGCCATGCCTGTACTGTCTAAATATACCGTGTCGTTGGAGCAATAGATCATCGGCTTGATGGTATCAAGTACGGTTACCTGTACCATGCAGCTATCCACGTTATCTGATGCATCGTCTGCATATAGCCAAACATCAAATACGCCTGTATCTTTACATGTAAAACCGTACATGTTCAGCCACATGGAATCCACTGCGCAATTATCCATTGTCCCATCATCTATATCTGCTGCAACAATGCTTACCGTGCCCATGCTGTCCATATAAATTGTATCTGGGTCAATGCAATCCATTGTTGGCGCCAAGGTGTCGTGTACCGATACGTTGATATAGCATTGAGCATCGTTGTTTGCCGTGTCGGTTACCGTCAGCAAGACCTGGTGGTAAACGCCCGTAGCTGTTATGTCCGAACAGCCGAAAATTACTGCAGTGGTACCAAACTCGATGGTAAGGTCATCATCTACAGTACAGTTGTCCTCTACGCTGTCCTTCACTGTTTTCGTGTGCACCGTGTCGATCCATACCGAGCCGCCGCTATCTAAATAGACATCCAAATAGTCGCCGCAAATCTGCCCGTTGACCGGCGCGTCGTCGTCGGTGACCGTAACGTTAAATGCATGCGTGGCAATGTTGCCGTTAACATCTTTTACAGTATACGTGACCGTGCTTACCCCAGTGTTGAACGTTACGTCACTAGCGTCTACGACTATAACAGATATGGCATTTGCCGCAGAAGCTGACGTTGCGCCTGTAACCACATAGGAAATGCTGTCAACAGCGCAGTTGTCAGAATAGCCCGACAATGCCAAATCGCCCGTAGGGAACTTGTGGCTGCAAACTGTAGGGCCGTCCGTCGTGCCTGCCGCTGAACTCGGGCCAGAAACAATAGGGGAAGCAGTATCCTGTACAATTACATTGAATGTACAAGAAGGATCTGGACTACCCCCAAAAGTATCAACCGTTACTGTAACCAGAGTGGTTCCAACAGGGAAATTGATATCACCAGCTTCAAGGGTATCCCCATCAGCTAATGCATCACCTGCAGCCGAAGTCCAGTTAATTGCAGTTATGGTAATACCACCAAACCCACTTGTATCAACTGAGAGTTTGATGTCTGTGGCACAATCCCCTGTACCATCCAGATCAGCGTTTACGGTTGTGTCGCCAGGACAGGTGACTATCTGCCCAAAAGCAAATCCTACCGTGAACATTAAAAAAAGTAGAAGATAAAGTTTTTTCATAACCTCATAATTAAAATTAAACTTGTATTTGTTTATTATATTATTAAAATTTTAGAACTTAAAAAGCCTTTGTTATTTGTTTAACACTGCTAAGAAACTACAAAATATGACTTTTTTCACAAATATTTACATCATCGGGCAAAAAAAACTACTTTTTATAAAAAAATAATAAAAATATCGCCTGCCCAATAAACATAAAATCAATATTTTGCCGTAAAACCTCTTTTGTTGATTTAATATAATTTTATCCTTTATTTAATGAAAAAATAATTTGAATTATCCTGTTAACCGTTCAAAAACAATAGGGCAAAGCAAATATCCCAACATCCCTGTTAACAAAATATTACAGCAACAGCGTTACAAAGCCTTTCTCTTTTTTATCTCATTTGTAACTGGGTTAATTTATGTTTGTATTGCTGTTTGTAACTAAATGTTTGGTAAACGAACCATTTCTGTTTACGAAAGTAAAAAAAAATGCTTAGAAATCAAGTTTTACTTGAATAAAATCAAAAGAGAACTATTCCGTTTGGTTAGTTATATCATAATATATTTTAAAACTTAAAATTTATCCCACCTTGAAATGTTGCTCCTGGCATGGAATAATAACGATTTATTGCATAATCCTGGTTTAATAAGTTTTCCCCTTTGGCATGCAATACCACATTGGTTATTAGTTTAAAAGAAATTTTCGTAATTAGCAATGTAAAGCTTTCAAAAAATGTGGATTGCCCGAGGTCTGTATCAATGTTTGTAATATGCTGAATATCTGCATTAAAACCAAATTTCCCCTTACCATATTCTACCCCTGCAAATAGTTGGTGCTCTGGTGTTGCATAAACAATATTTTTCATATTTATGTAACTATAAGCTAATTGTATTTTTGCACTTTTGCTCAAATTGGCTTTGGCTGAGAATTCCACCCCCTGGTTCTTAATTTTTCCTGAATTTTGATATCCTGAATTCGGCACATTTGTGATAAGGTTATCACCTTTTAAAAAGAAGTAAGTTAACTCAAGCAAGTATTTGTTATTTGAACCTTTATAAACAAGCCCAATTTCATAATTATTAATGCTTTCAGGCTGTAAACCTTCATTATGTTGCCACATAAAAAGCTCTCTCATTGTAGGGCTCCTGAAACCCTTTGAAAAAGATCCCTTCCAGGTTATATCATTGCTTAACTGATAAACAAACCCAACAGATGGTACCCATGTACTCCCGTAAATTTTATGCTGAACATACCTAAGCCCAGTATTTACCATTAAACCTTTGTTGACCTTTTGCTGGATAAAACCATATATTCCCAGCTCATTTAAAGCAGCATCAGCAAATACTACCCCTTTCCCATTCATGGCTAAAATATTTTCTGCCCTTCCTCCAAATACATTGTAATCAAACCCAACAGTAAGGCTAGTGTTTTTAGTTAGCTTAAATGACTCAAAAAAATTTATTCCATAATTAAAGTCTGATGAACGAAATCCGTCTGTGATTTTATGGGTTCCAAAATTATGAAACAGCTTTAAAGATCCTGACACCTTTTTAAATTGGTTGTCAAAAGAGAAAGACCAGTACCCTCTATCTACATCTATTGATTTTCCATGAGAAGCATTAATTGTATCAGGGCCCGGGTCTTCTGCCCTAAAAGAAGCCAGGCTAAGATCAGAAGTAATTGTGAAGTTTTTATTTAACTCGTAGCCTAGTTTAACATACCCATTGTAAATATCAAATGCAGAATGTTCGCGATGCCCATCTGTCACATCACGGTTAAAGCTGGCATAAACTGACCACTTATCCTTTTTGTAGCCTCCTGCCAGCATATATTTCTGCGTATTGTATGCACCTGCTATAATCCTTCCATTCCCTTTTAAGCCTTCCTCCTTTTGTGATTTCGTTAAAATGTTAATAACCCCACCCATGGCATTTGAACCATATAATATGGAAGCGGGGCCCCTAATAATTTCTACCCTTTCAACATCAGATGCTACATATGCATCAGGCAATGGATGCCCAAAAATACCCATATACTGTGGGTGCCCATCAATCAAAACCAATACACCTGTGGTTGGGCTTCCTCCTACCCCTCTCATTGTTATTTGGCCTGCAGAACCTGTTGCCACCCCAAACCCTGTTATTCCGCGCTCAGTAATAAAAAGCCCAGGTACCCTACCACTCAACACAGGCAACAATGAAGACTCACTACTTGCTCCAATTTGTTCAGCATTTATAACGGAAATAGCCATTGGCATGGAATTATGGATAGACCTGACAGGGATTCCTTTTACAACAACCTCTTCAATAAGCAAAGTATCACCCAGGGAGTCCTGAGCAAAACAATCTGCTGCTAGCATTGACATGATTATAAATAGAGTGCTTAACCAACTGTAATGATTCATTATTATATTATTTAGACTATTTGTGGTGTTACTTTTTATGTTATTCGTGCTACTACTATGTTAAAAAAATTATTCCGCTTTACTCATTATTAGTTTACCATGTTGCAAGTGCTTAATACCTACCAATTTATCAGACAGTTCTGTAAGCTTATATGAAGGTCCTTTTATGGCAATGATATCCATGGAATTGGTTTCATTAAGATAAAATTGTTGCACAGACAATACAAATGGGTTAAATTCCTTTACAATATCAGCTATTTTGTATCTTATTTCTTTTCGGTTGTGTGCATAAACCAATGTTACCGCCCCTGCTACTTCATTATCACATTTCCATTTTTCTTCAACCAGGTATTTTTCAAGAAGATGGCGAATTGCCTGTGACCTATTTGTAAAAAAATTTTCTTTTACATAATTGTCAAGGGCATCTAATAATTCTTTTTCCACAGAAACACCAAACCTGGATACTGCCATAACAATTTCACTTTCCCCAAAAATACATATAGTTTTTTAAATAAGGTTGTCAAAAGTTAGATATGAAGGTTCCTTTAACGATGAATTTTGGATTAAAACTATACACAACAATTATTTATCATATTAATATTTACGATAAGATAAAGCATTTTGTAATTATTGTAACTGCTTCAGAATCTTATACTTTTACAATTGTCCCTATATGAGATCATTGTCCACGCCTCTATTTATTTTCTTTATTTGGGACTTGTCCCAATACGAGATTTTACAAAAGCCTAATTATCAATAATTTAAGATTTTTATAGCAAAATTCCCCATTGCCAATAAGGGATTTACGAACCCTCCTTTCAGAATTTCCCCTATTTCGGGGGCAGCTATGCAGCCTACCTTTGTAACTGAAAATTATGATCAAAAACAGCAACAGTTTAAAAAATGAAAAAGTTAAAATTTTTACTGATGATCTATATTTTAATTACAGGAATTACAAAGACCTATGCTGGAGATGATAAAACTTCAGATCACACAGTTACAATAAGTATTCCTGAGGTTGCTTTACTTGACCTAGAGGGTTCTAAATCTATAACACTTACTCCAAAAGCACCAACTGAGGCAGGCCAGGGATTTGATTTTACAGATGCAAAAGATAACAGTGTATGGATCAATTACTCTTCAGTAGTTGGAAAGCATAAATATAGGAATGTAACTGTAGAGATTACTTCAGGGCAAGTGCCAGATGGATTAAAATTAATTGCTGTAGCAGGGAATGATATTGGTAATGGAAAGGGAAAAACAGGAATTCCTTCAGGAAGGATTGAGCTATCTAATAGCCCACAAAGAATCATTTACAATGTAGGAAGTTGTTACACAGGTAGTGGGCAGCAAAGCGGGCACAACCTTATATACAAGCTTGATATTGAATCAGATGCTGATTATGCTAAAATTACAAATGCTGATACAGATTTAACTATAACATATACACTTTCAGATGATAACTAATACCCTTTAATTAATAGTTAATTATTTACCCTTTAAAATCTAGAAAAATGAAAAAGTTAGTTGTTTTATCAATCGCGTTAATGATGTCTTTTGGAATGGTTTATGCAGTTTCTGGCGACACTGAAACAGATAACCATGTTGTTAAGTTAAGCATCCCTGAAGTGGCTTTGCTGGACCTGGAAGGTAATACTTCTGTAACACTTACTCCTACTGCACCAACTGAAGCTGGCGAAGCTTTTGACTTCTCTTCTGCTACTAGCAGTGCTGTATGGGTTAACTATTCTTCTGTTGTTGCCGCTGCTAAAGCTAGGAGCGTTTCTGTACAGATTACTGATGGTGTGGTACCTAATGGTTTGACTTTGACTGTTGTTGCTGGTACTGATGCCGGACAAGGCAAAGGGAACGTGGGTTCTTCTGCTGGTACTATTACCCTTTCTTCTGATGCTCAAACTTTGATCAGCAATGTAAGGAGCTGCTGGACTGGTACTGGTGCCTCTAAAGGCCACAACCTTACTTATGCTTTGGACCTTACTTCAGAGGACAACTATGGCGACTTAGCCAATGCTGATACTGATATTGAAATTACTTACACAATATCTGACGACATTTAAGAAAAAGATTTACATTTTGTTTTGTATACAGAGCAGGCCTGGGATTCCAGGCCTGTTTTTTTATTGCATTACTGCAAGACTATCTTGTCCCAATAATCTCCTTTATTTGTTTTTAAATTAATTAAATAAACGCCTTTTTGCAATCCTGTTAAATCTAAATTACTGCCAGACAATGTATTATTAACTAAAATCTTACTGCCATTATCATCATAGATTGCTACTTCATTTACCTCATCTCCCCTGGGTAAAACCAATTTAACCCTTCCTGTTGTAGGGTTAGGGTAAATTATCAACCCATCATCATTGCCTAACATTGGAGAAAATAAGATAGTATCAGTTTTACTGACCAACCATAAATCAGGGTCAAACTCAAGCCTGGATATTTCAAACCCAGGCTGTACAATAAATAATTGCCCATCAAAAGAATTTTCTAACCTAAAATCCATATGCTGGGCTCCATCCTGCTTCCAAACCCTTACTGGCAATGGCATTTCAAAAAAACCAACTGAATTATGGGAAGTTTGTTGGTTAACCATTATTATTACCTCTAAATTTTCTTTTTGATAAAATTGTAATGTATAAATAGGGTATCCTTCACCATAATACCAATCATTAAAGAACTCCTCCAGGCTTATGCCTCCTGCTTCTTCAAAGTGTTTCACCAACTCTTCATGTGAGGCAAATGAATTAGCAATTTGTGGGTCATTTAAGTAGTTTCTGATTGCTTCAAAAAAAGTTTCATCTCCAAGTTTCCAACGCAACATATGCAACAAATATGCCCCTTTCCTGTATGACAGCCTACCACTAAAAATCCTGGATACATTGGTTGTATCCTGCACAAAAACAGAACCTCCTTCCTGGCTCACAATCCTTTCTAAAACTTGTTCTTTCCATGGCATCCAGTATTGGGCATCAAGGAGGTTTTCATAAGCCAGCCCTGCCAAATAGGTTGCAAAGCCTTCATTTAACCAGATATCATGCCAGCTGCCCAGTGTTACATAATCTCCAAACCACTGATGTGCCAGCTCATGGGCAACCAGCTCAAAATTAAAACTCCCCATAAAACTCATTGTCTGGTGTTCCATACCCCCTCCCCAGCCAAACTGGGCATGCCCATATTTTTCAGAAGCAAAAGGGTATTCAATAAATAATTCATTGAATAATTCCATAAACTGGATTGTATTGGGTGTATTGGCCTGGGCTTCCTGCAAATCTTCAGGGTACACATAGTTAAGGATTTCAATGGAATCCCCATTTCCTAAAACCACATAATCAGAATAATCAACATAATTGGTTACACTGATGGCTACTAAATAGGTTGCAATAGGGAACCTGTGCTTCCAATGTATGGTGCGTTTTCCATCCTGAACATGTTCTGAAACAAGGATACCATTGCTGGCAGCCCTGTATAATTCAGGGCAAGTTACTACCACATCAATTGAATCAACCTTATCAGATAGGCTTTGTTTGCATGGCCACCATTCCATAGCACCATATGGCTCAGACAATGTCCAGATAATAGGCACATTATTATGCGTTGATTGGACAAATGACCCAAAACCAGTTTCTACTGGAATTCCCTGGTAAAAAATTGTTATGGTATCTATTTCCCCAATGGGTAATGGTTCTTCCAATTGAACTCCTATTGTGTTATCAATATGGGTGAAGCCTAAGTTAATATCCATTTTCTTAATTGAATCAACCTGTAATGCATTATGCAAATCAAACTGGGTTTCATTTAGCCCTTCAGCCAGGCTTTTTACATAAGAAGTTACCTTCCCTGAAATATATTTTACTGAAGGGTCTATTTCCCAGTTTAGTTCCTGGTAAATCAAGTCATAACTTTTATATGTTTCATGCTGATTAAAAAGGGATGATTTAACATATGCTCTTGATTCTGATTTAGCTACTTTTTCATAAAAATCAGGATTTGGCTTTTGCCCCATGGCTGTTATGGCTGCAACACTAATAAATATGGATAAGAATAAGTGTTTCATTGAATTCATCATAAAATATATACCCACTGAAATTAGTAATTTGATTTGGCATAATGTAACAGATAAAAACAAAAAAGGTGAATTCATGATGAACCCACCTTTGCTATTTTTATTATCAAAGTTCTATTCCAGTTCTTTCCAAACTAAAGCACTTGCCCCAACTATTGCTGCATCTCCAGCTTTGAGTTTTGAAGGCAAGATTTTGACTTTATCCTTAAAAATAGGAAGTAAATGTTCTTCCATGGCTTCTTTGGTAGGCTCGAAAATTAAATCTCCTGCTGCAGTTGGCCCACCAAACAAGAAAATAGCCTCGGGGCTCAAATGATGGACAGTATCCGCCAATCCCTGCCCAAGGTAATCTCCTGTAACTTTGAAAACTTCCTTGGCTATTTCATCCCCTTTTTCTGCTGCATCAAAAATCATTTTTGAGTCCATTTCAATGAATGATTTATCTGCCAACAAACTATCAGTTGCATTATAATAAGCCAGTAATTCAAATGCCGTGCGTTTCATGCCAGGTGCTGAACAATATGCCTCAAGGTGCCCATGGGTACCACATCCACATAGGCGCCCACCAGGAATCAGCATAGTATGCCCACATTCACCTGCAAAACCATCATGCCCATAAACCAATTCACCATTTACTACCAGCCCACTTCCAACACCTGTGCCAAGGGTGTACATCACAAAGTTTTTCATATCTTTTGCACCACCATAGATCATCTCGCCTATGGCAGCTGCATTTGCATCATTGGTAAGTGCCAAAGCTTTCAGTTCAGAAAAATTGTTTTTTAATAGTTTCACAAAAGGTACAACCCCTTTAAATTCAAGGTTTGGGGCATACTCAATAGTTCCATTGTAGTAGTTCCCATTTGGTGCACCAATGCCTATCCCTAATATTTCACTATCCTCATTCAGCAGTTTAACTGATTTGATCAATTCATTAATTGCCACTGTCAAATCATCAATATACTTATCAATATCGCCATGGGTTGGAGTTGGCAAGTTGTCTTTAACCATCACATTCCCTTCTTTGTCAACAACTCCAATAGCCGTATTTGTCCCACCAATATCAATTCCTATTGCTACTTTCTTCATTTTATAATTGTTTATATTTTAATAATGTATTAAACTCTCCTTATTTTATTCCCTGAAAATGCATACCAGGCAATGTATAAATAACAGATTGCAGGGACAATAAATGCCCATGTGTAAGCAATATTATCAGCAATGTATCCCATAATTGGAGGGATAACAGCCCCTCCCACAATGAGTGTACTAATAATCCCTGAAGCAGTACTTAACTCTGCTTCATCCAGGCTTTTTACTGCAAGGGTGAAAATATTTGGGAACATAACAGAGTTGAACAGCCCTATTGCAACTACTGTCCAAAGGGCTACCTGCCCTGTTGTTATTGCAGTGAGGATTGCCAAACTGGCTGCAACTAAGCCAAATATGGTAAGGGTAGCCCCAGTTTTTCCACGCCCAAGTTGCATTAAAATAAAATTGGCCAGTGCAAACCCCATGAACAATAAAGCCTGGTTTAGATTCTGTTCAAATGTGATGAAGGCTACTACCAAAGCCAGTACCAAAACAATTCCAGAAAACATGTATTTCTTTGCTACATTTTTAAGGTCAGAAAGCATGATAGCAGCAAAAAACCTCCCAATCATTGACCCACCCCAATAAATAGCAGCAAACTTAGCAGCTACTTCAGGTGCCAACCCACCATTTTCAGGCTGTGACAAATAATTAATAATTAGGTTTCCATTGCCTGCTTCAGCTCCAACATAGCAGAATATACCAATTGCCCCAAGGATAACATGTGGGCGTCCCCATACACTTTTCCCTTTTACTTCTGAATTATCAAGTTCAGGTAATTTTATCAATGAAATAGCAACAACAACAAGCAGTATCATAATGCCCATAATAACAAATGGCATTTTCACTGATTCAGCCCTTTCAACTGCACTGAGCATTTCACTGGTCCCTTTTAAAACAAATATGGAAATCAACAAAGGAGCCGACCATGTAGCTATTGAGTTAAGTGCCTGAGCCAGGTTCAACCTTCCTGAAGCAGTTTTTTCAGGACCAATAGCTGCTACATAAGGGTTTCCTGCTGTTTGCAAAAACACCACCCCTGATGCTAACACAAATGTTGCAATCAGGAATAATGCAAAAGATGGGGCACTGGCAGCAGGGTAAAACATAAAGCTTCCAATGGCCATCAGCAATAGCCCAAAAATGAGCGCCCTTTTATAACCTATCCTTTTAATATAGAGCCCTATGGGGATAGAAATAATTGCATAAGTTATAAAAAATGCAGAACTCAAAAGAGCTGCTTTAAATTCATTCAACTCAAAAATCTCTTTGACTTTTGCTCCAAGGGTGATAATAAATGTGGTTGAAAAACCAATGATGAAAAAGATGGCACTGAAAACACTCATGCCTACAACGAGTCCTTTGTTCTTATTTTCCATAATGTCAGTTGGTTTTATAATTTGCTAGTCAACAAATTTAAAAATATTCTCCATCTAAAATAATTCTGACCTCATTTTCCTTTCTTATAAAGTGTTAAAAACTTATGAATGGTTTCAATCTTTCAAAAAGGCAGCCAGGTATTTCAATATTTTATCAGAAATAATGAAGAATTGTAAAACTCTATGCATTAGCATAAATGGTAGAATCCATCACAAGAATTTTGCATCAAGTAAAAATTCACTGCTATAAATTTTATTTCTTAAAAATATTATGATGTATTTTTGCATAATCAAGGCGAATTTGACCCGAATAGCACCAGCTATTTAAGGAAAACTCAACGTGGAGTAGGTGAACCTGCCTGCCGGTCAGGCAGGAAAGACGCATAATAGAATAATTAAATAATTTTTAAACAGTGTCTCACATATTTCCTATCTTTGAAAATATGTTTACCTAAATTTTTTTATTGTGAAACACATATTAAGTTTAATTCTTATTACATTTTTTGCCCTTACAGTAAGTGCAGGGAATTACAAAATTGATGACAATACACTTGACCAGTTGTTCAACACTGCTCAGGTAGTTTCTTTTGAAGAAATTGGGTCAACAACAGTTCCTAGCATGGCTGCTGTAAATTCAGCTGCTGTTACTGGAGACAGAGACCCTCTTGTGGCAATTTTATTAGATGCCTTTCTTGGAGCTCTTGGTATCCACAGGTTTTACCTGGGTACTGAGCCTCTTACCGGGATTGGTTATATTTTAACATGTGGGGGTATATTTGGTATTGTTCCATTAGTTGACCTAATTGTGTTGGCAGTAAATTATGATGACATCAGCATGTTTATTGACAACCCTGCATTTTTCATGTGGTAAAAAAAATGTACATTACAAAGCTGCTAAACCAGTTCAATGTGCTGTTTTAGCAGTTTTTTTATTCTTGTAACTGAGATTGTATGAAGTTAGGGATCCAAATAAAGCTACTTTTAACTTACATAATTTTTATTACTGCCTTCCTTTCTTCTGAAGCCCAAGCACCAGACAGTTTTGTCAGCCTTCATTTAAAGAACCAAACATACCAGGATGGAAAAGTACTGGAACTTCAATCTGAATATTTTTATAATGTTGATGAAGGGATATTAGTGGTGCATGGCTTTAAACCCAGGGAACACCTGAAGGTTTCAAACAGGTTTGGTGAAGTGAAAGTTTACTTCTTGGATGATAACTCAGTCTCAATCCAACAAAACCCTTTTTACAGCAGTGAAAATGAGTTGATACACTATTTCCTCACCAATAATTTTTATGACCTGGGGCTATCAAAAGAGGGCTATTCAATCAGTAGAACAAAGATGGATGGGCAACACCAGGTAGTAACCTGGGAAAAAATCCACGAAGGTAACCCAATCCCAAAAATAGAACTGGTATTTGAAAATGACAAGCCCATTTATGCTGCTTATTTTAATACCAATGGGAAAATTGTAAGAAAGGTTTATTATTATAATTACCAGTTTTTCAGGAGTTTTATGATGCCCCAGAAGGTCACCCAAATATCATATACACCAAAGGGTGATTCCATTGTCCAGAGGAACACCTACTCTGATATTAATGTAGTTTCAACCCCATCATCACAATATTTTAACTTTAAAATCCCTGATGATGCAAAAATTTTGGAATAAGTTCTTTTTTACCTTCCTGGTTGTCGTGAGCAGTTTACCAGCCTTCTCACAAAACAACCTGTTATCTGATATCCAATATATCCAACAGGTAAAAACAAATAAAGATAGCACAACACACCATGTGCGTTCTTATATTTATTCAGATGAAAGTAACCCTATAAAAAAATGGAACCCAATTAACATGGCACTTGGAGGAGTACTTTTTGTTTACCAAAATACTTTATCACAGCATTTTTCAGCTACTTGTTTATACCATCCTTCATGTTCTGATTTCAGCAAAAAAAGCATCCAAAATTATGGGTTGCTTAAAGGGATTTTTTTATCTGCTGACAGGGTTATGCGTTGCAACAGGATTGCAGCCACAGGTATCCATCCTTTGCGTTTAAGAGGCAATAAAGTTGATGACCCTGTTACATTTTATAAGTCTGTTAAATGAAGCTGGTTTTAGTTATATTACTTGGCTGCTGGGCATCCAGTGCGATTGCGCAGCTTTCTGTCCCTGATAAAGGTAAATTTACCACCCACTTGGTAAACCAGGAATATTTTGATGAAGCCATCCATTATATTGAATCAGAATTGGAACTAAAACCCCACCTTGCTTTAAGAGACTCCTTTAACTACCTGAAAGGCTGGAGCCATTATTCTTTGAAAGAGTTGGGCAGGTCTGCAAACTCTTTTTTGCAGGTATCTTCTAATTCACCTTTTTTTTATAAAAGCCGTTTTTTTGCTGCCTACAACAATTCTCACCTTGGGCTGGCTAAATCTTCTGACTATATCCTGAAAAACCTGGTAGGTGGTGAAAAATACAATGCCCTGCTTCATTTTGAACTGGCAGGAAATGCATTATTAAAAAGAGATTTAAACCAGTTTGATAATTATTTTTCATCCCTCCAGGGGAATACTGGTTTTGCTTTTGCACAAGAAAAACAAAAACTATGGAATTATGCCACAGAAATAAAAAACCACAAAAAAAAGTCTCCTGTCGTTGCAGGCCTGTTTTCAGCAATTATCCCTGGCTCGGGGAAAATATATGCAGGCAAAACAGGTGAAGGGATTGTTTCATTTATTATTGTTGGTGCTGCTGGGTTCACTGTCCTTGAAAATTATAATAAGCTGGGGCTGAAACATGCCAAAACCATTGTTTTTGGGACATTGTTTTCTGTTTTATACATAGGGAATATTTATGGGTCAGTTTTCACTGTAAAACTGGTTAATGAAGAATTTAACCATGAAATGGATCATAAAATACTGTTTAATATGCACATTCCTCTTAGGAATATTTTCAACTAGAAGCTATTCTAAAGAAGGTATTTTTTCATTTCCTGATAAGCTGGCTTCAGAGGGGAAATGGCTGGAAGCATGCATTGAGCTTGAAAAGGTTATTTTCCTATTTGATGAAAAGGAAATACAAACCCAGGCTATTATTAAGAAAGCCTTATGCCATAAGCATGAACATGATTTTGAGAAGGTTGCAGAAACACTGAACAGGGTATACCTGTTTAGGCAACCAGACAGCATTGTTTTTATGGTTAAATATGAAAAGGCTATGGCTTATTACCTGAACAATGAACCAGGGAAGGCTATTTTTGAATTACAATCATTACAATCCAGAAGCTGGAGGAAAGAGGATTCTGCCAGGATCATGTTACTTACCTCCCTGGGCTACCTTGCCATGCAGGAGTGGGAAGAATCCCAAAAATCAGCAGAAGCTTTTTTAGCCATTGCAGTTGCTACCCCAACTAAACAAGCCTTATACAAAGCCCATCTTGCCCAATTGTTTTCTGAGAAAAATATCCCTAAACAATTATCACCTAAAAAAGCCAAAAACCTGGCACGTTTTATACCTGGGGCAGGGCACTTCTACACAGGGAAAATTGGTGAAGGGCTGATGAGCTTTTCACTACATGCAGGGTTACTCTATTTTGGAATAGACCAGTTCTCCAATAAGTTTTATTTCACTGGGTATACAGCAGGTTTTGGGTTGTTGCAACGCTTATATTCAGGTAACCTGGAACGTGTACAGCACCTTGCAGAAGAGGTTAATAATGAAAAAAACACCCAGTTTTATACAGCTTTATTCCAGTTTCTTTCTGAGGCTTCAGGGCAAATGAAACAATAAAGGATGCTATACCCTTTACTCAGGATTTACACCCCATTTTTTATTGGGTTTATCTGATAAATAATAGGTAAGCTTCCCTCCATCCATTATGGAATTATGAGGGATAAAGGATTGGTTAAACTCCTTCCCATTCAATCTTGTTGATTGGATATAAAAATTCTCGTCACTGATGTTTTTGCACACAATTTCAAATGTTTTCCCACTTTCAAGGTGGATAGTAACCTTTTCAAAAACAGGTGCACTTAGTTGAAATTCTGGCTCTCCAACCAATACAGGATACATTCCCATTGAACTAAGCACATACCAGGCAGACATGGTTCCCTCATCATCATCCATTTCCTTTATGTAACCTTTTGGTTCAGCTTTGTAAACCCTGCCAATATATGGCTTTTCCCATTTGCCATGTGTGCCATAATATTGTACCATATCTTCCTTGGCTAATATTTTATTTACCCACTTTTGAGTCAACCATGGAGCCCCACCAAAATTGAACATGAAAGGGACATGAATATCAGGCTGGTTGCCATGGTTATAAAGGTCATTATCAAAGAAAAACTCAAGGTCATACAGGTACTTTTCTTTGCCTCCTATCATTTCAATTATTCCATCTACATCAAACTGTACATGCCAACGATATTGCCAGATAGTTCCTTCATACAATCCTCGTGCATGCATACTGTCTGCATCTTCTTCCAGGGTCAGGAAATGTTTTTTCCAAACCTTTTTGTATTCCATTGCCCTATCCATAAAAAGGGTATGGTCTTTTTGTTTGCCAAGTATATTAGCTATTTGTGCTAATCCCCAATAGTCATAGGCAATTTCAAGAGCCATATCAGGTGAAAATGCCTGATGGTAAGAGGTTTCAAACTCAATATCAGTATAAATTGACTCCAGGTCAATACCTTCTATGCCACGTTTATACATGTCCAACAAAACCAGTGATGAGTGCTCTGTGCGCACAGTTGGGGTTGGTTCAAAATGACTTGCCCATTTTGATTTTCCTGACCTGTACAAATCAACCATTGACCTGCCAATATCACCAGTAATTTCAGGTATTAATACTGAATAGAGTGAAAACTTATTCCTGAAATTATCCCAAATTGACCAGCTATCATAATGCGTATAACCTTCAGCCTTGTATACCCTCCCATCAGTTCCCCTGTATTCCCCATCAGTGCTGGTGCTGTTAACAGGGTTCAGGAAAATATGGTACAGATGTGTATAAAAAATTTTTTTGTATTCTTCTTTCCCCTCCAGTTCGATCCTGCCAAGCAAATCTTCCCATTTTTTGCTGGCTGCTTGTTTTACATCATCAAAAGATTTCCCTTCCAGGGTTGCTTTTTTATCTTTCTTTGCCTGTTGTGGACTTATGGGGGAAAGGGTTACTTCCAGTGTTACCTCTTCATTTTCATTGGTTTTGAAAAATGCATACAACACCCCATCTATTTCCTCATACCTTTCAAAAGGTTTATTTGATTCAAGATGGAAAAACACAGTGTACCTGCCTCTTCCACAAACATTTTTAGCTGCTACACTCCCTGTTATTTCTGTATTATTGTCCAACTGGTATTCAGCATGGATCAGCTTATCAAATGATGATTTATAGTCAATCCTGATAAATGCTTCATTACTTTCAGGAAAGGTATAGTTGTGGATACCAGTATGGTTAGTGGCTGCAAGTTGTGCCTGGATGCCATTGTTAAAGGTTACCTCATAATAACCTGGTTCAGCTTTTTCTGTGCTTTTGACATAAAGTGATTTTGAAACTAGTTCCCCTACTCCTGGCAGTATCCTTATGTTGCCTCCTACCCCTTTGCATCCTACACCACCTACCCTGTTGTGTGAAAAACCAGTAATGTACTCAGCCTGGTAGTTATAACCACTGTGGTTGACAGGATAGGTATCTGGACCTAGTTTAACCATCCCAAAAGGCACACATGCAGCAGGGTCTAATTGCCCATGGTCTCCTGCTGTACAAATAAATAGATCAACATAATCATTCACTGATTGTGAAAAGCCTGATATATTCAGGAAAGCCGCAAAACTTAACAGCAAAAATATTTTTTTCATTGCATTGGATTTTACATTGAAACACATTTCCGTTAACGTGCACGGAATACAAAAATAATAAAAGAATTGGAATGTAATGCATTTATTTAGTCTTACTTATTGGGCTGTAATACAAGGTTTTTATATTCTTCCCCATCAACAAGGGCTTCAATAACCACTGGCTGGTTTAATTTGAAAGCTTCTTCTAAAGCTTTTTGGTATGAGATACTGTCTTTTGCTTTCAATACTGGCACACCAAAATATGAATCAGCAGTGAAATCATTTTCATGGTTCAGGCTGGTTCCATAAGTGCTGTTAAAACCCTTTTTTTGCTGTTTGATTTCAATTAATGATAGCTTATTATCTACCACAACTACAAACACAATAGCCAGGTTTAGGCGTTTCACAGTAGCTAATTCACCCATACACATTATAAACCCACCATCACCCATAAGGGAAGCTACTTGCAAATTTGGGTTGGCAAGCTTAACTGCCATGGCTGATGGAATTGCAAACCCCATTGAAGACCATCCATTGGTCATAACCAGCTTATCAGGAGAAGGAGTAACCCATTGTTGTCCAGCTAAGTGAAGGTGTGCCCCAACATCAACAGTTAAAATACCCTCTCCAGGCAAAGCATGCCTAAGCCCTTCAATAACTGCCCTTGGTCCCCAGGAATTTTCTGGAGGTTTTAAAGCCTTGAACATTTGCTGTTTCCTTTCCAGTATCCCTCTTAAGTCCCATCCTTTTTCATTGGATTTAAATTCCATAAAATTTTCCAGGGTGGAACATATATCTCCAACCACATCTGCTGCTATAATATAATTACTTGTATCCAGGTCAGCAGGGGTAATATCAATACTGGTTAATGGTACATTTGGCACCCAATCTTCATAGTTAAATTCAACAGGGTCATAACCAATGCCAATAATCAGGTCAGCTTGCCTATAGGTTTCAGCCACATGGTTTGACAAGGCATGGAACAACACCCCTACATACAGTGGATGGTTTTCGGGAAACATGCCTTTTGCCATAGGTGTTAAAACCACAGGAAGTTTAAACTTTTCTGCTATTTTTTTTACCCATCTGGCGACACCTGCCTTAACTGCTGACAACCCAACAGCCAGCAGTGGTTTTTCTGCCTGATTAAAAGCCTGTTCAAACTTTTTTATTTCTTTATCCAGGTTTTTAAAACCTAACTCATTTTTAACTTTCCCAGTCTGAATGGGCTGCCCAGGCTCAGGTACAGGGGATATGCCAATACCAGCAGGTACTCCAATATGCACAGGACCTGGTACTCCTGAATTGGCAATTTCAGCACCCATGAATATGGTTTCCATTGCTTTTTCAGGTTGAAGCCTTGTTGTCCATTTTGTTATGGGTTTAAAAAGTGCCTGGTGGTCAATCCCCATTTGTATTTTCCTACCTAATAAATGTGGAGGCATTTCATCAGTGAAAGCAATTATAGGAGACCTGTCAAGCAAAGCACCTCCCACACCAGTTGCCAGGTTGGTTGCCCCAGGTCCAAATGTACCAAAACAAACACCTGGGATACCTGTCATCCGGCCACATATATCAGCCATTATTGAAGCTGTTGACTCATGCCCTACTGCAATAAATTCTATCCCAGGTTGCTGCCTCAATGCTTCTATGTAATCTATCATATTCCCACTGGGGACACCAAAAACAAACCTGACCCCAAGGAGTTTTAAGGAAGAAGCAAATTGTTGTGCTACTGTTGATTTCTTCATTTTACCTTTAAAGGAAAAACCAAATTTACCAAAAACTAAAACATCATGTATTGAGAGGCTGTTTTGAATTTATTTATAACACTCATAAATGAAAATGAGCGTGAAACCAGAAGCTTGAAGAAAAATGCATGATTTAACCTTTAATCAAATAAGATTTAAGCTACCTCTAACAGAAAAGGGTACCCATCCTCTGATGAAAGTACCCCTGCAAATGTGCTAATTTAAAACTATCTATGAAAAGCTTCTGGATAGTATAAAGGATATGAATACCCTTTTGAATCTATGACTATCATTTACACTATCACTAGTAAGACACACCAAACCCAAAAAAGGGTGACCTTTTTTGAGTTTTTTATACATATCCCTACCTTTTTGATAAAAATTGAGCTAATCCTCTTGGGCTTTTAACCCTAACATCCCTGTTCAAATAATAATCTTCATGGATCATCCAGGTTATGGTATCCCACATGTGCCCTTCAGTAAAAAGGGGATACATAAGCCCTGATTCCCAATTTTTCATTTGTAGTTTTAAATTATTTAACTCTTCTTCCCTTTCTGTAGAAAGGTCCTTCAACTCACCCAGGTCATTTTTAAGGTCATACATCCTATATCCCAGCCTTTCAACCCTGATCATTTTCATATGGCCTTCTCGTGCAGCTGCCATCTCATCTTTCCTCCAAAATAATTTTTCGTGTGGGTTGCCTTGTTTTTCTTTTGTGAGGAATGGCACCAATGAAACCCCATCTAAAGGTTTTTCAGGGTTTTGCTGTGCTTTGCCAACATCAGCAGCAGTAGCAAAAATATCTAATGAGGAAGTCAGCCCACTAAAAGTGAAACCTTCACCAATCAATGCTGGCCATGAAGCCACAAAAGCTACCCTATGCCCCCCTTCAAATTTGTTTCCTTTAAATCCTTTAAGTGGCAAGTTACTTGACTGGTTATTACTGGCACCTCCATTATCACTTAAAAAGAAGATCAAAGTGTTGTCATATATCCCTTGCTCCTTTAATTTATTTATGATTGTACCTACAGCCTGGTCAAGAGACCATGTCATAGCTGCCAGTTTTTGGCGTGGGTATCCTTCAAATTTTGCCAGGCTTTCCCTTGTTGCTTCCATAGGGGTATGGACTGCATTAGGAGCCCAATAAATGAAAAAGGGCTTGCCTGTTTCTCCAGGATTATTTTGCTCAATGAATTCTGCTGTTTTGTTGCCCAACTGATCGGTCAGGTAACCTGTAAATTCAACCTGTGAATCATTTTCCATGATGCGTTTGGTGTAGCCTGTGGTTTCAAGGTTTTTGTAAGGGAAATAACTCCTGCTGCCCGACAAGAAACCCCAAAAATAATCAAACCCCCTTTGGTTGGGCTTATACCCATCGTGGTGTCCAAGATGCCACTTCCCAAAAGCAGCAGTTTTGTAACCTGCTTTTTTCATAACATCAGCAATGGTTTCTTCTGATTTGTCTAAAACATCATCTGCACTGGGGTTGCATTCAAAGCCAAAACGTTGTTGGTAACGCCCTGTTAGCAAGCCAGCCCTTGATGGGCCACATACAGTTGCAGATACATGGGCATCAGTAAAAATAACCCCACTTTTTGCCAATCCATCAATATTAGGTGTAGCAAGATCTTTGCATCCCATAAAACCAAAATCAGCATAACCTGCATCATCAACCAACATAATGATAATATTGGGCTTTTCCTGCTCAATAGTGGAACACCCAAAAGAAAATATCAAAGAAACCAGGAAGATTAAAAATAGTTTAAAATTTCTCATTATGCTTGAATTTTATTGTTATGGAATTTATGAAACCTATTATGAACTTGTTTAAAGTTAAATGCTAAAAATGCTTGTAATTGCCTGAAAAACTGCACTTAATAATTTTGAAAAAGTGTAACATTTTTCACATACTTAC